>JBDHII010000009.1:0-99301 GCA_039587515.1 Gemmatimonadota bacterium
GATCTGCTTCGCGAGCTTCACGACGAGGGCGCGACGATCTGCATGGTGACGCACGATCCTCGCTACGCGGACGTGGCCGAGCGCACGGTCCACCTCTTCGACGGCCAGGTGGTCGACGAGCAGGACGCGAAGAAGGCGGAGGAGCTGCACGAGAGCGGGTTCGCCGTCTGAGCCGCAGGCCAAGTCCTGCGACAGGACACAAGGGCGGTCGCCTTCGGGCGGCCGCCCTTTGTCGTTGGCCGGTGCGGCACCCGCGTGGTGAAACCTCGTACGACACGGGGCGAAGAAATCCCGACTTCGGAGTCCGGCAGGGCACCCCATCCTTAGTTCGGTAAGTCACGTCCACATCCGGCGAGGGCGCAGCAGGGCTCAATGAGACCGACTCCCGCCCATGCGCGGGAGGGTTCTATGGTCGAGCTGAGGATCCACGGACGAGGTGGTCAGGGTGGCGTGACCCTCGCCAAGCTGATCGCGACCTCTCGATTCCTTCGGGGGCAGTCCGTCCAGGCGTTCGGACTCTACGCCGCGGAGCGGTCGGGCGCTCCGATCCAGGCGTTCTGCCGCTACTCCGACGGGCCGATCACCGTCCGCAACCTCGTATACGAGCCGGACCACGTGATCGTCCTCGACCCCACGCTGATCGGCCTCGGCATCACCAAGGGCCTGCGGCCGGGGGGCTGGGTACTCCTGAACTCGCCCGACGCGGCGGCTTCGTTCACGGAGCGCTTCCCCGGACATTCGATCGCCGCTGTCGACGCGACGGCCATCGCGAGAGCGCACGGCCTCGGCAGCCGCTCGGTTCCGATCGTGAACACGGCGCTCGCGGGTGCCGTGGCGCGGCTGCTCGACATTCCCCTCGAGGAGATGCTGGCGGCGCTCGACCACCTCGGATTCGGTGGCGGAAACGTCGCGGCCGCTCGTGACGCACACGCAGGGCTCGCCGTCGCGCAAGCGGTCGGTGTCGCAGCAGAGGTCGGAACGGTGCGGCCCGAGCCCGTGGTCCGGGGACCGAGCTTCGTGGCGGGCGACGGGGGAGCGCCACCCGGGATCGAGACGGGGCAGTGGGCCACGGAGCAGCCACGCAGGCAACAGTACGTACCTCCGTGCAACCACGTCTGCCCCGCAGGCAACGACGTGCAGGCTTTCCTGCACGCGCTCGCGAAGGACCGCGTCGACGAGGGGCTCGAGATCCTGCTTCGGACCAACCCGTTTCCCTCGGTCTGCGGACGCGTCTGCCCCGCGCCCTGCATGGCCTCGTGCAATCGGATTCAGCTGGATGGGGCGGTCAATGTCCGGGAGCTGGAGCGGTATGCGGGGGACGAGGGCTCGGTCAGCCTTCGGCCGGTCGCCGACCGGGACGAGCGGATCGCGGTGGTCGGATCCGGACCGGGCGGCCTCACCGCGGCCTATCAGCTCGCCCTGGCCGGGTACTCGGTCGTCGTGTTCGAGGGAGCGCCCGAGGCCGGGGGCCTGCTGCGCTCGGGCATCCCGGACTTCCGCCTTCCCAGGAACGTTCTCGACCGGGAGCTCGACCGGATCCAGGATCTGGGTGTGGAGATCGTGACGGACTCACCCGTCGACCGCCGCAGACTGCTGGAGCTGAGTCAGGCTTACGACGCGGTCGTGGTCGCCACGGGCCTTCAGGAGCTGCGCGGCCTTCAGCTCGGCGTCGGCGGGACCGACGTCGTGATGCAGGGCATCGACTTCCTCGACCGGGTCAAGCGCGGGCAGATCCGGGTGGACGAAGAGGACATGGTGGTCGTGGGAGGCGGCAACACCGCCATGGATGCGGCTCGTTCGGCGCTGCGGTTGGGAGCGAAATCGGTTCGGGTGATCTATCGCCGTACCAGGGCCGAGATGCCGGCCATCCGGGAAGAGATCGAAGAGGCGATCGAGGAGGGCGTGCAGCTCGACTTTCTGAGACAGCCCATCGCGCTCCAGCCGGTCGCCCAGGCCGACGGAGACTCTGCCGCTCACGGTCTGCTGTGCAGACGCATGGAGCTCGGCGAGCCCGATGCCTCCGGTCGCAGGAGGCCGGTGGAGATCCCCGGCTCCGAATTCCAGATCCCTTGCGACAGGGTCGTCCTCGCACTCGGCCAATCTCCCGATCTCTCGGTCTTTCCGGAGGGCACGGAGGTTCGGGAGGGAGACCGTCTGCTGGGGATGCTCGAGCGGCCCGTCTTCGCCGTCGGTGACCTGGCCACACAGGAGGGCACGGTCGCGGGCGCGATCGGAAGCGGTCGGCGGGCGGCACGCCACGTCCACCAGACGCTCTCCGGTGAGGTCGTGCCGACGGGGCGAGACTCCCGAGTCCGCTCCGACGTCGACGTCTGGCACGACGAGGTGATCCGGGACGATGCCCTTCGGATGCATTTGTTCGAGAGGGCGCCGGTCCAAGAGGGCCAGGCGCTGGGCGCCGAGCAGCGAATCTCGACCTTCGACGAGATCCACGAAGGGCTTCGGGATCCGACCGAGGCCCGCCGATGCCTCTCGTGTGGTGTGTGCAACGAGTGCGACATCTGCGTCACGTACTGTCCCGAAGGCGTGCTCAAGCGGGTCGGACACGACCTCGTCTTCGACTACGCCTACTGCAAGGGGTGCGGGATCTGCGTGACCGAGTGCCCCAGGAACGTGGTCTTCATGAGTCATCTGTAACCGACGCCGGCCGAGCATCCGAGAGGGATCGGCTGTCGCGAAGGCCGTACGAGAGGAGAACTCGATGGCGATCGAAGTCGTCACCGGAAACCATGCCGCCGGATACGCGCTGGCTGCGGCCGGAGAGGCCAACCGGACCGCCCGGGGGATGGCCTGCGGCATCTATCCGATCACGCCGCAGACGGAGATCGTCGAGCGCGTGGCGGCCTTCCCCTTCACGAAGGGGCGGGTGGTGCCCGTGGAGAGCGAGCACAGTGCCATGGGTGTGAGCATCGGGGCTTCACTCGCCGGCGCGCGATCCTTCACGGCCAGCTCGTCGAACGGGCTCGCGTACATGGTCGAGAACATCATGACGGCCGGGTTCTACCGGCTCCCGATCGTGATGGTCGCCGTCAATCGTACGTTGGGGCCTCCCTGGAACATCTGGGCGGATCAGGGCGACACCTTGATGCTCCGTGACTTCCCGTGGATCCAGCTCTACTGCGAGACCAACCAGGAGGTGGCCGACTTCACGCTGTTGGCCTTCCGGCTGGCCGAGGACCGACGCATTCTGCTCCCGGCCCTCGTGTGCATGGATGCGTTCATCGTCAGCCACACGCAGGGAGAGACGGATCTTCCCGAGCAGGGGTTGGTGGATCGATACCTCCCCGACCTCGCCCTGCCGCATCGGCTGCGGCACGACGCCCCGAGAACGCTGGGCGGCCTCATCTGGCCCGACGTCACGGCCTCGATGCGGCGCGAGATCCAGGACGCGATGGAGGCCGTTCCCGAAGTGTTCGAGGAGAGCCGAAGGGCGTTCGTGGAAGTCTTCGGGCGGGACCCCGGAGCGTCGATCGAGACGTTCCATACGGAGGACGCCGAGGTCGTGCTGCTCGTCTCGGGCTCGGTCGCGACGACGGCGCGCGAGATCGTCCGTGAGCGCCGTGCCTCGGGTGAGCGGGTCGGCCTCGTCAACATGCGCATGTTTCGCCCCTTCCCGGAGGCCGCCCTTCGGGAGGCCTGCCGGACGGCCGGCAAGGTCGGGGTGCTGGACCGGGACTACGCCGCCGGGCTGGGGGGTGTTTGGTGGCAGGACACACGGGCGGCCTTCCAGGGCCACCGCGACGACTTGCTCATTCAGAACTACCTCGTCGGGATCGGGGGAGGCGACGTCACCCCCGAGACGCTGGACGACGCGCTGGACGATCTGAATGGCCGATCGGCCGTGGGTCCGCCCGTCTGGACCCAGATCGCGGAGCGGGAGGTGATGGTATGAGCTCCGTGAACGGTGGACCGAGCAGCGTATTCGATCCGATCCCCGAGATCCCCTGCGTGGAGGAATGCCTCCTGCGGGCGGGAAACACGAACTGCGGCGGCTGTGGGATGAGTGTCGGCCTGACCATGCTCGGGCGGGCGCTGGCCGAGGCGGAGGACACCTGCATGCTCGCGATCCCCGCCTGCTGCGGGGCCGTGACGGCAGGCGCCTTCCCGACCACGAGCTACGGCGTCCCGACCGTCTGCACGACTTTCGCGGGGAGCGCCGCGGTCGCCTCCGGACTCGCGAGCATCCGAGACCTGAACGGGGAGTCCGGACAGGTGATCTGCTGGGCCGGAGACGGCGGGACCTACGACATCGGGCTGGCCACGCTCTCCGCGGCGGCGGAACGCAACGAGAACATCGTCTACATCTGCTACGACAACGAGATCTACGGAAACACCGGAGGGCAGCGCTCCTCGGCCACGCCACCGGGAGCGCGTACGACCACGACGCCCCTCGGAAAGAAGGAGGGCAAGAAGGACGTGATGGCGATCATGGCCGCCCACGAGATTCCCTACGCGGCCACGCTCTCGATCGCGCATCCCGACGACTTCCGGCGCAAGCTCCGAACGGCCTTCGACACGCAGGGGACGAGCTTCCTGCTGATCCACTCGCCGTGCCCCACGGGCTGGAAGTCCGAGCCCTCGGACTCGCTCGAGCTGGTCCGGATCGCCGTGGACAGTGGGCTGTTCCCGCTGTACGAGGTGTTCGGAGGGCGGGCTTGGCGCATCAACGTCGAGCCGACCTGGCGCGACCCGTCGGGCTACTACGAGCGGCAGCGCCGCTTCAGGGATCACGAGATCGATACCGAGATCACGATGCGGGTCTGTCGGGAGCGCTTCGGGCGACTGAGTGTTTTGGCGGAGCGGTTTCCGGCGTAGACTCAGCCTAGAATCGCCGCTCCGACCCGGAGGCTTCGTGCAGTCACTCGTCCGCTGGGCCTGCCTCGCCGTCTTTTCGGCGGGGGCAGCCGCCGCACAACAGACGCCCGACCTGTCCCACCTGCAAACCACCGCAGAGGCGACCGACTTCGTCGAGACCTCTCGATACGACGAGGTCGTCGACATGATGCGCGCGCTCGCGGAGGCCAGTCCGCACGTCCATCTCACGAGCTTCGGTGAGACGAGCGAGGGCCGGACATTGCCGTTGCTCGTGGTCGGGGACGTGCCGGACGCGGATCCGGAGACGGTCCGGGCTTCGGGAAAGCTGCGCGTCTATCTGCAGGGCAACATCCACGGCGGCGAGGTGCCGGGGAAGGAAGCCGTTCTGATGCTCGTGCGGGACTGGATCGAGGGAGCGTATCCGGACTGGACCGATCGACTCGTCCTGCTCGTGGCACCGATCTACAACGCGGACGGGAACGAGCAGGTCGCGCTGACGAACCGGCCGCGGCAGCACGGTCCCGTAGGTGGGATGGGCCGTCGACCCAATGCCATGGGATTGGACCTGAACCGGGATCACATGAAGCTGGATTCTCCGGAGGCGCGCAGCCTGGCGAGGCTGCTGACCGAATACGACCCCGAGATCGGGGTCGACCTTCACACGACCAACGGGACCCGCCACGCCTACCATCTCACCTACTCACCGCCCCTGCACCCCGACACGCCCCGGTCCATCGACGATCTGCTGCGCGAGAACTGGTTCCCCTGGTTGACCGCGGAGGTCAGAGCCAAGCGAAGTTGGGACTACTACTACTACGGCAACAGCTTCGGCCGCGGTGACGTCGAGCCCGCCTGGCGCACCTTCGACCATCGTCCGCGCTTCAACAACAACTACCTCGGTCTCCGCAACCGGTTCGGGATTCTGAGCGAGGCCTATGCGTATGCCACGTTCCGCGATCGCGTGTACGCCACGCTCTACTTCGTGGAGGAGGTGCTGAATTACGCGCACGCGCACGCTGAGCGCATCGCCGGGACCGTGCGTGATGCGGATGCGACGAGCGTGGTAGGGGAGGCGCTGACCGTGCGATCGCGACCCCGACGATCGACGGAACGGGTCACGATCCTCATGGGCGAGGTGGACGAGGAACGGCACCCGGAGACGGGCGAGGTGATGCTGAGGCGCAGGGACGTGTCGAACCCGGTGGAGATGTACGAGTACGGCAGCTTCGAGGCGGTCGAGACCGAGGTGGCTCCGGCCGCGTACCTGGTCCCCCCCGAGCTCTCGGACGTGCTCGATCGACTGCGGGCCCACGGCGTGCGCATGCAGCCCCTCGAGGGCGCGAGAAGCCTGGAGGTGGAGGTCTTTCGCGTGGACTCCACGAGCGTGTCGGAGCGGGCCTTCCAGAACCGTAACGAGCGGGAAGTCCAGGGTGCCTACCGACCCGAAGTCCGCTCGATCGAAGCAGGCACGTTCGTGGTGCCCGTCGATCAGCCGCTCGGACGGCTGGCCTTCCACCTCCTCGAGCCGAGAGCCGACGACGGCTTCGTCAACTGGGCGATTCTCGACGACTGGATCCAGACCGGCGCGGACTTCCCCATCGTCCGAAGCAGGGTGCCGATCGACCCCTGAGGCAGGTTTGAAACCCGGAGGAAAAGCTACCCGTAGGTATATATACGAAAACGTATACATGGAGCACCCATGACCTACGGAAGTCCGTTGAAAGCCCACTGGTTCCAGATTCTCCTGGCTCTGGCGGATCACGACCTGCACGGATCGGCGATCATGGAGGAGGTCCTGGAGCGCACGGACGGCGCGATGAAGCTGTGGCCCGGGACGCTCTACGGGACGCTGCGGCAGATGTCGGCGAAGGATCTCATCGAGGAGATCGAGCCGCCGGCCGATGCGCCGCACGATCGCGGTAAGCGAAGGTTCTACTCGATCACGCCGAACGGCCGCCGTGTGCTGCGTGAGGAGGTCGAGCACATGGCCGAGCTACTCCGGATTGCACGCGCGAAGGCGGTGCCGGTGGATCTGGAGCCGGCGTGACCTTCGAGAAACGGCCCGCCGAGCCCGACCGGCGATCGATCGAGCTGTATCGCCGGCTTCTCAAGGCGTGGCCGAGTCCCTTCCGGGAGCGTTACGGGGCGGACATGTGCGAGACCTTCGGGCGCCACCTGGAGCGAGAGCGGGCTCGCCGAGGCCGCTGGGGTGTCGCATTCGCCTGGGCGTCGGCCGTGCGGGATGCCGCCGTGGATGGGGGCCGACAGCGGTTGCGGCATGCGTTTGGGCGTGGAGACGGACAGAGGATCAACGAGATGAGGATGGGGGGTGATGTCGTGGGGGATTTCGTAGCAGACGTACGTTATGCGCTGAGGGCTTTGGGTCGACGTCCGTTGATGGCGATCGCGTCGATTCTCACGCTCGCGCTCGGGATCGGCGCGAACGCGGCCGTATTCAGCATCGTGAACGGGCTCCTGCTACGGCCGCTGCCGTATCCGGATGGGGATCGGCTCGTCAAGATCGACGCCCAGCACCTCGAGCGAGGCTGGACCGGCACGGACATGAGCGTGGCGGACGCCTGGGAGGTCCGTGCAAGAGCGGACGAGGCTTTCGAGGACGTCTTCGCCTTCGATCAGGCCACCTTCAACCTCACGGGTGGAGACCAGCCCGAGGTCGTCTTCGGCGCGTGGGTGACGTGGAATGCCTTCTCGGTCTTGAAGACGGCTCCCGTGATCGGCCGTGGCTTCCGTGAGGAGGACGACCGCGAGGGCGCCCCCCTCGTAACCGTGCTCGGAGACGAGTTCTGGGAGCGACGCTTCGCGCGGGATCCAGCGGTCCTCGGCTCGACGCTCATGCTGGACGGAGAGGTCGCGACCGTAATCGGCATCATGCCTCCGGAATTCACCTTCAACCAGGATCGCCCGGACCTCTACGTACCGGGGCGGATGGACCCGCTTGCCGTGCGAGGGGCGCACGGCGACGAAGCCATCGGGCGCTTGCGGCCCTCGGTGACCGAGGCCGAGGCAGACCGCGCGGTTCTGGATGTGGCCCGTCAGCTGCAGGCCGAGTTCCCGGACTCGAACGACGGCTGGACGATGGACGTCGTCCCGCTCAAGCGGGACATGGCCGGAGACGTCGCGCTCCAGGCCTCGATCGTCCTCATGGTGATCGTGGGCTTCGTGCTGCTCATGGCCTGCGTGAACGTGGCGAACCTGCTGCTCGCGCATGCGAACGCGCGTCGGGCGGAGCTGGCCGTACGCGCAGCACTGGGTGCAGGCCGGGGCCGAATCGTCCGGCAGCTCCTGACCGAGAGCGGCGTTCTCGCGTTCTTCGGGGGCGCAGCGGGGATCCTCCTCGCCATCTGGGGCAATCGGCTGATCGTCGCCGCCCTTCCGACGAATACGCCTGCTTCCCTGGATTTCAGCCTCGACCGCACGGTGGTGGCGTTTGCGCTGCTCGTGTCGGCGGCTTCTGCGGTCGTTTTCGGACTCGCCCCGGCGCTGAGAGCCGCCCGGTCCGGTGCGACCGAGCTCCGCTCGGGGGGAAGGGGTGGAATGGGCAGAGGACGGGCTCGCTTCGGGAGCTCCCTCATCGTCCTGCAGACCGCTCTGGCGGTCATGCTGCTCGTGGCCGGTGGGATGATGGTGAAGAGCGTCGTGGGCATGACACGGCAGGACTTCGGCTGGGAGGCCGAGGGGCTGCTCGTCATGACGCTGACCCCCTCGCTCAACAAGTACGAGGACGCCGAGGCCTTCGCGCCCCTCCACGAGCAGCTTCTCGAACGGATCCGGGCGGTTCCCGGCGTGGAGAGCGCCGCCGCGATCCAGGCCGTCCCCCTCGGGGGATCGAACTGGGGCCGGACCTTCACGATCCCGGGCGTACCCGAGTCCGAGGCCGGCTACCCGACACGGGTCGGACACATCTCCGACTCGTACTTCGCGACGATGGGTCTCCAGCTGCGCTCGGGCCGTGCGATCCAGCAGTCCGACCGGTCCGACGCCCCCGCGGTCGTGGTGGTCAACGAGACGTTCGTGCGCCGCTACTTCCCCGGAGAAGATGCGGTCGGAAAGCGCATCCACTGGGGTGAGGGAGAGCCGGCCGAGATCGTGGGGGTGGTGCAGGATCACCTCGAACGGAGCGTCGACCGGGGGATTGAGGCTTCGGCTTTCATTCCCGTGACGCAGAACCCCGTTCGTCGGCGTCAGATCGCCGTCCGCACGGCGGGGGATCCCAGCTCGTTCGCGGATGCGTTGAAGCAGGCGATTTGGGAGGTCGATGCCGATCAGCCCGTGGTGAGCATCTTGCCGATGTCGACCCTCGTCGACAGAGCGGTCGCCGGCTGGTCGCTCCTCGGCGGCATGATGGGCATCTTCGCCCTGATCTCCCTCGTGCTCGGAGCCGTGGGGATCTACGGCGTGACCGCGTACGCAGTGGGCCAGCGCACCAACGAGATCGGGATCCGCATGGCGATGGGTGCGGACTCCGGGGTCGTGCGCGGGATGGTCGTGCGGCAGGGTATGAGTCGCGCCCTGATCGGTGTCGTCGCAGGCGTCGTGTTGGCTGCGCTCCTCGGCCAGGCCATGGCGGGCATCCTGGTCGGCGTCAGCCCCCGCGATCCATGGACCTTCGCAATCGTGGTTCTGACGATCGTCGGAGTGACCTCGCTCGGTTCCTACATCCCCGCCATGCGGGCGAGCCGGGTGGATCCTGTCCGGGCGCTGTCGGCCAGCTAGATCGCCGTGGGGTACCGGGGGGTGGGGCCGTTCTTGGCTCCCCCCCCCGATTTGGTAACTTCCTCGTCGGGTTTCGGTCTTCGGACCGGCATGGAGTCACCGTTCGAGTCGGCAAGAAAAGTATGAAGAAGCTCTCACTCACCGCTCTGGTCTTCGCGGTCGCCACGGGTTCCGCGTGTGCCCAGGATGCAGCCTCTCAAAACGGCTCGGGAGAAGATCCCGAGGTGCTGAAGGCGGCTGCCACGATCACCGAGGCCGACTACCGCCGGCGCATCGGCGTCATCGCGCACGACTCCATGGGCGGGCGCGACACGCCCAGCCGTGGACTCGACATGACGGCCGCCTGGATCGCCTCCGAATTCGAGCGTTTCGGGCTTCGCCCGGGTGGGGACGAGGGTTCCTTCCTGCAGCACTATCCGATTCAACGGGTCCAGCCGGACTACGCATCGTCCGGCATCGAGGTCATGGGGAGCGGGTCGCTGCGTTTCGGGGAGGACGTGACCGTCGGGCGGACGCCGGTCGAGGGAGACTTCAGCGGCGGGGTCGTCCTCGTGGGCGGTCCGGTCGACCGGGAGGGCGCCGGTGACGCCGTGGTCGGCCGCCACGTGGTCTATCTCGCCGAGGCCGGCGGGTCGCAGAGGGCGGAGCGTATCGCCGTCCGGTCGCTGCAGGACGCGGGGGCTACCTCGGTCCTCTCGGTTTCCAGCGGCACGGACGCGGCTTGGCAGCGCAGCGTCAGCCAGAGTGCCTCCCGGATCGCGCAGAGGATCGGCTCGGCCTCGCGCGCTCCGTCCTTCACCGTGCGCGAGCAGTCGATCGAGGCGCTCCTGGAGGTCAACGGGGCCAGCCTCGAGCGCGTTCGAAACGTGGCCGAGATGACGATCCATCCGGTGCCGGGGCTCGAGATCACGCTCTCGCCCCGACTGCAGGTGCACGAGGATCAGCGTGCTCCCAACGTGGTCGGAATCCTCGAGGGAAGCGATCCGGAGCTCGAGGACGAATACGTCCTGTACAGCGCCCACATGGATCACGTGGGAATGAGGGCGCCGGATGCGAGCGGGGACTCCATCTGGAACGGAGCCGACGACAACGGGAGCGGCACCACCGGAATCGTGGAGGTGGCGGAGGCCTTCGCCAGTATGTCCACCCCACCCAGGCGGTCGATCATCTTCCTGCTGGTGAGCGGGGAAGAGAAGGGTCTCTGGGGAAGCCGTGAATTCGTGGCGAATCCCCCGGTGCCGATGGAGCAGATCGTGGCGAACATCAACGCGGACATGATCGGGCGGAACTGGACCGATCAGATCGTGGTGATCGGCAAGGAGCACTCGGACCTGGGCGAGACGCTCGAAGAGGTCAACGCTCGGCATCCGGAGCTGGACATGGAGCCGATCGACGACATCTGGCCCGAGGAGAATTTCTACGGGCGGTCGGATCACTTCAATTTCGCCCGTGCGGGCGTGCCGATCCTGTTCTTCTTCAACGGAACGCACGAGGACTACCACGGTCGTGACGACGAGGTCGATCGAATCGGCGCCGAGAAGGCGTCGAGGATCTCCAAGCTGATGTTTTTCGTGGGCGCCGAGGTCGCGAGCCGAACCGAGCGACCGCGGTGGGATCCGGAGAGCCGTCAGCGCATCGTCCTCTAGTCGACTCCGCGGCTACATGTTGTCCCGGACCGGGAAATAAGATCCCTGTCCTCCACGGAGGACATCGCGTTGTGCGACCAAAGAGGCCCCCTGCATATCGCAGGGGGCCTCTTGCCGTTCCACGACCAGCCGTGTCGCGTCAGCTCGGCTGGGTCCTCGGTTTCGGGAAGCGTGCGAAGAGCGGGTCCAGTCCCAGGGCCCTCAAGATCGCCCAGGTGCGCTCCGGGACGTTCAGGAGCCAGACCTGAACCTGGCCCTTCTCGGCGATCTGTTGGGCGGTGAGGATCATGGTCAGGCCAAGAAGATCGGGGACCTTCCCGTCGGCGAAGTCGAAGACGACGTCCGTCACTGCCGGCGCGGGCGCCTCGGCCACCTTGGGCGTGACCGGTGCATGCAGCTCGACAGCTTCGTCTCTCGGGTTTCCGTGCCGGTGTGGGTCATGCGTTGCCATGATTGCCTCCTCATCCCTGCGGGGGCTTCCCCTCACATCCCTGTGGACCCTTAGAGCATCAAGAGTCGTGCCAGCGGAGCCGTGACGGGGTCCTGCCGCCTTGGGAAGACAGGAAACATCTGATTCTCAGGGCAGGACAACTGGCCGATCGGAGGGATGTGTGGAAGATTGTGATCGGGGTCTGCACGAGGGGATGCCCCCGGGGAGCAAGGGTGATGAGACCCATTTCAGCGATTCTGACATCGATGGCGCTCGCGCTCGCCTGTCCTGTGGTCGGCGCAGGCCAAACGGGGGGCGAGCCCGACGTGCAGTTCTATCTCGAGGCCGTCGGACGCTTCTTCGATGTCGGTGCCGAGGAAGTGCGCATCCTTCGCGAGTGGCGGCTGCCGGCCGAGGAGCTTCCCGTCGTGCTTTTCGTTTCGGTCAGGGCGGGGATATCGACCGACGCAGTGGCCGCCAATCGGCTGCGTGGGTCGAGTTGGTCGTCGATCGCGAGTACCTTCGGCATGCCGGTCGCCGATGTCCACGTCGAGTTCGGTGACGGAAGTCCCTTGGGTGATCTGGGTTCGCTTTATGAGCAGTTCGCCTCCACGCCGAGGAGTCGCTGGAACACGCTGCGGATCTCCGATCGCGACTACGTTTCTCTCGTGAACGTGCGCGTGCTCTCGGGCACCCTGGGTCTGCCCCCCGGGCGCGTGCTCCAGGCCGTCGAGGATCACGGCGGCTTCATCGCTGCGTATCGAGCCCTCGGAGGAGGATGAGCGACTATCAGCCAGTACCCCTGACGACCTTCGTGGAGAGGGGCGAGGACGAGATGCGGACCCGGGCGTCCGCCTTCTATGAAGACGTCCGGCGTCGTCGCACGGTCCGGCACTATTCGGACAGGCCCGTACCTCGCGAGGTCATCGAGGATTGTCTGCGCGCGGCCGGAACCGCCCCAAACGGGGCGAATCGGCAGCCCTGGCACTTCGTGGTGATCACCGACCCGTCGGTCAAGAAGCAGATTCGTGAAGCGGCCGAGGAAGAGGAGCGGGATTTCTACGAGCACAAGGCGCCGCCGGAGTGGCTGGAGGCGCTCCGCCATCTCGGCACGGACGAGCACAAGCCGTTCCTGGAAGTCGCTCCCTGCTTGATCGCCATCTTCGCCGAGAGCTACGAGCTCACGGAGGACGGCACCCGGCTCAAGAACTATTACGTGACGGAGTCCGTGGGCATCGCCACCGGAATCCTGATCACCGCGTTGCACAACGCGGGCCTGGCGACGCTGACCCACACGCCGTCGCCCATGGGCTTCCTCAACGAGATCCTCGGCCGACCCAAGAACGAGAGGCCTTTTCTTCTTCTCGTCGTGGGCTCTCCCGCCGACGATGCGGAGGTGCCGGACATCGAGAAGAAGCCGCTCGACGAAATCGCTACCTTCATGGATTGATCTCGGCTTGATCGGGGTCGACTTCCCGTCGTAGACTCCCCCCTCACCGAACCGGTCTTTCGCCAAGGCAACCGATGGGAACAGACCTCGTCCCCGAGTTCGGATCTGACAAGGTCCGCAACTTCACCAAACATCTGCTACGCGATGTCCAGGCCCTGGAGCGCATGCTTCGGGAGGGCATGATCGAATCGGGTGTTCGACGTTTTGGTTGCGAGCAGGAGATGTTCCTGGTGGATCGACAGTGGCGGCCCGCCCCGGTCGCCGTCGAGGTCCTGGAGCGGCTGAAGGAACACGAGCCTTTCACCACGGAGCTCGCCCGCTTCAACCTCGAGATGAACCTGAGCCCGCACGTCATCGAGGGTCGCTGCTTCAACGCTCTCGAGGCCGAGATCGAGCAGCTCCTCGACCTCGTGCGTGCGGCGGCCGCCGAAGAAGGTGCGGAGGTCGTGCTGACGGGAATCCTCCCGACGCTCAGCAAGTCCGATCTCTCGCTGGACAACATCACGCCCAAGGCGCGGTACTACGCGCTCAACGAGGCGATGAACAAGATGCGCGGCGGCGTCTACCGGTTGAGTATCGAGGGTCGCGACGAGCTGCAGATCGAGCACGACTCGGTGATGCTCGAGGCCTGCAACACCAGCTGTCAGGTGCACCTGCAGGTGAGCGCGGAAGAGTTCGCGAACATGTACAACATCGCCCAGGCGGTCGCGGCCCCGATCATGGCCGCCGCCGTCAATTCGCCGATTCTCTTCGGGAAGCGACTCTGGGCCGAGACGCGGATCGCGCTCTTCCAACAGTCGCTCGATACGCGGAGCTCCACACTCGACCTTCGCGATCTGGCACCCCGCGTGCGGTTCGGGGATGCCTGGGTGCGGGACTCGGTCATCGAGGTGTTACAGCGTGACATCTCGCAGTTCCGGGTCCTGCTCGCGGAGGAGCTGGACGAGGACCCGTTCGCCGTGTTGGACGCCGGCGGTGTCCCGAAGCTGCAGGCGTTACAACTCTACAACAGCACGGTGTATCGCTGGAACCGACCCTGTTACGGGATCAGTGAAGGCAAGCCGCACCTGCGAATCGAGTGCCGCGTGCTGCCGTCCGGTCCCACGGTGCTCGACGAAGTCTCGAACGCGGTCTTCTGGATCGGTGTCGTGCTCGGGCTGGCCGAGGAGGTCGAGGACATCTCGGAGGAGCTCGACTTCGACGACGTGAAGTCGAACTTCCTCGTTGCGGCGCGACACGGGCTGAATGCCGGCTTCCTATGGTTCGATGGGGACGCGGTCAGCGCGCCCGAGCTCGTGCTGGATCGGCTGCTCCCCACCGCGCGTCGAGCGCTCACGGGCCGGATCGCCGAAGAGGATATCGAGCGGTATCTCGGCACCGTCGAGGAGCGGGTGAAGAAGCGAGCGACCGGATCGGCCTGGACCGTGCGCTCTCTGCGGCGCATGAAGGGGCAGGGGACCCGGGGTGAGCGTCTGACTGCGCTCACGGCGGCGACGGTCGAGCGACAGAAGACCGGCCGGCCGGTGCACGAGTGGGCGCTCGCGGAGCTGACGGAAGCGGGCGGTTGGAAACCCAACTTCGGGCGTGTCGAGCAGTACATGACGACGCACCTCTTCACGGTACAGGAGGACGAGCTCCTCGAGCTGGTGGCGTTCCTCATGTACCGAAAGCAGATCCGCCACGTGCCGGTCGAGGACGACCAGCACAATCTCGTGGGGCTCGTCTCGTACCGGCAGATTCTTCGGATGGTGTCGCAGCTCGATCAGGACGATCGTGCGGCCGTTCCGGTCAAGGACGTGATGGAACACAAGCCGATCACGATCTCGCCGGAGACGACCACGCAGGAAGCGATCGACACGATGCGGGTCCATCGGGTGTCCTGTTTGCCCGTGGTCCGAAACCACAAATTGGTGGGGCTGATCAGTGAGTCGGACTTCATGCCGATCGCGTATCAGCTTCTACAGGAGCGACTAGAGGAAGAATAGTGGGGCTTGAACTCGAACGAATCCTGGGTCGGATCCGGGGTGAGGAAGCCGGTCCGACCCTCATCTGTGTAGGTGGGCTCCATGGAAACGAGCCCGCCGGCGTCCTCGCCCTCGAGCGTGTGCTCGGGCGACTCTCCCACAATGGCTTCAATCTTCGAGGAGAGTTCGTCGGGCTGGCCGGCAACCGCATGGCGCTCGCCCAAGGCCGGCGCTTCATGGCGATCGATCTCAACCGGGCCTGGGAGATCGATCGGGTCGGGCAGCTGCTCTCGAATCCGGGACTGAACGGGACGTGCCCGGAGGATCACGAGCTCGTGGAGCTCCTGCGGGCGATCGACGACGTGGCCGACGCCTCACGAGGCACCGTCTACGTGATCGACCTTCACACGACGTCCGGCCCCGGCGGGATCTTCACGACGGTCGCCGATACCCTGCAGAACCGTGCCTTCGCGATGAGCATCCCCGTCCCCCTCGTTCTCGGCTTGGAAGAGCTCGTCGAGGGCACGATGCTCGAATACCTCGGTCGCCGGGGCTTCGTCAGCGCGGTTTTCGAGGGCGGGCAGCACGAGGATCCGATGTCGGTCGACCGCACGGAGGCCGCGATCTGGATCGCGCTCGCCGAATCCGGGCTGATCCGGGAGAGCGACGTTCCCGCGGTCGCGGCGAGTCGCAAGATGCTGCGCAAGGCGGTCAAGGGGCTGCCGCGCGCGCTCGAGATGCGTCACAAGCACCACTTCGAGGCGGGCGACGGCTTCACGATGCGTCCCGGCTTCCGGAGCTTCGATTCGGTGCAGGAGGGTGAGGTGATCGCTTTCGATCGCGGCGGTGAAGTGCGGGCGAGGGCGCGGTCCCAGATCCTGATGCCACTCTACCAGGAGCAGGGGAACGACGGGTTCTTTCTCGTCCAGCGGTTCAGTCCCTGGTGGCTCAAGGTGAGCCGCTGGCTGCGGCAGATTCACGCCGACCGGATCGTGCATTGGCTCCCCGGCGTGACCCGCGATCCCGGGCGCCCCGGTGTGCTGGTGGCGAACCGTCGTGTGGCCCGTTGGTACGCCCTCGAGCTGTTCCACCTCCTCGGATACCGCAAGCATCTCGAAGAGGGGCGGCGTCTCGTCGTGATGCGCCGCGAAGCGGAGATGCTCGACAGTCGAGCCTGACCGTGTGCGGGCGGTACACTCTCACGACCCCGCTGGAGGACCTCGTGGAGGTCTTCGACGTTCCTGTCCCCGCCTTCGAGTATCGTCCGCGCTACAACATCGCGCCCACGCAGGAGGCTCCGGTCGTCGCCCGTGATGGGCATGGGACGAGGATGGGGTTGCTGCGCTGGGGTCTCGTGCCCCACTGGGCGGAGGATCCTGCCATGGGGGCCCGTACGATCAATGCTCGGGCCGAGACGCTCCTGCGTAAGCCTTCGTTCCGGCAGGCGGCCGAGCGCCGCCGCTGTCTGGTTCTCGCCGACGGATTCTACGAGTGGCAGAAGCGGCCCGGCGGGAAACAGCCCTTCTGGATCCACCGTCCGGGGCGAGAGCCGCTCAGCTTCGCGGGGCTCTGGGAGAAGTGGAAGCGGGGAGGAGATCCGCTCTACACGTTCACCATCGTCACGGTGGATTCCAACGCGACCGTCGAGCCGATCCACGACCGGATGCCGGCGGTCATCTCGGAGGGGAATCGCGAGTCCTGGCTCGATGCGGGCATCCAAGGGAGCGAGGCGGTCACGCTTCTGGAGCCCTACCGGGGCGAGCTCGTCACCGATCCGGTCTCGACACTCGTGAACTCGCCCGCCAACGACGTGCCCGAATGTGTGGAGCCGCTCGAGGGGGCTTCCGACTAGGCGTGCGCCTCAGTTCGCCGACACCGCCCGTTCGGCTGCCCACGCACGCAGCGCGTCGATGCGCTCGGCCATCGTGACCGAGAGAGGCCGCGTCCGATCGACCTCGAGTCGGACCGCCTCGGTGTCCAGCGTTCGACTTCCGGAGAACGCCGAGTAGAGTGCCGATCCGACGACCTCCTCGATCTCCGAACCGCTGAAGCCCTCCGTCGCCTCGGCGAGCGCCGCCGGAGAGCGGAAGCCCGTGGCCGGACCGCAACAACAGCTCGAGGTCGCGGATCGCATCCCTCATCGGTGAGTCACCTCGGCGACCGTCCGATCACGGCTCGCTCGCGGGCACCCCGCCCCGTCGTGACGGGATGACTCGGCCGGGCAGCGTGTAGAGGATCTCTCCCTCCCCGACGACGAGCCGACCGTTCACGAGCACGAACTCGATGCCGGAGGCGTGCTGGTGCGGTTCGAAGAAGGTGGCCTCGTCCCGGATCTCGTCGAGGTCGAACACCACGAGGTCTGCCCAGAACCCGCTCTGGACCATGCCACGGTCCCGCAGCCCCATGATCCGGGCGGGCAGGGACGTCATCGAACGGACTGCGTGCTCCAGGCGGATGACGTCCCGATCCAGGGCGAAGTGCCGAATCTTGCGGGGGAAGGTCCCGTAGAAGCGCGCGTGCACCGAGCCGTCTTCGGGGATCGCGATTCCTCCATCCGACGCCGTGGCGACCCAGGGCTGGCGTGCGTACGCATCCACGTCCCCCTGTGACATCGAGAAGCCTCGAAGCCTCGCTCCCCCTCGTCGGTTCCGGTCTCCGTCCAGCTGGAGCCGGATCGCCGCCTCCACGGGATCGACGCCCAGATCACGTGCGACCTCGCCCACCGAGCGGCCTACGAGCGTCTCGTCCGGATGTTCGAAAATCACCACCCGGTCGGCTCCACCGCGCCTGCGGATCTCGTGCGCGATGTCCCGTCGGAGGTCTTCGGCCGCCTCGGCATCGGCGAGCACGCTCTCGACTGCGGCGGCCGGATTCCCCCCTCGCTGTCGACCCGTCGCCCAGCGGGGAATCAGCACCGTGTTCCCGTCCGAGCCCGAGGTGGCGTAGGGGTATTGGTCGGCCCACACGCGCACGCCCTCGTCGCGTGCCCGCTGGATCAGCTGGATCGCGGTCCCGGAAGCGCCCCAGAAGTGCTCCCCCTTTGCCTTGATATGCGAGGCCACGACGCGCGCTCCCGACCGCCGCCCGATCTCGATCGTCTCCATGACCGCATCCATCAGCGTCGGAGGGCCGGGTTCGTCCTGGCTCGGCCAGAACCACATCGGATCGGGACCTTCGCTGCGCTCGTGCGAGATGTAGACGCCGTCGAAGGCCAGCAGCTCCTCGGCGAGCGCGGCGACTTCGGCGGTGGTGCTGTAGCGTCCGGGGACGTACTCCAGGCCGGCCGACATGCCGACGGCGCCCTCTTCGAGCGCTTGGCGCACCAGAGCCCGCATCTGCTCGACCTCGGCGTCGGTGGCCGGGCGTGCGAAGTCGTCGCCCATCACACGTCGGCGGACCTCGCCATGTCCAACCATCAGCATCACGTTCGGGCCCACCCCCTGGCGCTCGAGGACGGCCCGCTGGTCCGCGATCGGCCACGCCGATCGGCCGTCGTGGTTGACCACCACGGTCGTGACGCCCTGGCTCACCACATTGGGCGCCGCCTTGCGGCGGAGGTCGTCGGAGCGGATCGAGGGACTCCGAGGCCCGGTGTTGTCGTCCGCATGGGAATGGATGTCGATGAAGCCGGGCGCCACCATCTTCCCGGTCGCGTCGATGACCCGGTCGGCCGAGGCCTCGGGCATGATGCCGACGGAGACGATCCGCCCCTGGTCGATGCCGACGTCCGCGCGGAACCATGGATTGCCGCTTCCGTCCAGAACGCGACCACCCTTGATCAGCAGATCGAAGTGCGGGGCCTCCTGCCCGGAGAGACCCACCGGAGAGAGGACCGAGATCGCGATCAGACCCAGCGCGAGGCGACGATTCATGATCCAGGCTCCCGTGCTGAAGAGACGAGACAGAGCTTCCTACGATGGACGGCGCCACACGACCGCGCCACGTTAGAGGCACAGGCCAGACGACGGCAACCCGACCATGACCGACCCTTCGACCGACCATATCATCACCGAGCTGCGCCGCCTTTGGACCAACGCGTCGGAAGCGAGCCTTCCCGGCGACATGGCCCAGGCTCGGGAGCTCGTGAAGCGCCTCCCTCCCCATCGGACGGACGAGGGAGAGGCGTTTCTGGTCGCCATGGTACGCCTCGACCATTGGTTGCGCGGCTGAGGCGACGGGTCAGCCGCCCGCGTGGGCGGCGAAGTCGTCCAGGGAGGCTTCCAGGCGCTCGAGCGCTTCGGTGAGCTCGGATTCGGGGGGACCGAAGCCGATTCTGAGGTAGCGCTCCATTCCGAAATGCGCTCCCGGGACCACGAGAAGGTCCTGGTCCGCCCGGAGCGCCTCTGCGAGGACGAGCGAGTCGACGTCGACGTCGTAGCGCATGTAGCAGATCGCACCCGCATCGGGCCTTCGGTAGCTGAAACGGTTTCCCTGCTTCTGCATCCATGCCTCGAGCACCGCGAGGTTGTTGCGGATGATGCCTCGGGTTCGGGAGATGATCCGGTCGCGGGGGCCCGGCGAGAGGGCGACAGTGGCGAGGGCGTCGGACAGGTTCGCCGGAGCGATGGTGGTGTAGTCGGTCCTGCCCCAGAGCTCTTCGACGATCTCGCTCGGCGCGATGAGCCACCCCAGTCGCAGGCCCGGAAGACCGTAAGCCTTGGAGAGCGAATTCGTCGCGATCACCCGTTCGTAACGACCCCAGAAGCTGGGTGTCTCCGGTCCCTCTGCGACCTCTGCACCCGCGTACACCTCGTCCGAGAGAATCCAGGCGTCGTGCTCCCCCGCGAGCTCGACGATGCCGTTCATCGACGCCTCGGAGAGGACCGAGCCCGTAGGGTTGTTCGGGTTCGTGATCAGGATGAAGCGGGCGCCGGAGGCGAGCCGCTCCTCGAGCTCGGCCAGGTCGGGCTGCCAGCCCTCTTCCTCGATGAGGTGGAACGGCTGGAGACGGCCGCCGAGGGAGGTGAGGAGCCCGGGTACCTGCATGTAGTTCGGCAGCATCACGGCGGCCCCCTCACCCTGCTGCAGGAGCTGCCAGAGCGCGGTGAAGTTGGCCTCTGCTCCACCCACGGTCACGAGCACATTCGATTCGTCCGCTCCCTGGTAGAGCGCGGCGATCCGCTCTCGGAGCGAGTCGCTGCCGTTGGACTGCCCGTAACCCAGGCGGACGGACAGAAGCTCTTCCACGGGCATACCGACCAGATCCGTGAGCTCTGCCACCGACATCGGGTGGACACCGCTCTCGGAGAGGTTGAAGCGAACGCGATGCTCGTACGTCGACTGCCATCGCTCCATCTGGAATGGGTCGTATCGCAACTGTTTCCCCTATCGCAGGAGTCTCCATGGGCTGCCGTTCGCTGGGATGGTGGGGCCGATAGAACCCGGGGGCAACTGTTCTATATTTCGATCCGGCGTCCGGCTGGCCGGTCCCCCAAACCTCTGCGCTCGGAGCGAGACACATGGTGCCGATGCAGCTCCCCGACGAGCTCGCGATCCGGTCCGAAGGCGGTCCGAAGATCATCCTCGTGGTTCTGGACGGACTCGGTGGGCTGCCGCACCCCGACACCGGGCGCACCGAGCTGGAGACGGCGCGGACGCCCAACCTGGATGCGTTGGCGTCGAAGAGCTCGGTCGGGCTCCTCAGCCCGGTCGGGGAGGGAATCACGCCGGGCAGCGGGCCGGCGCACCTCGCCCTCTTCGGCTACGACCCGGTGGAGAAGCTGATCGGTCGAGGCGTGCTGAGCGCGCTGGGCGTCGGCTTCGAGCTGGCGCCGGGTGATGTCGCGGCACGGCTCAACCTCGCCACCTTCGCGGAGGACGGGACGGTGATGGATCGAAGGGCCGGGCGACCTTCGGACGAAGAGGCGCGGCGTGTGGTCGATCGAATCAACGACGGGATCGAAGCCCCGGATGGCGTGGAGGTCCACTTCATCCCGGAGAAGGAGCATCGTGTCGTCCTCGTGCTCAGGGGAGAAGGGCTCTTCCCGGAGCTCGAGGACACCGACCCCCAGCGCACCGGGTTGCCGGCCCACCCGGTACGGCCTGCGAGCGAGGAAGGTCGAGGCACTGCGGAGATGGTGCAGGGCCTGCTGGAGCAGGTACGCTACATCCTCTCCGACGAGCCGGTCGCGAACGGCTTCCTCGCCCGAGGGTTCGCCGGCTACGAGCCCTATCCGTCCTACCTGGACCGCTACGGACTGAGGGCGGCCGGCTGTGCCAGGTACCCGATGTACAGGGGGGTCGCCCGGTTGGCGGGGATGGCGATCCCGGGCGTACCCTCGTCCACGGAGGATACGGTCACGCTCGTCGAGCGTATCGCCGCCGAACACGACTTCGTCTTCGTCCACTTCAAGGACACCGACTCCTACGGCCACGACGGAGACTTCGACGGCAAGGTGGCTGCCATCGAGGAGGTCGACGCGCTGGTCCCGCGGCTCACGGCTCTGGATCCGGCGGTCCTCGTCGTGACGGGAGACCACTCGACCCCGACCCTCTATCGGGAGCACTCGTGGCACCACGTCCCGCTTCTGATCGCCTCGACGTGGGGCCGTCCGTCGGCGAAATCCTTCGGTGAGACCGATTGCAGAGGAGGTGACCTGGGTGTGGTGCGAGGCAAAGATCTCATGTCGCTCGCCCTCGCGCACGCAGCGCGACTCGACAAGTACGGTGCCTGATGAGTGACGTGTCGGCGGACCTCGCCCGTGTCCTGGAGCTCGGTGAGGAAGGAGATTGGGAGGGCATGATGGATCGCTTGAGCGTGCTCCACGAGGAGTCGCCGGACGATCCCATGATCCTGTGCTGGCTGGGTGTCGCGGAGCACGAGGCCGGGCTGGACAGCTCGGCCTACGAACGGTTCAGGGCATGTCTCGGTCTGGAGCCGGACGATCCGTGGATCCTGGCCAGCCTGGGGACGGGCTTGGCTCGTTTCGACGACCCGGACGCCGAGACCGCGCTGCGCACGGCCGCGATTACGGCGCCGGAGCTGCCCTTCGCTCGAGCCATGTACGGTGCCTACCTCGCCCGGGAGGGTATGGCCGAACAGGCGCTCGACCAGCTCGAGGCCGCTGCCGAGCTGGCTCCCGACGACAGCGACGTGCTGGCGGAGCTGGCCGCGGCGCAAGCGCTCGCGGGTAAGCACGAGACCGCCGCCGAGACCTACCTGCGGGCGTGGGAGCTCAGGCAGGACGACGGCTGGCCGAGAGCGATGGCGGGTCTGGCCGAGCTCGAGGAGGGTCGGCTGGAGGAAGCGTTGGGAGATTTTCAGGTAGCGGGCTCCCTGCGTCCCGACGATGTGGAGCTGGCGCTTCTCCTGGCGCTCACCGCCGGCGCGTGCGATCGGCCGGATCTCGCGCTCCAAGCGCTGGAGGGTGGGCGACTCAACGCGGATGCCGAGGAGCGAGCGGACGTAGAGGCCGTGGACGACCGACTCGACGACGGGGCCGAAGCGTGCAGGCTCTTCCTCCTCGAAGAGTACGCTCCCGGCGTGTACCGCCGCCGTCTCATGCTGCGCCCGTGAGGGACGGTGGAGGCGGTCGGGTTCTGAAGTGCGCGCCGGGTCGATATCTTCCGCAGTCCCACCCACAGAAACGACCGCTCCGCATGGAGGTGACGTGAGCGCACGACGCTCCGCGATCGACATCCCGGTCGAGCGTTACAGCCTCGAGAACGGGTTGAAGGTCAACATCTCGGTCGACCGGACCGTTCCGGTCGTGGCCGTCAATCTCTGGTACGGGGTCGGATCCCGTAACGAGCGTCCCGGCCGAACCGGCTTCGCCCACCTCTTCGAGCACATGATGTTCCAAGGCTCTGCGAACGTGCCGAAGAACCGGCATTTCGAGCTCATCGAGCGTGCCGGCGGGTCTTTGAACGCGACGACCTGGTTCGACCGCACGAACTATTTCGAGACGGTGCCGTCGCACCAGCTCGACCTCGCGCTCTGGCTCGAGTCGGATCGGATGGGTTGGATGCTTCCGGCCATGACGCAGGAGAAGCTCGACAACCAGCGCGACGTGGTGATGAACGAGAAGCGGGAGCGCTACGACAATCAGCCCTACGGCGACTGGGACGAGTGGATCCAGAAGATGGTCTTCCCCGAGAGCCATCCTTATCACCACACCGTCATCGGCTCGATGGAGGATCTCGAGGCGGCCACCCTCGAGGACGTTGCAGAGTTCTTCCGCACCTACTATGTGCCGAACAACGCGGTCCTGACGCTTTGCGGGGACGTCAACCCGACGAAGGCGCTGCAGGCCGTGGAGCGCTACTTCGGCGAGATCCCGGCCGGTGATGCCATCCCACCGCTGCCGGGCACCCCGACGCTCGATCCGGTGATCGGAGAGACGCGCCGCGAAGTCGTGCGAGCCAAGGTGCCGCTTCCGCGGGTGCTCCTGGCCTTTCGGACGCCGCCCTTCACCGACGACGCCTTCTACACGGCGGACGTGGCCTCGTCGGTGCTGGGAATGGGCAAGGCATCGCGTCTGTATCGCTCGCTCGTGCGCGAGAAGCGTGTGGCCAAGGACGTGGTATCGTACGTCTTCCCGCTCACGACAGGGGCCGGGATGCTGCTGGTGTGGGCCACCGGATTGCCGGGGGACGATCCGGAGACGCTCGAGACGTACTTGGACGAGGAGCTCGCGGGCCTCGGGAGTGTGAGCCGTGCGGAGGCGGATCGGGCCGTGACCCTGACGGAGGCGCGCCTCGTCCGCGGCATCGAGCAGGCTGGAGAGCGGGCGGATCTACTGTCCATGTACGACCAGTTCTTCGACGATCCAGGACGGTTGAACGAGGAAGTCGATCGTCTGAGGGCCGTGACCCCCGGGGACATTTCGGAATTCGCCGACCGCTACCTGGGGTCGGACAACCGCGCCGCCCTCGTCTACGTGCCGGAGGATTCGACGTGAGTCTTCCTCTCGATCGTTCCGGTCCGCCGGCAGCGGGCTCGATGCGGCCCTTCGACTTCCCGGATGTGACGGCCGGCGAGCTGGACAACGGGCTCGGGCTCCGCGTATCGCGGCTGGCTCGTCTTCCGCTGACGACCGTGTCGCTGGTTTTGGACGCCGGCGAAACCGAGGTCGATCCGCCCTCGGCGGGGCTGGCGGTGCTGACCGGTGATGCGCTCGAGGGGGGGACCGAGGCGCGAAGCGGGACGGAGTTGGCCGAGGCGCTCGAGGGCATCGGGGCGACACTCGCCCTTTCGACCGGGTGGGATGCGACGACGGCATCGGTCTCTTGCCTGGCCGATCGCCTCGACGAGGCGCTGGCCCTCCTCGCCGAGGTGACGCTCCGGCCCTCCTTTCCGACCCAGGAGATCGATCGGCTGAAAGCCCAGCGCCTGGCGGCCATCCAGCAGCGAGCGATGAACCCGTCGAGCCTCGCAGCAGACGTCGCGAACGAGCTGATCTACGCGGAGGGATCCACGTACGGGCGCCCGCTGGGCGGTACCACGGAATCGGTCGAGGCGATTACCGTGGACGCGGCGCGCGACCTGGTCAGTCGACGATATCGGCCCGGATCGGCGGGGTTGGTGGCCGTCGGAGACCTCGACGCTGCCGAGGTGGAGGAGATGGCGCTTCGGCATTTCGGGGGATGGTCGGGTAGATCGGCTGGCGGTGTCATGCCGGAGCCGAGCGCACGCAGCACGGATCGTCGGATCGTCATCGTCGACAGGCCCGAGGCCGTGCAGTCCGAAATCCGGATGGGACACATCGGGTTGCCGAAAGCGTCGGAAGACTATTTCGCGCTTCTGGTCTTCAACATGATCCTCGGGGGTTCGTTCACGAGCCGGCTGAACCTCAACCTCCGGGAGCGAAACGGCTTCACGTACGGGGTTCGTTCCCGGTTCGCGTTCCGACGCGCCGCAGGCCCCTTCTCGGTTTCCACCGCGGTTCAGACCGAGGTCTCGGCCGCGGCGGTCCGCGAGACGCTGCACGAGCTGGAGGCGCTCGTCGAATCCGGTCCGACCGAAGACGAGACGCAGGCAGCCCGGGATTACATCGCCGGGGTCTTCCCACTACGGCTCGAGACGACGGGTCAGATCGCCGCCCGGATCGCAGAGCTCATCGTCTACGACCTCTCCGACGATTACCACGCTCACTATCGCGATCGCATCCGGGCGGTGACCAAGCAGGACGCGCTCGAAGCGGGTCGTAGAGCGGTCCGGCCCGACGAGCTCACGATCGTCGTGGTCGGCGCCGCAGAGAAGATCCGAGGTCCCCTCGAGGAGCTCGACGTCGGCCCGGTTCTCGTCCGCTGAGGACGAGGGTCGCTCCGTAGCCGGAGCGACACAGTGCAACGCTCCCCGACCGTCGACGTATCCCATCAGTGAGGGTCGGGAGCCCAACGTGGTGAGTGACCCGGACGTCCCATGAACGAAACGAGGAAGGGAGCCCGCGCACAGGACGTGGGCCTGCTGCAGAGCGAGCCTGTGTACGACGGACGGATCGTGCGCCTCACGGTCGATACCGTCCGCTTTCCGGACGGATCGGAAGGCAAGCTGGAGATGATCCGTCACGCGGGCGCGTCGGCGGTATTGCCGATCTTCGGAGACTTGAGCGACGAAGATCCGGAGGTCGCGCTGATTCGGCAGTACCGCTACGCGGCTGGGGGATACATGTACGAGGTGCCGGCAGGCATGCCGGACAGGACGGGCGAGCCGTGGGAGGACTGCGCTCGCCGCGAGCTCGAAGAGGAGACGGGGCTGAAGGCGGGCCGGCTGATTCCGCTCACGCGGATTTACACGACGCCCGGCTTCACCGACGAGGTGATCCGACTCTTCGTCGCGCTCGATCTGGAGGATGGCGAAACCCGAAAGGATGCCGACGAGTTCATCGAGATGGAGAGAATTCGGTTCTCCGAGGTTTTGGAGCGCGTGAGAAACCGCACGATCGTGGATTGTAAGAGCGTGGCCACGATCCTCTACGCGGCGGCGTTCGTCGTGGGCAGGGGGGAGCCCGAGACCCCCCCGGACAGTTTCGGCTCCTGACCCATGGTCGAGGTCGGGCTGTCCAGGAAAAGGGACGGGATGGTGTGCCGGGATGGCAGCAATCCTGCCGTTTTGGGAGGTTTTCGGGTGGTATGTTTCGTGCAGCTGACTGGTCAGAAGGGGTGCGTGTGGTAGGGCCGAACAAGCGGGGAAGCATGAGCGAACTGAAGCTGGTCGAGAGAGAGGGCGCGAAGGACCACCGGCGTATGCTGGGTGGCCTCACCGACAGTGAGGTCGTGCAGGCTTTCTTGGACGGTGACGAGCGCGCCTTCGGCGAGCTCGTGAAGCGTTACGACAACAGGCTCCTGAACTTCGTCTATCGCACGGTCGGAGACCGCGAGCGGGCCCAGGATCTCGTCCAGGAGACCTTCGTCCGCGTGTACCGGCATCTGCACCGATTCGATCAGACGAAGAAGTTTTCGACGTGGATCTACACGATCGCCGGAAACCTCGCGAAGAACGAGCTTCGGAACCGGTCCCGGAATCCCCTCGTCCTGTTCCAGACGATCAAGAAGAACTGGGATGCGGATCACCGTCCGCTGGAGTGGGAGGACCACACCTACAAGCCGGACGACCTCTACCGGAAGCGCCACCTCAAGGAGCTCGTCGAGAAGGCCGTCTCCGAGCTTCCGGAGCACCACCGAATCGTCTTCGTGCTCAGGGAGCTCGAGGGGAAGACGTACGAGGAGATCGCCGAGATCACCGGATGCAACCTCGGCACGGTCAAGAGCCGGCTCAACAGGGCACGGAACAACTTCGCGAGGATCATCTCGCCCATGGTCGGCTAGTTCGGTCGAAGGCGCCTCGTCGAGGAACCATCCTGTTCCGGGTTCAGTACCAAACCTCTGGAAGCGACGCAGGAACCTCGCGCGGCCGGGAACGTAACTAGAGTCCCGCGTCGCACCTGCGCGACCGGCCCAATCGGGGTTTTCTGGAGGTGATGACCGCGGTCATGGATTGCTCTGAGTTCCTGGCTCGATTCTCCGATTTCTACGACGAGCCGTCGGGGTCGGAGATTCGTTCTCGGGCCGAACGACACATGGAGTCGTGCTCGGCGTGCCGTCGGTACTTCCAGGTCGTCGAGCGGGGCGCCAACATGCTTCGTGGCATGCCGGTCGCCGAGGTCCCCGCGACCTTCGGAAGTCGGCTCGAACACCGGATCCATCACATCCTCGAGGAGCAGAGCCGTCAGCGGGGCGGTAACGGCTCGGCCATCCCCGTCGCCACGATGGTGGGAATCGCGATTCTCCTGACGGTGGTGGCCTGGGTACCTCGGGTCGGGGAGAGCACGCCCGAGGTCGAGCTGCCTCCGATCGTGATCTCGGACCCACCGGCCGACGCGGTCCCCGTGCGTCTCGCGCCGAGCCCGTTTCTGTCGGGCCAGCCGGGCTCCGTCCTTCGCGTCGACAACGTTCTGTGGGACGACCCGAACTCGCTACTGTACGAGTATTCACCGCTTAGCAGTCGCTACCGCACCAACAGGGTTCTCCGGCGGACCGGGCTTGACTGACGAAGTCGTCTCACGCTACCTGAAGTGATGGCCGACCCCCTCACGAGCATCGTCGACAGAGGCGTGCGAGGCGGGGTCTTCTTTCTTTACGGGGAGGACCAACACCGTAAGGAAGAAGCGGCTCGCACGCTCGTCGACGCGCACTTGGATCCAGCTACCAGGGACTTCAACTACGATATCCTCCATGGGCCGGAGGTCGATCTGGAAACCCTGGCGAGCTTTATCGCAACGCCACCGATGATGTCGGAGTGGCGCGTTGTCCTCGTGCGTGATGCCGAGGCCTTCGCGGCGAGCCCGAAAACGCGTTCGTTGATTCTCGAGACCGCTGCGGCTCCACCGGCCGACCTGCTGCTGGTGCTCGTTGCACGGATCCCTTCCGGGTCGAAGGCCAAGTTCTACAGAGACCTGATCCGCGAGACGACGGCTGTCGAGTTCAAGGCCATGGCCGAGGACGACGTCCCCGGCTGGCTCATGTCACAGGCGGAGGAGCGCCTTGGCAAATCCATCGCCCCCGCAGCTGCGCGCGCGCTCGCTGCCGCCCTGGGGACGGATCTCGGCATTCTCTCCAAGGAGCTCGACAAGCTCGTAGAGGTTGCTGGGGATCAGCCGGAGATCACCCTCGAAACCGTCGAACGAGCCGGCACGAGCCTTCCGAGACAGGATCGCTGGCAGTGGTTCGATCTGGTCGGTGAGAAGAGGCTGGGGGAGGCGATCCAAGGGCTCGACATCCTGCTGGCGCAGGGCGAGTCCGGGGTGGGCCTCACCATCGGCATGGCGACCCACCTCCTACGCCTCGGGATCGTGGTCGAGGACGGTCCGGCGGCCCTCGAACAGGTGCTGCCCCCACACCAGAAGTGGCTGGCGGGCAGGTTTCAGGCACAGGCGAAGCGCTGGAGTCCCGAGGAGCTTCGCGATGCGGTCCTCGGGCTTCGAAGAGTGGATCGACTGCTGAAGTCGAGCCCGCTCCCCGATCGACACCATCTGGAGGAGTGGCTTCTGACGATGATCACCCGAGGACAGGTGGCGGCATGAGCGCCCTGAGGAGCTTCGCTTTCTCGTTCCTGGCAGTGGTCTGCCCTCTCGGCCTCGAGGCTCAAAGTCTCGACCACGCGGAACAGCTGGCCTTCGCGGGGCGTGCCGAGGAGGCCCGATCCGAGCTCGAGGGCTGGTGGGAAGCGTCTTGGGAAGAGGCCAATCGGCTCGATCGGCAGCGTGGTTTGCGCCTGCGGGCCCTTTTGACGGTCGATCCCGAGATGGCCGAGCTCGACTACCAGCGCTTGGTGATCGAGTTCCCGGGCGGTCCGTATTCCGACGAAGCACTCATGAGGCTGGGAAGCGCTGCGGCGGCACGGGGTGCTTTCGACGAGGCCACGAGCCGATTCCAGGGATTGCTCCGGGACTATCCCGACAGCGACTACCGCTCGGTCGCGGAGGCATGGCTGGCCGCCAACGCGCCGGCCGAAGCCGAGGCCGAGGTGGAACGGGAGCCGGAGCCGCAGCGACCGGGAGTCGAGCCGGACACGCCCGCTCCGCGTGAGCTCGCGGCCGTCAACGAAGGGGACTGGACGGTTCAGGTCGGAGCGTTCTCGTCGCAGGATCGGGCCCGCACGCTGAACGGCACACTCCAGACTTCGGGTTTCGCGAGTCGGGTGGTTCTGCTGGAGGGTAGTGGGCTTCACCGGGTCCGTGTCGGGCGATATACGTCCGAGGCCGAGGCGAACGCGCAGCGACAAAGACTCGTCGAGGCGGGCTTCGAGGCTCGCGTCGTATCGAACGCTGCACGCGAGCGGGTCAGCGGATGACTCCCAAGAAAAGGGATCGGCGTCCGTTGAGCGTCGTCCTCGCGGAAGACAACGACGATCATGCGCTGCTCATCGAGATGGCGCTGGAGAAGGTTCGGACGAGACGCCTCGAGCTGCGTCGGGCCCACGACGGCGCAGAGGCGCTCCATCTCGTGCGGGAGCTGCCGCCGGATCTCCTGCTGCTGGACCTCAAGATGCCGGGCAAGACCGGTCACGAGGTGCTGGGAGAGCTCAAGAACGACGATCTGTTGCGCGGGATTCCGGTAGCGGTCCTCACGTCCTCGGACACCGACCGGGACATCGCCCGGAGTTACGGGCTCGGTGGGAACCACTTCATCACGAAGCCGGAGTCGATCGCTGAGCTGGAGTCCCAGCTCGGAATGCTTCTACGTAACCTCGATGATCTGCGCGATATCCGCCGGGGTGCGGGGTTTGTCGAGCCGACGGCGATGAGCAGCATACAGCCCCACTTCTTCCAGAGGCGTGGGTTCCTGGCCTTCGGGGCTGCCTTGGCCGTCGTGATCGCCCTCCTGCTCTACGCTCTCTCCAGGGGAGTCTTCGGCTGAGCCGGAGGTCTCGATCCGTGACCGACGCCACAGAGACGACCGAGCTCCACATCGATGGTATGCACTGTGCCGCGTGCGTCCTGCGCGTGGAGCGTGCGATCGAGTCCGTACCGGGTGTCACCGACGTGGCGGTGAGCCTCGCGACCGAATCCGCGCGCCTGAGGGCCGTCGACGGGTCCTTCGATGCCGACGCCGTGGCCGTGGCCGTCGAGAAGGCGGGCTACACGGTCGTCCGAATGCCGGATGGCGAGACGATCGCCGAGGCGCTCGAGAAACGTGACCGGGAGCGCGCAGCCGAGGTCTCGGACAGGTTCCGCCGCTTCAAGGTCGGCGCGGCTCTGGGCTTGCCGGTGCTTTTGATCGGCCACGCAGAGATGCTGCCGGGCCTGCGTGACTGGGTGGGCACCATGGGCCCGGGGTCACGTCGTGCCCTCTGGGCGCTGAGCGGGCTGCTGACGATCCCGATCCTGACGTTCGTGGGTGGCCGGTTCTTCACCGGTGCATGGCGCTCCTTCCGGAACAGGACCGCCGACATGGACACGCTCGTCGCGCTCGGTACCGGTGCGGCATGGGCGTATTCGACCGTGGCCGTCGCGTTCCCCCGACTCTTTCCGGAAGGCACGGCCCAGCCCTTCTACGAGGCGACCGCGGTCGTGATCACGCTGGTCGTTCTGGGTCAGGCCCTCGAAGCCCGCGCCAAGGGGAAGACGACGAGCGCGCTTCGGCGCCTCATGGAGCTTCGTCCGCCGATGGCCCGGGTCGTCCGCGACGGAGTCGAGGAGGAGGTCGCCGCGGAGCAGGTCCGTGTGGGTGACACGGTGGTCGTCCGGCCCGGTGAGAAGATCGCCGTGGACGGACGGGTGGCGGAGGGACGGAGCGCAGTCGACGAGTCGATGCTGACCGGGGAGAGTATCCCAGTCGAGAAGGGGCCTGGCGACGAAGTGACCGGAGGGACCCTCAACGCCCAGGGTGTTCTCTACTTCGTCGCGGAGCATGTGGGTCGGGACACGACGCTGGCTCGGATCGTGAGCCGCGTCAGAGAAGCACAGGGCTCCAAGCCGCCCATCCAGAAGCTGGTCGATGTGGTGGCGAGCGTGTTCGTTCCCGTGGTGATGATCCTGGCGATCGTCTCCTTTGCCGTCTGGTACACCTTCGGGCCGCAGCCCGCGCTGAACTACGCGGCGGTGGTGGCGGTGGCGGTGCTCGTGATCGCCTGCCCGTGCGCCCTCGGTCTCGCCACGCCCATCTCGATCATGGTCGGCATCGGAAAGGCAGCGGAGCTCGGGATCCTGGTGCGGAACGGGGAGGCGCTGGAGCGAGCCCGCGAGCTCGAGGTCGTGGTGCTCGACAAGACGGGCACCGTCACCGAGGGCCGTCCGGTGCTCTCGGACGTGGTCCCCGTGGGTGGAATGACCGAAGACGAGCTCCTCGCGCTCGCCGCCGCGGCCGAGAGCGGATCGGAGCACCCGCTCGGACGCGCCGTGGTCGTTGCCGCACGAGAGCGGGGGCTCGAAGTCGCCAGAGCCGAGGAGTTCGAGGCGGTGCCCGGCCGGGGGGTCACCGCGAGGGTGTCCGGGCGCGTGGTCCGGGTCGGTACGCCGCTACACCTCGAGAGCTCGGGCGTGGAGCTGTCCTCGGCCTCCGACGTATTGGGTCCGCTGGCGGAGAGCGGCCGGACGCCGCTTCTGGTCGCGCTCGAGGGTGAGGTCGTGGGTGCGCTCGGCGTGGCGGACCCCATCAAGCCGGACTCTCGCGCGGCGGTACAACGGCTCAAAGACGCGGGGCTGCGGGTCGTGATGCTCACCGGCGATCACGAGGCGACCGCGGAGGCGGTGGGGAGGGAGATCGGCGTCGACGAAGTCCACGCACGGGTGCTCCCCGAGGCCAAGGCGGACCACATCTCGGGGCTGCAGGACATCGGCCTGCGTGTCGCGATGGTGGGAGACGGTGTGAACGACGCGCCCGCACTGGCCCAGGCCGACGTCGGGATCGCGATGGGCTCGGGCGCCGATGTCGCGCTCGAGGCCGGAGACATGGCGCTCATCGGCAGCTCCGTCCACGGGGTCGCCGACGCGCTTGCGGTGTCGAGAGCGACGATCCGCAACATCAAGCAGAACCTCTTCGGGGCCTTCATCTACAACGTGCTCGGGATCCCGATCGCCGCCGGGGTGCTCTACCCCGCCTTCGGCCTGCTTCTGTCCCCCATGATCGCCGGCGCTGCCATGGCCTTCAGCTCGGTGACGGTCGTCACCAACGCCAACCGGCTTCGTGGCTTTACGCCGTCCGAGCGGACCCGCACCCGGGCCGTGGCGTGAGACTCGACGTCGTCCTCGTCAACGCTGTGGCGCTGCTGCTCGTCCTGGCCATCGTCTGGTACTTCTGGCTTTCGGACGGATCCGACTAGTCAGACGCGCGATCCCCGGCCCGAGCCGTGTGGCCGGGTCGCGGACTTCGCCGGGCATGGGATGGGCAGCCCGACTCCCGTTCGCGACCCTGCCCACCAGAAACGTGGCCCAATGCCAGACCAGGCCGAGCGAGAAGAAGAGCCCCGTGCCGATGTGGGACCATGCGAGAACCGAGAGCCACCCCGGGTGGGTCACGGTCTGAATGAGGTATCCGGTCAGAACCATCGGCGCGAGGACCGCCACGGTCACGAGGCCCGAAAGCCGTCCGCGCTGCACCGCGGACTTCATGTGTCGCCAGATGTGCTCGACGGCGATGAGGCCGACGGCGAAGACCAGGACGGGCGCCACCAGAATGTGGAGCTTCAGAACCAGCGGCTGCAGCGGATGGTTGATGACCGCCCACTCGTCCAGAGGCTGGAGCGCCCAATCCATCCACCAGTAGATCAGCCCGGTGCACGCGGTGAGGACGGAGCTCGTCAGGAGCAGCCATTTCTGGGCGGGATTCATCGGTGTACCTCGTTGAGGGGCTGGATCACCCGGTGCAGGGCGAGAACACGACGCGCGGCACGCGTGACGGCTTCGGCCGTCAGCGTCGCACCGGTGATGGGGACGATGTCTCCCTTGAGCGAGAGCCGATCGTCGAGGCGGGAGTCGTCGTACTGCCGAAGCCACCCGTCCGGGGCCCGATACTCGGGAGGCTCGCGGAAGCGGACCGTCTCGATGCGCCGAAGACGGTCCTCCCCGTCCACGACGATCATCAACACCTGCTCGAGCGTCCGGACACGGTGGGCATCGAAATAGGCCACGCCGAGGGGGCCGCTCTCGCCGTGCGCCACGTAGTACGTGACCACGCCCGACTCCACGGAAACATTCGGGCCGGCCGCGCGTGAGGCCTCCGACAGCTGGGCATCGTCCAGGAAGGCCGTGCGGCGTTCCACCTCGGCCGAGGGGAACACCAGCGCGAGCGCTTCATCCTGCGTGAGGGTCTGGGCCCCCGACGGGGCTGCAGCAGCCAGGAGCAGGACGGCCGAGACGCTGGTCCGCACAGGGTTCAAAAGAGCCATCCGATCTGGACGTTCCACTGATCCACGGCCGTGTCGGCACCGTTGGAGTGGAACTGGCGACCAAGCTTGAAGACCACCTGAGAAGCCGGCCTCCAGGCGGCGCCCAGCGACAGGATCGTCAGGTCGTTGGCCGGGTCGGAGGTGAACGCCGCGGGAACGTCTCGCTGCGTGTCCAACTGCTCGTATCGCACGTAGGGCACGAGCCGGTGGACAGTCCGGGCCCCGCGCAGCACGTCGTAACCCGCCTGTACGTACCAGCCGAGCATCGACGACCCGATCCCATCCTCGCCGGCCAGTCCGTTCGCCTCGCTCATGGCTGCTGCATCGCTCACTTCCGCGCCGGCCAAGAGGCCGCGCAGGTCCCAACCCCCGACCTTGTAGTCGACGTGAACATCCCAGATCAGCAGCCCCCCATCGAGCGACTCGCCGTTCAGCTGTCGTCCCTGGTCGGCCTCCCCGAGAAAGGCCGAGGCGCCCACCAGGAGGCCCGGGGTCCCGACATAGTCGAGACGCGCAGCCAGCCCGAGATCGTCGGCCAGCGCCTTGGAGCCCTTCTGCCGGCCACCGCGGAGCCCGGAGGCCTTGAAGCCCGACCCGTCGAACGAGTTCATCAGGTAGGCTCTCCACGAGAAGTCGGACGTCTCGCCGAAGACGCCGATCCCGTTTTCCCGCCAGGTGGTGGGGATGATTCGGTTCTCCGTCACGGGGCGCTCGGTCCCCAGGAACATCGGCGGCTCGTGCAGCTCGTTCACCAACCCGAGGGGGGCCAGGAGCATGCCGGCGCGCATTCCGACATTCTCGGTGAATCGGTAGTCCACGTACGCGAACTCGAGGAAGATCTCGTCGGCATGCTCGACCTCGATCTCCGAGTTGAACAGGAGCCGATCGTTGAACTTGTACCCGACGTACAGGATCGCCCTGAGCGCATCGAAGCGATCGGTCTGTCCCGCGAGCGACCCGTCTTCACGCTCGTTCGCGAAGTTCTCGTAGAGGAACTCCCCGTACCCGCCGATGGAGACGCCTTCCTCGACCCGGTAGACCTTCGACGCCGCGGGGCCGAACCCCGACACCGCCGAGTCCGCGGTCACGACCGCACGTCCGAGCTGCAGGCGTTCCAGCTCCCGGGTGACCGCCTCGAACTTCCTCTCCAAGTCGGCGATCCGTGCCGAATCGGGCCGTGATTCTTGAGCCTGCGCCGGGAGCGCGAGGCAACCGATACCCAGGGCCGCCACAACGGCCCACGTCTTCGTCATGCGTCTCATCTATCGTCCACCTTGGTCAGCTCTACGACCGGAGGGTTGTTGTCGAACCACCGTTCCATGGCCGGATTCCAACGGGCCTCGAGCGTACCTGCCCGATCGATCAGGAAGAGCACGCCGACGTCCGGATCGTCACCCATCCACCGCATCCCCTCGTCCGGCCCCTGGACGTACAACGCCGTGGACAGGACATCCGCAGCCAGCGGGTCCTCGGCGACGACGGTGACGCTGCCCCACGAGGCGGTCGGCTTTCCGGTGCGCGGATCGAGGATATGTCCGATCCGAGACCCGTCCCGCTCGACCCACCGCTCCGAGTTGCCGCTCGTCGACACGGCGACGTCCTGAACGCGGAGCCGAACCACCGGGCGGGTGCGATCGGAGGGGTGCGCGATCGCGATCGACCAGGGCTCACCGGGATCACCGAGCGCGAGCACCTGACCTCCCAGATCGACGAACGCCCGATCGACCGCCCCATGCAGGAGACGGGCCCTCGCCGCGGCGAGCGCCGCGCCCTTGCCGAATGCCCCCGTCTCGAGCGAGGCCGCCTCGGCTCTTCGCACAGCCAGGCCGAGCTCCGTATCGATCTCGAAGGCGTCGAGCGGCCAGGATGCCGGCTCCGGCAGGACCTCCCTCTCCGGGCCGGCCCGTGCCGGCTCGCGCAGACCCCAGAGCTCGACGAAAGCGCCGACCGACGGATCGAAGGCCCGGCCGGTCCGCTCGGCCCACTCGAGGGCCTCGGTCAGGAGGAGCGCGACTTCGGTGCCCACGGTGACGCGCTCGCCCACGGGAGCATCGTTCAGGCGGGATACGGCGCTTCCGGGGTCCCAGTTGCTGAGCATCCGGTCGAACCGCTCGATCTCGTGCACGACGCCTTCCGAGGCGGCGATCGCGTCGAGGCGGGAGCCGGACTCCACCTGGAGCTCCAGCCGAGTGCCCATCACCCAGGCCTGCCGGACGACTGCATCCGGATTCGGGCCGACCGGGGCGGTCGGCGAGAGGCAGCAAAGGCCGAGGAGGAGCGTTCGGATGGGCATGTACAGTGCGAATGAGAGTCGTTCTCAACTGCTCAAGATCTTAAGGCGTCGGCGAAGGGGGATCAAGTCGGGATAAGCCCCACAAACAGCGGAGTTTCACGCAAAGAGAGCGGGACGTTTACTCAGTGCGGAACGGGTGTTTCCCGAATTGTCGATATGGCGCGTTCGGGGGATCATTCAGGGTCGACATCGTTCCCGTTCCAGGCTCCGGCTTTCATGCAACTCCGCCGCCTCAGACGCACTACCGGCCTGCGAGGGCTGAACCGCGAGTGCGAGGTCAGGCCGAGCGATCTCATCCTCCCCGTCTTCGTGAGTGAGGTCGATTCAGAGCCCACACCGATCCCGTCGATGCCCGGTGTGAACCGATGGCCCGTCGAGGAGGTCGCGTCCGTCACCGGAGCCGCGGCCGACGCGGGCCTGGCGGGCGTCATCCTCTTCGGGATTCCCGCCGAGAAGGACTCCGTCGGCTCTCAGGCCTGGGACGAGGAAGGTGTCATCCAGAAGGCGCTCGGCCGGGTTCGCTCGTCGGGCTACGACGGCGTCCTCGTGACCGACGTCTGCCTCTGCGAATACACCGACCACGGCCACTGCGGGCTGGTGGCGGAGGACGGTCGGATCCTGCATCCGGAGACGGCCGACCGCTTGGGTGAGGTCGCCGTATCGCACGCGAGAGCCGGAGCCGACGTGGTCGCTCCTTCGGCGATGATGGACGGGCAGGTCGCCGCCATCCGCGCATCGCTCGACCGGGCAGGATTCGACGAGACGCCGATCCTGGCCTATTCGGCGAAATACGCCTCGGCCTTCTACGGGCCCTTCAGAGACGCGGCCGACGGCGCGCCGAGCTTCGGGGACCGGAGGAGCCATCAGATGGATCCCGCCAACGGTCGAGAGGCGATCCTGGAGCACCGTCAGGACGTGATCGAGGGTGCCGACATCCTCATGGTGAAGCCCGGACTGTCGTACCTCGACATCGTGCGGCGCACCCGTGAGGCCTTCCCCCACCATCCGCTGGCAGCCTACAACGTCAGCGGCGAGTACAGCATGGTCAAAGCCGCGAGCGAAAAGGGTTGGCTCGACGAGCGCTCCGTCGTTCTGGAGACGCTCCTGAGCTTCCGCAGAGCCGGGGCAGACCTCGTCATCAGCTACCACGCCTTAGAGGCGGCGAGATGGATAAACGAGACGGAAGTGAACTGAGGGCCTCGGGCGAAGCCCGTCGGCTCTTCGTGCTCGGCACCAGTCAGTGCCTGACCTCGGCGGCCGAGCGTGAGCGGCTTCATGTCGATCTCGTCGATGCGTACCGGACGCTGGACCGGCTCCGCAACACGTACGGCGTGCTGGACGAGGCCCTGCCGATCGTCACGTGTGGTCGGATCGAAGTGTACTGTGTCGCGCCGGACGTGCCACGAGCCGTAGATCTGATTCGGGCGCTGGTCTCCCGGGTATCGGGCGTCGCCAGAGGGGAGCTCGAGACCTGCTCCTACGTTCTCGAGGGTCACGACGCGGTGAGACACCTCCTGAGGGTGGCCTCCGGTCTCGACTCGGTCATACACGGTGAGGCTCAGATCCTGGGTCAGGTCCGAGAGGCCCTGAACCATCCCTCTTCCGCCCGAACGGCAGGCCCGCTCCTGCATCGGCTTTTCGAGCGGGCGATCGCGACGGGCAAGCGCGTTCGCACGGAGACCGAGATCGGAAGGGGCGCCGCTTCGGTCGCGAGCGCGGCTCTGTCGCTGCTGAAGGAGCGTGGGGGATCGCTGGAGTCGGCGTCGGTCCTCGTTCTGGGTGCGGGCGACACCGGCGCCCTCGTGGCCCGTCTGGTCAGCAAGGAAGCGCCCGGTCGGTTGGTGATCGCGAATCGCACGCTGGAGCGGGCGCAGCATGTCGCCGAAGCTCTGGGCGCCGAGGCGGTCGGCCTGACCGACCTGGACGGCCGACTGGAGGAGGCCGACGTCGTCGTGGGTGCGCTTTCCTCGAGCCAAAACTTCCTGAGCGCCGCCGATCTCGAGCGGCTCGAGCCGGGCCGGGGAAGGGTCTTCATCGACCTCGCGCACCCCAGGAACTTCGCGCCGGACCTCGAGGGCGTGGACGGCGTGACGCTGCTCGACCTGCAGCGGGTCTTCGACGAAGTCGCGTCCGCTCGCGCGGCTCGCGCGGCCCAGGTGCCGCAGGCCGAGGCGATCGTCGTAGAGGAAGCCTCCAACTTCCGGAAGTGGCTCAAGTCGCGCGACAGCGTGTCCGTCTTGAGGGCCCTGCGAGATCAGGTGCTCGACATGGCGGAGGCGGAGGCATCACGTCAGGCCCGCGGATGCAGCCACGCCGAGCGCGAGCGCATGCAGCAGTTTGCGCGCTCCCTCGCCCGTTCGATCCTCCATCCTCCGACGGTCGCGCTACGCGGCGCGGACGCCTCCAGTCGTGAGGGCCGGTTTCTTCTCGAGAGCGCTGCCGTTCTCTTCGGACTCGACGACTCGACCCGTTCGCGGAGGTCTGCTTGAGCAAGGTGAGGCTGGGTACGCGTGGATCGCGCCTGGCTCTCACTCAGTCGAGGACGGTCGCGCGAGCGATCGAGGAGTCGGTCCCGGGGATCACGGTGGAGCTGGTGGAGATTTCCACGTCGGGGGACCTGATTCGGGACGTCCCGCTGGGTCCGGAGCTCGGTCAGTCCTTCTTTACGAAGGAGATCGAGCAGTCCCTGCTGGACGACCGCATCGATCTCGCCGTCCACTCCTGCAAGGACCTGGCGACCGTGATGCCCGACGGGCTCGCCCTGACGGCCGTGCCGCCTCGGGTCGACGCCCGCGATGCGCTGATCGCCCCGCGCGGGGGGCTGGCGACGCTGCCCGAAGGCGCCTCGATCGGTACGTCGAGCATGCGCCGGAAGGGGTTTCTGGCATCCATGCGCCCGGATCTCGATATCCGGGATCAGCGGGGTAATGTCCCCACCCGCCTCAAGGCCGTCGAAGAGGGTCGGATGGATGCGGTCGTCCTTGCGGTGGCGGGGCTCACGCGGCTCGGACTGCAGGACCACATCACCGAGATCTTCGACGTCGAGTCCATGGTTCCCGCTGCCGCACAAGGCGCGCTCGCCCTGCAGACGCGGGTCGACGATCCGGATACCGTCCAGGTCGTGCGCGCCCTGAATCACGAGCCCTCCCGGCTGGAGGTGATCGCCGAGCGGGCCTGCCTTCGCACCCTCGGTGCGGGTTGCCAGGCACCGGTCGGCGCCCATGCGAGGATCGGCGACGGGGTCGTGTCCCTGCATGCCGCGGTCGTGAGCCCGACCGGGATCGTTCGAGCCGCGGATCGCGCGCCGGCGGCGGAAGCCGAACGTCTGGGTGCAGACGTTGCTCGTGAGATCCTCTCGTCCCTCGAGGTCGAGTCGCTGCGCGAGGTTGCCTGGGCCGGTCCGCCGCCTGCCTCGCAATCTCGCGAGCCATGACCGGGCTCACCGGCTCGGTCGTCGCCACCACCCGAGACGGGGATCCGCGGGATCCCCTGGTGCTCGCGCTCGGGGCGCAGGGCGCCCGGGTCCTGTCCTGGCCGACGATCCGTTTCGAGGAGCCTCCGGATCCGGAGGCTCTCTTCGAAACGGGACGTTGCCTCGATCGCTACGCCTGGGTGGTCTTCACGAGTGCGCGTGCGGTGACCGCGCTTGCGGGGATCGCTTCCGCCCCCGAGGGGCGACCCAGAGTGGCCGCTGTGGGAACGGGCACCGCCGACAGGCTGGCCGAGGTCGGTTGGCCCGTGGACGTCGTGGGGCACGGAGGTGCCGAGGCGCTGGTTGCGGAGATGGCCGCCTCGGAAGACCTGCACGGGACCCGCGTGCTGTTTCCTGCGGCGTCGATCGCGCACGACACGCTGGAGACCGAGCTCGCCGCGCGTGGGGCCGCGGTCGATCGGATCGAGGCGTATCGGACCGTGCCATCGCGGCCGGACGCGGATACGATACGCCGGGAACTGGCGGGCGGCGTGGATGTCGTAACGTTCGCCAGCCCCTCCGCGGTCCGCTCGCTGGCCGATTCGCTCGGGCAGGATTGGCCTCTCGTCCTGGCCTCCACCAAGGTGGTCGCGATCGGTCCCACGACGCTCGCGGCCCTGGAGGATCGTGGAGTACCCAATGTGATCGTAGCGCCCGAACCGTCCGTAAGCGGACTGGTCGGGGCGTGTCTCGAAGCCATGGAAGGGAAGTGATGAGATGACCACCGCGGACGTTTCCACCGAGGTCCCCCGGGAGACGAGCGAGCAGCTTCTCGGACGGGCGGCCCAGGTCATTCCGGGAGGCGTCAACAGCCCCGTCCGGGCGTTCAAGGGAGTCGGGGGAGCCCCCCGCTTCATCCGGAGCGCTTCGGGTGCCACCATGGTCGACGAAGAGGGACAGGCGTTCCTCGACTATGTCGGGTCCTGGGGCGTCATGATTCTCGGCCACGGTCGCCGGGAAGTGAGGGAGGCGCTCGAGCAGGCGGTATCGGGTGGAACGTCTTTCGGGGCCCCGACGCGCGGGGAGATCGAGCTCGCCGAGCTGATCGTGGCTCTCGTCCCCGGGGTCGAGGTCGTCCGAATGGTCAACTCGGGCACGGAGGCGACGATGAGCGCGGTCCGCCTGGCGCGGGCCGCGACCGGGCGCGATCGGATCGTGAAGTTCCGCGGAGGCTATCACGGACACGCCGACGCCTTCCTGGTCGAGGCCGGATCGGGCGCGGCGACGCTCGGGCAGCCGTCGAGTCCGGGCGTAACCCGCGGGACCGCCGCCGACACGCTCGTCGCCGAGTACAACGACCTAGATTCGGTCTCTGGGCTCTTCGATGCCCATACCGGAGAGATCGCGGCAGTCATCGTCGAGCCGGTCGCCGGCAACATGGGCTGCGTGCCCCCCGTCGAAGGTTTCCTCGAGGGTCTCAGAGACCTCTGCACGAAGCACGGGACACTCCTCGTCTTCGACGAGGTCATGACCGGATTCAGGGTGAGCAGGGGCGGTGCCCAGGAGCGCTTCGGAATCCAGCCGGATCTCACGACGCTCGGCAAGGTGATCGGGGGCGGACTGCCGGTGGGTGCGTACGGCGGGCGGGAGGACCTGATGCGGATGATCGCTCCGGACGGCCCGGTCTACCAGGCCGGAACCCTTTCGGGCAATCCGCTCGCCGTGGCGGCGGGGTTGGCGACGCTTCGCATCCTCCAGGAGGACGACGGTGTGTACGCCCACCTCGAGAACCTCGGCCGGACATTCGACGAATCCGTTCCGGAGATCGGAAGGCGGCTCGGCATCCCGATCGTATGGAATCGCGCCGGAGCGATGGGATCGCTCTTCTTCTCGGAGGTGCCGGTCGTCGATTGGCCGTCGGCCTCGGCAGCCTCGGGACCTCGTTTCAAGACGCTCTTCCACGGACTGCTCGAGAGGGGGATCCACCTCCCTCCGAGCCCGTTCGAGGCCTGGTTCTGGTCGAACTCTCACACGGAGGCCGAGGTGGAACGCACGCTCGAGGCCATCGAGCAGGTGCTCCGCTCCGGTCATGACTTCGATGTCTGAGGCGCGGACACTCTTCGAGCGCGCGTGCCGCGGTGAACGCGGTGACCGTGCACCTGTCTGGATCATGAGACAGGCGGGCCGGTATCTGCCCGAGTATCGGGCCTTGCGGGAGGAGGTCGATTTTCTGACGGCCACCAAGACTCCCGAGATCGCGGCCCGGATCACGCTCCAGCCGATGGAGCGTTTCGAGCTGGACGCGGCGATCCTCTTCAGCGACATCATGACGCCGCTCGAGGGGATGGGTGTCGGGCTGCGCTTCGCGCCCGGACCGATCATCGACGAGCCGGTGCGAAGCGTCGAGCAGGCCCGCGCGCTCCGTGCGCTCGATCCGGATCGGGACGTGCCGTTCGTGATGGAAACGCTGTCCCTGATCCGCTCCGAGCTGCGCGACGAGGCCGCGGTGATCGGATTCGCGGGCGCTCCGTTCACGCTGTTCTGTTACCTGGTGGAGGGCGGAGGCTCGAAATCCTTCATGGAGGCGCGGAGCTTCATGCGACGGGAAGCCGAGGGCGCTTCGGTTCTGCTGGAGCTCCTGGGCGAGTCGATGACGCGATACCTCGTCGCACAGGCCAAGGCCGGAGCCGATGCGCTCATGCTCTTCGATTCGTGGGTCGGCATGCTGGGGCCCGACACGTACAGACGGTTCGTGCTTCCGGTGATGCAGCGGGTCGTGACCGGCGTGAGGGCCCAGATCGATCGGCCGATCATCTACTTCGCCAACGGCGGCGCGACGCTTCTCGAGTCCGCGGCCGAGGTCGGCGCCGACGTGCTCGGCATCGACTGGACCCTCCCGCTCTCGAAGGCCGTCGGCACGTTGGGTCCGGAGTGTGTGGTTCAGGGGAACCTGGACCCGGCGGCCCTGTTCGCACCGAGAGCCGAGCTGGCCTCGGAGATCGAGACGGTCCTCCGAGAGGGTGCGGGCGCCGCCGCCCACGTCTTCAACCTGGGTCACGGGATCCATCGAACGACCGATCCCGACCAGGTCGCTTTCCTGGTGGATCACGTTCACCAGGCCTCGGGCGACCGGCCCACGGGAATCCTGGGAGGCTGACGATGACGATGCCGGACGGACGGGTCGGAGTTCTGCTGATCAACTTCGGAGAGCCGGAACGACCCACGCTCGAAGCGGTGGAGTCCTACCTGGAGCGGATCTTCCTGCAGAACGTGGACCTGGAGGGACACGCTGCCGAAGCGGCAGTCGCGAGAGCGCGCCAGCTGGCGGCGACCAGGGGTCCGGGGCTCCTGGAGGAGTACGCATCGATCGGTGGCTCGCCGCTCAACGGACAGGCCGACGCCCAGGCCGTCGCTCTCGGGCAGGAGATGGCGTCGAGGGGATCGGAGGTCCGCGTGTACTCGAGCTTCCAGTTCACCGAGCCGTCGATCGCGGTGAAGCTCCAGGAGGCCCGAGACGATGCGGTCGACGTGTTGGTCGCGCTCCCCGTCTATCCGATGTGTGGTCAGTCCACGACGATCGCGGCGCTCGACGAAGTCGCGGCGAGGCTCGATGCGATGGATTGGAGTCCTCGTCTCGTGAGTATCGCGGGCTGGCACTGGCATCCCCGGTACGAGGAGCTGCGGGCCAGGCACACGCGCGAGTTCCTGGCCGACCGGGGGCTCGACCTCCGGGATCCGGACACGATGCTCTACTTCTCGGTGCACGGCACCCCGGTGAAGTACCTGCGGTCCGGCAACCGCTACGATCGGTACGTCGAAGAGCACTGCCGTGCGATCGCGTCCCGTCTCGGCGCCGACCGCTATGCCATCGGTTTTCAGAATCACACGAACCGCAAAGTCGAGTGGACCCAGCCGGACAACGAGGACCGGATCGCCGAGATCGGGGAGCGGGAGCTGGTGGTCGTCCCGATCGCGTTCATGCACGAGCAGTCGGAGACGCTCGCCGAGCTCGACCACGAGCTTCGCGAATTCGTGGAAGACATGGACAAGGGGTTCCATCGTGTGCCGGTTCCGCATGACGACCCCGGCTTTCCGGGCGTCCTCGCGGACCTGGTGACCGAGGCGGTGGAGGGAGCCGGCATGTCGCAGTGTCGCTGTCGACCGGACTGCCCGACGCTTTGCACGAACGGGGATCGCGAGCTGCCTGAGAGCCCCTTCATCTTGGCCGCCGGGTGACCGCACGGTGATCGCGATCGTCGGCGGGGGCATCAGCGGACTGGCACTCGGGTGGGAGCTCCAGACCCGTGGCGTCGACTTCACGATCTTCGAGGCCGGCCCGCGCGCGGGTGGCGTGATCCGCACCGGCATGGTGGATGGACGCGTTCTCGACTGGGGTCCCCAGCGGATTCGCCTGACCCAGGCCATGTCCCGCCTGATCTCCGACGTGGGCCTGGCCGACGAGGTCGTCCACGCTCCCGCCGGCCTGGACCTGTTCGTCTACCGCGGGGGACGTCTCCGCGCTGTTCCGTTCACACCGGGGGCCTTTCTCACCTCGGATATCGTGAGCCTCGGTGCCAAGCTGCGGCTCCTTCTCGAGCCGTTCACCCGGGGTCCCGATCCGGAAGAGAGCGTCGCGTCCTTCTTCGAGCGCAAGATCGGGCCGGAGCTTTATCGAACGCTCGTCGCTCCGCTGTACGGGGGCCTGTACGCGTCCGATCCCGCGGAGATGCAGGTCGGCCTTTCCCTGATCCACGTGCTGAGGGAGTTCGGGATCGGCAGAAGCCTCCTGTTGCCGCTCCTGCGCAGAGGCGGACGGATCCACGCCCCGCGCGCATGCAACTTCAAAGAGGGAATGGAGACGCTGCCCCGCGCGCTGGCCTCGGCGCTGGGCGACCGACTCGAGCTCGAGAGTCCGGTGGAGAAGCTCGAGCCCAGGGGCGAGGACTGGTCGATTCAGGTCGCCGGACGGGAGGTCCGGGCCGACGCGGTGGTCCTCACCGCCCCCGCTCCGGTGACCGCCGGGCTGCTGGCGGATGCGGCGCCGCGCTCTGCCGAAAAGCTGCGACAGCTCCGATACAATCCTCTCGGGGTCGTGCATCTGGATGCGGAGACGGATCTCGAGGGGCTCGGCTTCCAGGTGGCCTTCACGGAGGACCTGTTCCTGAGGGGCGTCACGTTCAACGACAGCCTCTTCGGTCGTCCGGACGTCTACACGGCCTACCTCGGCGGAGCCCGACACCCGGAGGTCGAGGGCATGGGCGCCGAGCAGCTTGCCGAGATCGCGGAGGACGAGTTCGAGCGCTGCACGGGCTTCGAGGCGCGTACCTTGAGCGTGGAGCACGAACGCATGCCTGCGTGGGACTCGAGCTGGCGTGCCCTGACCGACTTCGAGCTTCCCGACGGCATCCACGTCGCAGCCAACTGGTGGTCGCGCCCCGGTCTTCCCGGGAGGCTCGCGGAGGCCGGCCGCGTCGCGGCGACGCTGTGCGACACGGTGTCGGTCGGAAGCGCAGCGGCCCGGCGCGTCTCCGTATGAGACGCCCCCGCGGCGTCGGGGTGACGATTGCGGCCACCTGGGCCGTGCTCGGAGTCGCGGCGATTTTCCTGTCGGCGGTGGTGCGACTCGGCGGGTCCGGCGTGGCCGCGATCCGTGAAGGACTCGGCGTCTTCGAGTGGATCGGCCTGGTGGGTCTCACGGCGCTCTTCGCGTACGGGAAGGGCCTGCACGTGCTCCAGCGAAGGTGGGTGCCGAGGTTGATGAGCCGCTCGCGACGCCTGACCTCGGACGACAAGCTCGTCTATCGCCTGCTCGCACCCCTCTACGGGATGTCGCTGATCGGGCCCACCGGCCGGGATCTCGTACGGGGGTGGATGACGACCGGAGCGATCGTCCTGGCGATCCTGTGGGTCCGCACGCTCCCCGATCCCTGGCGTGGCATCACCGCGTTCGCGGTCGCCGGGGCGCTGGCCTGGGGCCTGGTCGCGATCGTATTGGCGGTGCGGCAGGAGATCGACGGGCTCCTCGGACGTGAACGAGGAGCCCGGCTCAGTCCCTGACTAGGCCGTGACCAGCTCCTCCTCGGGCTCCACGTCGATCATCGGCAGCGGCACGCCCTGGTTCAGGCCCCGCTTCCGGAAATAGGTCTCGACCGGATCGGCTTCCCCGGCCTCCACCATCTTCCGATAGCGGACGGGCACGTGGCTGCAGAAGGGCTCCGCCTCGAGCGGGTCGCCCGTCACGGCGAACGCTCGGGCCCGGCTTCCTCCACAGATCGGCGTGTACTCGCAGACGCCGCACTTTCCCTTGAGCAGGGATTTGTCGCGCAGGTCCGTGAAGAGCGGTGCCTCACGGTAGACCTGCACGAGATCGTGCGTCCGGATGTTGCCCGCCGTCTTGGGCAGGAAGCCGGACGGGAAGATTTCCCCGGTATGGCTGATGAACATGAACCCGTCACCGTCATTCACGCCCCGGGCCCGGCCGATGCCGTCCTTGAGGGAGTGTGCGACGCCGTCGGTCAGAACGTCGGTGGACTCGTCGCGCTCGCCCTGGCGGCGCTCCTTGACCTTTCGCTCGAGGACGACGCGTGAGTAGTGCGGCGCCGCCGTGGCCTTGATGTCGAAGGGCACGGTCTTCGCCAGGTCGTAGAGCTCGTGGAACACCGCCTCGAACGCGTCGGCGCCCGCAACGTCCTCCGGACGGGCTCGGCCCATCGGGATCAGGAAGAACACCTCCCAGAAGACGATGCCGAGATCCGACAGCAGCTCGGCCATGACGCGGAAATCGTCGACGTTGTGCTTGGCGACGACCGTGTTGACCTGGGTCGACATCCCGATCTCGCGGGCGGTCTCGAGGATCCGGAGACCGTGGTCGAAGGACCCCTGGACCTGTCTGAACTCGTCGTGCACCCTGGCGGTGGAGCCGTCGAGGCTCACCGCCAGACGCGACATCCCGGCGTCGTACAGCTCCTGCAGCCGCTCCCTGGTGCACAGCGGCGTCGTCGCCGGCGTGATGGCCATGCGGAGACCGAGGTCGCTCCCGAAGCGGGTCAGCTCGGCGATGTCCGATCGCTTCAGCGCATCTCCGCCCGAGAAGACGAAGATGATCGGGCCGAAACGACGAATATCGGTCAGGAGCTGCTTGGCCTCTTCGGTCGTGAGCTCGTCCGGGTGGCGGTTCGGTTGCGCCTCGGCTCTGCAGTGCTTGCAGGCGAGGTCGCAGGCCTGGGTCGTCTCCCAGATCACCAGGAACGGCGCGTTGTCGAAATCCCTCACCATGCCGTGACCGTTCGCGCCGTGAGGGTGCCGTGGGTGTCCTGCTCTGGTCCTTCCTATGCCGTGGTGCATGAGCGTTCCAAGCGGGTTGGACGGGTATTGGATCAGCATCTCAAAGTTGTGCTGGAGCCACGAAAATCGCCGTAGGGAAGACCCTCAAGAGGGCCGTGGGAATAAGCCTGACGGCGGATTGCGTAGTTTCCGGGCCTCGACCGGAGAGCCACGGGGCAGGCTCCCGGTCGGACCGGGTCCATTGATCGCGCTCGGGAGCGCCGGTAGCTTCCCACGTCCGTCATTCCGGCCCCGTCCGCCCCACCCAGAAGACCCCGCGAACAGGATGCCCAAGGGGGAAGACACTCCACTGATGCGTCAGTGGCGGGAGGTGAAATCTCGCCACGCCGACGCCCTCGTGTTCTTCCGGGTGGGTGACTTCTACGAGCTCTTCTACCAGGACGCCGAAGAGGGCTCCCGTCTCCTCGGACTGACCCTCACCTCGCGCAACAACGGCTCCAGCAAGGCGCCGCTCGCCGGTGTGCCCGCGAAGGCCCTCGACGAATACCTGGGCCGCCTGGTGAAGGTCGGCCGACGCGTGGCGATCTGCGACCAGGTCGAAGACCCGGCGGAGGCCAAGGGGATCGTGCGCCGGGAGGTGACCGAGACGGTGACGCCCGGCACGGTCCTCAGCGACGCGCTCCTCTCGGCCAGGCGCAACAACTTCCTCGTGTCGATCACGCCGTCCGAGGGGTCCGACGTAGGCATCGCCGCCCTGGACCTTTCGACCGGCGAGCTCACGTTGCATCAGGTGCCGATCGCAGAGGTCGGGGCGGCGCTCGGGCGCCTGGAACCTTCCGAGCTGCTTCTTCCCCGAAGCTGGGAGGACGAGGCGTCGTCGATCGCGGAGCTCGAGGGTGCGGCGAAGACCTTCCGCGACGACTGGGTCTTCGACGCCGAGCCGGCGACCGACGAGCTGAGGCGGCGATTCGGCGTCCAATCGCTCGAGGGATTCGGCTTTCAGAGCGGAGACACACTCTTCGTTCGGGCGGCCGGCGCCCTCCTGTCCTACGTGTCGGAGATCCGGCCCGCCGGGGTCGAGCATCTCCAGCAGCCCAGCATCGTCCGGCGTGGGGCCTCGATGGTTCTCGACGAGATGACGAGGCGGAACCTGGAGCTCGTCGAGCCGCTGCGCCCCGGGGCGGAGGGCGGCACCCTGATCGAGGTGCTCGACCGCTGCGAGACGGCGATGGGCGCGCGGCTGCTGCGCCGATGGATCCTCAATCCGCTCGTCGAAGCCGAGGCGATCTGGGCACGTCAGGACGCGGTCACCGAGCTCCACGCTTCTTCGGAGTCGCGGTCGGCCCTGCGGCAGACGCTCTCGGGGATGCTCGACCTCGAGCGTGTCGCAGGCCGGGTCGGCGCGGCCCGCGTCTCCCCGCGTGAGCTCCGGGGGCTGGGCGCGGGCCTCGCCTGCCTTCCGGGGCTGAAGGAGATCGGCGGGGAGCTGGGAAGCGAGCTGCTCGGATCACTGACTGGCGACCTGGACACGCTCGACGACGTCCGCGACCTGATCGAAACCGCGATCGATGCCGACGCGGGCGCGACGCTGCAGGACGGGGGGGTGATCCGGAAGGGCTACCATGCCGAGCTCGATGAGCTTCGCCAGATCCGGGACGGGGCCCAGGACACGATCGCCTCGCTGCAGGCGAGGGAGCGCGAGCGCACCGGGATCGGGTCGCTGAAAGTCGGCTTCAACAAGGTTTTCGGGTACTACATCGAAGTGACGAAGGCCAACCTCGATCGCGTTCCGGACGACTTCGTGCGCAAACAGACGCTCACCAACGCAGAGCGCTACTTCACGCCCGAGCTCAAGGAGTGGGAGGAAAAGGTCTTCGGTGCGGAGGACCGAATCCTCTCGTTGGAAGCGGAGCTCTTCGGAGACGTACGACGGGCCGTCGCGTCCGAAGTCGGACGCATTCAGGATTCGGCCCGCCGCGCAGCCGAGCTCGACGTGCTCGCGTCGCTCGCACAGGTGGCGGAGCGGCAGCGCTACGTCAGGCCGGAGGTACATACGGGCTTCGAGTCCCGTGTCCGCGCGGGTCGTCATCCGGTCGTCGAGACGATGATGCCGACGGAGTCCTTCATCCCGAACGACCTGGAGCTCGACGAGGACGGGCGGATCGTCGTGCTCACCGGGCCCAACATGGCGGGGAAGAGCACCGTGCTCCGGCAGGTCGGGCTCATCCACCTCTTGGCCCAGATGGGCGCCTTCGTGCCGGCCGACGAGGCGAAGCTCGCGGTCTGCGACCGGATCTTCACCCGGGTCGGCGCCTCGGACAATCTGGCCCGCGGCCAGTCGACCTTCATGGTCGAGATGAACGAGACGGCCGCGATCGTCCACGGAGCGACGCGCAACAGCCTGGTGCTTCTGGACGAGATCGGACGCGGCACGTCGACCTACGACGGTGTCTCGATCGCCTGGGCCGTGACCGAGCACGTCCACGAGCGCATCGGTGCCAAGACGATCTTCGCCACCCACTACCACGAGCTCACGCAGCTTGGAGACCTTCTGCCCGGCGTGAAGAACCTCAACGTCGCGGTCCGGGAGGTGGGGGACGACGTCGTCTTCCTGCGCAGGCTCGAAGAGGGTGGGGCGGATCGGTCCTACGGCATCCAGGTCGCCCGGCTCGCGGGATTTCCGTCCGAGATCCTCGAGCGTGCGCGGGAACTTCTCGCCGAGTTGGAGGGAACACACTCGGGGGGTGGAGAAGGGTTGGGCCGGCACGGCTCCCACCGACCGCGCTCGGAGGCGCCGCCGGACCAGCTGTCGTTTTTTGCGGCCAGTGACCACCCCGTCGTGAAGCGGCTCAGGGAGATCGATCCGGATCGACTGACCCCGCTCGATGCGCTCAACCTCTTGGTCGAGCTTCGCGATCAGACGCGGGGCGGAGGCGAGGATTGAATCATATCGGAACGAACGTAGCCAGCGTCGGCCACGGACGGCTGCTCGGCTTCTTCTTGATGGCTGCCGCGTCGGTGGGGTGTGGTGGGGACGGCGAGCTCGAGCGGCCGGCGCCGCTCACTGCGGAGCTCGCGATCGAATACCCCCTCGAGCTCTGGGACCAGGGCATCGAGGGCGAATGTCTTCTCAAGGTCCGGGTGAACGACCTCGGTCTCGTGGACAGCGTGATCGTCGTCGAGTCGGCCGGACATCCCGCCTTCGATTCCGCGGCGATCCGGGGAGCCCGAGAGATGCGATTCCGTCCGGCGCGCCAGGACGGGAAGCGGATCGAGGTCTGGGCCCAGGTGCCGGTTCACTTCTCGAAGAAGCCCCAATAGGGGCCGAGGCCTCAGATCATGACCCCACGTCACGAGGGAATCTGCGACAGCATCATCGAGACGATCGGTTGGACGCCGCTGTTGCGTTTGAACGCGGTGACGAAGGGCGTGCCCGGAGCGATTCTCACGAAGTGCGAGTTCATGAACCCCGCCGGCTCGGTCAAGGACCGGATCGGACTCGCGATGATCGAGGCTGCAGAGAAGGAAGGCACGCTGAAGCCGGGCGGGATCATCGTCGAGGCGACAAGCGGCAACACGGGGCTCTCGCTCGCGATGGCTGCGGGGCTTCGCGGATACCGGTGCATCTTCGTCATGCCCGACAAGATGAGCCAGGAGAAGGTGAAGCTGTTGAGGGCCTTCGGGGCGCAGGTCGTCATCGTGCCGACCGCCGTGCCTCCGGATCACCCGGAGCATTACAACGAGAAGGCCAAGACCATCGCGAAGGAGACGCCGGGGGCCGTTTTGGCCAACCAGTTCTACAACCAGGCCAATCCCGACGCACACTACGCGAGCACCGGCCCGGAGATCTGGCAGCAGACCGAGGGCAAAGTGACCCACTTCCTCGCCGGCGCGGGCACCGGGGGGACGATCAGCGGAGTGGGACGCTATCTGAAGGAACAGAATCCGGACGTGCAGATCATCGGAGTCGATCCCGTGGGGTCGGTGCTGAAGCACTATTTCGACACGGGCGAGCTGACCGAAGGCGGACCCTACAAGGTGGAGGGGCTCGGGAGCGACAAGATCGGTGACGCGCTCGACATGTCGGTGATCGACCGCTGGGTCACGATCGGAGACGCAGCGGCCTTCTCGATGACGCGCCGGCTCGTCCGCGAGGAGGGTGTCTTCGGCGGCGGCTCGTCCGGTCTGCTGGTCCAGGCCGCGATCGACGTGGCTCGGGAGGAGAACGACCCGGATGCGATGCTCGTCACGCTGATCTGTGATTGGGGCGAGCACTACCTCACCAAGGTGTTCGACGACGAGTGGATGCGTGAGAACGGCTTCCTCGATCGTGCCACCCGGTCGGTACACGACGTGGTCAGCGCGAAGGGGCCCGACGCGCTCGAGCTCGTCGCGGTGAATCCCACGACCCCCATTCGGGTCGCCCTCTCGACGATCACCTCGTACGACGTGTCCCAGGTTCCGGTCGTGCTCGAAGGCGAGTGCGTCGGGTCGGTCGTGGAGGGCGACCTCATGGCGACCGTGATCGAGGATCCGACGCTCCTGGATCGACCGGTCGAGTCGGTCATGGGCGCTCCCTTCCCGGTCGTGGACTCCCATGTGACGGCCGAGGAGGCGACCGGGCTGCTGACGCGCACGAACGCTGCGGTGCTGGTGCGCGAAGAGGGAGCGCTCAAGGGCATTCTCACGCGGTACGACGTCGTGAAGAGCCTCACCGGCGTCGGCGTTTGAGTCGACGGAACGATTCTTGAAATGCAGAGCCCCATGAGAGTCACGGTCCTCATGGGAGGCGTTTCGGACGAGCGGGAGGTCTCGCTCGCCTCCGGTTGCCAGGTGGCCGACGCGCTTCGGCAGGCGGGTCACGAGGTCGTTGCGGTCGACACCGTTCACGGGCCTCTCACCCGGGACGAGGAAGCCCGCCTTCTCGCCACGGGTGTCGGCACGAGGCCTCCCACGGTGCCTTCCGGGCTCACGGAGCCCACGGGGCTGGTGCAGCTCGAGGCGATCGCCGAGGCGGACGTCGTGTTCCCGGCGCTTCACGGAGGGCAGGGCGAGGACGGCACCGTCCAGGCGCTCCTGGATCTCGCGGGTGTGCCGTACGCGGGGAGCGGCGTCCTCGGATGCAGCCTGGCCATGGACAAGGACGTGACGAAGCGGCTTCTGCGCGATGCAGGCGTGCGCACCGCGGACTGGAGGGCGGGGGAGCTGAGGTCGGAGGACATTCTCGGCGCCCTGTCCCTCCCCCTGATCGTCAAGCCGGTGGCGGGCGGCTCCTCGGTTCACCTCTACCTCGTCGAGACGGAAGAGGAGCTCGGGGAAGCGTTGGCGAAGGTCTCGGGCGAGGTCCTCATGGCCGAGGCCTTCCTTTCCGGACGTGAGTTCACCGTGGGCGTGCTCGGCGAAGAGACCTTTCCCGTCGGTGAGATCGTTCCGCAGCACCGGCTCTTCGACTACGAGTGCAAGTATCAGCCGGGGATGGCCCAGGAGATCTTTCCCGCGGATATCCCGGAGTCCCTCTCCGAGCAGCTTCGAGAGACGGCCCTGACGGTGCATCGGCTCCTTCGCCTGCGGGACTTCTCGCGCGTCGACTTCATTGTCGACGAATGGGGGGTCGCCTGGTGCCTCGAAGCGAACGCGCTTCCGGGACTGACGGCCAACAGCCTGCTCCCCAAGGCGGCTTTGGCCGGCGGGGTGAGCTTCCCCGAGCTCTGCGACCGGATCGTCCGGCTTGCGTTCGGGGATCGGAGGCGCTCTCGTGGTTAAGAGGCGGGGTCAGGAACCTGCCGCTTTTCGGCGGGGTTGAACCGGATGCCGCAAAGGTAAGAACGCTCGATCGGGGAGTCAGGAGACCGTTGAGAGGGACCGGATACTACGGAGGTGGAGGAGGGGTGCAGTTCGCATACCGCCCCACGCCTTGGGTGAAGCGCCTCCTGATCGCGAACGGAGTCGCGTTCTTCGTCACGCTCGTGATCGGGCCGCGGTTCGTCTATCAGTGGCTGGCCTTCCACCCCTCCAGGGTGCTGCTCCAGCCCTGGGGCGCTCTCACGTACATGTTCGTGCACGCCGACTTCTGGCACGTGTTCATGAACATGCTGGTGCTCTTCTTCTTCGGTCCGTCGCTGGAGAGCCGCTGGGGCTCTCGGGACTTCCTGCAGTTCTACGTCATCTGCGGCTTGGGCGGGGTGGCGCTGTCCTTCCTCTTCGCCCCGTCCGCCGCGATCGTCGGGGCTTCGGCGGCGGTGTACGGTGTGATGCTCGCGTTCGCCATGGCCTGGCCGAACGCACCGATCTACATCTGGGGCATCTTTCCCGTGAAGGCCAAATGGCTGATGGCCTTCCTGTTCACGATGACCTTCATGTCGGCCCTCGGCGGTGCGGCCGACGGTGTCGCGCACTTCGCGCACCTCGGCGGGATCGTGACGGGGTTCCTTTACCTCAAGAGCGATTGGCGGGGCACCGAACGGTTCTCCAAGGCCAGGACCGTGGTGCGACGCAAGCTCGCGATCGTTCCGCGGGAGGAGAAGAAGGTCGGTGTGGCGACAGGCTCTCCCAGTCGGGAGTCGGGCAACGAGGAGCGTGCGCTACTCGATGCGGTCGACCGCGTGCTCGACAAGATCAGCGCGGAGGGCATGAGCTCTCTGACGCCGGAGGAGCGGAAGCTCCTGGATGACGTATCGCGTCGTCAGCGGTCGAATTGAGCCTGCCAAACCTGGCTCCGTAAGAGCTTGTAGTGGGAGAGGATAAGCGACATCGCCCCTCATCTTGACCGCCTCAAAACCCGCATCTAGAATCACCTCCCCCGAGGAAACCAACGTACGCCGCAGCCGGAGGAGTCATGGCGTCCGCCAGAGAATATCCGACCGAAAAAATTCGTAACATCGCCGTCATCGGACACGGTGGAGCAGGCAAGACCATGCTGGTCGACGCCCTTTGCTTCACCGCCGGTACCGCGCGGCGAAAGGGCGATGTGGACGAGGGACACGCCCTCACGATGTTCACGCCCGAGGAGCTCGACCGCGAGATCTCGATGCAGTGCACGCCGGCGTTCGCGGAGCACAACGGCCACAAGATCAATCTCCTCGACACGCCTGGATACTTGGACTTCACCGGCGACACGCTCGCTGCGGTGCGCGTCGCCGATGCCGCCGTCATTGTCGTGAGCGCCACCTCCGGCGTCGAGGTGGGCACGGAGATGGTGTGGGAGTACTGCGAAGCCCGGGGAATCCCCCGGCTCTTTTATGTCTCCATGATGGACAAGGAGCATGCCTCCTTCGAGAAGGCCGTTCAGGACATCAAGTCGATGCTGTCCGAAAAGGCCGTGCCCGTCGAGCTTCCGATCGGCGAGGGCGAGGACTTCCGGGGGATCGTGAATCTCTTCACCGAGAAAGCACGGCTCTACAAGGCCGGAACGACGAAGGGGGAATACGAGACAGCGTCCGTGCCCGATGAGCTCCGCGATAAGTTCGAGGAGTGGGAGACCAACCTGCAGGAGACGCTCGCGACCAGCAGTGAGGAGCTGCTCGACAAGTACCTGGGAGGAGAGCACCTCTCCAAGGAGGAGCTCGAGCACGCCATGCACGACGGGATCGCCTCGGGCGAGGTCATCCCGGTCTTCTGCGGCTCTGCGAAGCTCAGCTACGGCATGCAGGCCATGCTCAGCGAGCTCGTCGAGCTCTGCCCGTCACCAGCCGAGTCCGCTCCCGAGATGGCCACGAAGGGGAGCGAGGAGGTATCCGTGACGGCTTCGGACGACGAGCCGTTCAGCGCGCTCATCTTCAAGACCGCCGCCGAGCCGCATGTCGGCGAGCTCTCCTTCTTCAAGGTGATGAGCGGGACGGTGGCGAACGGGGCCGAGGTCAAGAATGCCGAGCGGGGCGCTACCGAGCGGCTCAACCACCTCAGCGTGCCGCTGGGCAGGGACCGCCTGGAGGTCGACAAGCTCCATGCGGGCGATATCGGGGTGGTGGCAAAGCTCAAGGACTCGCATACCAACGACACGCTCTCGGCGGCCGGTCGGGCGATCACGCTTCCGAAGATCGTGTTTCCGAACGCCGACATCGCGGTCGCGATTCACGGTGAGAACCGCAGCGACGAGGACAAGCTGGGCGAGGTGCTGCCCAAGCTCCACGAGGAGGACCCGACCTTCTCCGCATCGTTCAACCCGGAGCTCGGCCAGACGATCGCGCGCGGGCTGGGCGAGCTGCATCTCGAAGTGCAGTTCGAGCGGATGAAGCGGAAGTACGGCGTCACCGTCGAGACCGAGCAGCCCAAGATCGCGTACCGTGAGACCATCACGAAGCAGGCCCAGGGACAGGGGCGGCACAAGAAGCAGTCGGGCGGCAGAGGTCAGTTCGGTGACTGCTACATCCGCCTCAAGCCCCTGACGCCCGGCGAGGGCTACCGGTTCGTGAACTCGATCAAGGGCGGCGTCATCCCCGGCAAGTACGTGCCCTCGGTGGACAAGGGGATTCAGGAGGCCGCACAAAACGGGGTGCTGGCCGGATATCCGCTGGTCGACTTCGAGGCGGAGTGTTACGACGGTTCGTACCACTCCGTGGACTCGAGCGACATCGCCTTCAAGCTCGCCGGATCGACGGCCTTCAAGAAGGTAGCCGCGGATTGCCGGCCCGTGATCCTGGAGCCGATCATCGAGGTGTGGGTGACGACGCCCGACGACTACGTGGGGGATATCATGGGCGATATCACCTCCCGGCGGGGTAAGGTGCAGGGGATGGAGCCGAACGGGGGGCGGACGACGATCAAGGCGATGATCCCCGAGGCCGAGCTGTACAAGTACGCTGCGACGCTGCGCTCCATCACCCAGGGCCGGGGGCACCACACGCGCGTTTTTGCCGGGTACGAGGCGATGCCCGAGCAGGACGCGAGGAAGGTGATCGCCGAGGCGCAGGCCGAGGCCTAGCCGAGACCCGCCGGACCGGAGGGAGTTCGTGGCTGGACACAGCAAGTGGTCCCAGATCAAGCGAAAGAAGGCGGTCACCGACGCACGTCGCGGTGCCCACTGGACCAAGCTGATCCGGGAGATCACCGTGGCGGCGCGGGAAGGGGGCGGCAATCCCGACTTCAACCCGCGCCTCCGGCTCGCCGTCGACACGGCCAAAGGCGCCAACATGCCGGCCGAGAACATCACCCGTGCCATCAAGAAGGGCACGGGTGAGCTCGAGGGGGTCAGCTACGAGGAGGTCGCCTACGAGGGCTACGGCCCCGGAGGTGTCGCCATCTACATCGAGACGCTGACCGACAACCAGAACCGCACGGTGGCGGATGTGCGCCACATCCTGACGAAGAACGACGGGAGCCTCGGCACGGCGGGCTCGGTCGCCTGGCAGTTCGACCGGAAGGGTCAGATCTACATCGACGCCGAGCGGTTCACCGAAGACGCGGTCTTCGAGGCGGCGATCGAGGGCGGTGCCGAAGACATGGTGATCGAGGGAGAGGAGTTCGTCGTCTCGACCGAGGTCTCGAGCTTTCACGGGGTGCAGGGTGCCCTGAAGGAGGCCGGGATCGAGTTCGAGAGGGCCGAGCTGTCCTGGATTCCCCAGAACGAGGTGCGCGTCGAGGGCGGGGATGCCGAGAAGCTGATCAAGCTGATCGAGGCGCTCGAGGATTCCGACGACGTGCAGAACGTCTACTCGAACGCCGACATCGACGAGGCGGTCCTCGCGGAGGCGATGTAGGCTGCCGGATCGAGCGGACCGGCCGGTGGAGCCCGGGCGTGAGATCGTCCTCGGCATCGATCCCGGCACGGCGGTGACCGGATACGGCGTCGTGGCCCGTGAGGGCGGCGGCGCCGTCGCCTTGGTGGAGTGTGGTGTGATCCGGACGTCTTCGGGCAGGCCTCTCGCCGACAGGATTCGGGAGATCTTCGCGGAGGTCGACGGGCTGATCCTGCGCTTCCAGCCGTCGTCCCTGGCGGTCGAGGACGTCTTCCAGGGCAAGAACGTTCGCAGCGCACTCTCGCTCGGACACGCGCGTGGTGCGATTCTACTTGCGGGATCGCTCCGGGATCTCCGAATCGCCGAGTACACACCCACGCAGATCAAGAAGGCCGTGGTCGGCAGTGGGCGAGCCACGAAGGAACAGGTCGCGTTCATGGTCCAGAAACAACTGCGGCTCAAGAGTCCACCCGCGCCGGCGGATGCCGCCGACGGTGTGGCCGCGGCCCTTTGTCACTGCATGCTCGGCGCGTTCCGGAGATGATCAGTCGCGTCAAGGGCAGGCTCGTATCCCGCGATCTGGAGCGGATCGAAGTGGAGACGGAGGGCGGTGTGGTCTACGAGATCGAGGTGCCGCTGACGATCCTCGAACGCATCCCGACGCCCCCGGCGGAGGGCTTCGAGATCCGAACGCTGCAGGTGGTGCGGGAGGACTCGGCCACGCTCTACGGCTTCGCGGAGTCTCATGAGCGTGAGCTGTTCCGTCGCCTGCTCGGGGCGACGGGGGTAGGCCCGAAGATGGCTTTGGCGATGCTGTCGACGTACACGGCGTCGCGCCTCGCTCAGGCGCTCGCCGAGAAGGACGTGAACGCACTGAGGCAGATCAGCGGGGTCGGCGCCAAGACCGCGGAGCGGATCGCGCTGGAGCTGGCGGACAAGGTCCAGGACCTCGCGGTCGCGGGTGACGGCGCGGCGGGCCGTACGCCCGAGGGGGCCCACGAGGCCGTCGCCGCGCTCGTGGCGCTGGGCTTCAGCTTCCCGGAGGCGGACGCCTCGGTTCGCCGGGCGCTGGAGGACGGGCCCGCCGAGGGCACCGAGGAGCTGGTCAGGAAGGCGTTGGCCGCCCGATGAACGAACGAATCCAGGTCACCACCCCCGAGGCGCTCCAAGAGGACCAGAGCGCGGAGCCGTCGCTTCGGCCTCAGAGGCTCGCAGAGTTCATCGGGCAGGAGAAGGTGCGGGATGCGCTCTCCATCGCCATCGAGGCCGCTCGAAAGCGGCGCGAACCCCTCGACCACATCCTCTTCCATGGCCCCCCCGGCCTGGGGAAGACGACGCTGGCGAGCCTGATGGCTCGCGAGATGGGCGTGAACATCAAGACGACCTCCGGCCCGATCCTGGAGAAGCCTGCAGATCTGGTCGGCATCCTCACCAACCAGCGTGAGGGTGACATCCTCTTCATCGACGAGATCCATCGTCTGCGGCCCGTGATCGAGGAGTTCCTGTATCCGGCCATGGAGGACTGGAAAGTCGAGATCCGTCTCGCGGAGGGCCCCGGTGCCAAGCCGATGACGATGGGTATCGAGCCTTTCACGCTCGTGGGCGCTACGACGCGTTTCGGGCTGCTGACGGCCCCCATGCGGGCGCGCTTCGGCATCGTGCAGCGGCTGAACTTCTATCCTTCCGAGGAGCTCGCCGTGATCCTCCGACGAAGCGGGGAGATTCTCGACGTGGAGGTGACGTCCGAGGGCGCCGAGGTCCTGTCGCGGCGTGCGCGCGGCACGCCGCGGGTAGCCAACCGCCTCCTGCGACGCGTGCGCGATTACGCCCAGGTACGGGCGGACGGGGTGGTGACCGAACAGGTCGTCCGCGATGCGCTGGTGCTGCTGGATGTGGACGAGTACGGCCTCGACGAGATGGACGCGCGCGTGCTCAAGACTCTGATCGAGAAGTTCGAGGGTGGTCCGGTGGGCCTTCAGAATCTGGCGGTCGCGATGGGCGAGGACGCCTCGACCCTCGAGGAGGTCTACGAGCCCTTCCTGATCCAGGAGGGGTTCCTCGTACGCACCGCTCGTGGACGCGTCGCGACCAACCGTGCCTACAAGCGGTTCGGCTTCACACCCCCGTCCGGCGCACCGGACGACCAGGCGACGCTCTTCTGAGGGAAGAGGCTCGACTGGGCACGCCGGGGACACGGGTCGGCGACTACGAATACGACCTCCCGCCCGACCGCATCGCACGGTATCCGACTCCGGACCGCGAGGAGAGCCGACTGCTGGTCGTGCCGAGTGGAGGAGGCGCCTTCGAAGACCGCAAGTTCCGTGACTTTACCGGTCTCGTGCGCGCCGGAGACGTGCTCATCGTCAACGAGACGCGTGTGCTCGCGGCGCGCCTGCTCGGGCGCAAGCCGACCGGGGCACCCGCGGAGATCCTGCTCCTCCGCCCTGCTGCGGGCTCGGGTGGCTTCGACACCGCCTACGAGTGGGAAGCGCTCGTGCGGCCGGGGGGCAAGCTCAAGCCGGGCCGGGTGGTCGACGTGGCCGACGACCTTCGCATCGAGATCGTCGATTCCGCGGGTGGTGGGCGCGTCGTGCGGCTTCACACCGAGCTCGAGCCGTCGGAGGCGCTGCGAAAGCACGGGCACGTGCCCCTGCCGCCCTATATCGATCGTCCGGACGAGCCGGACGATCGCGAGCGTTATCAGACCGTGTATGCGAAGAACCCGGGCTCCGTCGCGGCGCCCACGGCCGGCCTCCATTTCACGCGGCGTCTTCTCGACGAGCTCGACTCGGTCGGGGTGGAGCGACATGCCGTCACGCTGGACGTCGGGGTCGGTACCTTCCGCCCCGTCGACTCGGACGACCCCGACGAGCACGAGATGCACGAGGAGCGTTACGAGGTGCCGCAGAAGACGGCCGAAGCGGTGAACCACGCCCGTTCGCAGGGCCGCCGGGTGTGGGCGGTGGGTACGACGGTCGTGCGGACGCTCGAGGCGGCCGGGTCGGGTGGGGAAGTCCGTGCGGGTGCGGGCGCGACGTCCCTCTTCATCCGTCCGCCCTACGCGTTCCGTGTGGTGGACGCCCTGGTCACGAACTTCCACCTCCCCCGCTCGACCCTGCTCATGCTCGTAGCGGCGTTCGCCGGTCATGCGCGGACGATGGAGGCGTACGAGCACGCCATCGCGGGCAACTACCGCTTCTATTCGTACGGCGACGCGATGGCGGTGGTGTGAGTGAGGGGAGGCCGACGACGCGGCCCCACGCTCACTCCCCGGTCAGTGTCTGAACCGTATCGACCCGGGTCGCACGTCTCGCAGGAATCCATGCGGAGAGGAGCCCGACCGCGATGAAGGTCAACACGGCTCCGCCGAACGCGACCGGATCTGCCGCATCCACGCCGAAAAGCAGTGACTCGATCCACCGGCTTCCCACCATCGCCGCGGAAAGACCGAGCAGCACCCCCGGCAGCGTCAGTCGGGCCGCGTAGCCGAGGACCATACCCCGGACGCGGCGTGCGTCGGCTCCCAGGGCCATGCGGATACCGATCTCGCGCTTCCGCCCTGTGACGCTTCCCGCGAGCACGCCGTACGTTCCGACCAACGCGAGGACGAGGGCGAGCGCCGCGAAGGAGCCCATCAGGACGGTCGCGAAGCGATCCTGCGCCCGAACCGTCTCGAGCACGGTGTCGAACGACTTCGGCCGATAGAGCACGAGCTGCGGGTCCATGGCGCGAAGCTCGTCGCGGATCCGCTCTCGTGTCGCAGCCAGGTCGCCCCTCACCTTGGCCGTTTGAATCAGGGCCCAGTTCCGGTTGTCCGCGTACTGGGCGTGGGGAACGTAGGTCTTCGCCGAGGTCTCGCCTCGGGCTGTATGGGGAACGTCCTCGACGACGCCCATGATCCGACGGTACTCACCCACGGCGTAGATCTTGATCCCGATCGGGTCGATCCCAACGAGAATCTCGTCGACGAGCGGCTGGTTGACCCAAACCATCGGTTCCGCTTCCAGGTCGACCTCGGTGGGGTCCGCGCCCTGGAGCAGGGCGATCCCCATCGTCCCGAAGTAGTCGCCCGCGATGATTCGCACGTCGGCCGGGTACCAGGCTTCGTCGTTGCCGCCTTCCGGATTCTCGGGGTCGTAGTAGAGGGTCCAGCTGTGGTAGCGCCCGCTCACCGGGAGCCAGGAGGTCGCCCCGACGCTTTCGACGCTTCCGAGCGCCGACACGCGCGCCTGGAACTCCTCGTGAAACCGGTGGCGACTCTCGCCGTCTGCGTAGCGAGCGCTGGGCAGATGCACCTCGAACGTGAGGACACCTTCGGGGTCGACGCCCAGGGGAACCTCGGTCAACGAGTCGAAGCTCCGGGTGAGCAGCGCCGCACCGGCGACCAGTACCACGGCCGCGGCGAGCTGCACCACCACGAGACTGTCGCGAAGACGCTTGAGCATACGGCCGGCGGTGGCCGAGCGGTCACCCGAGCGGAGGACCTCTGCCGGGGCGGTCCGAGACAGCCGGAGCGCGGGAGCCAGACCGAAGGCGATCAGGGCCACGCCGGTGACCGCGAGCGCGAAGACGAAGACCTGCGCTCCGACCTCCACGTCCATGGCCGTGGGCAGCACGGCCGGTGACAACGCGACGAGGATCTCGACTCCCGCCCAACCGAGCGCGAGGCCGAGCAAGCCACCGAGGCCCGCCAGAATCCCGTTCTCGAGGAGGATCGTCGCGACGAGCCGGGCCCGCCCCGATCCGAGCGCGCTTCGCAGCGCGAGCTCCCGATCCTGTCCGAGGCCGCGCGCGAAGAGCAGGTTCGCCACGTTTACGCACGCGGTGAGGAGCACGAGCCCTGCCGCCCCCGCCAGGATCCAAAGCATGGCCCTGCGGGTGGCCCCGACGACGTCGTCTTGAAGGGGCACGAGTCGGGGGTAGGCGTCCCTCGCGTCCGGATACTCCTCGGTGAAGGCATCGGCCAGGACCCGCACGCGCTCCTGCGCGGCCTCGATGGAGACGCCGTCCCGCAGACGTGCGAGACCGGTGAGGTAGGAGTTCCCGAAGCCGTTCCAGCCACCGGGCCGGAGATCCTGGGGCACCCACAGGTCGGACGGCGTGCCCAGCGGGTTGTTGAAACGAGGGGGCATCACGCCCACGACCTCGAACGGCACCCCGTCGAGGTGGAGGCTTCTTCCGATGATCTCCGTGTCCGATTCGAACCGCTCGACCCAGAGTCGATGGCTGAGCACGGCCACCGGCACGATGGGCAGGACGGAGTTCACGTGCTCGCCGGGCCCGAAGCTCTCCTCCTCGAGGAAGCCTCGGCCGAGAGCGGGCTGAACACCCATCGTCTCGAAGTATCCGGCCGACACACGCCCGATCGTGATCCTCTGGGGCACGTCACCGTCCGTCAGGTCGGCACCGACCTCCCGATAGGTGTATAGCGAGCCGAAGCTCTCGAACACCTCGTCCCAGGTGCGGATCTCGGACACCGTGGGGGCTCGCAGGTACTCCGATCCGAAGGGATTTTCCGGATAGGACTCGTACACGCGCACGAGGCGCTCCGGCAACGGATAGGGCAGGTCCTGGAGGAGCACCGCGTTCAGGACCGTGAAGATGGCCGTGTTGGCCCCGACGCCGAGACCCAGCGTCAGGATGACGATCGCCGCGAAACCGGGCGCGCGCCGCAGCCGTCTGCCGGCACGGCGAGCCTCTCCCGACCACTCACCCGTAGACATCCACCACCTCCCCGTCTTCCCTCGTCGTTTTGCCGCGGCCTTCGGCCGCGTCTTGGCGATTCTCCGACCTGCGGCGATCGGGTCTCCGAAGCGCGCGATCAGGTCTTCCGGACTCTCTCCGGCGGCCAAGCCGTCTTCGAAGTGTACACGGAGGTCGTCGAGGACCTCTTCGCGCCCCTGGACGAAGTCGAGCCGTGCGGATCGCATCACCTCTGCGATCAGGGACTCGATTTCCGGAGGCAGCTTGCCGTGCGTCACGATCCCACCCCGCTTCCGCTGTCCACGCCCAGACGCCCCATGGCAGCGACCAGCGTTTCCCATTGGTGGCGCTGCCTGTCGAGCCAGGCCCTGCCCGCGGGCGTGATCCGGTAGTACTTCCGCTTGCGGCCGGTCGGCGCTTCGCGCCAAACCGGCTCCACGTGTCCCCGACCTTCGAGGTTGTAGAGCAGGGGATACGCGGTGGACTGGCCCATCTTCAGCAGGCCGCCCGAGTCGTGTGCCAGCGACTCCACGAGCTCGTAGCCGTACATCTCACCCCGCTCGAGCAGCGTGAGAACGGCCAGCGGTGCCGCACCGCGCATCCATTCCCGTTCGAGTGTCATGGTCTTGTCCGTGAGGTCGGGTGTGCTACGCATACTATGTACGGCATAGCGTGTCGTTACTGGTTCAGACGGCGGAGCGAGGGCCAAGGTTGGAATGCCCTCCCGGGGCCCGGTGCGCGCCTCCTGAACACCTTCTCCGAATTCTCTTTAGATTCTTCGGCCATGCCTTTCGAATTCGGAATCGACGCAACCGACGGATCCGCACGGTCCGCGACCTTCCGCACGCCCCGTGGCGAGGTCCCCACGCCCGCGTTCATGCCGGTCGGGACGCTCGGCACCGTCAAAAGCGTGAGCCCCGACGAGCTCCGCGAGATGAACGCCGGGATGATCCTCGCCAACACCTACCATCTGTACCTGCGCCCGGGCCAGGACCTCGTGCGCGAGTTGGGCGGGCTCCACGCCTTCATGCGCTGGGACGGGCCGATCCTGACCGATTCGGGGGGATACCAGGTCTTCTCCTTGGCGGACATCAACGAGATCCGGGACGAGGGCGTGGTCTTTCAGAGCCACATCGACGGCTCCCGGCACTTCTTCACGCCCGAATCGGTGATGGAGATCCAGCGCACGCTCGGCGCGGACGTCGTCATGGCTTTCGACGAGTGCCCCCCCGGGGGCGCGTCCCGGGAGCACGTGCGCGAGGCGAGCGAACGCACGATCCGATGGCTGGTCCGGTGTCGCGACCGCTTCAACGAGCTCCTCTCGGGCTCGGAAGGCCCGGAGCAGGTGCTCTTTCCCGTCCTGCAGGGCAACATCTACTCCGACCTGCGCACCGAGCAGGTGCGGGCCGTCGACGCAGAGGGCGACTGGGCCGGCTACGGGATCGGAGGACTCAGCGTCGGAGAGTCCAAGGACGCGATGTGGAACACGCTGGAGGTGCTCGACGTAGAGCTCGCCTCCGACAAGCCGCGCTACCTGATGGGTGTGGGCTACCCCGACGATCTCCTGGAGGCGATCGGGAGGGGCTGCGACATGTTCGACTGCGTGGCGCCCACCCGAAACGCGCGGCACGGCACGGCGTGGACGTCCGAGGGTCAGGTCAACATCAAGGCCTCACGTTTTCGCCGGGACACGAGGCCCCTCGAGCCCGGGTGCGACTGCTACGGATGCACCCGTTTCGATCGTGCCTACCTGCGCCATCTGAAGGTCGCGGGCGAGCGTCTCGGCGACCGCCTGATCTCGATCCACAACCTCCGATTCCTGCTGCGGCTGACCGAGGAGTGCCGGAAGCACATCGGGGACGGTACGTTCCATTCGTGGTCCGACGATTGGCTGAGGCGCTATCGGGACACCGGAAAGGACATTTCCGAGTAATAGAAGCGATGACGAAAACTGAGACGACGGGAGATCGCCGGTGACCGAAGCCGGAATTGCGCTGCTGATGGCCCCGAGGCAGGGGGCGAGCGGCACGTTCGTTTTCTTCCTGAACGTGACGCTGGTCATCTTCATCTTCTACTTCCTCCTGATCCGTCCGCAGCGGAAGGAGCAGGAGCGCCACGATCAGATGATCGCGTCGCTGAAGAAGGGTGACGAGGTGGTCACGGCCGGAGGCATCATGGGCACGGTGATTCGTGCCCAGGAGAAAGAGTTGATCATCAAGACGGCCGGTGAGACGAAGGTCACGGTCGAACGAGCCCGGGTCGCCCGCAAGATCGAGCCGGCCGCCGAGGAATAGAGTCGGGACCGTGGCGCTCCATGAGATTGTCGTGCTCGGTGACGAGGTTCTGAGGAAGCCGGGAGAAAAGGTCGACGCGTTCGACGAAGACCTCGAGCGGCTGATCGAGGACATGTTCGAGACGATGTACCATGCCGACGGCGTGGGACTGGCCGCGCCCCAGATCGGGATCTCCAGGCGGATCTGCGTCATCGACGTCCGCGAGGAGGAGGAGCCGTTCGGGGGCAAGGTCGCGCTCATCAACCCCGAGATCGTTGAGTTCAGCAAGGCGACCGACAAGACCTCGGAGGGATGCCTGAGCATCCCGGGGCTCGAGGAGGTCGTGACGCGGCCCGAGCGCGTGAGGGTCCGGGCGCTGGATCCGTCGGGAGAGCCCGTCGAGATCGAAGTCGGCGGCCTGTTCGCCCGCGCCCTGCAGCACGAGGTGGATCACCTCGACGGCGTGTTGTTCATCGATCGGGTGAGCCCGCTCAAGCGCCGCATGCTCCTCAAGAAGTGGAAGAAGCTTCGGGAGGAGGACGGCTAGGTGCGCATCCTCTTCTGGGGTACGCCGGACTTCGCTGTTCCCTCGCTCCTGGCGCTGAGCGACGAGGGCCACCACCTCGTGGCTGTGGTGACCCAGCCCGACCGTCCGGCGGGGAGAGGCCGTCGGATGAGGCCCTCTCCGGTCAAGGAGATCGCGCTCGACGAGGGGATTCCCGTCCTGACGCCCGAGCGGCCGGTGGGTGACGATTTCCTCAACGACATCCGCAGGCTCGAGCCCGAGCTGTCGGTCGTGGTGGCGTACGGACAGATCCTCGCACGGGAGGTCTTGGACGTGCCCTGGCGAGGCTCCGTCAACCTCCATGCGTCGCTCCTGCCGAAGCTGCGGGGGGCCGCTCCCATCAACTGGGCGATCGCGCGCGGACACGAGAAGACCGGCGTCTGTATCATGCGCATGGTCGAGAAGATGGACGCGGGCCCCGTCCTGTTCCGTATCGAGGAGCCCATTGGCCCGAGCGAGACGGCGTCGGAGCTCACGACCCGGCTCGCAGAGCTGGGGGCCGCTGCCCTGGTCGAGGCGCTCGCCCTGCTCGACGCGGGGCAGATCGACGAGGTCGAGCAGGACCACGGAGCCGCGACGTTCGCGCCCAAGGTCGACCGAGAGGCGGCCCGTATCGACTGGACGCGGAGGGCTCGCGAGGTCTCGGATCACGTGCGTGGCATGGATGCGGTCCCCGGAGCGTGGACGCTGCTCCAGGAGGAGCCCCTGAAGCTGTTTCGGCCCACGCCGGCCGAGCCCCTCGAGGCGGCGGCTCCGGGAACCGTCGTCGAGACGGACGCGGAGCGGGGGCTCCGGGTCGCGACGGGCGCGGGATCGGTGTGGTTCAGGGAGGTGCAGGCTCCGGGCAAGCGTCGCATGGAGGCGGGATCGTGGCTTCAGGGACATCGGCTGGAGGTCGGCGAGCGGCTCCAGTGATTCCCCGACTGCACATCGTCACCGACGACGCGACACTCGCGGCGGAGCGCTTCTCGGAGAGCGCGAGGCTCATCCTCGGGCTCGGTGCCGAGCGGGTCGCCCTCCACGTACGGGGTCCTCACACACCGGCGGGCGAGCTCTTCGGGCTGCTCGAGCGGCTCGTGGCCCGAAGCGATCCCGCGCCGATCGTCGTCAACGACCGTGTCGACCTGGCCCTCGCGCTGGGGATCGACCGCGTGCACCTGGGACGACGCTCACTGCCTCCGGCCGTGGCGCGGGCGCTGCTGGGCGTCGGAGCCCGTGTGGGGCTCTCGGTTCACGGAGTGACCGAGGCCGAGCGCTCGATGGGAGAGGTCGACTACTGGATGCTCGGAAACGTGTTCGAAACCGCGAGCCACCCCGGGCGTCCGTCGGGGGGCTCGGAGTTGGTCCGGTCGGTCTCGGCGCTGTCGGGCGCCCCGCCGGTGATCGCGATCGGAGGGATTCGCCCCGAGCACGCAGGCCGGGTGTTGGATGCGGGTGCCCATGGGGTGGCCGTCCTCTCCGGCGTCTGGTCCGCGGGGGATCCAGTGGAGGCCGTTCAGCGCTATCTTGAGGTCCTTCAAATCACGGAAGACCCGAAGGCCTCGGACGAATGAGCTCGGACATCCCCGGCACGAAGGACGCGATTCAGGTACGGCTGAACGGCAAGGATCGCGAGATCCAGGGCGGCCTCAACGTGCGTCAGCTTCTCGAATCGCTGGACCTGCACCCGCGACTCGTGGTGGTCGAGCTCAACCGCGAGATCCTCGACCGCGACCGCTATGCGAGCACCCTCGTCGGGGAGGGCGACCAGATCGAGCTGGTGCACTTCGTCGGAGGGGGCTGAGGACAGACCAATGACCGAGACGCAGACACTCGACACGCAGGACGCCGACCCGTTCGTGATCGGCGGTGAGCCCTTCCGGTCCCGCCTGATCGTGGGCACCGGCAAATACGCGAACAACGAGGTCATGGTCGACGCGATCCGTGCGAGCGGGGCCGACATGGTCACGGTCGCCGTGCGGCGAGTCGACCTGGACCGAACGAAGGAAGAAGCGATCCTCCACCATCTCGATCCCGAGGAGTTCTTCCTGCTGGCCAACACGGCCGGCTGCTACAGCGCGGAAGACGCGATCCGTTACGCACGCCTGGCGAGGGCCGCCGGCTTCAACGAGTGGATCAAGCTGGAGGTCATCGGAGACGAGACGACGCTGTTGCCCGATACGCAGCAGACGCTCGAGGCCGCCCAGGTGCTGGTGAGCGAGGGCTTCAAGGTGATGGCCTATACGAACGACGACCTGATCATGGCGCTGCGGTTGGAGGACGCGGGCTGCGTGGCGGTGATGCCCCTGGCGAGCCCGATCGGCAGCGGCCTCGGCGTCGTGAATCCCTACTTCATCCGGGAGATCAAGCGTCGCTGCGAGGTACCGATCATCGTGGACGCGGGGGTCGGAACGGCTTCGGACGCCTGCATCACCATGGAGCAGGGCGTCGACGGCGTCCTGATGAACACGGCGCTGGCTGCCGCCGAGGACCCGGTCGCGATGGCGACCGCGATGCGACACGCGATCCTGGCCGGCAGGCACGCCTTCCTGGCCGGCCGTATGCCGTCACGTGAGATCGCCGTCCCGTCCTCGCCCTCCAAGGGCATGCTCGATTAACGCAGAGGGCGTCACGGAGGGTCGTCGAGCGGCGCTCCGCATCCTCCGGCAGGTCCACAGGGGGCGCAGGCTCGACCGTTCCTTTGCGAGAGCGGCCGCCGGTCTCGTCTCCCAGGAGCGTGGCTGGCTCCGCGAGCTGGTGTACGGTGTCGAGCGTCTCCGAGGCCGGATCGACTATCTGCTCGACCTGCATCTGAAGCGGGGAATCGGGTCCGTCTCCCCCGAGGTCCTCGAGATCCTCCGCCTCGGGGCATACCAATTGCTGTACATGGGGGGCGTTCCGGAATACGCCGCCGTATCCCAGGCGGTGGACCAGGCCCGGGAGGCGGGCAGGGGCGAGGGGGTCAGCAAGATGGTCAACGGCGTGCTGCGATCGCTCATTCGCGAGGGAGGGGCGGTCGAGCGCTTCCCGGGCCGAGACTCCGATCCGCTGGCATACCTGACCACGTGGGGCTCCCACCCGTCTTGGCTGGTGCGGCGGTGGCTCGGGCGGTGGACCTTCGACGAGGTCGAGAGGCTGGTCGAGGCCGACAATCGCATCCCCGAGCTCACGCTTCGGCCCTACCAGGTGTCGGAGGAGGATGCCTTGGCGGCGCTGTCCGCGTTCGAGGTCGAGCCGGTCGGTCACGGATCGGGCTGCTTGACGGTCGGTGGCGGCATACCCGAGAAGGTGCTGGGTGTGCTGCCCGCCTCGGTTCAGGACCCTGCAGCGGCACTGGTCGCCCGGTACGTGGCGCCGGCCAGGGGCGCCGTGGTGGCGGACCTCTGTGCCGCGCCGGGCGGAAAGGCGCTCGTCCTGTCGGAGCGGGCGGCCTATGTTCTGGCCGCCGACTCGTCACCGCGACGGCTGGGACTGCTTCGCGAGAACCGGGATCGGATCGAGGCGCAGACGGGTGAGCGGATCGCGATGGGTCTGGTCGCCGCGGATGCGCGCAATCCGCCCGTCGAACGTGCCGACGTCGTGCTTGTCGACGTTCCCTGCACCGGAACCGGCACGCTCCGGCGGCACCCGGACGGTCGCTGGCGGGTGGATGCCGGTCGACTGGAGGCGCTCGTTGCGCTCCAGAAGGAGATCCTGGCGGGAGCGGCCGACGTGGTACCCCCGGGTGGGGTTCTGGTGTACGCGACCTGTAGCCTGGAGCCCGAGGAGAACGGTGAACAGGTTCGCCGTTTCTTGGAGTCGAGACCGGACTTCGTGCTGGAGCCGGAGCGAGCGTTGGCGTTCGAGACGGAAGACGGAATGCTGGAAGTCACGCCCCAGGCTTGGGGCTTCGACGGCGCGTTCGCCGCTCGAATGAGGAGGGCCTGACGAACAATGAGGTTGGGCGGATCGATGCGGCGTCGCCGCGGTGAGAAGAAGCGCAGAAGGCAGGCGCCCCCCCGAAAGCGCCGGCCCGCGACCGCTTCGGGAGCCCGCGGAGCGTGGCTGCGCCGGCTGGGGATCGGCGTGGGGTCACTGCTCGTCTCCTTTGCCGTCGGGTATGTGGGTGCCACGCGGGTGCTCTTCCCGGCACCACCGCCCCCACGTGACCTGCTCGAGGTTCCCGATCTCCGGGGTCGCACCTTGGCCGAAGCTCGCGCGCTGGTCGAAGAGTCCGGCCTCCGCTTCGGCGGATCGCAGTCCTACCGTCACCCCGATGTCGCGGAGGGGCAGATCCTCGGGCAGAGCCCTCTCTCCGGGCAGCTGGCCCGGCCGGGAGACACGGTCTGGACGTCGCTGAGCCTCGGTCCCGAGCGGCGACCCGTGCCCGACGTGCTTCGTTTGAGAGAGGATTGGGCCCGCAACGTCCTGGAAGCGAGCGGCTTCACCGTGATATCGGACACGCTCGAATCGGAGCTCCCGCGCGGGCGCGTCGCGGAGATCATCCCCGAGCCCGGGACGGACGTGGCGCTTCCGATGGAGGTGCAGCTTCTGGTCAGCACCGGTCCGGCCCAGATCAAGATGCCGCTCATTCTCGGTATGGAGCAGGCCGAGGCGGAGGCGTTGATCGATTCGGTCGGCCTCGTCATGATGGGTGTCGAGACCCGTTTCCGCTTCGGTCGTGACCAAGGCCGCGTAGTCGAGCAGGAGCCGCCCGCGGACAGCCTCCTCGACCCGGGCAGCCCGGTCCGCATCGTCGTCGGGCGCCGAGCCCGGGGCCGAGGCCGCTGACCCTCGTGAGGAGGAAACAAATCGACCGAGCGGGTCGTACCAGAAGGCGTTCCTCCGACCGTCCCGGACATGACTGAAAACGCCCAGCACCCAGGCCGTCCCTCTCGGCTGCCGTACGTCCTCGCCGTCATCGCGTGCTCGATGATCGTGTTGGCGGCCTGGGTCCTGCGCGACTACTTCAGCCCTCTCGTGCCCGGCGTGCGGGCCCCCGGCTTCGAGGTCGCCAACCTGGACGGAAACACCGTTGCGCTCGACGACTATCGGGGCAAGGTGGTTCTCGTGAACATTTGGGCGACCTGGTGCCCGCCCTGTGTCGAGGAGATGCCCTCGATGCAGCGTCTGTACGAGGATCTCTCGGAGGAGGACTTCGAGATCCTCGCAGTCAGCGTGGATGCGAAGGTCGGCGAGCGCGGGTACGACGGACGCCTCGGCGGTGATGTGCGCCGATTCGCGGAGGACTTCGGGTTGACCTTCCCGATCCTGCACGACCCGACCGGCAGGATCGCGCTCACCTACCAGACGACGGGGCTTCCCGAGTCGTTCCTGTTGGGTCGTGACGGCGTCATCTACAAGCGGATCGCGGGCGGGACGACGTGGGATGCGGCTCAGCACCGTGACCTCATTCGGCGCGTCCTGGACGACGCCGGGCCGTGAGCCCTGCCCTTCTAGCGAAGCTCTTCGCCGAGAACTGGCGCCTCAAGCTCGCGGCGCTCGGCTTGGCGATCTTCCTCTGGGCCCTCGTGCGTGTCGAAGGCCCAACTCCGAGCGCGGTGTCGGTGCCTGTCCGGGTCCAGCTCAACGACGCCGGTTGGATGCTCGTGAGTGGCCCCGACCCGTCAGCCGTCGATGTCCGGTTCAGCGGCCCCTTGCGTGAGATCTTCCGACTCGGCATCGACGGGACGTCCTTCACCGTCCCGGTCAACGAAGTCGACAGCCCGGACATGGTGGTCGTCCTTCAGGACAGCTGGATCCCGACGCAGGAGTACGCGGGGGTGCAGGTCGAGGACATCATGCCCAGCGCCGTCCAGATTCACGTCGAGCGTATCCATACGGCGGTCCTTCCCGTTCGGATCTCCACGCGCGGACGGATCCCGGCCGGCCTGGCCAATACCAGAGCGATGGGACTCAGCCCGGACGTGGTCCGGGTGACCGGTCCCGAGACGCTGGTCCAGCAGCTGGACACGCTCGACATCGTGCCCGCCGACCTCGGAATGGTCGACCTGTCGGGTTCCTTGGACGTCGTAGTCGACACGGTCGGGTATCCGGGTCTGGCGGTCATCCCGAGCCGTATGACGCTGAGGGTGCCGGTCGAGGAGTCCATGGATCGAGTCCTTACCGGGATCCCCATCGAGTCGGTCGAGTCTGTTCTCGGACCGTCTTCAGAGGTGCTCCCTTCGACCGTCGAGCTCGTGCTCAGCGGCGGGCGGACCCGGGTCTCCGCCGTGGACCCGGCCCGACTGCGCGTGTTCATCCCTCCCTATGCCCTGGAAGGCCTCGGGCCGGAGGAGGAGCGTCGGGTGCCCGTGATCGTCGAAGGAGTGCCGTCGTTCGTCTCGGCGTCCGTCACGACCGACAGCGTGACCGTCAGACGTTCAGAGCCGTGACCGACCCGGTGATCCTGGGTCTCGAGACCAGCTGTGACGAGACTTCCGCGGCGGTGCTCGCGGAATCGGGGGAGATCCTGGGCCACGTGATCCACTCGCAGGACGTGCACGAAATCTACGGCGGGGTCGTCCCGGAGCTTGCGGCTCGCGCGCATCTTCAGCGTGTGGACGACGTCGTCGACGAGGCGCTCGCGAGGGCCGGGCGCGGGCTCGGCGATGTCGATGCCTTCGCGGTCACCGCGGGACCGGGTCTGATCGGGGCTCTGCTGGTCGGCGTCACGTGGGCGAAGTCGGTGGCGTACGCGCTGGACCGCCCGTTGGTGGCCGTGCACCACATGGAGGGTCACCTCTTCGGTCCCTGCCTCGAGACCCCCGAGGCCGTCCCTCCTTTCGTCGCCCTGCTGGTCTCCGGAGGACACACCCTTCTTCTGGACGTTCCCGAATGGGGAGACTACCGGCTGCTCGGAGAGACGCGTGACGACGCTGCCGGTGAGGCCTTCGACAAGGTGGCCAAGCTGCTGGGCCTGCCGTACCCGGGCGGCCCCGAGATCCAACGGGCGGCCGAGGCCGGCGATCCGGGCCGGTTCCGCTTTCCGCGCCCGATGCTCCGGGGCAACCAATCACCCGGTGACCCGGACTACTACGATTTCTCCTTCAGCGGCCTGAAGACGGCGGTCGCCCTGGTGGTGGAGGAGCTGGCTGCGCAGGGCAGTCTCGAAGCCGAGATCGCGCATGTCGCGGCGTCCTTCCAGGCAGCGGCCGTCGACGCGCTCGTGAGCAAGACGATGCGGGCGGTCGAGGAGACGGGCTGTGCGCGCGTGCTGGTCGGCGGCGGGGTATCTGCGAACAGGCCGTTGCGAGAGGAGCTGAGGCACCGGATCGGGCCCGAAGGCGATATCTTCCACGCGTCGCCCCGCCTGTCGCTGGACAATGGAGCGATGATCGCACGCGCGGGCCTCTTCCGGCTGCGGCAGGGCGACGTTGCCGGTCTGGACGTGACCGCGAGCGCGAACCTGCCGTTTCCGGGACTGACCAGAGCCTAACCCGAACGAGAGCGCAGCCGAGACGTGTATCCGATCCTCTTCCGACTGCCCGAGTGGTTTCCCTTTCTCGGCGGGGAGCCGATCACGTCGTTCGGCGTGTTCATGTTTCTCGCGTTCCTCACCGCCGGCTTCGTGCTGCGTGAGGAGTTCGGGCGCGCGGGGTTCGAGAAGGACAAGGCGTGGGACATGGTCTTCATGGCCGTGGTCGGTGGGATCCTGGGCGCGAAGATCTACTACATCCTTCTCAATTGGCCGCAGCTGATGGAGAATCCGCGCGCGCTGATCTTCAGTCGCGGCGGGATGGTGTGGTACGGCGGGTTCGCGGGTGCGGTGGTACTCTGCATCTGGGAAGTGAAACGCAGCAAGCTTCCCCTCGGGAAGATGGCCGACCTTCACGCTCCCCCTCTGGCGATCGCGTACGCTGTAGGCCGCATCGGGTGCTTCCTCGTCGGCGACGACTACGGTCGGCCGACCGACGGTTGGTTCGGCATCAAATTTCCCCAGGGGACGCCACCGACGCGTGTGGACGTCCTGGAGAGCCACTACGGTATCACCGTCGATCCGGCGCTCGTGGAGAAGTACGGCCAGGTCGTACCGGTCCATCCGACGCAGCTCTACGAGATCGGGATGTCGACCCTGATCTTCTTCATCATCTGGCGGCTGCGGGATCACCGTAACGTCCCGGGGTGGCTTTGGTGGGTCTGGCTGGGCTTCGCCGGATTCGAGCGCTTCCTCGTCGAGTTCGTCCGCGTAAAGGACGATCGCTTCTTCGGTCCGCTGACGCTGGCCCAGTTCATCAGCATCGGGCTGATGGGTCTGGCGCTGTGGGGTGCGATGCGTGCCCGCCAACGCGAGCCTGCCGCCGCGAGCTGATCGCATGACGACGATCCTGCAGGGGTCGGATGTCCATTTCGGGAAGCCGCATGATCCCCAGGCCGCGGAGTACTTCCTCGAGGCCGTGGACGACATCGCGCCCGACATCGTCGTCATCGCCGGCGACCTCACGCAGCGGGCGAAGCCACGGGAGTACGCGGCCGCCAAGGCGTTCCTCGATCGCCTCGGGAGCCGCCCCACGATCGTGACCGTGGGGAACCACGACGTCGCGCTGTACCGGGTCTGGGAGCGCCTGGGGTACCCGTTTCGCAACTACCGGCGATACATCAGCGCCGATCTCGACACGTCGCTCACGATTCCCGGCGCGACCTTCGTCAGCTTGAACTCGGCTGCCCCCCGGCGGGCGATCGTCAATGGTCGGCTCGACGAAGCACAGATGCGTTTTGCGGCACGGGTCTTCCAGGAAGAGGCGGGGGAGGGTGTGCGGGTCCTGGTGACGCATCACGCGATGACGGCTCCGCCGGACGGGGGCGGCGAAGCCCACCTGCCGCGCAGTGCTTCGTGGCTGCGGGCGCTGGAAGGGATGGGGGTGGAGGTCGTGCTCAGCGGACACCTGCACCGGGCCTTCGTCGTACGACACGATCGGGACGCCACCGAAGAGGGGACCGGGGGTATCCTACTCGTGCACAGCGGCACCGCGTCGTCCACGCGAGGAAGGCGCGCCGAGCGGGAGCAGAACAGCTTCAATGTGGTCGAGGTCGACGAGGAGGCGATCGCGGTGACGAGGCATTGGCGGGAGGTGGGCGGCGGTCCATTCGAGCCGACCTGGACGGAGGCCTTTGCCCGGTACGGCGTGAGAGCCCCTGGAAGTCCGAAGAAAAAGGATGGCAGAGGTCGATGAGTCGGGTTTACGTACGTCGTGAGGGTGGTAGGCGTGAGACGCTGGGTGCGCTGGCGATTTCGATCGGCGCGGCCTTGGCGTCGTTCTATATCGCCAAGCTGCTGCTCACCCGTGAAGGTTTCGAGCTCGAGGCCCCGTCTCGAGAGCACTCGAAGCCTCAGCAGAAGGAGTAGGCCGGATCTGATGTCCGTCGGGCAGGTCTCGAGACGCGAAGGCCGCGCGGGCCGGGCCGCCCTCGTGGCACTCCTCGTCTCCGTGTCCTGGGCGAGCCACCTCGCTGCACAGGCCTCGGACGTGGAGGTCACCCGGATCGACTTCCAGGGCAACGAGAGTTTTTCGGACGAGGCTCTTGCCGGTGCCATCGTCAATCAGGACACCGAATGCCGGTCCTTCGTCCTCGCGCCGTTCTGTGCCTTCGGGCTGGGGTTCAGCCTCGATGAGCGGTTCCTGAACTCTCGGCAGCTTCCGCGTGACATTCTGCGCCTCCAGGCCTACTACAGCGCCCGGGGCTTCAGGGAAGCTCGGGTGGATACGCTGGTCCAGCGTCCCGACGACGATCGTGTCGAGATCGTCTTTCGAGTCGAGGAGGGCCGGCCCACGCTCATCGCGAGCCTGTCCGTCTCGACGCAGGAGCAGATTCCCAGTGTGAATCTGGGCGACCTTCCGATTGCGGAAGGGGACCGCCTGAACAGCGTGAACCTGGATGCCGCTCGGGACACGCTCGTTCGCCGACTCCGCAACAACGGTCGCCCACATGCGGACGTGCTGCGGAGCTTTCTCATCCCTGCCGACCGACCCTACGAGGCGGAGGTCACGTTCGAAGTCGATCCAGGACCGGCCGCACGCTTCGGGAGCGTCACGCTCTCAGGGAACGAGGAGCTCACGGACGGCGTCATCCGCCGGATGCTCCCCTTCCAGGAGGGCGACCCCTACTCCGAGGCGCTTCGCCTCCGCGGCCAGAGAAACCTCTTCAACCTCGAGCTGATCCAGGCGGCGCGCATCGCGGATGTCGTCTCGACCGACGACACGGTCGTGCCGCTGAACGTCGAGGTCACCGAGGGGACGCTTCACCGGGTCCGAACGGGGGCGGGCTGGAGCTCTTCGGACTGCCTCAACACGGAGGGCAGCTGGGCCAGCCGAAACTTCTTCGGTGGGGCGCGGCGGCTTCAGATGCGTGCTCGGCTGAGCAACATCGCGTCGGAGGATCTGACGAGCGCGTGCTGGCAGGCGGGCACCGGCGACTTCGGAGGCGTCAACTGGCTGGTCTCGGCGGACTTCGTCCAACCGTGGGTGCTGAACCAACGGTTCCAGCTCGGTGCGAGCCTCTTCTGGGAGCGACAGAGCGTCCAGGACGTCTTCGTGCGCTCCGCGACGGGTTTCGACGTGAGCCTCTCCCGCTCCGTCGATCCCTACACGACGCTGCTCTTCTACTATCGTCCGGAGCTCTCGGAGCTTCAGGCGGCCGAGGTGTTCTTCTGCACGAGCTTCCTGGTGTGTGCGCCGGAAGACATCTCCTCCCTGCAGGGCGACAACTGGCTGGCCCCGATCGGGGCGACCGTCGTGCGCGACCGCACCAACGATCTTCTCAGTCCGACCCGCGGCTACTCCGTGCGGTTGGACTACGAGCACGCCTCGGGGATGACCGGCTCCAACTTCGGGTACAACCGGGCCTTCGGGGAGGTGGCAGGCTACAAGTCCTTCGGGGAGGGGCAGGTGGTCGCCGCCCGAATCTCCGGAGGTTGGGTCGGGTCCGGGTCCTTCGGGGTGCTCTCGACCCGCAGTCCGGTGATCCACCCGCAGAAGCGCTTCTATTCGGGAGGCGCGAACTCGGTTCGGGGCTTTGCCCAGAACCAGCTCGGGCCCCGCGTGCTCACCGCGAACGTGCGGAACCTGATCGCGGAGGACGGGCCCTGTGATCCCTTCGAGGTGATGGCGCTCACCTGTGACGCCAACAGCCTCGCGCCCGGTGCATTCGACCCTCGCCCGACCGGCGGACGTCTGATGCTGGAGGGCAGTCTGGAGTACCGGTTCCGTATCGCCGGCACACGAGTGGAAGTGTCCACCTTCTTGGACTTCGGCCGCGTCTGGGCCGAGCCCGGTCGCGACGACCCGTCCAACCTCGAGCTGACACCGGGTTGGGGCATCCGGTATTTGAGCCCCATCGGGCCGATCCGTCTCGACTTCGGCTACAACTTCCAGGCGTCCGAGTCGTTGCAGGTCGTCACGTCGCAGATCCGGCCCTTCGACTCCGCGCTGGACAGCGACTCGGAGCGGGTTACGACGTCCCAGGGCGACTTCGTGGTCGTCGATGCCCTGGCACTGCTCCAACCTCCCGTGCGGTTCGGGGAGGACCTCGGCTTCTCGCTCAGACGCTTTCAGATCCACTTCTCGATCGGGCAGGCCTTCTGATGGCCCGGGCCTGGAAGTCGACCAAGGTCGCGGGACTCGTGCTGGCCGCCATGGCGGCGGGGGCCGTGCTCTGCTTCCTCGTGCTGACCCGCAGCCAGCTGGGCCAGACGCTGGTGTTGGCCGAGGTCCTGAGGCGGGTGGAACCGGCGCTCGACGGGCAGATCGTCGTCGGCGGCATCCGTTCGGACCGCGGTCTGCACCGGGAGGCCATGCTCGTCGACGTCACCCTGCGCACCCCCGAAGGCGTAGACGTCTTCAGAGCGGACTCTCTGGGTGTGCGCTACGCGCTGAGCGACCTCGTTGCCGGCGACATCCGACTCTCCGACGTCGACTTCTGGCAGCCCGTCATCAACGTCGCGCGGACGGACTCCGACGAGCGGTTCGGGATCCAGCGCGTGCTCTCGCCACCCTCGGATGGCGGGGAGGGTGGGGGTGGCCCGGCTCTCTTCCTGCTCGAGCGCGTCGGGGTTCACGGAGGTCGCGTCGAGATTCGAGACCCGCTGCCGCAGGGAGTGGTGCCCGGTCCACGTACGCTCGTCGAGCAGGCCCCGTCCGGGGACCGGCTGCTCCGGGCCATGACCTTCGGTGACCTCGAGGCCCGGTTCGACCGGGTGAGCGTCATCGATCCGGATGCGGACGGCTTGGAGATCGACATCGGGCGGCTTGCGGTCCTGGGCCGCTTCGCGCCCGAGCCCATGGAAATCCGAGAGCTCAGCGGTCGCCTGTCGCTGCGCGACGGACGCTTATCGTTGGAGGCCGACCGCCTGCGCCTTCCACAGTCGGAAGCCAGCGGACTGGCCACCGTGGACTTCGCCGACGAGCGCGGGACGTCCGTGGTGCTGGATCTGACCGCGCCGCGCCTCGCGGTCGAGGACCTGCGTTGGGTGCTCCCCGACATGCCCCAGGCGACGGGAGCGGGCGGCGTGGGGCTCGAACGCGACGCCGACGGGCTGCGGCTCCGGCTTTCCGAGATGAGCGTGGACTTCGGAGAGGGAGGGCTCTTCGGCGACGCGGTCTTCGATTGGAAGCAGGGAGCGCAGACTCCGGATCTGAGAGACGTCGCGCTGACGCTGGAGGGGCTCCCGGCGTCGATCGTCGAGCGGATGTTCGATTTGCCGCTGCCCTTCGGCGGTGCCTTCGACGGGTCGATCGCCCTGGAAGGTCCCTTCCGCGAGCCCTACGTCGACGGGCGGATCATTCACTTTCACCCCGAGCTGCGGATCAGCGTCGTGGATGTCGTGGGGGGTCTCCTGCTGGGTCAAGATCCGGGCGCGCAGGAGCTCACTCTGGAGTTTCGCCCGCTCTCCCTCGGACTCGTTCAGGCCTATGGTCCCGGCATCGATCCCGACCGAACGATCGCCGGCCGACTCGATCTGGACGGTCGAGTGGAGTCGGGAATCACGGTCGCGATCGATGCGAGCTACCCGTCACCGACCGGCCCCGACTCGAGGCTGACCGTGGAGGGCTCGGTCTCGAGAGTGGAGGGAGAGCTCTTCGTGGACCTGCGCGGCGACGCCGACCCACTGTCGTTCTCGGGGCTCGTCCCGGAGGGCTCGCCCGTGCGCAGGCTCGGTGTCGCGACGGGGGCTCTGGAGCTCCGGGGATCGCTTTCCGCCCTGACGCTCGTGGCGTCACTGGAGACCGAAGGTGGCGGGCTCGACCTGACCTCGCAGTTCGACGGGCGGGCACCCCTGGATCGCTACGAGGTCACCGCTTCTGCCGAGCAGTACGACGCGGCTGCACTCGTTCCGGCCCTGCCCGAGGGTACGCGCCTCACCGGTCGTGCGGAGGTGATCGGTGAGGGTGGCGGGCTCGCGGAGGCCGAGCTCACGACCTCGGTCGACCTCTGGAACTCGAGACTCGGGGCGCTGGCGCTCGACACGGCCCGTGTGTCCGGTGCCGTGTCGGAAGGCGTGATCCGGCTCGACGAGCTGGAGGCTCTGCTGGGACGGGCGACGATCCGGGGATCCGGCTCGCTCGGCACGTCTCGCGGCTCGCCCCAGGGCGAGCTGGGGCTCCGGATCGAGACGGTCGACCTGGAGGGCCTTCGCCCGATGCTGCTCGGGGAGAACCCGATCGCCCGGGACACGCTCTCGATCCTCGACCGGGAGATCCTCCTCCTCGACGGCATCGACGCCGACACGCTGCCGCTCCTGGAAGAGATCCGCATGAGCGGGCGCTTGGCGGGCGACGTCACCCTCGGGGGGTCCGTCGACTCGCTCTCGGTGCGGGGCACGCTCGCTCTGGCCGCGGCGACCTACGGGACGAGCTTCATCGAGAGCGCTGCCGTCGACTTCGAGGCGACGGGGCTGCCGTCACGGACGCCTCGCATCGAAGCGCTCGTCGAGACGGGAGCGGTCCAGATTCTGGATCGGGCCTTCGACTCGGCTTCGGTGCGGGTCGACTATCGGGAGCCCCGTGGGGCCATGGACATCTTTCTCGTGCGTTCGGCCGAGGAAGACTATCGGTCGCGGATCGCCTTCGAGTCCGCCGGCGACGTTCGGATCCTCAATGTGGATCAGATGGTGCTCCGCTTCCCGGACGGGCGTTGGAACCTGGGCGGACCGGCCACGGTGTCGTGGGATCCCGACGGGCTCACCCTGGACAAACTTCGGGTGATCCGGTCGGACGAGCCTGGACTGCGGCTCTTCGCCGAGGGCAGGCTGCCCTTCCGCGGGGATGCGGATCTGACCGTGGAGGTCGAGCAGCTCGATCTCGGCAGGATCGCTCACGTTCTTCAGCTCTCGGAGCGACTCGAGGGCGTGGTCGACCTCGACCTGCGAATGTTGGGGACCGCCGAAGCCCCACGCATGAGCGGGGCCGTGGACGCCAGCCGCTTCGCTTTCCGGGACTTCGACTTCGACCGGCTCGCGTCCGAGCTCGAATACGGGGACCGAACGCTGTCCGGAGAATCGGAGATCTGGCTGGCCGAGCGGGAGGTGCTCCGCGTCAGCGGCACGATGCCCGCCGACCTCGCCTTCGCGCGGACGCCCGAGCGTTTCCCGGACGAGGCCGTGGACCTGACGGTGACCGCCGACTCGTTGCCCCTGTCGCTCCTGATGGCGCCGTTCCCGACGTACGAGAACGTGACGGGAACGATATCGGGGTCGGTGGACTTCGGGGGAACGCTCGAGTCGCTCGCACCCTCGGGCCGCCTGCAGATCCTGGACGGTGGCGCCTATCTCGAGGGCATCGGCGTTCGGCACCGGAATCTGCAGGCGACGCTCGATCTGCAGCCGGACGGGACCGTCGCGGTCGACGCGACGGTGGCCGCCCGCGGCGAGGCCGAGATGACGGGCACCATCACCCTCAGCCCGGCGTCCGACCCGGCGCTCGACCTCGACGTCCGGCTTTCGAATTTCCTGGCGCTCGATCGCCGCGACGTCCAGGGGCGACTGAGCGGCGAGTTCCGGCTGGAGGGATCGTACAGGCGCCCGGTCGTATCCGGCGACCTGACGGTCCAGGAAGGGACGCTCTACGTAGAGGAGTTCATGCGCTCGGCCGAGATCGTGGATCTCTCCGACCCCGCGTTCTTCGAGGTCGTGGACACCACGGTCGTCGAGAACCGTCCGCTTCTGGCGGGACAGAATCCGTTCCTCCGCAACATCCGCATGGAGAACATGACGCTCGGTTTCGAGCGCAACGCGTGGATCCGCAGCGAGCGGATGAACGTGGAGATGGGCGGGGAACTCGACGTGCTGTACGACCGGCAGACGCAGGACCTGGCGCTGGTGGGCAACCTCAATGCGGTGCGGGGCTCGTATTCCGCCTTCGGACGGCAGTTCCAGGTCGGGGGTGGGACGCTTCGGTTCGTCGGGACACCGGGAATCAACCCCGACCTCGACATCCAGGCGGTCAACCGGATCCGCGGGATCGACGGCAACGCACTCGACGTGACGGCGACGGTGACGGGCACCCTCACCGTGCCTCGGGTCCATCTGTCGAGTGACCAGGCCGGCCTCGCCGAGGAGGACCTGCTCAGCTACATGTACTTCGGCGTCCCGACCTACGCGCTGACCACGGGCCAGACTCAGGCGCTCGGTCCGGCGGGGACGCTGCTCGTCGGATCGGGCGTCACCCTGGGCCTGCAGACGTTCAGCAACGCCCTCGGCTCGGCCGCCGCCGATCTCGGCCTCGCCTATCTCTCGATCACGCAGCAGGATCTCAGCGCGTTCGGGAACAACTCCGTCCTCGGCACGACGATCCTCGAGACGGGCGTGTACGTGACCGACGACACGTTCCTCACGCTCCTGCTCCGGCCACTTTCGAATCAGGGGGCGGGAAGCCAGTTCGCGGGAATCCGGCTGGAGTGGGCGGCTTCCAACAACTACACGTTGGAGGCCTCGATCGAGGAGCGTCTCTTCCGTGGCCGCGTGATCGGCTTCGGCGAGCTGGGGATCCAGGACCAGAAGGGCGTGGGCCTGTTCCTCTTCCGCGAGTGGGGTTACTAGTCCCGCGGCACAACCCGCCCGAATCGCGGATCCGTGTCGGATCCTCGTGTGTAAGACACCTCCCATCGAGCAGATTCGCCGGCCGGGGACCGCCGGCGGTAACGAGTCCGAATAGAAGCAGGAGACTGGAATGCAGCACTTGAAGGTATTCGGCCTGATGGCCGGCCTTTCCGTGGTCCTGGTCACCTTTGGCGCCCTCCTCGGAGGCCAGCAGGGGGCCATACTCTTCTTCGCTTTCGCGGCGATCATGAACTTCGGGTCGTACTGGTTCAGCGACCGGGTCGTGCTCCGCATGTACAAGGCGCAGATCGTCGGACGTGAAGACGCCCCGCAGCTTTACGACATGGTCGATCGTCTGCGTCAGCGGGCAGGGCTGCCCATGCCGGTCGTGGCGATCTCGGCCCAGCAGCAGCCCAACGCCTTCGCCACCGGGCGCAGCCCCGACAAGGCGGTGGTCTGCTTCACGCGTGGGATCCTCCAGGCGCTCCCGCCCAAGGAGCTCGAGGGCGTCGTCGCGCATGAGCTGGCGCACATCCAGCACCGGCACATGCTGGTCGGCACGGTTGCCGCGACACTCGCGGGCGCCGTGGCGATGATCGCCTCGATCGCCCGGTGGGGGCTGATCCTCGGGGGCGGTCGGGACGACGACAACAACCCGTTCGCAGTCCTGGTCATGGCGATCGTGGCGCCCATCGCGGCCATGATCATTCAGATGGCGATCAGCCGTCAGAACGAGTTCCAGGCCGATCGGACCGGCGGAGAGATCGTCGGCGATCCGATGGCGCTGGCCGGTGCGCTCCAACGGCTCGAGGGCTACGCCCGGAAGGTGCCGATGGCGGTGAATCCCGCCGCGGCCCAGCTCGCGATCGTCAACCCGTTCTCGGGTCAGCGGCGTGGCGGGCTGACCAAGCTCTTCCGGACCCATCCGCCCACCGAGGAGCGGGTGGCGGCCCTGCAGCAGCAGGCCGCCGAGCTGCGGAGCGGGGGTGGGAGCGGGCGGATCGCCTAGGCCGACCCACTCGCTCCGACGTCAGCGGATCGCCTGGCGTCGCTTGACCTCGACCGTGACCTGGTTGAAGAGCTCCTGGATCACCTCGGGGTCGTGGACCTCCGGTCCCTTGTCCGAGAGTCGATCGGAGAATCTCAGCCTGCTCTCGTAGCTCTTGCGGATCACGAATCGGATCTCGGTCGTCTCGCTCGAGACAGGCGTGACGATGCAGCTCGTCTCGAATCCCGTACCGTGTTCCGTGGGTATGCCCCATACGCCGTAGTTCTGTCGCGCCGTATAGGCCGAGATCAGCCCCGCGTCCATGTCCGTGTTGCGGATCGCGTACCCGTGGTCCTGGAGCACCGTCATCACCGCTCGAAACGTATCTTCGTGCGATCCCTCGATCAGCTTGGTCGTGAGCGCCCGCTTCTGCATGGGTGAGATTACGGGCCTTCGGACCGCCAGCCCGCACCCCCCGAGGAAGACGACCAGTCCCAGGCACAGGGCCGAAACGATTCTGGTGTAGCTCATCCGGTTCCTCCTTCCTGCGCACCGGAGCCGGGGGAGAGACCTCCGTGCTTTCGCCGCTCCACCTCGACACGGATTTCTTCGAAGAGTGCCCGGTAGATCTCGGGCTTATAGACGTTCTGGGTCTCCAGGTCATCGTCGTCGTCGTCGGGGTCCGATTCCTTGTTGGTGAACGTGGCCAGGATCTGGGCCCACTCCTTCAATCCGCTCGTTCCGCTCGGCGGCTCCTTCTGGATCATGGCCCGGATTTCCGTGTGCTCACCAACGGGCGTTACGACGCAGCTGACCGTGTACGTGGACCCGTCGTTCAGCCGGTCTTCGGCGTCACCACCGAAGATGCCGGAGAACGTCCGTTTCAGCGTGTCCAACGAGAGCTCCTCGTGCTTCTTCGCACGGATCAGCCCACTACGGCGGTCCAGCTCTTCGATCGTGAAGCCCCGATCCTGGAGCACCGCGACGGTGGCATCGAACGCTTCCGGATACGTTGCGTAAAACCGTTCGATGGTGATCTCGCGGCGCTTCGCGATGATCGACTCGGTGCTGAAGCAGCCGCCCAGGAAGAGCAGGAGGCCCGGGAGCAGCAGCAGCGGAGGCGACGTGGTCATCCTTCCTTCTCCGGTGTCGATCAGTAGGTGGCCGCGATCACGCTGTAGTCCCTGACCACATCGTTCTCGTCGAAGACCAGAATGAGGTCGAAGGAGCGGGTCGTGGCCGTTGATACCGCCCGGCTCGCCCCGCCGCCTCCCCCGGCGTTTCCACCCCACAGGACCGCGAGCACGCCCGCCTGCGACTGTGTGGATTCGAAGGCCATGCGGCTGTAGTTCCAGACCTCGTCCTCGTCGCGGTTCTTCGTGACGATGTTCGGTGCGCCGAAGAGCCGGAGGATGTCGGCCTGGGTCGTCACGCCCTTGACCACCTCGGCCTTGACCATCCCCGCCGTCAGGTTGCTCGTGCCCGACTGTCCCGCAGGCCGGGGCCCCAAGGCACAACCGGCCCCATACGTCGCAAGAAGCACCGTCACGAGCGAATGAATCACTGTTCGCCTTGTCATGGCTGTCGCCCCCACGTCTGCGTTTTCCGTCTGTGTATCGAGAGTACCGTCCGGGACGGTCGGGTCCGATACGCAAATCGACGTAGCCGATCGCGAGGGTCTACGTAGTGATGACGACGTCGCGGGACGTCGTGGTCGGCCCGAATCGCCCCCTTTGAACGCGGCTCGCCGTTTGCCTATCCTTGAAGGCTATGGCTCGAGAATCGCTGATCGTCCGGGGTGCCCGCGAGCACAACCTCCGTGATATCGACGTCGAGATCCCTCGCGGGTCCCTGACGGTCATCACGGGGCTCAGCGGATCGGGGAAGTCTTCGCTCGCCTTCGACACCATCTACGCCGAAGGTCAGCGTCGGTACGTGGAGTCTCTTTCCGCGTACGCGCGCCAGTTCCTGGGACTCATGGAGAAGCCCGACGTGGACGCGATCGAGGGCCTCTCGCCGGCGATCTCGATCGAGCAGAAGACCGTTTCCAGAAACCCCAGGTCCACGGTTGGCACGGTCACCGAAATCTACGACTACCTCCGGCTGTTGTGGGCGCGTGCGGGCATCCCACACTGTTCGGAGTGCGGCCGGCCCGTCATGCGCCAGTCCGCGTCCCAGATCGTGGGGCGTCTGCTCGCCCTCGGGGACGGCATTCGCATCGAAGTCCTCGCCCCGCTCGTTCGCGGCCGAAAGGGCGAGTTCCGGGACCTCTTCGAGAAGGCCCGCAAGGAGGGCTTCGTACGTGCCCGCGTGGACGGGGAGACGGTCGACCTCGCCGACCCGCCCGCACTCAATCGCTACGAGAACCACGACATCTCGATCGTGGTGGATCGCCTGGTCATCAAGGCGGAGGACCGGGATCGCCTGGCCGACTCCGTCGAGACGGCGCTTCGCGTGGCCGAGGGCGTCGTGGAGGTGATCGAGCGGAAAAAGGGCGGCGCGGTACCGCATGTCTACAGCGAGCACTACGCCTGTGCCCACTGCGGCACCAACCTGGCGGAGCTCGAGCCGCGCCAGTTCTCGTTCAACTCGCCCTACGGCGCATGCGACGACTGCGGTGGGCTGGGTACCCGTAAGGAGGTGAATCCGACGCTGCTGCTGGCGGACGGAAGCATCTCGATCCTGGAGGGGGTGATCCTGCCCTGGGGAGACCCGACGGGTCACCTCCGCCGCTCGGTCATCCCGGGTCTGGCCGAAGCCTACGAGTTCGAGCCGAACGCGCCTTGGAAGGAGCTGCCCGAGGAGGCTCGCCACGCGATTCTGCACGGGTCCGGTCGCATGAAGATCCGCTTCCCGTACCGATCCGGAAGCTCCAAAGGACACTACGAGGACCGCTGGGACGGGGTGGTCGCCAACGTCGAGCGCCGCTACGCCGAGACGAAGTCGGAGCGTGTGCGGCTCCAGCTCGAGGAGTACATGTCGACGCTTCCGTGCAAGACCTGTTCGGGGAGCCGGCTACGGCCGGAGTCGCTGGCGGTCACGATCGGAGGGCGCTCTCTGGGAGAGATCGTGGAGATGCCCATCGACAAGGCGCTCGCCTTCGCCGAGAGCCTCCGGCTCGGGGACGAAGCGCAGGGCGGTGAGGCGCACGTGCTCGCCGAGGAGATCGCCGGTCCGATCCTCAAGGAGGTCCGGGAGCGGCTCGGATTCCTGACGAACGTCGGCCTCAGCTATCTCTCTCTGGGGCGCTCCGCCGACTCGCTCTCGGGGGGTGAGGCGCAGCGGATTCGGCTCGCGACGCAGATCGGAAGCCGGCTGGTGGGTGTGCTGTACATCCTCGACGAGCCCTCGGTCGGGCTTCACCAGCGGGACAACGAGCGTTTGCTCGGGACCCTCCGGCGTCTTCGGGACCTGGGCAACACCGTGATCGTGGTGGAGCACGACGAGGACACGATCCGCTCCGCCGATCACGTGATCGACCTCGGCCCGGGAGCGGGCCGGGCGGGGGGAGAGGTCGTCGTGGACGGGACGCTGGACGAGGTGCTCGCGCACCCCGATTCCCTCACGGGTGCCTATCTCTCCGGAAAGCGCTCGATCCCCGTGCCGGAGGAGCGGAGACCGGTCGATCTGGAGCACGTCGTTCGGATTCGGGGGGCGCGCGAGCACAACCTCCGATCGCTCGATGTCGAGATCCCTCTCGGCTGCTTCGTGTGTGTCACGGGCGTGAGTGGGTCGGGCAAGTCGACGCTCGTCAATCAGACGCTCTACCGGGCGTTGGCGCGGCACTTCTATCGCAGCAAGGTCGTTCCCGGTGACCACGACGCGATCGAGGGCCTCGAGCGGATCGACAAGGTCATCGAGGTCGATCAGTCCCCGATCGGGCGCACACCGCGGTCCAACCCCGCGACGTACACGGGCCTCTTCACGCCGATGCGGGAGCTTTTCAGCAACCTCCCGGAGTCGCAGATGCGCGGATACGAGCCGGGACGCTTCTCCTTCAACGTGAAGGGCGGGCGTTGCGAGGCATGCCAGGGCGACGGGCTCGTGAAGATCGAGATGCACTTCCTTCCCGACGTCTACGTGCCGTGCGACGTCTGCCGTGGTCGGCGCTACAACCGTGAGACGCTGGACGTCTACTACAAGGGCCGCAACATCGCCGACGTGCTCGACATGACCGTCGACGACGCGCTCGACTTCTTCAGCGCCGTGCCGCGCATTCGCCAGAAGCTGCAGACCCTGTCCGACGTGGGTCTGGGCTACATCCACCTCGGGCAATCGGCGACCACGCTCTCGGGCGGCGAGGCGCAGCGCGTCAAGCTGTCGTCCGAGCTCTCGAAGCGATCGACGGGGCGCACGTTCTACATCCTCGACGAGCCCACGACCGGGCTGCATTTCGAAGATGTGCGGGTGCTCTTGCACGTCCTTCACCAACTCGTGGACCGCGGCAACACGGTCGTCGTGATCGAGCACAACCTCGAGGTCGTGAAGACGGCGGATTGGGTCATCGACCTCGGACCCGAGGGCGGCGAGAAGGGCGGCGCCGTCGTGGCTGCGGGCCCGCCCGCGGAGGTGGCCCGTGACAACGACTCCTTCACGGGTCGTTTCCTGCGGCCGATTCTCGACGGTGCGCGGGTGGGCTAGGGCGCAGGCTTCTCGCCTTCCTGTCCCCGCATATATACTTTTCGACTCAGAAACCGCGCGCCGTTTCGGGCCGTAGTGAAGAGCGCCGGGCAACGCGTTGCCTCGCACGCCCCTCTATGGAAGGAGGGGCCTTTTCTTCCGCGGTCCACCCGCCGGGCGATCGCGCGGACTCGAATCGAGCGGCCTGCAGATCGGCCGCACAGCTTCAACGGAGACAGTCATGATGACTCGAGAGGATCTCGAGAGCTATCTCATTCGAATGGACACCGAGTGGGAGGAAGTCGAAGAGGGTATGTTCCTCCTGCGGAGCACCAACGGAGGACCTCCGGTGGTCGCGAACCTGTCCGATCCCGTGCTCCTGCTCCGCCTGAAGGTGATGGACCTCCCCGGCGACGGGGATCACACGGACCTTTACCGCACCCTCCTCGAGTTCAACGCCACAGATATCGTCCATGGCGCCTACGGCATCGAGGAGGGCGAGCTCATTCTCAGCGATACGTTGGAGCTGGCAACGCTGGATTTCGAGGAGCTCCAGGCGTCCGTGGAGAGCCTTCAGTATGCCGCCGCGAGCCACATGCAGCGCATCCGTGAGCTCGCCGGAGTCGACATGCCCGAAGACACGAAATCGAAAAGTGAAGGGGAGGAGGCTGGGGAATGAGCATCTTCACGAAGCTTTCGACCCTCATCAAGTCGAATATCAACGAGCTGATCTCTCGGGCGGAAAACCCCGAGAAGATGCTGAATCAGATCATCCTCGACATGCGCGACCAGCTCGCCAAGGCGAAGCGTGAGGTCGCGGCCGCGATCGCGGACGAGCGGAAGCTACGCTCGCAGCTCGACGAGGAGGTCAAGCAGGCGCGCCAGTGGGAGCAGCGTGCCATGCTCGCCGTGAAGGAGGGGCGGGACGACCTCGCCAAGCAGGCTCTGATGCGGCAACAGGAGCACACCGAGCGGGCGCGCACGATCGAGCAGACGTGGCAGGCGCAGGCCAACGAGACCGAAAAGCTCAAGGCCTCGCTCCGCCAGCTCAACGACAAGATCGAGGAGGCGAAGCGTAAGCGGAATCTCCTGATCGCCAAGCAGAAGCGTGCTCAGGCGCAGAAGCGCATCCACGAAACGATGTCCGGACTTTCCGACTCGTCGGCTTTCGAGGCCTTCAACCGTATGGCCGAGAAGATCGAGGAGTCGGAGCGTCGCAGCCTGGCCCATGCCGAGGTGACCGAGGCGTTGGGCAGCGGCACGCTCGAGGACGAGTTCAAGATGCTCGAGGCCGGAACCGGCCCCGTGGGTGACGTCGACGACCAGCTGCTCGCGCTCAAGCGTGAGATGGGCCTGATCGCGGCTCCCGAGCCGGAAGAGCCCAAGCAGCTCGGCGCGGGAGACGACGAGGACGGGGAGGCCGCAGCCGCCGCACCCGGGGCCTCAGGTGGGGCTGACGGCGTGATCGAGCCCGAGCCGGAAGAGCCCGAACAGGCCAAGGTCCACGAGGCGGAGCTCATCGAGGAGTTCGACAGGCTCGAAAAGGAGAGCAGCTAGCTCTCACGCCTGACCGTGGCGAAAGAAGGAGGGGGGAGGCCGTTTGCGGTCTCCCCCCTCTTCGTTTATCCCCCGTCCCGGGGCGGCGCAGATCGGATGCAGGAGTAGGCGGACAAGCGAGGCAACCGAGGCGTACCTGGACGGTACGTCGCAGGTTGCCGAGCGCAGGCCAACGACGTCCTGCGCCGATCTGGGGCGCCTGTCGCCTAGTTGCCGAATCCGATCGACAACGACAACGACAACACCGGATAATACTTCGCCCAGTCCGGGATCTCGTCCTGGATGTCCTGCTCTTCCGCTCTCAGGTCGGCCTGGAATTCGGGGTCGTTCTGAATCGGCCCGGTAGCCGAGAGGTTCACGTTGGGCACCTCACCGAAGGCGATGCCCAGGTCGACGTTGAGTCCGAGGGCCCTTCCGACCGGGTTTCCGAATCCGATCCCGACGTACGGCTGAAAGTCCTTCAGCGTGAAGGCGCCCCGGAGATCACCGACCTCGGAAGCCAGGTACTCGTCGTCCCCGAACTCCTTGCTCACGTCGACGAGCGTTCCGGTTACGGTGACGTCGCCGGAGTCGGTCAGGTACAGAAAGCCGCCGCTCAAGTAGAAGATCCCGCCTGTCGGGTAGAGGTCGACGGTGCCTCTCAGGAAGGTCGGCGCCTCCACCGAGAAATCGATGCCTTCGATCTCGGTCGAAAAATCGGTCGGGATGAAGCCGACGGATCCGCGAAGGTTGAGCTTCGGATTGACGCCGAACACCGCGCTTCCGCCGATTCCGGTGGATCCGAGTTGACCTGCAATCGCGAAGCCCTGGCCCGAGAGCCCCTGGGGCAGGAGGATGGCCGCGAGCAGGCAGGGGAGGATTCTCCTCATGCGTCTTGACTCCTTTATGGTCGATCGATGGACCGGTCGGGTCCGCAGTGTCTCATGTGTCGCCCTAAATATAGAACTCTGGCGACGCGTGTTGGGTACCGTCAGTTTCTGCTAGACCCCAATCGGAGCGTGTTCATGTCGACCGTCTTTCTCAACGGTGAGTTCCTGCCTGCCGACGAAGCCCGGATCCCGGTCAACGACCGAGGCTTCCTCTTCGGGGACGGCATCTACGAGGTGACCCCGGCCTATCGGGGCAATCTGTTCCGCTTCCCGCAGCACATGGCCCGGATGGACCGCGGTCTGGCGATGATGCGCCTCGACTACGACCGCTCGGGCCTGGAAGCGATGCACGAGCGGCTTCTGGCGGAGAACGGGCTGCAGGACGAGGCCACCTCGTACATCTACGTGCAGATCACGCGTGGCGTAGCGCCCCGGTCCCATGCCTTCCCCAAGGAGCCGGTTCCGCCCACGGTCTACGCCTTCGCGAACCGCTTCCAGCGTCCGACGGACGAGCGGTGGTCGGAGGGCTTCAGCGCGATCACCGTGCCGGACCGGCGCTGGGCACGCGTGGACATCAAGACGATCGCGCTGCTACCGAACTGTCTGGCCCAGCAGGCCGCCGTCGACGCAGGGGTCGATGACGCGGTCTTCGTGAAGGACGGCGTGGCCCTGGAGGGGTCGCACAACAATCTCTTCTCCGTACGCGACGGCGTCCTGACCACACACCCGGCCAGCCACGAGATCCTGCACGGGATCACGCGCGGGTTCGTCATCGAGTTGGCGCGGGGCCTGGGAATCGACGTGGAGGAGCGCGCGGTTCCGGTCGAGGATTTCATGCGGGCCGACGAGGTGTTCTTCACGGGCACGACGGTCGAGGTTCGGCCGACCGTCCGTGTCGACGGCCAGCCCGTCGGCGATGGCCGGGTGGGACCCGTCACGAAGGCCATTCACGAGGCCTTCGTGGAGGCGACGGATCGCGTGGCCGGCGCCACGCCCGTTTCCGGGGATTAGGGGCTCGACTCCGGGAAGCCGTCCAGGTCCGGTTCGAGCCTCCCCCCGCCGGACGCCGTTGACGGAGATGCACAGTACACACACATTCTGTGTATCATGGCCACGAAGACGATATCCCTGCGGGTCGAGGCGTACGAGAAGCTCCGTCGCGCACGCTCCCATCCGAGTGAGTCGTTCAGCGACGTCGTGATGAGGGCCCGATGGGACGATCAGACAGTCTCCGCACAGGAGCTGCTCTCGCTCGTTCGGGAGCGGGGACCGCTTTACGGGGCCGACGAGCTCGACGCGATCGATGAGCTGAAGGCCGAGGGGACCCCACCTGCGGACAAGTGGTCCACGCCCTGATCCTCGAGACGACCTTCCTCATCGACCTGGAGCGCGAGCTCGGCGTCGCTGAGCCCGGTCCGGCGCATCGGTTCCTGGAAGCTCACCCGGACCACCAGCTGTACATCACCTTCACGGTCGCCGGCGAGATGGCCGCCGGGCCCCGCCTGAACGAACGGGGATCCTGGGACACGATCGTGTCCCCCTTCGAAGTGCTCGGCTGCACTCCGGACGTGTGCTGGCGTTATGGAAGGCTCTATCGCTACCTGAAGTCGAATGGCCTCCTCATCGGCACGAACGACCTCTGGATCGCGGCGACGGCACAGGCTTTCGGCATTCCCCTGGTCACACGAAACGAGCGGCATTTCTCGCGAGTGCCCGAGCTGGATGTGGTGGGGTACCGCTAACGCGGAAAGCGATCTCTCCCGGTGGTCGGGTCGGTCCCGCCCGGCCACATCGACCTGCGGCCATGGGATACTTCAGCGGTAGATCAAATACGGCGCGCTGCGCCGCTCGAAGTCTGCGACTTCCGCGAGCCAGGTGGCCGTCAGCTCTTCGAGCGTGTGTCCGGCGTCGAGTCCTTCGCGCAGGGCAGCCGTTCCGGCGAGCCGGTCGAAGTGGCTGGGCCGCCATTCCCAACGATCCCCGGCGAGCCGCCTCGCCTCGACGAGAAGCGCCACCGAAGTGACCGACGGGTCGTAGACCCCCGGATCGGTCACGCGCAGACGAACACCGCTCACCTCCTCACCCTCGTACTTGCCGTCCGCGGCACCCGCCGGCGTGAACTGCACGGGCACGATCTCGAATCCCGCCAACCCGTACCCGCGCACGGCGTCCGCGAACGCCTCGGCGTCCAGCCAGGGTGCTCCGACCTGCTGAAACGCCCGGTCGGTCCCACGCCCCACGGACAAATTCGTCCCTTCGAAGAGGCATGTGCCGGGGTAGTGCGTGGCGCTCTCCACGTCGGGCATGTTGGGCGACGGCTTCAGCCAGGGAAGCCCGGTCTCTTCGAACGACATGTCCCGTTGCCACCCGTCCACCGGTGCGATGTGGAGCGCCAGGTCCAGCCCGGCTTCCGCCGCGTAGAGACGCGCGATCTCCCCCGGGGTCATGCCGTGGCGCATGGGGATCGGGAACCGTCCCACGAAGGAGGCGAAGTCGGGGTCGAGGACGTTGCCCTGCACGGTCCCGCCGATCGGATTCGCCCGGTCGAGCACCAGGAACGACACGCCGACTTCTGCCGCGACCTCCATCGAGGCCGTCATGGTCGAGACGTAGGTGAAGTAGCGCGCCCCCACGTCCTGAATGTCGAAGACGAGGAGATCGACGCCCTCGAGCATCTCGGGACGGGGCCGGAGGATCTCGCCGTAGAGCGAGTAGACCGGCACACCGGTCCGGTCGTCCACGCCGTCGTCCACCCGCTCTCCCGGGTCCGCATCGCCGCGGATCCCGTGCTCGGGGCCGAAGAGCGCGACGAGCTCGACCTGGGGGTGCTCGTTCAGCAGGTCGATGGTGGTGCGGCCCTCACGGTCGATTCCCGTGTGGTTGGTGATGAGGCCGACCCGCTTTCCGGCGACGAGGTGAATCGAATCGGAAAGAAGCACCTCGATCCCGGGGCGGACCTCAGCGGGCGCCACCGCGTACGAGGGATCATCTGTTTCTCTCGCTGAAGCGCGGTCCGAGCCCCCGCAAGCCAGCGGCAGAACGGCGCAGACAAGGGTCGCCGAGACGATAGATTGTGAGGTCCTGTGGTGGCTCATACCTTGGCCAGCAATCCTTTCTCCACCTCTGCGATCGGCTCTCGTTGACTAAACCGGCCCGTTGGCTCTGGGTCCTCTGCGCCCTTTCCACCGCCTGTGGCGGGTCTCCCGAGACGCCGGTTCAGACGGTCTCCCCACCTCCTGCGAGTGAGGAGGTTACCGCGTCGGAGGAGTCGCCGCCAAAGCCCGAGTCCACCGGCCCTCCGCCTGCCACGGTCGACACGAGACCGTGGCGTGTGCGCACGCTGGATGGGATGACGCTGCGCCACAAGGTCGCCCAGATGATGATGCCGTGGGTCCTCGGAGACTTCGCGCCCGAGGGCAGCGAGAATCACGAGAAGATCCGCGAGCTCGTCGAGGAGCACGGTGTGGGCGGTGTGGTCATGTCGGTCGGATCTCCGATGGAGGTGGCCGGAAAGCTCAACGACCTGCAGGGGCACGCCGAGCTCCCGCTTCTGGTGGCTTCCGATCTGGAGTCGGGGGCGGGCTTCCGGTTCCGGGGCACGGTGCATGCCGCGACGAACTACGACATGGGGGGCGCGACGGTCTTTCCGTCCCTGATGGCGCTCGGCGCGACCGGCAATCCCCGGTTCGCGTACGAGCTCGGGCGGATCACCGCCGTGGAGGCCCGTGCGATGGGCGTGCACGTGCCCTTCGCGCCCGTGCTCGACGTCAACAACAATCCAGAGAACCCCATCATCAACATCCGCTCGTTCGGGGAAGATCCGAAGCGTGTCGCGGAGCTGGGCGTGGCCTTCGTCCGGGGCGTGCAGGAGCACGGAGCGATCGCGACGGGGAAGCACTTTCCCGGGCATGGGGACACGGAGACGGACTCGCACCTGGCGTTGCCGATCATCGCGGTCGAGCGGGCCCGCATGGACAGCACCGAGCTGCTGCCCTTCCAGGCCGCCATCGACGCCGGGATGCGGGCGGTGATGACCGCACACATCGCGGTGCCGGCCCTGACCGGGGACCTTCCCTCGACCCTTTCGGGTGAGGTGCTCCGCCATCTGCTCCGCGACGACATGGGTTTCGAGGGCATCGTGTTCACGGACGCATTGGACATGGGGGCCGTCACACGGCGATTCCCCGGGGGCGAGTCCGCGGTGCAGGCGGTCCTGGCGGGCGCCGACGTGCTCCTCATGCCGCCCGACGTCCCCGAGGCGATCGATGCGGTCGTCGCTGCGGTGGACGACGGCCGCCTGAGCGAATGGCGGATCGACCGATCGGTCGAGAAGATCCTGGCGCTCAAGGAAGAGATGGGCCTTCACGAAGAGCGGCTCGTCCCCCTCGAGAACGTCCTCCGGACGGTCGGGATCCCGGACCACACGGCGCTCGCCGACACGGTCGCCGAGCGCTCGCTTACGGTGACCCGCAACGGGCGGAACCTCCTCCCGCTACTGGGCAGCTGGAGGGCCAGGGTGCTCTCGGTCTCCTTTCGTCCGCGCAACGCCGTCCTCGCGGGGCGCTACTTCAACGAACGTCTCCGTGAGACGTACGCGCGCCTGACCCCCGTGACCCTGGACGGGCAAACCAATGCGGCCGCGTACAACGGGTTGTCGCGCCAGGCACGCATTTCCGACCTCGTGGTGGTCTCGGTCTACTCCAACTCCGCCGGCCGCATCGAGCTGACGGATGAGCTCGTCGACTTCGTCGGCATGCTCGCCGAGCGCCGCATCCCGCACATCGTGATCAGCTTCGGGAATCCCTACGTGATCGAGGACTTCCCGGACGCGCAGGCGTACATGATCGCGTGGAGCGCGACGGGCGTGAGCCAGCGGGCGGCCGCCCGCGCGCTGTTCGGTGAGTTCGACATCGACGGTCGCACCCCGACGGGCGTGCCTCCGCACTTCGACATCGGGGACGGACTCACGATCCCCGCGAAGGAGACGGCGAGTGGCGGCTAGGGCGGCCGGGATGCGCTCGTGGTCGGTGCTTTTCGCGGGCGCGCTCGCGACCGGCTGCAGCTCGGGGCAGGCCGGCTCGCAAGGCGCCCGTCCGTCTGCGACCGGCACTGCGCTCGACGCGGAAGCGTGGGTGGAGGCGACGCTCGCGTCGCTGTCGACGCGCCAGCGCGTGGCCCAGCTCGTGATCCAATGGCTCCCGGGGAGCTACGCCTCCACCTCGAGCGACGAGTTCGGGGAGTGGGCGGCCTGGGTCGCCGAGGACGAGATCGGCGGAATCTATCTGTCGATCGGGCTGCCGCACTCCTATGCCGCCAAGGTCAACGAGCTCCAGGCGCTCGCCGGCGTGCCGCTTCTCGTCACCTCGGACTTCGAGAACGGCGGCCCGGGGATGCGCATCAACCACTCCTACGCGCTGCCCTCGCTCCTCCCGCAGGGGGGCGGGACCAGCTTTCCGCCGACGATGGCCTTCGGTGCGATCGGGGACGAGCGGTACACGAGAGAGTACGGTCGGATCACGGGCGTCGAAGCGCGCGCGGTCGGGGTGAATCTGAACTTCGCGCCGGTGCTCGACGTGAACTCGAACCCGTTGAACCCGATCATCAACACCCGTTCGTTCGGGGAGGACCCTGAGTTCGTAGCGCGCATGGGTTCCGCCTACCTCGAGGGGGCACGGGAGGCCGGGCTGCTTACGACGGCGAAGCACTTTCCGGGACACGGGGATACCGAGACCGACTCGCACGTCGACCTGCCTGTCGTACCTGCGGACTGGGAGCGGCTGGAGACGCTCGAGCTCGTGCCCTTCCAGCGTGCGATCGACGAGGGCGTCGACGCGGTCATGACGGCGCACGTCGTCGCCTCGGGCATTCAGGGTCCCGATGCGCCGCCCGCGACGCTCGATCCGGTCTTCATGACGGATCTCCTGCGCACGCGCATGGGTTTCGAGGGCCTCCTCTTCACGGACGCGCTTCGGATGGGCGCCATCGAGAATCGCTACGGGGGAAACGAGGTGGCCGTGCTCGCCCTCGAAGCGGGGGCGGACGTGCTGCTGATGCCCCAAGAAGTGAAAGGTGCGATCGACGCGGTGGTCGGGGCCGTGGAGGAGGGGCGCTTGAGTCGCGAACGGATCGACCGATCGGTCCGGCGTGTGCTCCGGGCCAAGGCCAAAGCCGGCCTGCACCGGAATCGATTCCTGGACCTGGACGCGGTCGACGACATCGTGGGCTCGGGGCCCCATCAGCGCTTCGCGGACTCGGCCGCGAGCCGCTCCATCACGCTCCTCAGGGACGAATCCCGTACGATTCCGGTCCTCCCGTCCGTCAGCCAGTCCGTGCTGAGCATCACCTATGCGCGGACGGACAACCTCGTCGCGGGCGTGGCCTTCGATCCCGACTTCGGGCCACGGGTTCCGAGCTTCGCGAGCGCCCGCGTCGGTCCCGAGACCCCCCAGTCGACCTACGACTCCCTCCTCGTCGAGGCAGTCAACCGGGATCTGGTCCTGCTCAACGCATACGTGCCCCCGCGAGCGGGAGCCGGCGACGTCGCGGTGCCCGAAGAGCTCGGCGCGTTCGTCCACGACGTCGCGGCCCGAGTGCCGCTGATCGTGTCGTCGTTCGGCAACCCGTATCTCCTCGCCGCGCTGCCCGAGGCGCCGACCTACCTGATCGCCTGGGGGGATCGCGAAGTCTCCCAGCGAGCCGCGGTGCGGGCCCTGTTCGGCGAGGCTGCGATTTCGGGTCGGCTCCCCATATCGATTCCACCCTACTACGCGATCGGAGACGGACTCGACCGGCCTGCCCTGGGGCCCACGACGCCGTTCCCCCCGACGTCCTCCGACGGGGGCACGGAAGGCCCGGATGGACGGAGCGGGGAGGCCCGTCGTCTGCCTCCGACGGTCTTCCGCTCGCCCTTCGAGGGCGACGCCGCCGAGGTCGGCATGGACCCGGGCGCGCTCGATCGGCTCGACCTGCTCGTCCTCTCCGCGATCGCCGACCGAGCCACGCCCGGTGCGGTCGTGGCCGTCGGCCGACACGGTCGTCTCGTGAGGCTCAGGGGGTACGGCAAGCTGGATTGGGACCCCGAATCGAACCGGGCCACGGCCGGCTCGCTGTACGACCTGGCCTCCCTCACGAAGGTGGTGGGCACGACCTCGGCGGCGATGAAGCTCGTCGACGACGGTGCGCTCGACCTGGACGACCGCGTGGTGGAGCACCTGCCGTGGTGGGGCGAGGGGGATCGCCGTAAGGGGTCCGTCACCGTTCGGCAGCTCCTGCTGCACCGGGCCGGCCTGCCGCCTTTCCGTCGCTTCTTTCTGGAGATGGAAGGGCGTCAGGCGTACGAGAGCGCGATCGGCGCGCTGCCTCTGGACTATGACCCCGGGACGCGCACGGTCTATTCGGACATCGGGCTGATGACGGTCGCGTTCCTCGTCGAGGAGATCAGCGGCCGGCCACTCGATGCGTTCCTGGAGGACCGCCTCTGGGAACCGCTGGGGATGCGGGACACCGGCTTCCGGCCGAGCCCCGCTAGGCTCGCCGCCACGGCTCCCACCGAGGTGGAGAGCGGCTTTCGAGACACGCACGTCCGGGGCGTCGTCCACGACGAGAATGCCCATGCGATCGGTGGCGTGGCCGGGCACGCGGGACTGTTCTCGACGGCGTGGGACCTGTCGGCCTTCGCGCAGATGATGCTCGGAGGCGGCGTGGCTCGTGCCTGCGAGCCTGCGGTCGCGAGCGGCGCGATCTGCCCCCGGCCCCGCGCGGTGGACGAGCGGATCTTCTCGGAAGCGATCTTCGAGACCTTCACGCGTCGCTTCGACGACTCTGCGAGTCGCGCGCTCGGGTGGGACACGCCGAGCGGACGCTCGTCCGCGGGGACCTATTTCACCGAGCGGGCTTTCGGGCACACGGGCTTCACCGGCACCTCGATCTGGATCGACCCCGAGCTCGACGTTTTCGTCGTGCTGCTCACCAACCGCGTGAACCCTACGCGGGAGAACCAGAAGCACGTGCCGTTGAGGCGGTCGGTGCACGACCTCGTGGCGCAGGCGATCCGGGATCGGCCGGTCGCCCCGCGTCCGCGCTGAGTCAGCGGTAGACGACGCGTGGACGGCTTCACCGGCTTCGACTTCTTCGTGCTCGTCGCGTACCTCGTCGGGGTCACCGCGTGGGGTGCTTGGCTGGGGCGCGGACAGACCGGAGGGAAGGACTACTTCCTGGGGAGCCGAAGCCTGCCCTGGTGGGCCGTGATGCTGTCGGTCGTGGCGACCGAGACGAGCACGCTGACCTTCCTGAGCATCCCCGGTGTGGCCTACCTGGGCTCGCTGAGCTTCCTGCAGCTGACCTTCGGCTACCTGCTCGGACGGATCGTCGTCGCGAGGGTGCTGATCCCCGCGTATTACGCCGGCGACCTCAGCACGGCGTACGAGCTGCTCGAGGAGCGTTTCGGCACGGGTGCCCGCCGCTTCACCTCCGGCGTCTTCATGGTCACGCGGCTGTTGGCGGATTCCGTGCGCCTCTTCGCGACGGCGATCCCGCTCGCGCTGGTGACGGGGTGGGACTATCCGCTCTCGATTCTCGCGATCGGGGTGATGACGCTCGTCTACACGTACTTCGGCGGCATCAAGGCCGTGGTGTGGGTCGACGCGCTGCAGATGTGCCTCTACCTGTTGGGTGCCTTGATCGCGATCACGGCGATCCACACCCTCACGCCCGGCGGATGGTCGGAGGTCCTGACCAGCGCCGGAGCGGCGGGCAAGCTCGCGGTCATCGACCTTTCGCTCGATCCGGCGATCCCCTATACGCTGTGGGCCGGTCTCTTGGGAGGCGGCCTGCTGACGATGGCCTCGCACGGTACCGATCAGCTCATCGTGCAGCGCCTGCTGACGTGCCGGACCGAAGAGGACAGCCGGAAGGCGCTCGTGGGGAGCGGCTTCGCCGTGATCGGACAGTTCGCCCTGTTCCTGCTGGTCGGGCTCGGCCTGTGGGCGTTCTACCAGGGGAGGCCGTTCGAGCGCGGTGACGAGATCTTCGCGCGATTCATCGTCGAGGCGCTTCCGAGTGGAATCACGGGGCTCCTCATGGCGGGCGTGTTCGCTGCTGCGATGTCGTCGCTGTCTTCGTCCATCAACTCTCTCGCCTCGGCGAGCGCCTACGATTTCTGGGCGCCGATGGTCGGGGCCTCGGAGGACGAGGGGCGCATTCTCCGTGCCGGCAGGGCTTTCACACTCGTGTGGGCTGCGCTATTGATCGGAGCCGCGGTGCTCTTCATCCCGTTGAGTCGCGGCACCACCGCGGTCGAAGTCGCGCTCGCGGTGGCATCGCTCGTCTACGGCGGGCTCCTGGGCGCGTTCGCCCTCGGGGTGCGCTCGCGTCGTGCCGACGGTCGCAGCACCGTGATCGGGATGGCGTGCGGGATCGGGGTCGTTGCCGCGATCTGGGTCTTCGCGCGAGCCACGGTCGCGTGGCCGTGGTTCGTGCCGATCGGGGCGACGGTGACGATCTTGGTGGGCGAGTTGCTTGGGCGAGGTCAATCGACGGAGGTCGAGGCTTGACGGAAGCGTTCCTGGGAATCGACGGTGGAGGGACACGGACGAGGGCGATGGTGCTCGATTCGCGGGGCATCGAGCTTGCGCGCGTCGAGGGACCGCCCACGCTCGTGGACCCCTCCGATCCACAGCCGTCGATCGATGCCGCGATCGAGATCTGCGAGATGGCTGCGGCGGTCGTGAACCACAAGCTGCCGCTCAGCAGTCTTTGGGCCGGGATCGCGGGTGCAGGCAGTGAGCCCGTCCGCTCGGTGATCGAGAAGGCGCTGCGGAGCACAGGCATCTCCAAGTCCGTTTCAGTCGGAAGCGATGCGCACGCGGCATTCTTCGATGCCTTCGGGGACGGGAGCGGGATCCTGCTGGTCTCCGGCACGGGGAGCGCGGCCGTCGGTCGGGGTGAGAACGGTCGCTGGGCGCGCTGCGGCGGATGGGGACTCCTGATGGGCGACGAGGGCAGCGCGTATGCCCTGGGTCTCGCGGGCCTGCGGGGCGTCGCGCGCGGCTGGGACGGTCGCGGCCCGGACACCGTCCTCGAGTCGAGCCTGGTCAAGGCGTGCGGCCTCGAGCGGCCGGAGCAGCTGATCGCGTGGGTTGCGAGTGCGTCGAAGAAAGAAATCGCAGGGCTCGCTCCCGTGGTTTGTGACGCCGCAGACGAGGGGGACGTGGTCGCCGAGGAGATGATCGACAAAGCCATCGAACACCTGATCGCCCATGTGCTCACCGTGATGCGCCGCCTGGGTCCTTGGCACGGGCGCCCGAAGGTGGCCCTGGCCGGTGGGCTGATCAGCGCCGATCGGCCGCTGCGGGCCCGCGTGCGATCGGCCCTTTCGGGACTGATCTGCTCGCCGATCACGCGCCCGGTCGACCCGGCCCGGGGCGCTGCCCGAATGGCCATCCGACTCGTGGGGAATTAGGGCCGCGGAGGTCTCACCGAGGCCTCAGCAAAGCCACTCCCGCGAGGCTGCCATATTGGCGGGAATCTCGGCCATTGTGTCTCTTGACATTTCCTGTAAGCCTATGTCGTGAGACGACTTGGCAGGTTATAAGCAGCGATGGCGTGGCACGCAAAATGCGATCTCCGTAAGGCGTACGGCGGCGCCTTCGTGCGCCGAGGTGTCGGCGTCCGCAAGTCCGGGAGCACG
>JBDHII010000009.1:99310-107367 GCA_039587515.1 Gemmatimonadota bacterium
AAACGGAGAAACCGAGGAGGCCACCATGGCAGTCAAGCTTTGGAACCCGAAGGTCGAGCTTTCCCCCTGGCGCGAGTTCGACGTCCTGACCAACCGTCTCGGTCGGATGTTGGACGACCCGTTCACGATGCCTTCGACGACCGACTGGTATCCGGCGGTCAACGTGGAGGAGACACCGGAGGCGCTGGTCCTGACGGCCGAGATCCCCGGCCTGACGGAGAAGGAGATCGACCTCGAGCTCGACAACAACATCCTCACCATCTCGGGTGAGAAGCACGAGGAGCGCGAGGAGGGCGACGAGAACCGTCGCTTCCACGTCTGGGAGCGCCGTTATGGGACGTTCCGTCGGTCCTTCACGCTGCCTCGGACGGTCGATCCGTCTGCGATCGAGGCGCACTTCGACAAGGGTGTCCTGACGGTACGGATGCCCAAGTCGGCCGAGGCCAAGACCAAGAAGATCCAGGTCAAGGCCACCTGACGCAGCGGCAGCCGACGCGGCGACCGACGAGGCGCGGGCCCGGGGTATCACCCCGGGCCCGTTTCCTCATTCGGCGCCGGTCACGAGGAGGCGCAGCGCCTCGAGCGAAGCCTCGCCGTTGGCGCCCATCACCGATCCCGGTGCGAGGCCGAGCGGACCCGGCTCGACGCGCGACATGACCCCCCCGGCCTCCTCGACGATCACCCACCCGGCTGCGAAGTCCCAGGGGTTGAGGAACAGCTCCCAGAACGCCTCGAACGTTCCTTCGGCCAAGAAGCAGAGGTCGAGCGCGGCCGCTCCGCCCCGCCGCACGCCTCCGGTCGCGGCCAGCACGCGGCCGAGCTGGCCCACGTAGGGCGTGATCAGGCTCTCCGCCTTGAAGGGAAATCCGGTCCCGACGAGCGCCTTGTCCAGTCCGGCCAGCGCCGATACGGCAATCGGTCGCCCGTTCTTCCATGCCCCGCGCCCGCGACCCGCCCACCAGACGTCCCCCGTGGAGCCACTCGCGACCACACCGAGGACCGGCCGCCCATCCACCGCCAGGGCCACCGAGGCTGCGTACATCGGGTGGCCGTGCAGGAAATTCGCCGTTCCGTCCAGCGGATCGACCACCCAGACCGGCCCCTCGAGCTCGGTCTCGGCGATCTCCCCCTCGGCTGCGGACTCCTCCGCCATGATCCCATGGTCTGGAAAGCGGGCCCGGAGGACGTCCACGATCGCGGCTTCGGCCTCGAGGTCGGTTTGCGACACGTAGTCGGACCGCGACTTCTCCTCGGCGTCGGCCACGGTCATCCGGTTCGCGTGGGTCCGATGGACGGAGACCGCCGCGAGGGCCGCAGCGCGGGCGGTGGGGAGTGCTTGGGTGATGAGGGCTTCCATGGCGTTCACTTGTCGTGGGACTGACGGTAACTTAGCGCCTCCCACACCACGGGACTCCCAGGGGCCGAAGGACGATGAGCGAAGAGGCAGGACGGAAGAAGCGTGTTCTGAGCGGGATCCAGCCGACGGGCGAGCTGCACCTCGGCAACTATCTCGGCGCGGTCCGGCAGTGGGTCGAGATGCAGGACGAGTACGACTGCTTCTACTGCATCGTGGACTACCACGCGCTCACCGGCGACAGCGAGCCCGAAACGCTCCCGAGTCGCACGATCGACATGGCCGTCAGCCTGCTCGCTGCGGGCCTGGATCCGGAGAAGTGCACGCTCTTCGTCCAGTCGGACGTCACCGAGCATGCCGAGCTCATGTGGCTCTTCAACACCGTAACGCCCGTCGGGGATCTCGAGCGGATGACGCAGTACAAGGACAAGAGCTCCCGGGTCGAGTCGATACCGGCCGGGCTGCTCAACTATCCGATCCTTCAGGCTGCAGACATCCTGATCTACCGCGCGGATGCGGTGCCGGTGGGGGAGGATCAGCGCCAGCACCTCGAGCTCACCCGGGAGATCGCCCGTAAGTGGAATGCCCGCTACGGCGACTACTTCCCGGAGACGGAGGCGATCATCCCGAAGGTCGTGGGCCGGATCAAGGGGCTCGACGGAGACGCCAAGATGAGCAAGTCCCTGGACAACACGGTCGGCATGCTCGCCGAGCCGGACGAGGTCTGGGCGCGCGTCCGTACGGCCGTCACCGATCCGCAGCGGGTCCGGCGCGACGATCCCGGGCGCCCGGAGGTCTGCAACGTCTTCGCGCTGCACGGGCACTTCGGGAGCTCCGAGCAGATGGCCGACATCGACGCGCAGTGCCGAGCCGCGTCGCGCGGCTGTGTCGACTGCAAACGGATTCTGGCGGACAACGTCGTCGAAGCGTTCGCGCCGATGCGCGAGCGGGCTGCCGAGCTCCGTGCCCACCCGGAACGCATCCGGGAGATTCTCCAGACCGGCGCGGAGAAGGCGCGTTCGGTCGCGAAGGAGACCTTGGCCGAGACGCGGCGCCGAATGGGCATCGACTGGTCCTCGGCGCTCGACTGACCGACGCGCGACACACCGTCTTCGACGGGGGGTAACAGCACGAGTCGTTCCGCCCTATCCGCGCCGGAGGTTACCTGTGGCCAGAAAGCCGCACCCGGTCTTGCCGCCGGGCTATTTCCTGATCGGACTTCTCGGGGTGCTGGCGCTCGACCGCTGGGTGCCGGGCTCGGAGTGGATTCCTTCGCCCCTCCACCACGCCGGGTGGGTCTTGATCGCTGCCGGACTCTGGATGACGGTCCACCCGTCCCGTCAGTTCGATGAGGCCGAGACGACGGTCAAGCCGCACGAGCCGTCCTCGGCGCTCTTGACGGAGGGCTTCTTCCGAATCTCACGAAACCCGATGTACCTCGGCATGGGGTTGGCGCTGCTGGGCCTGGCCATCCTCTTGAGAAGCCTTCCCGGGCTGCTGGTTCCCGGGGTCTTCGTTCTCCTGATGGACCTCGTCTTCATCCGGGCCGAGGAAGAGCTTCTCGAGGAGCGCTTCGGCGAGGCGTACCACAAATACCGCGAGGGTGTCCGTCGCTGGATCTGAAGGCTCGGGGTCCGGCGACCGCACGGTCCCTCTGGCAGTCCCACGGCCCCCTGCCTTACTTTGGCCGGGTTACGCCGAAGTAGTCCTTCTCCGCGGGAATTCACATGAACGAGCTGTTCAAAAAAGCGATCGAAGACGGCGCGAGTGACATCCACATCAAGGCGGGCGATTTCGTTCGGGCGAGGATCAACGGGTCGCTGGTACCGCTGACGGACCAGAAGATCTCCAGCGCGCAGGTGAGACAGCTCGCCCTGAAGCTCATCCCTCACGAAAAGGACCGTGAGGCGATCGACGAGCTGAGGGACTACGACTGTTCCTGGGGTCTCCCCGGCCTGGGCCGCTTCCGCGTCAACATTCTGCGCCAGCGTGGCGCCTTCGGCATCGTGATGCGGGTGATCCCGATCGAGATTCCGAGCTTCGCCGACCTCAGGCTGCCGTCGGTGTTGGAGGAAATCGCGCAGATCGAGCGCGGGCTGATCCTGGTGACCGGCGTCACGGGCTCGGGCAAGAGCTCCACCATGGCCTCGATCATCAACTACATCAATCGGAACCGAAAGCAGCACATCGTCACGTTGGAGAACCCGATCGAGTTCCTGCACCGTGACCTCAACTCCTCGATCACCCAGCGCGACATCGGGCAGGACACCGATTCCTTCATGTCCGGCCTGCGGGCCGCGCTCCGTCAGGATCCCGACGTCCTGCTGATCGGTGAGATGCGGGACAAGATCACGATCGAGACGGCGCTCACCGCCGCCGAAACGGGCCACCTGGTGATTTCGACCGTGCACACCAAGAACGCCGTTCAGACGCTGTCCCGTCTGATCGCCGTGTTCAGCCCCGAGGAGCAGGAGATGATCCGGATCCGGATGTCGGATTCGATCCAGGCCGTCATCAGCCAGCGGCTCGTGCCCACGGCGGACGGCAAAGGGCTCGTCGTGGCGTGCGAGGTGATGCGCGTGACGGGGACGATTCGCGACTGCATCGCCGATCCGGAGCGCATGGAGGAGATCTCCGACCTCATCGAGGAGGGTCGTGAGCAGTACGGCTCGCAGTCCTTCGACCAGCACCTCATGGAGCTCGTACAGAGCGGGATGGTCGCGTTCCAGGTGGCCAAGTCGGCCGCCAACAACCCGAACGACTTCGACCTGAAGATGAACCTCTTCGCCGACAATCCGGCCACTGCCTCCGTCATGCAGGACAAGTCCAGGGGTGACGAGCCCGATCCGGCGATGTACGGCGGCTGAGGATGACGGATCTCTCCGGCGTTTTCATCCCGTGCGTCACACCGTTCGATCCCGTCACGGGGGAGGTCGACCTCGTAGGGTTCCGCGCCAACGTCCGAGATTGGCTCGAGCACCCGATCCGCGGTGTCGTGGTCGGGGGCTCGACCGGTGAGGCCGTTCTGCTCGACGAGTGGGAGCGCGCGGCACTGCTCGAGGGCGCCCGCGATCTGATGCCGGAGGACCGCCTGTTGGTGGCCGGCACGGGCGCCGAATCCACCCGGGCGACGATCCGACTCTGCCGGATGGCGGCCGAGAAGGGCGCCGATGCCGTGCTCGTCCAGCCGCCGGCTTTCTACAAGGGGGCCATGACGGACGAGACGCTGATCGCGCACTACCACCGGGTGGCGGCCGAGTCTCCGGCCCCGGTCATCCTCTATCAGGTGCCGCTCCGGCTCAGCACCCTCGACTTCAGCACCCATCTGGTCGAGACCCTCTCCGAGCACGAGAACGTCATCGGGATCAAGGACTCCCGTGGGAAGCTGGAGCTCGTGGGTGAGCTCGTGACGCGGTCTGCGGGCGACTTCCAGGTGCTCGTCGGCTCGGGGGCGCTGCTGTACGGCGCGCTCGAGCTCGGCGCGGTCGGCGGGATTCTCGGTGTGGCCAACTACGCAACGGCCGACTCGGCCGGGATCTACGAGGCGTTCGCCCGGGGTGATTCGGCCGAGGCCGGCCGGATCCAGGAGCGGGTGGCGCCGGCGCACAACGACATCGTGGCGGCGCTGGGTGTGCCGGGCGTCAAAGTGGCCGTCGACATGATCGGGATGAAGGGCGGCGATCCGCGCGCCCCGCTCAGGCCGCTGGGGACCGGGGGTCGCGACGCGGTCGAGAAGGCGCTGCGTGAGGCGGGACTGGAGGTCGTCGGCACCGCCGCGTGAGGTTGTGGCGCCGGGCCCGAAGCTCCCGCGGTTGACTCGGTTTCGGGCCTCGTCTAGCTTCATCCAAAGGATTCAGCAGGTAAGCCCATCCCCTCGCGGGGAGGGGCTTTTTTCGTTCTCAGGGGGTCCGCTCGGGCCCTCCAACGCAGGGTGATTCCGGCATCGTGTCCGAGGCTATACGAGGTCAGTGCACCGTGGTCATCGGGTGCCAGTGGGGTGACGAGGGTAAGGGCAAGATCGTCGATGTCCTTGCGGAAAACGCCGGACTGATCGCCCGGTACCAGGGTGGCGCCAATGCGGGCCACACCGTTCATGTCGGCGACGACACGTTCGTGCTTCACCAGATTCCCTCCGGCGTGCTGCGTGAGGGGACCCGCTGCCTGCTCGGCAACGGGGTCGTGCTGGACGTCCTTCAGTTCTTCGAGGAATACGGCGCGCTCGTGGAGCGAGGCGTCGGGGTCGAAGGTCGTGTGGGCGTCAGCGACCGGGCGCAGCTCCTCTTCCCCTACCACCGCCTGCTCGACCAGGCGCGGGAAAGCCGAGCGGACTGCAAGATCGGCACGACGGGCAGGGGGATCGGTCCGGCCTACGAGGAGAAAGCGGGCCGGCGGGGGATTCGCGTGTCCGACCTGGCCGATGCCGAGCGCCTGAAGACGCTCTTGGACGAGGCCACCGACCGGGCCAAGTCCCGCGTCGAAGCACTCGGGGGCTCGACGCACGAGGTCGACGAAGCGGTCGAACGGGCGCTCGAGGCCGCGACCGGCCTCCGCGACCTCGCGACCGACGTCGGGCTCGAGATCACGAGAGCGCTCGAAAGCGGTACTCGCGTCCTCCTCGAGGGCGCTCAGGGAACGGCGCTCGACCTCGACCACGGCACCTACCCCTTCGTGACGTCCTCCAACACGACCGCGGGCGGCGCGGCCACCGGCACGGGAATCGGTCCGACGGCCATCGACTCGGTCGTCGGGGTCGTCAAGGCGTACACGACACGCGTCGGAAACGGCCCGCTGCCCTCGGCCTTCACTCCGGAGATGGACGAGAAGGTGCGTGCGCTGGGCGGGGAGTTCGGCGCGACGACCGGACGGCCCCGGCGCTGCGGGTGGTTCGACGCCGTGCTCTCCAAGTACGCCCGGCGCGTCAACGGCCTGACGAGCATCGCGGTCACGAAGCTCGATGTGCTCGACACGCTGCCCGAGCTGCAGATCGTGGTCGGGTACCGGACGCCCCACGGCGAGGTGGACGAGTTCCCGGCCGACACCTGGATCCTGGACGACGTGGAGCCGGTCTTCGAGACCCATCCCGGGTGGGAAGCGCCAACGGAGGATGCCACCTCGATCGAGGATCTGCCGAGCAACGCGCGTTCGTACCTCGACCGGATCGAGGAGCTCACCGGCGCGCCGATCGCGATGGTCTCCGTGGGCACGCGTCGACGTCAGACGATCGTGGTCGGTTAGGGCGAACGAAACCGGACATGTTCGAAGAACTCGGCAACAAGCTCGACGGCGTTCTCGCCAAGTTCCGGCAGCGCGGCGTCCTCACCGAGCCCATGATCCGCGAGGGCCTGCGGGAAGTGCGACGGGTGCTGCTCGAGGCCGACGTCAACTTCAAGGTGACGCGGGAATTCCTCTCCAACGTGCAGGAGCGGGCGCTCGGCGAGCAGGTCGTGAAGGCTGTCTCGCCGGGTCAGCAGATCGTGAAGATCGTGCACGACGAGCTGGCGGCGCTCATGGGCGAAGGACGCGCCGTCATCCACTGGGCGTCGCCGACGACCGTCGTGATGATGGTCGGCCTTCAGGGCTCGGGGAAGACGACGACGGCTGCGAAGATCGCCAAGCGATTCGCGAAGGAAGGACGCCAACCGCTCCTGGCGGCGTGCGACATGTATCGTCCGGCCGCCGTCGACCAGCTCGAGACGCTCGGCCAACAGATCGGAATCCCGGTCCACCGCGGCCCGGACGGGTCCGACCCCGTGGACGTGGCGAAGGAGGCGTTCGAGGTCGCGCGTCGCGACAACCGAAACGTCCTCATCGTCGATACGGCAGGCCGGCTCCAGATCGACGAGCCCATGATGGACGAGCTGCGCCGGATCAAGGCGGAGCTGGCCCCGCAGGAGATTCTCCTGGTCGCCGACGCCATGACCGGGCAGGAGGCCGTGAAGATCGCCGAGGGCTTCGACGAGGCGCTCGATCTCACGGGCGTGGTTCTCACCAAGATGGACGGCGACGCGCGGGGCGGTGCGGCGCTCTCCATCCGGGGGGTCGTCGGCAAGCCGATCAAATTCCTCGGGGTCGGGGAGGGCACGGACGACATCCAGCTCGCCGACCCGGAGCGACTCGCGGGCCGGATCCTGCAGATGGGCGACGTCGTCGGCCTCGTCGAGCGTGCCGAAGCGGCCATGGACCTGGAGGAGCAGGAGAAGCTCCAGGACCAGATGCTGAAGGGTCGCTTCACACTGGAAGACTTCCTGACCGCCATGCGTCAGGTTCAGCGCATGGGGCCGCTGGAATCCCTCGTGAAGATGATCCCGGGTGCCTCCAAGGCGCTCCCTGCGGGCGGCCTCGATCCCAAGCGCATGAAGCACGTCGAGGCCATCATCCTCTCGATGACTCCGAAGGAGCGGCAGCGCCCGGAGATCCTCAACGGCTCACGCCGGGCCCGCATTGCCAAGGGCAGCGGGCGTCCCGTGGCCGAGGTGAACCGTCTCCTCAAGCAGTTCAAGGAGACGCAGAAGTTCATGAAGCAGATGAAGGGGATGATGGGAGGGCTGGGCGGGTAGAGGGCGGCTGAAATCGGCGACAGACGTCGTCGGGCTGCTCTCGGATTCCTGCGACGTACCGTCTAGGTACGCCTCGGAATCCTCGTTTGCCTTCCTACTCTGTCATCCGATTTGAGCCGCCCCCGGGCGGGGTAGAGGGCGGCTGA
>JBDHII010000166.1:0-1628 GCA_039587515.1 Gemmatimonadota bacterium
TCCAGTGGAACCATCGGTCGCCACTCTTCGGGGATGCCCGCGTCCGACGCGCGTTGGCTCACGCGGTCGATCGCAGGGGGCTCATGCGGGCGGTGGATTTGCCGGAGGGCCTCCCGATCTTCGACGGCCTCTACTCGGAGGATCAGCTGCGACGGGGGGAGACGCCGCCCGCGATCGACTACGATCGCACGGAGGCGGCCCGGCTGTTGGACGAAGCCGGCTGGCGTGACCGCGACGGAGACGGCGTCCGCGACCGGGACGGGCTGCCCTTCCGCTTCACCGCCCTTTTCGGCGGCGGCGGAGGCGGCAGTTGGTCGGCACAGGGCGAGGAGGCCGTGGCGCTGCTCCTTCGGGAAGCGGTTCGGCCATTGGGCATCGAGGTCGAGCTGCAGCCCCTGGCTGGATCGGTCAAACGCGAGCGCATGATGGCCGGGGACTTCGAGGTGGTCGTGGAGGATATCGTGAGCCTTCCGACCCGCGTCTGGGCTTTCGGTGAGGACAATTACCTGGGCTACGACAACCCCCGGGTCGCAGCGCTGCTGGACCGCATCGGCTCGGCGTTCTCCCCCGACAGCGTGGACGCGCACTACCGCGAGCTGGCCGAGATCTTCGCCGCGGACCACCCGGTTCTCTTCCTGTATCCGGCGATTTCCACCTCGATCGTCCACAGGAGGATCCGGGGGCTCAGCCCGCCGCATCGAACCGATCCCGTCTGGTATCTGGAGGACCTGTGGATCGAGGAGGAAGGACGATGAACGCACGCGCCTGTACCTCCATTCTGGCTGCCGCAGTGCTGATCGCTGCGGCCGCGTGTGAACGTGACGCTCCGGCCGCGCGCGATCGTGAGCCGACGGCGAACGGCTCCACCGTCACGATCCTCACCCGGGGCGACGACTACCTGCTCAGCCCCCTGGGCTTCCTGACGGAGATGCACCTGGTCTCCGACCCGCTCCATCTGATCGCCGACCCGCCCGTGCGGCAGGGGGACAGCCGGACCTGGCGGTACCGTCTTCGTCCCGACGTCCGGTGGCACGACGGCACGCCCTTCACCACCCGGGACATCGCGTTCTCGTCGGAGTTCTACCGCCATCCCGACGTGGTCGTGGAAGACCCGGAAGAAACCACCCTCACGGTCTTGGACGACCGTACCTTCGAAGTCACCTACCATCGAGGGTATCCCGTCTCCTTCACCTATGGGGTCTACCTGCCGGCCCATATCCTCGGGGACCGGGACCCGGCCGACCGGCACGAATGGGACTACTGGCGCGCGCCGCTCGGGTACGGCCCGTTCCGATACGTGCGCACTCAGCCCGGGGAGTACATCGAGCTGGAGGCCAACCCCGACTGGCACCTGGGCCCGCCCCGCATCGACCGGGTCGTCCTGAAGCTCGGTGGAAACCCGCTGGCCGAGCTCATGTCGGAGAACGTCGACATCGCCAGGATCACCAACGCCGAGCTGGCGGCGGTGGAGGCGGATCCACGATTCGAGGTGCATTCGGACGTCGCTCGGAAGATGACGCACCTCTTCTGGAACCACCGGCACCCGGCCCTGGGAGACGTTCGGGTCCGAAGGGCCCTCGCTCACGCGATCGACCGCGTCGAGCTGGCCCGGGCGTTGGGCTTTCCGC
>JBDHII010000166.1:1643-2789 GCA_039587515.1 Gemmatimonadota bacterium
CGGACGCGATCCCCTTCGACACTCAGCTGGCCGAGGCATTCCTCGACGAGGCCGGATGGACGGACAAGGACGGCGACGGCGTTCGCGAGCGGGAAGGCACACCGCTTCGGTTCCGCGTGCAAATGAACCAGGCGCGGCAAGGCATCGCAGTCGTCCTGCAGTCGCAATGGCGCAGGATCGGCGTGGACGTGCTCCTCGACGTCATGTCGGAGGGTGTGGCACAGGGCCGGGTGCGCCAGGGCGACTTCGATGCCCACATCACGTCGGGCAACTGGAGCTTCGCCCAGGAAACCCTGACCAACGACGGTCCCCGTCGTTCACACGCCGGCTACGACAACCCAGTCTTCGACAGCGCGTGGGCGGCCGTGGGCGCGGCTTCCTCCGAGGAGGAGGCGGACGAGGCGACCGCCGCGCTGTGGCCGATCGTGCAGGAGGAGGTTCCCGTCACGCTCCTGCTCCCCTACGGCGGGGGGGCGCTGGCGGTGCACCGGCGTGTACGGGGGCTCGAGGCCATCCAGATGATCGAAATCGACCTCCCGTTCATGTGGATCGACGAGGACTGGGAGGAAGTGGGCGGGGGATGAGGGGGCGCGTTGAGGTGGCCTCGGTCCTGCTGACGCTTTGGACCGCCGCACTCGCGTGCCAGCGCCCAGACCAGGCCGCAGACCCCTACACCGTCATGATCCCGACGGCGGGGGACTACCAGGTCACCAGCCCCTTCCGGGGCTCCCTGGAGATGCAGCTCCTCTTCCTGCCGCTCTTCCACGGCCACCATTCGGACATCTCCGGTGACGGCTGCATGGGCGACGGAGTGGAAGGCCGGCTGGTACGGAGCTGCGAGATAGGCGCTGACGGCTCCGTGACGTACCACCTGCGTTCCGGTGTCCGCTGGCACGACGGTGTACCGGTGACGGCGTGGGACATCGAGTTCACATGGGCGCTCTGGGAGCATCCCGCCGTCCTCAAGGTCGCTCCGGGCCGCAGGACGATGACGGTGCTGGACGACAGCACGTTCACCGTGGCATTCCATGGTGGTGGGTGGATCGACGACACCTACAACACCTTCCTTCCTCGCCATCTCCTGGAGGAACTGGACCCCGAAGAGATCGACGCGTGGGAGTTCTGGGACCGTCCGGTCGGCAACGG
>JBDHII010000093.1:0-7388 GCA_039587515.1 Gemmatimonadota bacterium
TTCGGCCCGTCGGCCGACCCCGTCATGCGCTCCACGCCGATCTATGCGAACGGCACGCTCTACAGCGTGGCGGGAGAGCGCCGCACGGTCGTGGCGATCGATCCGGCGACGGGTGAGACGCTGTGGATGTTCCGGGAGCCGCCCACCAAACGGTGGGAGGACTCGATGCGGAAGAACTACGGAAAGGGTGTGGGCTACGACGAGATCGACGGCCAGGGCCGCGTCTACGTGATCACGCCGGCGTTCTTCCTCCACGCGCTGGATGCCGAGACGGGCCGGAAGGTCGAGAGCTTCGGTGACGGCGGTACCGTCGACCTGCTCGACAACCTCGGTCCCTGGGAGCACGACCCCACGGAAGGGCTGCCGTCCGAGGTGGGTTACATCACCAACTCCACGCCGCCGATGATCGTCAACGGCGTGATCGTCGTCGGCAACTCGCACGAGCAGGGCTACTACCAGACCCGCCGCGAGAACGTCCCCGGCAACATCATGGGCTACGACAGCCGGACCGGTGAGCACCTGTGGACCTTCGACGTGATTCCAGGTGAGGGCGAGTTCGGCAACGAGACCTGGGAGAGCGACGCCTGGAAGTACACCGGCAACGTCTCGGCCTGGGCGCCGATGTCGGCCGATCCGGAGCTCGGTCTCGTCTACGTGGGCACCGACCCCCCGACGATCGACTACTTCGGCGGCTTCCATCCCGGTGACAACCTCTTCGCCACGACGATTCTGGCTCTGGATCTGCAGACCGGCGAGCGGCGCTGGCACTTCCAGACGGTCCATCACGACGTCTGGAACTACGACATGCCGGTCGCTCCGAACCTCATGGACCTCGTGGTCGACGGGCAGCCGGTCAAAGCCCTCGTGCAGACCACGAAGCAGAGCTTCGCCTACGTGCTCGACCGGGAGACCGGCGAGCCCATCTGGCCTATCGAGGAGCGGCCGGTGCCGCAGTCGGACGTGCCCGGTGAGAAGCTCTCCGCCACGCAGCCCTTCCCGACGCGTCCCGCCCCGTACGAGATGCAGGGGATCACCGAGGACGACCTGATCGACTTCACGCCCGAGCTCAGGGCCGAGGCGCTCGAGATCGCGAAGGGCTATCGCCTCGGACCGCTCTTCAACCCGCCCTCGATCCGCGGCCACGCGGACGGGACCGATGCCTCGATCCACTGCCCCGGCGCGAACGGCGGGACGAACATCCCGGGCGGGACGGTCGTCGACCCCGAGACGAACATCCTCTACACGGCCACGACGAGAGGCTGCAGCGCGCCGCAGCTCTTCCCGGGAGTGGAGCAGGACCCGGAGTCGAACGTGGCCTGGATCAGCGTGGGACCGGGCGGCGTGCGGGGTCCGCAGGGGCTCCCGCTCTTCAAGCCCCCGTACGGGCGGATCACGGCCATCGACATGAACACGGGAGAGCATCTGTGGTGGATCCCGAACGGGGAGACACCGGCGGCGATCCGGGACCATCCGGCGCTCGAGGACGTCGACGTGGGCAATACGGGGGAGGACGCGCATGCCACGGCGATGGTGACGAAGTCGCTCCTCATGTACGGCCGCGGTCGCGGGGCGGAGCCGATCTTTCACGCCGTCGACAAGCGGACCGGCGAGGAGATCGGGCGGGTCGAGATCCCGGCGCCGACCTACACCGCGCCGATGACCTACATGCACGAGGGCAAGCAGTACATCGTGCTCTCGATCGGCGGAGCGGACCACCCGGGCTCCTTCGCGGCGCTGGCGCTGCCCTTCTAGGCGCGGCTGCCCCCCGTCGCGAGACGAAGCCCCCGGCCCTCGAGGAGGGTCGGGGGCTTCGTGCATCCCGATGGCGGTGTGCTATCGCTCGATGGGCGTCGCCTGCACCTCGATCTGCTCCTCCTCGCCGTGCGTCGTCCCGAAGCAGTAGTAGTACCCGTTGCCGCCCGTGCCCTGGAGGTCCGACTGGCCGCAGCCGCGGGAGCCGTGAGCCGAGTTCCAGGAGGTGGGATTCGCCCCGCCTCCCGTACGGTCGTGGTGCCCGACCTGGGCGCTCCCCTCGCCGTTGCTCGTCCAGTTCGCGCAGGTCGTGTCGTCACCGGATTGGAAGGCCCGTCCGTCGAGGCGCGAGCCGGTGAGGATGTCGTGCTCGTTGGGGCTGTCGCCCCGGCCGTTCACCTCGTCGCCGTTCTCCGTCAGCTGGGTCGCCTTCGTGAGATGGTTGTTGCCGTGCAGCTCGTCGAGGTTATGCGCGATGACGTCGCCGTTGTAGTTGTACCACGGGCCGTTTCCGATCCGGTCGCGTGCGTTCACGGCGGGCATCGCGTCGGTGGCGGTCGTGCTCAGGTAGGCCCGCCAAACCATCCCGGTCGAGCCCGCGCCCTCGGCCAGCATCTGGCAGTGCGCGTCCGCGCCGGCGAGGCCGCCCAGGTTCGCGCCGTCACCGGGCCCGGCGCTCGTGAGGAAGAAGCTCATCCGGTCGCTCTGACCGAGCGCCGGCACGGCGCCCACCAGCATCGCCACCACGAGGAACGATCCGATCTTCTTCATTCTGTGCTCCTTGGTTTGAATTCGGGCGTCAGCGTCGCCAGACGCCGATGCCGCCTTCGTACTCGATCCGGGTACCGAACGGACGTGAAAGCTCGGCCAGGTGCTCGATGATCTTCCGGCCCAGCGCCTCCGGCGCGATCCGCGGCGTACCCCGCTGGGAGCGAGGAGCCTCCCATGCCAGCTCGATCGGGTAGAGACGCAGCTCGATCATCTCGTTGTCCAGGAACGTCGGCACGGCCACGACGCTCTCGTACCATTCCGCCCCGGTCGGGAAGCCGCGTGTCGGCTGCCCCTCGGCGTCCACCCCGAAGCGCGTGTCGTAGATCTCCTTGGCCAGCGCGTCGGGCTCGAGCCCGAAGCGCACGGCCTGATCTGCGGGCATCGGGTCGATCGTCTCGTTCTGGAAGATGAAATTGGCGAGGCTGTAGAAGATGGGTCGACCCTCGTAGATCTCGATGCCTCGGAGCTGATGGGGGCCGTGGATGATCATCGTGGTCCCGCCCGCGTCGATGACTTCGTGCGCGAAGTCGATCATCCACTGCGGGGGCGTGACCGACGCGTTCCCGGGCTCGTGGGAGTGCGAGTTGACCACGACGTAGTCGGCCTGATCGGCGGCGTTTCGCACCTCGGCGAGCACGCGCTCGCGGTCGACCGCGTTCAGCGTCGTCACCACGCGATCCTCGGCACCGGGAAAGATCGTCGTTTGCATGAAGCGCACGGGTGCGCCCGGGTCGTCCGAGGGCGTGGCGCCGTAGGCGCGTGCGATGTCGCGGAAGGCGGCCATGGTCTGCGGCGTCGCCTCGAGGCTGCGATCCAACCGCAGCGGGTTCAGCCCCGGCCGACCCTGTACCTCGCCGGAGGGGGCGCCCGCAGCCGACATCGGCGTGTACGTCGAGGCCATGCCGATCAGCGCGATGCGTCCCTTGGGCGTCTCCAGGTAGCCCGGCCGGCTCGCCCAGCCGAGATTCACGCCCGAGCCGGCGTGGGTGAGCCCCCACGCGTCCAGGAGCCGGTTCGTCTCCAGCATCCCGGCCACGCCGTAGTCGGTCGTGTGGTTGTTCGCCCGGTTGAAGAGGTCGAAGCCCATTTCGGCGAGGTCCCGCAGGGTCGCGGGCGAGCCGACCTCGTAATTGCCCCCGTTCTCGGCGGCAGGCCAGCCCTCGAACTCCTCCAGCCGGAAGACCGACTGCTCGAGGTTCATGAATGCTGCGTCCGCCGCGCGGATCACGTTCGCCAACTCGTGGAAACCGGGGTCGTCCGCGTGATCGAACTGCATGATCTCGCGGTTCATGATGACGTCACCGACCGCCGCGAGGGACCAGGTCGTCTCCGGGCCGATCGGTGAGCGGCTCTGCGCGAGCAGCGGGCTCGCCAGGAGCGGAATGATTGCGAAGGGGATGAGGAAACGACGCATCGGGAGTCTCCGTTGAACGCTCGGGACTCCAGATTTACGGCCGAACGGCCGTGGCGGCTAGCTGCCGGTGGCGAAGCTCGGGACGTGCGCCTCGACGAGGCGGCCCCCCTCGATGCCGAAGAGCTCCCAGGGCTTGTCGCGCTCGAGGACGATCAGGTGGTTGGGCGGGATCGAGTTCCACGCCGCATCGTCGCTGAGACATTCGGACGAGACGACCACGGGGTTCGAGCACTCGTATCTGCGGCGTGCGGGTGAGCCTTTTGCAGCCGGCTCGTAGAGCTCGTGCTCGATGAAGTACAGGGTCGGGGGATCGAGCCCGTCGTCGCTGAAGCGGGAGACGACCGCCTGCCTTCCGTCGGACACCGCGATGTTCAGCTTCGAGATCGCACCTTCCTCGCCATGCTCGCGAACCAGCTCGAGGGTGCGCTCGATGGTCCGGGCGAGCAGCCGTGCCATGAGCAGCGGCTGGTCGTCGTCGGCCGACTTCAGCAGCTCGTCGATGTAGAGCGCGAAGACGTGCTCGGAATCCGTGCTGCCCCCGATCGTCGCGAATGCCTCGTCACAGACCGACTCCATGAGAGGTCGACGGATCTGCGCGAACGCCCCGACGTGCCCGTTGTGCATGAACAGGTATTTCCCGAAACGGAACGGGTGGCAGTTGGCGTGGTTGACCGGGATCCCGTTCGTCGCCGCACGCACGTGTGCGAGGATGCAGGGCGAAGAGATCGCCCGCGCGAGATTGTCGATGTTGGCATTGTTCCAGGCGGGGCGCACCGACTGGAACACCGCGGGCTCGTCGCCGTCGTCCGTGATGTACCACCCGAGACCGAACCCGTCCCCGTTCAGGGGCTCGTCCATCTCGGTCGAGTGCGAGCTCTGGCGAATGAGCGAGTGCTCCGGCTCCGTGAGCAGCGAAGCCATGCGGATCGGCGGACCGAGGTAGAGCGTGAATCGGCACATGGTAGGCCTCCGACAACAAAGATACTGCGGGGCGCGCTGGCGCTCTACTCGGTTGGTGGACGAGTCCGAGGGTTGCGTCCGAGGCTCGAGCGGTCGTACGGTGCCAAGGCGGGGATGCTACTCGAGTGGGTTCCTGGTCGGCACCAGAGGAGGTGAGCAGTGATGAAGTCCCGACCGTCGATTTGGATGCCCCTGAGCGCCATCGTCCTGATCGCCGGTTGCGGGGACGACGGCGCCGGGCCGGAGGAAGAACAGCTCCACCGCGAGGATGTCGTCGGCACTTTCGACGTGGTCGAGATCAACGGGCTTCCCGTCCCGGCCGCTCTGCCGGGGGGAGATGACACGCTCGTCTCGGGCTTCACAGAGCTGAGGTTCGACGGCACGGCTCACCAGGAAGTCGTCATACTTCAGGGGCGAGAAGGCCTGGATCCGCTGCGCGTGGAGCTGGGAGGGGATTTCACCTGGAGCTTCACGCCCGCTGACTCGTCCTTTTCGACGACGACGCCGGATGAGACCGGAGCCCTCGTCACACGAACGATCGGCAAGTTCTTGTCGGCGGATTCGCTTCGGACGGAGGTCCCGTTCGAGCCCGCTCCGGGCGGAGTGCAGGTGGAAGTCTGGGTCCGCCGGCCATAGACCGCCGAGCGCTTGCTGGGGTGTCCGCTCGCGATCCTGAAAGACGAGTCGTGGATGCAGCAGCGCTGGGTCAGTTCCCCAGCCGCGTCTCGATCTCACGGAAGAAGTTCTCGACGACCACGAGACCGATCTCCGCGCCGGAGCCGAGCTCGACCATTACGAAGCGCTCGCCGTCGGGTGAGATGTCGTAGTTGCGCTCTGGGACGCCGAAAAGGTAGCTGCTGGCGTCGAAGAGCACTTCTTGGGCACCCGCGATGAACGTCGGTCCCGGAATCACTTCGACGGCCATCAGATTGCTGTCGGCCGCTCGGTAGAAGAGCTCGGATCCGTCCGGGGACCAGAGCGGGTCGATCCCCCCACCGTTCGAGATGAGCCACTTGCCCGTGTCGGTCTCGGGGAAGGGCCGGACGTAGACCTCCTGTTCGCCGGATTCGCTCGAGATGTAGGCCATCCAGCGCCCGTCCGGCGAGATCGTGGGTTGGCCCTCGTTGTGGCTCGTGACCACCAGCGGCACGGCTTCACCCTCCTCGCCGAGGCGTCGCCCGTAGATGTCGGCTCCCGCACGGTAGACGATCCACGCACCATCGGGCGAGATGGTCACCTCGTTGACCTGGGCTTCCTCGTCGAGCAGCAGCTCCGCCTGAACGGCGCCGTCGGCACGCCGCCGGTAGAGGTCGGGGTTGGCGCCCCGATTCGACCGGAACGCGACGTACTCGCCGTCTGGATACCAGGCCGGCCGGATATTGCTGCTGCCCTCGAAGGTGAGCTTCGCCAGAGGCCCCTGTTCGAGCTGCTTGATCCAGATCTGCGAGTCGCCCCCTTGGGAGATCACGAGGGCCAGCCTCCCTCCGTCGGGAGAGAAGCGCGGCGCGAAGAAGATTCCTCTCCACCCGGGCTCGACCTCCTCCGCCGCTCCGTTCCGCTGGATGAGCATCACCCGGTCGGAGCCGACGTTGGTGGTCACGTCCCCGGGGGCGTAGACCAGCGTGCCGTTCTCGGAGATCGTGAAGTCGGCCGAAGCCAGTCCTTCGATTTCGACTCCGCCGAGCAGGGGGGTCGCGGGGCCGGTCAGCTCGAGCGTCTCTTCGTCGAAGGGAGCCGCCACGAGCGCACCGTCGGCGCGCACGACGAGGATGTGGCCCGTGACGGACCAGTCGGCCTGAAGTCCCTCGAGCAGGATCTTGTGCTCGCCGGTGGACAGATCGGCGACTGCGATGTCGATGAGCTCGGGTGCGTAGAGGCGCTCCCGAATCGCGCTGAAGAGAACCCCCTTGCCTCCCGGCAGCGCGACCGGGAAGACGTGCCCGATCTCGCCACGCTCCTCGTCGAGCGTCGTGACCGGCTCCATGGGACCGCCGGTCGCCGGCATGCGCACGATCCGGTCCGGTGTGCCCGAGCCCCCGTCTCCGCCGGCCAGGTAGACGTATCCGTCCGAGCCCCAGGCCCCCCCTCCGCGCACGATGCCGCTGTCCGCGAGTGTGACGGGTGGCTCTCCCGCGAGGGAGACGACCCGCAGGGCGCGCCCCGCCGTGATGAAGGCCACTTTGTCTCCGTCGGGCGAAAAGAAGGGCTGGAACGCCCCCTCTCCGCCGCTTATGGGCCGCGGCTCGAGGTCGTGACGTTCGCGGACCCACAGGCGGGCGGCACCCTCCGGGTCCCCGATGTAGACCAGCTTCTCGCCGTCGGGCGACAGGTCGAGGTTGGCACCGAAGTCGTTGTTGGAGCCGCTCTCCAGCGGAATGTCGAGGTAGTAGCGCAGCACGGTCTCCGCCGGCTCGGGGCGGGTGAGCGCCCAGCCGGCCAGGGCGAAGGCCCCGATCGCGACCACGCCGGCGGCGTAGGTCAGTGTCTTCCA
>JBDHII010000010.1:0-97953 GCA_039587515.1 Gemmatimonadota bacterium
GCCCGACTTCACCTCGAAGGTCGTCACACCTTCCGACAGGAGCCGGTGCGCCCTTCTCTCCGCGGCATCCGTCAGCTCGTCCACCGACGCCTCGCGGGTCGCCCGTACCGTCGAAAGGATCCCTCCCCCTCCTCGGGCGATCTCCTCGTAGGACTCTCCGGCCAGGCGTCGTTCGAACTCGTCGGCCCGGTCGCCGCCGAAGACCAGGTGCGTGTGGCAGTCGATGAGGCCCGGCGTGACGCAGCGTCCCTGCAGATCGTAGACCTCTGCAGCGTCCGCGGCCTCGAGGGGCAGCTCGTCCGCCGGGCCGACCCAGAGAATCCGACGATCACCGACCGCGATCGCCCCATCGTCGATGATTCCGTAGCCCTCTCCGTCGGCAGCCAGCGTCGCGATGCGTCCGTGGCGCCAGATCCGTTGGATGGCTGTCATCGTATTCCGGTCCTACTGTTCTGCATGAACAAGCACCTCGCCTCTCGTGCGCTTCTCCCCGACGGCTGGGCTCGCGACGTCCTCTTCGAGGTCGACGATACGGGAATCCTGCGTACCGTGCGTGCCGACGCCCGGAACGAAGACGCCCGAGAGATCGACGGAATCGTCGTACCCGGCATGGTCAACCTACACTCCCACGCCTTTCAGCGTGCAATGGCGGGCCTCGCCGAGCGCGGAAGCACCTCTCCCGATTCCTTCTGGAGCTGGCGAGAGCGGATGTACCAGTTCCTGTCCGGGCTCTCCGACGAAGACGTCGAAACGATCGCGCTTCAGCTGTATGCCGAGATGCTGGAGAGCGGCTACACCTCGGTCGTGGAGTTCCACTATCTGCACCACCGCCCCGACGGCTCGGCGTACTCGCCGCCCGCCCGGATCGCCCACGCGATCGTCTCGGCGGCGCAGGCCACGGGAATCGGACTCACGATCCTCCCGACGCTCTACCAGTCGGGCGGCTTCGGTGCCACACCGCCCGGTCGGGGACAGCGTCGGTTCCTGAACGAGACTTCGGCGCTCCTGGGCATCATCGAAGAGCTCGAGACCCGGACGGGGACCGACGGTGGCATTCTGGTCGGGCTGGGGCTGCACAGCCTTCGGGCCGTACCGCCCGAAGGGCTGGAGGAAGCCGTCAAAGCCCAGGGGGCCCGGACACCCATCCACATCCATGTGGCCGAGCAGCTTGCCGAAGTCGACGCCTGCCTGCGTCACACGGGGGCCAGGCCGGTCGAGTGGCTGCTGGATCATGCCCCCGTCGATGGACGCTGGTGCCTGATCCATGCGACGCATCTCTCGGACGCGGAGGTTCCACGCCTGGCGCGCTCGGGCGCAGTCGCCGGGTTGTGCCCGACGACCGAAGCCAACCTCGGAGACGGAGTGTTTCGACTGCGCGACTATCTGGACGAGGGTGGCGTGTTCGGCATCGGCTCGGACAGTCACGTGGCGGTAGACCCGGCCGCGGAGCTCAGGATGCTCGAGTACTCGCAGCGCCTCACGCTCCGTGAACGGAACGTCGTCGTGCGGGGTGAGGATGCTTCGACCGGTCGCAGGCTGTGGGAGTCCGCCCTGGTGGGTGGCGCACGAGCCTCCGGACGACCGGTCGGCAGACTGGAGCGCGGGCACCGAGCGGACTGGGTCGTCCTCGACGACACGCTCCCGAGTCTCATGGCGCGGGATCCCGACGAAGTGCTGGACAGCCTGATTCTGCTCGAAGGACCCGATCGCCCGATTCGCGAAGTCGTCGCAGGCGGACGCCTCGAGGTCGCCGATGGCCGTCACCGGCTGCGGGCCGAGCTCGGCCCCCGCTACCGCGAAGCGCTCACGCGGCTCCGTTCGGGATAACGGCTACTCCGAACCCTCCTCCAGGTCGGGCCGCATCGGGATTCGAATGTGCTCGCGCCGCGCCGCCTCCACCGCTTCCTCGTACCCCGCGTCGACGTGTCGGGCCACACCGATCCCCGGGTCGTTCGTCAGCACCCGCTGGATGCGTTCGGCCATCTCGAAGGTCCCGTCCGCGACGAGCACCTGGCCTGCATGGAGCGAATTGCCCATCCCCACTCCGCCACCGTGGTGGAAGGACACCCAGCTCGCACCCGATGCCGTATTCAGGAGCGCGTTCAGAATGGGCCAGTCGGAGACCGCATCGCTTCCGTCCAACATCGCTTCCGTCTCTCGGAAGGGCGAGGCAACCGAACCCGTATCGAGGTGATCCCGGCCGATGACGATCGGTGCCGAGATCTCTCCGGATGCCACGAGCTCGTTCATTGCGACCCCGAACCGAGCCCTCTCGCCCTGACCCAGCCAACAGATCCGGGCCGGCAGACCCTGGAAGTGCACCTTTTCCCGAGCCATATGGATCCATCGGGCGAGATGCTCGTCCCCCGGGAACATCTCCAGCACCAGATCGTCCGTGCGGTGGATATCGGCCGGATCACCGGAGAGAGCCACCCACCGGAACGGCCCCTTCCCCTCGCAGAAGAGCGGCCGGATGTAGGCCGGCACGAAGCCCGGGAAGGCGAAAGCATCTTCGAACCCGGCGTCGAGAGCCTGCGTCCGCAGGTTGTTGCCGTAGTCCGTGGCGAAGGCACCCGCCCGCATCAACTCGACCATGGCTTCGCAGTGGACGCGCATCGATTGCATCGACTGCTCCACGTACGCAGCCGGATCCTCACGCCGCAGCAGCTCCGCCTGCGCCAGGGAAAGGCCGGCCGGCACGTACCCGTGCAGCGGATCGTGCGCCGAGGTCTGGTCCGTGACGATGTCGGGAACGACGCCCCGCTCGGCGATCTCCGGGAGCACCTCGGCACAGTTTCCGACCAGGCCCACGCTCAGCGCCTCCCCCTTCTCCGCCGCCCCCACGGTCCACTCCAGCGCCTCGTCCAACGACGTCGTCATGCGGTCGCAGTAGCCCGTCTCGATGCGTCGACGGATCCGCTCCGGGTCCACCTCGACCACGAGAATCGCTCCGTCGTTCATCGTCGCCGCCAGGGGTTGGGCTCCGCCCATGCCGCCCATTCCACCGGTCAGGACCCAGCGCCCCTTCAAAGACCCGTCGAAGTGCTGCTGTGCCATGGCCCCGAAGGTCTCGTACGTCCCTTGGAGGATTCCCTGCGTGCCGATGTAGATCCACGAGCCGGCCGTCATCTGGCCATACATCATCAGGCCTTGTTTCTCGAGCTCGTGGAAGTGGTCCCACGTCGCCCACCGGCCCACCAGATTGGAGTTGGCGATCAGCACACGGGGGGCGTGACGGTGCGTACGGAAGACGCCGACAGGCTTGCCGGACTGCACGAGAAGAGATTCGTCGTCTTCCAGCCGTCGAAGCTCCCGAACGATGGCGTCGAACGCCTCCCAGCTCCGTGCCGCTTTCCCCGTGCCGCCGTAGACGACCAGATCCTCGGGCCGCTCGGCGACCTCCGGATCCAGATTGTTCATCAGCATTCGCAGGGCAGCCTCCTGGGTCCACCCCTTACAGCTCAAGTCGGCTCCGCGCGGGGCCCGGAGGACCCGGGAGGGGCTCGCTACCGTCATCGTCTTTCTGTCCTCTCAGCCGGTCTCGGACGACGAGGACACGAGTGCCCCGCTCGCCACCAGCCTCTTCAGCGTTTCCAGATCGCCGTGAATCGGACGATCCCCCTGAAGGGGGGCAACCTCGGCTCTGACCAGCTCCAGTGCTCGTTCGATTCCCGTACTCGACTTGAGCGGACGATGCCGCTCGATGGCTTCCGCCGCCACCATGACCTCCACGGCCTGCACATAGTGTACGCACTCGACTGCCCGGCGTGCCTTGCGGGCCGCCGTGAAGCCCATCGAGACGTGATCTTCCTGGTTCGCGCTCGTGGGGACCGAGTCGACGCTGGCCGGGTGGGCGAGGACCCGGATCTCTCCGAGGAGGTCCACAGCCGTGACCTGTGCGATCATGAGACCGGACTCGAGGCCGGGCCTCCGAGCCAGGAACGCGGAGAGCCCCGACAGGTCCGGATTGAGCATCCGCTCGATCCGCCGTTCGCTGATGGCCGCCAGGTCCGCCAAGGCGATCACGAGAAGGTCGAGCGCCTGTGAGACGAGCTGGGCGTGAAAGTTCCCGGCGCTGATGACGATCTCGGCTTCCGGAAAGACCAGGGGATTGTCCGTGGCGCTGTTCGCCTCGGTCTCGAGAACCTGTCGCACGTAACCGAGCGCGTGGCGGGCGGCGCCGTGGACCTGCGGCATGCAACGCAGGCAGTAGGGATCCTGCACCCTCGAGTCGCCCTCACGATGCGACTCTCGAATCTCCGAGCCCGAGATCAGGGACCACAGCCGTCGTCCGCTCTCCTTCTGGCCTGCGTGGGGACGCGCTTCGTGAACCTCGGGCCGGAAAGCGGCCGGCGTACCCTTCAGCGCATCGAGGCTCATCGCCCCGGCGACCTCGGCACAGTCGACCGCCCTCTCCGCGCCGAGGAGGGCCAGAATACCCAGACCCGTCGTCGCCTGCGTCCCGTTGATCAGGGCGAGTCCCTCCTTCTCCGCCAGCTCCAGAGGCTCGATCCCCTCCTCCGCCAAAGCCTCCGCAGCCGTGGCTCGGCTTCCGCGGTGCACGACGTGACCTTCGCCGATGAGGGCCAGCGCCACGTGCGCCAGAGGCGCCAGGTCACCACTGGCGCCCACCGACCCACTCTCGGGCACGACCGGCACGATATCATGATCCAGGAGCGTCAGCAGCTGGTCGATCACCTCCGGCCTACACCCGGAGTTACCGCGCGCCAAAGCGTTGGCCCTCAATAACATGAGGGCTCGTACTTCGTGCGACTCCAAAGGCCGACCCACGCCCGCCGCATGGCTGCGAAGCAGATTCTGCTGCAGCTCGCGCTGACGGTCGGGCTCGATCACGACGTCTGCGAGCCGGCCAAAACCGGTATTGACGCCGTAGACCCTCTGACCGGAGGAGAGCAGCGACTCTATGTACTTCCTCGATCGCCGGACCGACTCCCGGGCGTCGTCGCTCAAGCGCGCGCCGCGGCGCGCGTGCGCGACCGCCTCGACCTCCTCGAGGGTGAGATCCCTCCCATTCAACTGGACCGGTGGGAAGCTCAAGCTCCGCTCCTCCCACGAGTCAGCGATTCGAAATCGTCGCGCGTGATCGTCATCTCCTCATCCGTCCAGTCGGCCTCCAACTCGACTCCCGTGCCGTCGGCGAGCCGGTTCACGTAGTTGTAGTAGGCTACGACCTGGCATATGTCGAGAACCGCCGTGTCTGTAAAGCCGACCGACCGGAGACGGTCGACATCGGAAGCCTCCATCTCGCCGGGCGTCCGCGTCAGCTTCACGGCATAGTCGAGCATCGCGCGGTCGGCATCGGACAGCTCGGCCGCACGATAGTCGCGCGCCAGGGTCTTCGAGAGGCCGGCGTCGCCGGTCAACGTACGGAGTCCCGCTCCGTGATGGTTCACTCAGTAGAAGCAGTCGTTGGTCGCCGAGACGGTGACGGCGATCATCTCCCGCTGCACGCGGCTCAGTGGAGAACGTCCACGCATGAGGTGCGCGTACAATTGCAGGTGGTGCGCCATCGACGGCGGATTGAGGGAGTGTACGCGGATGATGTTGTCCACACCGCCGCCCTCCGAACCATAACGCCGATAAAGTTCGGCCAAGAGACCCTCGGCTTCGTCGTACGGCACGTAGGGGATGTGTGCCAAAATCCGCTCCCTGGAAGTCCGTCGGCATGGAGCGAGCAGGTCCCGAACCCGCTCGGGTCACGTCCGAGAGAAGATGTCTGCCGACGATGGGGGCGGCAATGCGCCGCCGGAGGTCCTTGCGCCTCCTCTGAGCGCCGTCAAATGTTTCTCTCTGGAACGTGTTCGTCCTCGGCAGCCTGCTTCCTGTGGCCGCCCCCTCGATCCCGGGACCGTCCTTGACCGCTTTCGACGTCTACGGCAACGACCTCGATGAAGAGCTCCGCCTGCTGCGTGTTCGTCTCGCAGGGGCGGCACTCTTCATGGTGGCCGTGACGGTCGTCGGCACGATCGGTTATCGGGTCATCGACCCGGACGTCTCTGTGGTGGACGCCTTCTACATGACGGCCATCACGCTGACGACCGTGGGATACGGCGAGATCGTGAATCTCGAGGGCAATCCGGGCGGGCGTGTCTTCACGGCTCTCCTCATCCTCGTGGGAATGGGTGCCGCACTCTACTTTGTCTCGACCGCGACCGCCTTCGTCGTCGAGGGGCAGCTCGGGCACGTCTTCAGGAGACGGCAGATGGAGAAGAACATCCGAAACCTCTCGGGACATCTGATCGTCTGCGGGTCCGGTGCAACGGCCGTGTACACGACCCAGGAGCTCCTCGCGGTACAACGCGAAGTCTTGATCGTGTGCCCGGACGCGAATCAGGTGGGATGGCTCGACCGGGAGCTTCCAGGGGTGCCGAAAGTGCTCGGCGATCCGACGCTCGACGACGTGCTCAAGGCCGCGGGGGTCGACCGAGCGGCGGGGATCGTGGCATGTACCGACTCGGACAAGGAGAATCTCGTCGTCAGCCTGAGCGCACGACAGCTCAATCCCGAGATTCGCATCGTCTCTCGGGTCGTGGACATCGATGCCGCGGACAAGATCCGTCAGGTCGGAGCGGATGCCGTCGTCTCTCCGACCCACATCGGCGGGCTACGGCTCGCCTCGGAGCTGATCCGTCCGACCGTCGTATCCTTCCTCGACCTGATGCTGCGCGACAAGGATCGTAACCTCCGTGTGGACGAGGTCGGCATCGCGGAAGGCTCGGCCGCCATCGGCAGCACCATCGGAGGCCTGCAGATCGACGAGGTCTCCAACGCGCTGCTCATGGCCTACAAATCGGCCGACGGTGATTGGCATTATAATCCTCCAGCGACGCGGATCGTCGAACCCGGCTCGGTCCTCATCCTCATGGGCACGCCGGAAGACATCCTCTCCGTTTCCGATCATCTGGGGAGCTCGGTCATGGCGAAGTCGGCCGAGGTCGACAACTAGATCATGGAAGGCGCCGCACACGTCGGTGAGATCGTCGGGATCACCGTCGGACTTCTCCTGATCGCCGCCGCCACGCTGGCGGTCTCGAAGCGCATCCGCATTCCCTTCACGGTGGCGCTCGTCGTCGTCGGCATGGTCATCGCCCAGCTCCCGGACTTCGGTGGGGCGCTGTTCGAGCCCATCCTGCACCTGGAGATGCCGCCGGAGGTCGCATTCCTCGTCTTCCTCCCTGCGCTGATCTTCGAATCGGCCTTCAACCTCGAGGCCCGGGCGCTTCGCGAGAATCTCACGCCCGTGCTGACGCTGGCGATCCCCGGGCTGCTGATCTCGACGGTGATGATCGGTGGCTTGCTCGTTCTCACCGTCGGCCTGAGCTGGCCTCAGGCCTTGCTCGTGGGCTCCATCTTGAGCGCCACCGATCCTGTGGCGGTGATCTCGCTGTTCAGCTCGTTGGGCGCCCCCAAGCGACTGACCGTGCTCGTGGAGGGCGAAAGCCTCTTCAACGACGCCACCGCGATCGTGCTTTCGAAGATCCTTCTGGGCGTGCTGATCGCCGGGATGGTTACGACAGAGGCGGTCACGGGCGGTCTGATCGAGTTCTTCGTGGTCTTCTTCGGGGGACTCCTGGTCGGGTGGGCCGCCGCGGTGATCGTCGGTATGGTCCTCGGCAAGGTCGAGGGTGACACCTTCATCGAGATCTCCCTGACGACGATCCTCGCCTATGTCTCCTTCCTCCTTGCCGAGGAAGTCTTCCACGTCTCGGGCGTGATGGCCGCCGTGGCGGCGGGTGTGATCATCGGCGGGTGGGGAAAGACGAAGATCTCGCCCTCCGTGGCGGGCTTCATGGAGCACTTCTGGGAGTATCTCGCCACCGTCGCGAATGCCCTGGTGTTCCTCATGGTCGGGCTCACCGTGGATCTCGGCTCGCTCTGGGAACATCGGGAGGTGGTCTTCTGGGTCATCACCGGCATGCTCATCTCCCGATCGGCCGTCGTCTTCGGTCTGGTGCCGGTGGTCGGAAAGCTGCCCAACTCCGACCCGATCGACCGCCGTTATCAGACGGTCATGTTCTGGGGTGGCCTCCGGGGCGCCGTCGCGATTGCGATCGCCCTGTCCCTCAGCTTCGAGGGCATCTCCGATCCGGTGCTGGCCGAGGAGATGGAAGCCTTCAAGGAGATGGTCGTGGCGGTCGTGCTGGGGGCCGTGCTTTTCACGCTGATCATACAGGGCCTCACGATCGAGATGCTCGTACGGCGCTTCGGGTTGCACATCCCGCCGCTCTCCGATCGTCTCGCCCGTATCGAGGGACTGCTCTCCGCGAAGAACCGCACGCTGGAGCAGATCCCGGAGCTCCGGGAGGGTGGGCTCTTCACGCCACGCATCGCCGAGGGCATCCGGATCCGCTGCGAGAAAGGAATTGCGGAGCTGCGGGACGAATTGGACGCCCTCCGCGAGCTCGAGCTCGACCACAGCCAGGAGCGTAAGCTCCTGTTCCTGAGGTGCTTCAGCGAAGAAAGCTCGATGTACTATCAGATGTTCTCGCGCAGCCACCTCTCGGAACGCGCCTACCGCAACCTCGCGCACTCGATCGAGCTACAGACGGAGGCGATCCGCCATGAGGGCCGGCTCCCCGAGTTCACGCTGCACCCACCCACCGGTGAGCGCCTGGAAAACGTCGTCTATCGCTCCATGGACTCACTCCCGGGACTCCACGGTTTGGCCGAGGGGCTCCGGTCCGAGCGAACGGCGCGAGACTACGAGATCGCGTGGGCCCGCTCGCGGGGATCCGCGTTCGTTCTCTCCGAGCTCGACAGCCTCGCCCTCGCCGAATCGATTCGCGAGGACACGGTCGAAGAGATCCGGGCCTCCTACGAGTACTGGTTCCAGAGCGCGAGGAACAGGCTCGACCAAAGTGCGGAGCAGTTCCCGGAGTTCGTCTCCGGAACGCAGCAACGGCTGGCAGATCGGCTCGTCGTGCACGCCGAGCGGGAGGCCATCCAGGAGAGAGCCCACTCCGGGGCGATTCCGGAGGGCGTTGCCGAGGCCATGCTCCACGAGCTGGCCGTCGAGCTGCGTCAGCTTCGCGCCAGTCAGACGGCTCGCCTCAAGATCGAGCCCGAAGAGCTGTTGAAGAAAGTTCCGTTCTTCGCAGATACGCCACCCGAGGAATTCGTGACCGTAGCGCGAAAGCTTCGCCGGCGCACGGCGCCGGCTGGAGAAGCCATCGTCCGCCAGGACGAGACCGGTGACTCCCTTTTCCTCGTGGCACGCGGCGTGGTCCGGGTCGCTCGCGAGGATGGGGGTGTCGCGAGGGACCTGGCAACGCTCATGGCTGGGGACTTCTTCGGAGAGATGGCGCTACTCCACGGCACACCGAGAACGGCCACTTGCCGCGCCGTCACACCCTGCGCGCTCTACGAGTTGAAACGGAGCGACCTGGAGTCCGTCCGAGCGGCTTGCCCCGCGATTCAGGAGGCCCTGGAGGAGGCGGATGAGAGGCGGATGGCGGAGATCCGGCTGGCGATGTCGGACGCGAAAAACGGGCGTGAAGAGGAGACCTGAGGGACAGGATGCTGGCAAAAAGAACGGCATCGGGCCATTTTGAGATAGATGAATTCGGGCGTTTGCCCGGTTCTTGGCATCAATGATCCACACGAGGTAGCATGCAAGGCGAAACCGAGTCCGAGACCGACCGCCGCAACGACGATCGACGAGGTCGTGATCGCGATCGGCGTGGCAACGACCGCCGCGGTGCCGACGAGCGCCGAATCGGACGCGGTCGGCGAGTCTGGAATCGTCGGGTCAAGGCTTTGGGCATCGAAGTGGACGGTCGGTCCAGCGAGCGCCGCTCCGGCGTCATGAGGCGGATTCACGATGAGCGCCGCGCGGGAAGCCGCCGCATGCTAGACCGACGAGTCGCGTTGGCCTGACTTGATCCGTCCGAAGTCTCGACCCCCTGGAGCTTTGCTTCGGGGGGTTTTTCTTTGCTGATTCGAGTGGACCGGCGCCTCGCGCTGGTTACCAGCCTTCGAAGAGTGGCCGACCGTCCAGATTCGCCGGAACGAAGATCCCCGCGAGCGACGCGAGCGTGGGAGCCACATCCACGGTCGACGCCGCGGCATCGGTTTTCCCCACGTGGACGCCCCTACCGTAGAAGATCAGCGGCACCCAGCGGTCGTAGTAGTACGGCGAGAGGTGCGTGGTACCCGTCGGGGGGGGGGTCGGAAGCAGGTCGGACACCCACCGGATCTGAATCTGGAAGCGTGAAAGCGGCCCCGTCAGTCTCGTCCGACTGTGGGAGCGTGCGTAGAGGACCGCGAACGAATCCGCGGGATTGTCCTGCTCGAGGTCTTGATAGGTGAACGCATCGGCAACCTCCGGATACGACTCGAGAATGGCCTCGATCGAGTCGGGAAGCTGGTAGACCGGGATCGTGCCGCGTCGTGCCAGCAACTGCTGGACTGGAGCGTAAATCGCTTGCTGTCGATCCGGGTCGAGCCGCGTGCCCGGAATCGGGAGGTATTCCGGGACCGCCAGAGTCCCGTGGTCCGAAGAAAAGGCCATCACCCAATTGCCGGCTCCGACCTCCGCATCGAGAACGTCCAGGAACAACCCGAGGTGCTCGTCGAGGCGCATGAGGTTGTCGAGCTGCTCACGGCTCAATGGACCGAAGGCGTGACCGATGGCATCCGTCTGCGAGAGCGAGATCCCGAGGAAATCGACCGGCCGTCTCTGACCCAGTTCGAGATCGCGCACCGCCGTAGCCGCCGCCTCGAGAACCGCCCGATCCGGTAGAGGCGTCGTGTACCGCCAGAGATTGTAGGCCTCACGGTCCAAACGCCCAGCCCCGTTGTCGGCCTTGTGCGGGAAGTAGGAGTCTCCTCCCGAACCCTCGAACTGGGACGTGTCCGGACGTGACAGCGCGCGAAAACGCTCCGGCACCCGGCTCTCCCAGACCCGATCGGCGTAGATCTCGGGCATCACCTCTTTGTTGAATCGATCGATCCAATCGGGATAGCGGTCGTGGTAGAACTCGGACGTGATGAACTCGCCCTTGGTGGGATGGATCCAGTAGACCTCGCCCTTGGCCTGGGCAGCGAGTCCGATCGCCGCCCGATCCTTGCGGGAGAGCGACACGACGCGTGCGTCCGGATCGGCTCGCTTCACCCAGTCGGCCAACCCGGAAGCGTTGAAGTTCGCGGGAGAGCGTCCCTCCATGGAACGGTCTCCCAGAATCTGCGCGTCACGGTCACGGACGGCGTACACGGAGACGTATTGCCCGTTTTCAGCAGCGATCCAAGAGTTTCCGACGATGCCGTGGCGCGCGGGATAGACGCCCGTCGCGAGGGTCGCGTGACCCGGAGCGGTCGCCGTGAGCGCGTGGTCGTGCGTGGCCGCTGTGTAAACCATGCCGCCCTCGACCAGTCGCTTGATCCCACCGGTCCAGACCTGTTCGTAGCGATCGATCAGATCGCCCCGAAGCTGGTCGACCACCACGAGAACCAGGAGCTTCGGCCCGTCGTCTCGATCGGTCGCTTGTGCTGCAGTCGGCAGAGGCGCTGCGGCCATCCCAAGAAGCAGGAGAGCGAGACCCGACAAACGGGCACAGGATCGGTTGAGCACCACGTACGACCTTCCTTCGCCAGAATCGGGTCGATCCACCCCCGTGGACCACCCCATCCCGAGTTCGTTAGACTTTCGTGACTCCGCCACCCGACCCTTCCATTCGCTGGAACTGCATGAATCGGGCCCCGTGACCATCTTCCGTAACGCTGCTGGAAGCGTTCAACACGACGGCTGCGAATTTTGAGCCAAGAGATGACCGACCGCAACGCCTCCGATTCCACATCGAGGGATTTCATACGAACGATCGTCGCTGCAGACGTCGACGCCGGGACGTACGATCGCGGAGTCATCACCCGCTTTCCGCCCGAGCCGAACGGTTTCTTGCACATCGGCCACGTCTCGGCGATCTGCCTCGATTTCGACGTGGCCGCCGAGTTCGGCGGGCGTACGCACCTGCGCTTCGACGACACCAATCCCGAGACCGAGGACATGCGCTTCGTCGAAGCGATGAAGGCCGACGTCCGCTGGCTCGGTTTCGATTGGGGCGAGCACCTCTATCACGCATCGGACTACTTCGAACAGCTCTACGCCTACGCGGAGGAGCTCGTCACCACCGGCCAGGCGTACGTGGACTCTTCGAGCCTGGAGGAGATCCGGGAGTACCGAGGCTCGGTGACGGAGCCGGGGCGACCGAGCCCGTACCGCGACCGGTCGGTGGAAGAGAATCTCGATCTTTTCCGGCGCATGCGAGCGGGTGAGTTCGAAGACGGCGCACACGTCCTGCGCGGGAAGATCGACATGGCTCACCCCAACATGGTCATGCGCGATCCGGTCCTCTACCGGATTCGGCACGCGCACCACTATCGGAGCGGAAACGAATGGTGCATCTACCCGCTCTACGACTTCACGCACTGCCTCTCGGACTCCATCGAGGGCGTCACGCACTCCTTCTGCACCTTGGAGTTCGTGCCCAACCGGGAGATCTACGACTGGCTGCTCGACAACCTCGACGTGCCGCGCCCCCAGCCACGCCAGTACGAGTTTGCCCGGCTGAACGTCGAGCACATGGTCGTGAGCAAGCGCAAGCTCATTCCGATCGTGGAGGGCGGTCACGTCTCGGGGTGGGACGATCCGCGAATGCCGACGATCGCCGGGTTACGGAGGCGGGGGTACACGTCCGCGGCGCTCAAGTCGTTCGCGCGCGGTGCGGGCATCACGAGGGTGGACAAGCGCGTGGACCTCGGGAAGCTCGAATACGAGATCCGAGCCGACCTGAACCCGAAGGCTCCCCGGGTCATGGCGGTCCTCGACCCGCTCAAGCTCGTCGTCACCAACTACCCCGAGGGCCGGGTCGAACGGCTCGAAGCGCCCTTCTTCCCGCACGACGTGGGCAAGGAGGGGTCCCGCACCGTGCCCTTTACCCGGGAGCTCTTCATCGAGCGGGAAGACTTCGCCGTCGACCCACCCAAGGGCTTCCATCGGCTCAGCCCCGGAAACGAGGTGCGGCTGCGCTACGGATACGTGGTCCGCTGTACCGACGTCGTCCACGACGAGAGCGGAGGGGTGCACGAGGTGCACTGCACCTACGATCCCGAGACGCGGGGCGGCGACACGCCCGACGGGAGAAAGGTCCGGGGGACGATCCACTGGGTCTCCGCCTCCGAGAGCGGCTCGGCCCGCGTCAGGCTGTACGACCGGCTCTTCTCGAAGCCCAACCCGGAGGATCTCGAAGAAGGCGAGGACATTCTCGAGCAGTTGAATCCGGAGTCCCTCGTCGACGTTTCCGAAGCGAGGGTGGAGCCCGGTCTCCTCGAGGCCGAGCCCGCGTCCCACTTCCAGTTCGAGCGGCTCGGGTATTTCTTCGTCGACCCCGTCGACTCCGAGGTCGGCCGGCCCGTCTTCAACCGCGTCGTGACGCTCCGGGATTCCTGGGCCAAGCAGCAGTCCGACACCCCGACCCGGACGCCGGAGCCGAAGACCGGGAGGCCTTCCGCAACCCCCTCGACCCCACGCGTCTATCGTCCCGAGGAACCGATGGCCGGCGCACGGTTCGACGACTACGTGGGGCTCGGCCTGGGCGAGCAGGAGGCGAGCGTGCTCGTGCAGGACGCGCCGCTGGCGGCGCTCTTCGCCGCGACCCACGCCGCGTTCCCCGATGCGGGAACCGTGGCGAAATGGGTGGTGAACCAGGTGCCGCGAGTGGCGGAGGGACGTGCGGTCGAGGCCCTGCCCTTCGGTGGTGACGAGCTCGCCCAGCTCCTGTTCCTGATCGATGCGGGCGAGATCAGCGGACGAACCGGCCGAGAGGTGCTCGAGGTGCTCGCCGCGGAGGGCGGCAGCCCGAGGGCCATCGTCGAAGCCCGCGGGCTCGGTCTGATCGCCGATTCCGGAGAGCTCGCGACCCTTGTCGACGGGCTCATCGCGGAAAACCCCGACAAGGTGGCGGCCTACCGCGGCGGTAAGACGGGCCTCATGGGCTTCTTCGTCGGCCAGGCGATGCGGGTGAGCGGAGGCAAAGCCGACCCGAAGGTCCTCCAGAAGCTGCTTGCCGACCGACTGGACTGAGGCGACACCTCAGGCGTCGAACGTCTCTCCCCCGTACACGTACGCTTCCACCGCGCCGTGCACGCGCTCCACCGTCTCCGGCGAGGGGGGCGGCGTCAGCCGCGAGACGAGGATGCAGATCAAGAAGTTGGCCGCGATCGACCAAACCGCGGCGTGCAGCCCCCACGGGTGAGGAACAAGGATCAGCGTGGCGTAGAGGGTACCGAGGCCGACGAACAGGCCGGCCAAGACGCCCAGCCGGGTGAACGGCCTTCGCGTCGGGTAACAGACGCCCATGACCCCCGGCATCAGCTGAAGCGCACCGGCTCCGGACAGCGTCACGAGGGTGACGAGGAAGTCGAAGGTCGTCACGGAGAGCAGGTACCCGATGACCAGCAGCACGACCACGATCCAACGCCCGACCGCCATGTAGTGGGCCGCATCGCGGTCCTTCGCCACGTAGCGCTGATAGATGTCGCGCGTCAGGACCGTCATGTTCGAGTGGAGGATGGAGTCCAGGGTGGACATCGCCGCTGCGGTGGCGCCGGCCAGGATGATCCCGGTGAGCCACGCGGGCGCGAATCGGATGAGCAGCTCCGGGAAGATCTGATCGGCGATTGCCAGGTCGGGCAGGACGACGGCCCCGCCGAGCCCGACCAGGGCGGCGGGAATGTAGAGCGTCATCAGGAAGAGCGGCGTGGTCGCGCCCAACCACTTCAGCGTCTTGCCCGAGTCGGCCGTGTAGAAGCGGATCATGATGTGCGGCTGGAAGACGATCCCGAAGGACAGGGCGATCGTCATGCCGAACCACATCCCGGGCGTGAAGAAGCCCTGGGGACCGGGCAGCGTGAGGAGGTCGGGCCGCGCTCGGGCCACGCTCTGCCAGAGCTGGAGCGGACCGCCGAAGAGCTCGTAGGAGAGCACGAGCGCCCCGACCCAAACGGCCACGTACATCCACGCGCCCTGGAGGACGTCGGTCCAGTAGACGGCTCTGAGCCCGCCCGCCATGAGGTAGCCCGCGGCCACGATCAGAAGGATGAGCGTCCCGAGCTCGAAGGAGATCCGGTCACCCGAGGCGACCGAGATGATGTACCCCAACCCTTGGGCCTGGACCTGGATGTAGAGAATCGTGAAGAGCACGCTGACGGCGGCGACGACCACGCGCACGGCCTCGCTCTCGTAGAAGTCGGCCAGCATGTCGGCTGGCGTGATGTAGCCGAACTTCTTCCCCAGCGCCCAGATCCGCACGCCGAGCGTGTACGTGATCGCGCCGACCAGCACCGTCCAGGTGCCGGCCTCCCAGAAGCCGATCCCGTGGGCGTAGAAGAAGCCACCCGATCCGAGGAAGGCGAAGGCCGAGTGATAGGTCGCGACCACGGTGAGGTAGAGGACGACGAACCCGGCCTTTCGGCCGTAAAGCAGGAAGTCTTCGAGGTCCGCAGCCATGCGGCGGTTGGCCACGAACCCGAGCACGATCGTGAAGAGCAGATACGCGAAGATCAGCGATGTGGCGATGACCCAGGGCTCCATCGAATCAGACCTTCCTACGGACGGTCCAGATCAGGACCGCGATCATCGCGAAGTAGACGAACCCGAGGTAGACGTAGAAGAAGGGTAGACCGAGCAGCCATGCCGATCGGAAGCGTTCCTCGATCCAGAAGACGATCGGCGGCTGCACGAGCACCATGAGTCCCAGGAACATCAGACTGGACACCCAACCCGCGCGCGTCCTCGGGAGGTAGTGGGATCGTTGGATCGGGCTGCTCAGGGTAGGTCTCCTCGAAGGCGTGCAGGTCTCGGCGACGGAGGATACGAGGCCGTTCGATCCGGAACAACCGGACCGAAGCGCCGAGCCAACCGAGAGATTATCTTGGCGCCCGACTGTCCGACGGACACCGAGGTGGGTGATGGATCTTCAGATTGCCGGCAAGACGGCACTGGTCACGGGAGCGAGCAAGGGCATCGGTCGGGGCATCGCACGTGCGCTGGCCGGCGAGGGCGTACGTCTCGCCGTGGCCGGAAGGGACAGCGCGGACCTCTCGTCCCTGAGCACGGAGGTGTCCGCCGCAGGTGCCGGCGAGCCGACGGTCATCGACTGCGATCTCCTGGCCGAAAATGCGGCGGAGACCGTGGGAGAGGCTGCCCTGGAAGCTCTGGGCTCCGTGGACATCCTCGTCAACAACGCGGGTGGAAGCCGGCCCTTCGGGCTCGATGCCTCCGAGGAGCAGTGGGACGAGGCCCTGACCCTGAACTTCGTCCGGCACCGCCAGCTCACGGATTGGCTTCTGCCCGGGATGATGGAGCGGGGCTGGGGGCGGATCATCAACATCACGGGCAAGTCCGAGCCGGAAGGGATCAACGGCGCGTTCTGCGCGAAAGCCGCGGTCCACTCGTGGTCGAAGGGGCTGTCGCGCGAGGTCGGCAAGCATGGGATCACCGTGAACTGCATCCCCCCCGGTCGGATCATGAGCGCGCAGATCGAGCGGAACTACACGCCCGAGTACCGCGCCTGGCAGGCCGAGAACGAGATCCCGGTGGGCCGTTACGGTGAGCCGGAGGACATCGGCCATCTCGTATGCTTTCTGGCCTCTCCGCTGGCCGGCTACATCACGGGGGCCGTGATTCCCGTGGACGGGGGACTGCGGCGCTATCAGTTCTGAATGGCGTGACGTTCATCGACCCTCGCGGAGGGTGATGAGAAGCGCGCCGAACTGACCGGCCTGCCCGTAGCGGAAGTACGCCTGTGTGGGGCTCAGGAACGTGACGGACCGGATCTCCTCCGGATTCATCTCGAGAATTCTCTCGACCGGAAGATCCGCTTCCTCGTCCGTGGTCGGCGTGAAGATGACCGTGTTGTTCACCAGGATCATCGCCGCGCGACAGCCCATCAGGGCGCTGTTCAGGACCGAGACGCCCGCCGCCGGGCGACCGGACTCGACACAGTAGCGAATGCCCGTACCTCCGCCCTGCTGCTTGAGGCGGAGGCGGGGCGGACCCTTCCGCCGCAGGACGTCGACGACCTGCCCGAGTCGGTCCCGCAGCACGTCGACCTCCTCGGCCGTGATCGCGTCCATCTCCGTGAGCTCCAGGACAGGATCGCGCGAGAGCGGTCGGTCGGCCTGGACCCTCAAGCCCTCCAGCGTCACCGGCGTCGGGTCCAGCTCGAGCGCCCAAACAATGGATTCTGCGGTGTTCACCTCGGCCGCGAAGGACCTATAGCCCAGGTGGAAGGCCTCGATTCTGGTCGGGCCGGGCGGCACGCCGCCGAAACGGAAGTAGCCGAGCTCGTCGGTCAGCGCCGTCTGATCCGTGCTGAGCAGTCGCACGACGACCCCGGCCACCGGCATGCGCGTGACCGCGTCGACGACCTCGCCTTCGACCGGAACGGGGCTTTCCCTTAGCGGGAGCTGCGCACCGGTGTCCTGCGCTGCCGTGACGGTCGGCAGCAGCATCCACGTGGCGGCGATGATCCTTTGCAGCGAAGAGCGCATCCCATGCTCCTGAGCGGTGGCGCCCCTCAGTACCCCCGCAAACGTCCGGGGATCGGTGCCGTGCAGTTGGACCAGCGGTAGAACCGCAGACCTACGCGCTACCTGTCGGGTACCAATCCCGATGGAGATGATCGCTGGCCCGAGACATTGGTGCGCGCTGATTGTCGGCGCGCTGGTGCTCGTCTCTTGCTCCTCCTTTCCCATCCGCCCGACTCCTTCCGGAATGCCACCTTCGGGAGGACATGACCCCGTGGCCGCGATGGGTGGCGCATGGGTCGGGGTGGAGTACACCGTTCGCTGCTCGGCCGAGTGCAGCGTGCTCTACTCGAGTGGGGCCGGGATCGACGCCAAGAACGTCGTCCGATGGTCCCATTCGGTGCGCGTCCGCGAGCAGACGGGATTCGTGCAACTGACCGTGCAGCCGGACGAGTCCACGACGCTCGTGCGGAGCGCCGAGGTCTACGTCCGTGGACGGCGCGCGGCGACCTGGACCGGAACCGACCAGTTCGGGAAGGCGGTCGCCCTCACGGCTTCACTCTGACGACCCCCCGGGCCCAACCACACGCGGAGCCGGCACCTCGATGGCGTCACGGAATGGAGCGCTATCGAGTCAGGACCAGCAGCGTCACCACGAGCGCCACGACCTTGAGCAGGGGGCCGAGAACCTCCCTTGCCGAGCCGTCCCCGCCCGAAACCGGCGCGCCCATTCGGGTCCAGACCAGAACGCCGCCACAGGAATCGACGCCGAACTCCACGGGAAGCTCGAAGCCGTGGAAGACCTCCACGGCCTCGACATCGTTGGGGGACACGAGCTGGTCGATGTTAGTGGAACGTCCGAGTGGTACGCCGTCGATCCAAAGCCCCGGCCGGCACTGCCCCCGGAGAAGGAGCGTGTATCCGTACGACGAGGCCGGAATGACGGTCCCCCCCGGCACCCGATGGAGCATCTCCGAGAGGTATCGGGGCCGTCGCTCGCGGATCTCCTCCCGGGTCACCACGAAGCCCCGTCCGCTGCGGCGCCGGGCTTCGTAACCCCGCATGGCGATCGACGGACGTTCCTTCGCCACGACGATCGGGTCCAGATGGAGGGCTTGTGTCGAGAGGGGCAGGACGAGCTCCACGTCGTCCTCTCCGGAGACGTGGAGCGTGTCCGACATCGGTCGGTAACGCTGGCCGGATGCGGAGAGGCGATAGGTCCCGGCGGGCACGTCCCGGAAGCCGAAGCGGCCGGCCTCGTCCGTGACCCGCGTTCCCCGTCCCCGCGTCCCGTCAGGGCCGGAGCCCAGCGACACGGTAGCGCCCACGATCGGGGTCCGCGTGTCGTGTTCGACGACGGTCCCTTCGACGCGCACCCGGGGTTCGAGATCCGCCGCCGGCTCCGCACGCACCTGGGCAGTCAGCTCGCCACAGGTCCACAGACCGGCCCCGAGGGTCGCCAGGGCGAATCCGACGGGGGCGAAACGGCTGGAGATCGGAGGATCCTCTTCGGGTGGGACAGGAAAGGCCTTCGCCTCGTCTCCTACCCCTGCCGCGTCGGTTCGCTTCGCGGCAACGAGGAAGGCCCGCAGGAAGCGAACCTCCCGCGGGCCTCATCTCACACCGGGAAGGGCGGTGCGGGCGGGAAGCCCGCTCCACCCGGACCCGGGTTACCGCATCAGTACCCTACATTCTGCGCCATGTTGGGATTCGTATCCGTCTCCAGCTGTGGAACCGGCAAGATGCAGAAGTTGCAGGGATAGGCCATGAAGTCCACGTCGCCGGTCACGTCGACCCGGACGACGTCCATCTGGTGCCGCATCAGATCGTGGATCCGATGGCCCTCGTATGCCAGCTCGATCCTCCGCTCCAGGGCGATTTCATCGAGGAGTGCCTGACCCGTGGCCGTTACCGCCGGCGCGGTCGGCAGACTCCGCTGACGAATCAGATCGAGGTCGGCCTGTGCCGCGACTGCCTGCCCCAGGCGGGCATTGGCCTCGGCCCGGTTCAGATAGACTTCAGCCAGCCGGATGACCGGAATGTTGTCCACGTTGTTCTGCGTGGGCCACTTGTTCACGCGATGGCTCGCGTAGATGCCCGTGAGCAGGTCATCCGTCACGAACATCTCCCACCGGAGGTCCGCGGGATCGAGGAGATCCAAGAGATCCCTGGCCGGGAGATAGTCGCCGTACCCGGAGGCCCGGTACATGCCGCCGAGGCTGTTGCTCCCTTCGTTGTCGGTCTCATTGTACCGGAGCTCGAAGACGGCTTCGGACGTTCCGCCGACTGCGAACATGTCGACGTACGTCTGCCCCTCGACGAGACTGTACTTGCCGCTGTTGATGACCGAGTTGGCCATGCTCACGACGTTGCTCCAGTCCTCCATGTAGAGGTAGACCCTCGAGAGGATGGCCTGGGCCGCCTCCCTCGACATCATGAACGGCCCTGCTCGGGTCTCGCTCATCATGCCGATACCGGTGTTGAGATCTTCCAGGAGCTGGACGTAGACCTCTCCGACCGTGTTGCGGGACGGAAGGATCGTTACATCCGACTCCAGGACGAGGGGAACGCCGGGGTGGTTGCCGCCCGGCGTGAAGGTGTAGTGTTGGCCGTACATTCTCACCAGGTCGAAGTAGACCAGACCCCGAAGCGCGTAGGCTTCACCCATGATCTGGGTGTAATCGCTCTGCACGCCGCTGGGCAGATCCGCCTCGGCATTGATGATCATGTTGAGCATGTTGATGGCTTCGTAGCCTTCGGCCCACAGCTCCCGCTCGAAGTTGTGGCCGGTGACCACCTGGCCCTCGAAGTCGGCGAACTCCTGATACCGGTTGGCGGAGCCCGCCTGCTTCACATCGTCACCCATGATGTCGGACATCAGGTGGATGCTGCGGCCGTAGTAGTCGTCGAGCGAGATCTGGTCGTACACGCCGACGATGGCCGCCTCGAAATCTCCGATGGTCGCGAAATACGCGTTGTTGGAGACATTCGCGAACGGCTCGAGACCCAGATCGTTACAGGCGAAGGCGACCGTGACCATCGGCAGGATGGCCCCGAGCCTCGCAATCTTCTTTAAGCGTTTCATGATGCCTTATCCTCCAAAAGAGTAGTGTCTACGATGGTTGGGCTTCCTTCGCCTAGAATCCCACGGTGAACCCGAGGCTGAATGTCCTCGAGTTTGGAGTGCCCGTGTTGTAGACACCGCTCACGATCTGCTCAGGATCGAAGGAGAGGAGATCATCCGCCACCCAAGTCCAGGCATTGGTGATGTTCAGATGCGCCCGCAGCGAGCCGAACCGTAGGCTGTTCGCCAGGTTCTCTGGGAACTGGTACGTCAGCGTCACATCCTTGAAGCGGATGTAGTCGCCCTCGACGAGCCAGCGGTCGGCGTTCGACGGCTGCGAGCTGTTGACGCCGCCCCACGAGAATTTCGGGAAGAGCGCCTGATCGCCCGGCTGCCGCCACGCGTTCTCGTATGAGAAGCGCGAGGTCGACCGGGGCAGGTACCGCCCGTCACCGTGGTAGAACCGCTCGGCCCCGGCATACAGGTGGTGGCCGAACATGTAGGTGGCGAGGGCACTGAGTGTGAAGTCCTTGTAGCGGCCCGAGAGGCCAAAGCTGCCCAGGTACTTGGGCGTGGCCGTCTTGCCGTCGTAGAACCGCTCGGCCTCATTCAGGCTGCTCGTCGTCTGCGTCTTGTTCTCGTCCGTGTACCAGAGCGGCAGGCCATTGGCCGGATCGACGCCGGCCCACCCGTACAGATAGTACTCCTGGTAGTCCCTTCCCTCTTCGCGCCTCTTCGTGCCGTCGAGGAAGGGCTCGGTGAGCTTCGTGATCTCGTTGCTCTGCGTGGTGATGTTGAAATTGACCCCGAAGTCGTAGTCCTGACCCCTCACGAGGTCCGCGTTGACCGAGAACTCGAATCCGGAGTTATCCATGTCACCGAAGTTCTGCAACGTGCTGCGGAAGCCCGTGGTCAGCGAGACCGGCACGTCCAGCAGGAGGTCGGTGGAGGACTTCTTGTAGTACTCGACGGTACCCGTGACCCGGCTGTCCAGAATGGCGTAATCCAAGCCGATGTTGAACGCCCCCTGGGACTCCCACGTCAGCGCGGTGTTGGCCACGGTCGACGGACCGGAGCCGGGCAGGTCGTCGTACGCACGATCGAAGCCGTAAAGGCCACGCCACGCATAGTCACCGATGTCCGCGTTCCCGACCTCCCCGTAGCTGCTGCGCAGCTTCAGGTAGTCGAAGAAGGGCACATCGAAGAACTCCGAGTTGGTCAGCGTCCAACCGATACCGACCGACCAGAACTTACCCCACCGCTTGTCGGGACCGAACCGGGACGAGCCGTCCGTCCGGAAGGACGCCGAGAGGAAGTACGTGCGGTCGTAGTCGTAGTTGACCCGGCCGAAGTAGGACTCGAAGGCGGACTGATCCTTCGTGGTCGTGCCCTCCGTGATGGCCGCGCTGGTGCCCTGCTTCAGGTTCGGGTGGGCGAACCCTTCGCCGAAGATGTTGATCAGCTCTCGATCGTTCTTGCTGGCCTCGTATCCGGCGACCGCGTTCACGCTGTGGATGTCGTCGAGAAGGTTGGTGTAGCTCAGCGTGTTGCTGCTCTGCCAGTTGATGTTGTCCACACGGGCGTCATCGAAGGCCCCGCCGTCGTTCCGCCCGTCCCCGAAGAAGGGGTTGTAGTACAGGTAGTCGTGAATGTTGTAGAGGTCGAAGCTCCACACCGACTGCACCGTGAATTGGTCGTTCCACCGGTAGGTGCCGCTGAGGTTCTCGATGACGCGGCTCGTCTCACGCGTTTCCGGGTTCTCCCGGATGGTGCCCACCGGGTGGTTCGCACCCATCACGTTCGTGTGGCGGGCATAGTAGCGCCCGTCGTCGTCGCGCATGGGCAGGAGTGGGGGCATGAACACGGCCATGTAGAAGGGCGCCGCCCAACGGCTCCCATCCTGGATCCCCCTCTGCTGCGTCTTCGACAAGCTCAGGTTGTTGGCGAGGGTGAACTTGTCCGTGAGCTGGGCCGTCAGATTGATCCGCGAGGAGAACCGCTCGAAGTACTGCTCGATGACGTTCCCCTCCTGGTCGAACCATCCGCCGGACAGGTAGTACGTGTACCGGTCACCCCCACCGGTGGCGCTCACGTCGACCTGGCTGGTCACGCCGTTCCGCGTGATGAGATCCCGCCAGTTGTTGTCCGCCGGGACCGGCCACTGGTTCTGCAACTGAGCCTGCGCATCGGCCAGGGACATCCCGTCGTTCTGACGGGCCGTGAGGTAGTAGTCGGTGTACTCGTCCGCGTTCAGGCCCTCCAGCAGATTGTTGTAGGCAAAGCCGGAAACACCCATTTGGGTCCTCAGCTCGAACCTCGGTTCGCTGGCCCAGATCTGGCTGCCGGCGACCCCGCCCTTCGTGGTGATGAGGACCACGCCGTTCGCTCCACGAGAACCGTAGATGGCGGTGGAGGCGGCGTCCTTGAGAACGACCAGACTCTCGATGTCGTTCGGGTTGATCGAGGCCAGCGGATTGGCCGTGCGGCCCTGGTTGTCCACGTCGGTATTGGCATCCGCGTCGTTGAACAGCGCGACACCGTCGATCACGTAGAGCGGGTCGGCTCCGGCGGTGATGGAGCCCTGCCCCCGCACGCGGATGTCGAAGCCCGCACCCGGGGCACCGTCGAGCGACGTCACCAGCACGCCCGGGCTCCCCTGGATGACGTCCTGGAAGGTCGTCGTGGTGGGCAGCTCGAGGTCGGCGGCCGAAAGGGAGACCACAGACCCGGTCAACTCCTCCTTGCGGGCCGTTCCGTAGCCCGTGACGACCAGCTCGTCCAGGCTCAACGGGTCCACGCCCAGCATGAGATTGACCGGTACCGATTCCCCGGCGGCCACGCTGATCTCGACGGTCTCCGTGGCGTAGCCGATGGAGCTGGCTTGAAGCTCGTACGTTCCCGGGGGCACCCGCAGGAGCAGGAAACTCCCATCCCTGTTCGTGAGACTCCCGATACCGGTGCCCACGAGAAGCACGTTGGCGGCGGCCAGGGGTTGGCCGGTCGAGGCGGTAACCCGGCCGACGACTCTCCCGAAGTTCTCCTGCGCTTCGGCGGTCTCGGCCATGATACCGCCGAGCAGGAGCAGTCCAGCAGCGATCCCGAGTGATTTCGAGAAACGCATCTTACACAGGGGGACCATAGGACGTCCCTCCTTCCATGAGGCGAAACAGACGCATTTGTGGCGGGACGCGTGTTCCTCAGGATAAAAACATGGCGAGGAGTTCTCTGTAGGGATTTTCCTGATGCTGTAGCGACCTACGGTTGGAGCGCGATGCCGCCCTGAAAGGCTTCCTGAGTGAGAGCATGCGACATGTATGGACGTGCTGCTCCGTGGGGACTGCCACTCGAAGAATCGCACCGTGGACGACACCCTTTCCTCGCGGCGCCGGGTGACATAAAGTGCCCATGGAGTAGCGCCCGTGCGGTGCTGCGGCGCACCGGAGGTGCTACGATGTCTGGATTGTTTTCGCTCGGCTCGATCTCTTTACGGCCTCACCTGTTCGGTACCCTGAGCCTCATGCTCGTCGCGGGGTGTGCCACCAGCGGTTCATCTGCAGGAGAAGGTGCGGCTTCCGATCCCGTGGACATCGGCTACGGCTCGGTCGACCGGGATCAGATCAACGGGTCGGTCGCCACTGTCGATGGGCGGGAAGAAACCGACCACCACCCGCGGACGCTCGCGGAGATGCTGATGCGGGTGCCCGGCGTCCAGGTCGCGCAACGGGGCGGTTCGATGACCGTGCGAATCCGGGGCACCTCGTCGTTCATGGCCAGCCAGGAGCCGCTGTTCGTGGTCGACGGTGTGAAGATGCCCTCGACGACGAGTGTGCTCCAGCACATCAACCCGAACCACATCGACGTGATCACCGTCCTCAAGGACGCAGGTCAGACCGCTGTCTTCGGCAGCCGGGGTGCCAACGGCGTCATCCTCATTACGATGAGGACCGCGTCGCGATAGGGCGTCGCAGGGCTCGGCTGAGGCCAGCGCTCAGCCCCCGCTGAAGGGTCGGCCGGCGGGCTCGAAGTGCCTCCAGGCAAACCAGAACAGCACGTACGCGTCGTCGAGCGGGTCCAGTCGGAACCCCGCGAGCGGCCCACCTACGGCGCGCCCGCCGATCGTCCACAGTGAGCCCGTCTCGGTATCCCTGAACAACCCGTTCGGGGCGGGATCGAAGAAGAGCCTCGATCCATTGACGGTCGATGCGTGGGCGATCGCGGTCTCGCCGTCCCCGGAATCATAGAAGACCACGTACGGCTCATCGAGGATCTCGTTGACCGTGGCCTGTTCACCCAACCGCCGCAGCTCGCCGAAGGGATACCCACGCCCGGCGCCGTTCTCCCCGCGGATCGCCAGAACACGCTCCTTGAGCGGGCGTGTATGGTCCACGCTCATGGGGACGAGGAGCTCGTCGTTGTCCAGCTGGTCGTACGATCCGTAGGGGTAGACCGTGTACGGACGGTCGAAGCCGGTGTCGTCGCCAACGACCTTCGTGTCGGGGTGGAGCGCCACCCAGCGACCCCAGGACATCTCCTGAACACCACGGAGCGACATCGTCCGATCGCGAAAGCCCTGGCACTTGCCCTCGATCGAGAGTTGGGGTCCATAGACGTCGCCGCTGATGCGATCGAAGAGCACCAGGTTGTTCGCGTAGAGCAGCCCGGAGACCCCGAGGTCGAGGCGCGTGTCCTCGACGTGGGGGTCGAAGGCGAGGCCCGATCCGGTGAGCGGGCAGAACGTGACCGAGATCCACTGATTCCCCACCCGGTCGTTCACGATCTCGTGCCACCACAAGATGTTGTGTGGGTACGCGCGCGCCTCCCCGTTGACGACGACACCGAGCACCCGGGACTCGTCGTCGAGGTAGTCGGCCCCGGGATCGTCCGCCGAGACCATGTCGGGAAGCGTCAGCGCAGGAATCGCGTCCGGCGGCAGACTCGACACGAGCAGGCTCTGATCGAGCAGGCAGACCCCACTGTCCGACCCCGGTGGATCGACCTCGGGAGCGAGGCGGTCACTCCCGACGATCGCGTCGTCCCCGCACGCGCCGATCAGCGTCGCAAGGGCTGCGGTCACGACTATGCCGGGGTTCGATCTCGTCATCATGCCTGACCATGAATGGTTCCACGCCTCGAGATGACGAACTCCGGAGTCTTGGCCAAGGTTCCGCCCGGCCCGACCCGGTGGACTCGGCCGCGACGAAGCACTCGACTCCCTCCGGATGCGGTTGCGGGCCTCCAACCGAAGCAGGCGGACAACGGAAAGGGCAGCCCCAACCGGGGCCGCCCTCCGCCCATGCCCTTCCGACTACCGAAACCCGACGACCTAGTGGATCCCCTCGATCAACCAGATCTGCGACGTCGTCTCTCCTCCCGTGGCCACGAACGTGCTCCCGTCTCGCGACCAGCTCATGTGCAGCCCTCCTCGCTGCATCGCGGTGTGCGGCCGGAAGAACTCCGAGGTGCCGCTCACGCGGTCATAGGCGTAGGTCCCGCTGGGAAGCCCCTCTCCCCCAAAGCTCATGAATAGATACGTCTCGCCGTCAGGCGCCCATTTTCCGACGTAGTCCCAGTTGGTCGGGTGATCCACGAGTAACGTGTTCGGCCGTCCGTCCAGATGGGCGGTCCGAGAGCCATCCGGGTAGGCCATGTAGCTCAGGCGCCGGCTGTCCGGGTGCCACTCGAGGCCCTCCTTGTAGTCGTAGGTGCCCTCTCCTCCCGAAAAGGGCGTCAACCGGCGGAGCTCTCCTCCGTTCGCCGGTACCACGAAGACGGCGTTATCCGGATAGGGCTCCCCCTCGGCGAAGCCAAAGCCCGCGATATGCTCCCCGTCCGGCGACCATCGGATCGACCAATTCTCCCACTCCGCTAGCCGCGCGATCGTCTCCGGCTCTCCACCCTCCACAGAAACCGTGTAGAGCTCGCCCTTGTCTGCGAACGCCACGCGTGATCCATCGGGCGACCATTCGGGGCTCGCGGCTTGACTTCCGTCCAGGCGGGCGACGCGCCGAGGCTCGCCGCCATCCACCGGCAGGACGAAGAGATCGGTGGCGTCGTCGTGATGGATGTGATAGGAGATTCCCGAGCCGTCGGGAGACAGCACGAAGTCGGCGTGCGCGGGCTCCACCGGCGTGATACGGTGAGCCTGACCTCCGGAGACCGGGACGGCAAAGATCCCCTCCCTGCCGTAGCCCTCGCCTACATAGTAGACCGTGCCTCCGTCCGGAGAGATCTGTCCCTTCGTCCCGCGGGCCAATGTGCGTGTGTTCAGCGGATCCGAAGCAGTCCCGGTGACGACCAGATTCCTTTCGCTGACGAGCTCGTAGGCCATCCTGCCGCCTGCGAGAGCTCGAAGCCTTGCGACCGCTTCACCCTGGAACGAGGCAATCAGCTCGGACTCCTCCGATACCTCACCCGTCCGCGGATCGAAGGCCCACTTCCGAATGCTGCCGGGCTCGTCCCTCAAGCCGGCCGCATAGAATGAGCGCCCTTCGCTTCCCCACGCGAATCCTGGTTGCGCCGCCAAATTCCCGGGACGGGCGGTCTCGACCAGGCGGCGTGCCTCCCCACCGGTGGCGGGAATGACCCAGTACGAGAAGGGCGCGGACCCACCGACTTCCACGTCGGCGTCCGAGCTGGCCCAAAACGCCATCCAACTTCCATCGGACGAATAGTGGACGGCACCCCTCGGCGAAAGCTCGAGCCGGGCGTTCTCTCCCGCGTACGAGTCGACCTCCCGGACCGTGTTCCCCTCGAGGTCGAATGTCACCCAAACGCCGCGTGGTGTGTCGGATCTCCGGAATGCCGTGACCTCACCCGACGGTGTCCAGGAGACGAACGAATAGCCCGCCTGTCGCTCTGCCTCCGGTCCAAGCTGACGGGGTTCACCTCCATTTGCCGAAACCAGATAGACCCTCGCGACCGTTCTCCCGGTTCGCTCGCTGCGGCCCGACGCCCTGAAGGCGATCTGCGTACCGTCCGGCGACCACATCGCCCCAGAGACGTTCCCCCAGCTCCAGTCCTCGAGCAACGGGCGAAGCCCGGCACCAGTCCCGTCGGATACGAAGAGCGTGAGCTGCTCGCCGTCCCGCTCCACAACGGCTCTTTGAGCGAGGACCCGATTGCCGACCGGCGAATAGTCGAGCTGTTGGAAGCTCGGGTCGTCGATATCCATCAGGAGCGCGAACGTCATCTCGCTCGCAGAGTCCGACTTCATTGACGCCAGCCGTGCACGGGCCTCCGCGGCCGCTTCGGCCTGCTCGGGATAGTCGTCGAGCACACGCTGGTACGCCCGCTGTGCGCCGCCTTCACCGAGCGTTTCGAAGGCCCGCCCCATCCTCACCAGCGCGGCCGCCGCCACGGCTCGGTGGGACGGAAAGTCCTTTACGATGCTCTGGAAGATCCGAAGGGCCTCTCTGAGGTCACCCTGGACCTCCTCCGCGTACCGTCCGGATTGCAGCAGATTTTCCGGGGTTTCTTGGCCATAGGCCGGAGAGACCGCCAGGAGCAGTGCCAGGCTTACGAGACTGAAGACGGCTCGAGCTTTCATGATCATCCTCCCATACACTCGCTCGGTGATCCTTCCCTCGCCTCAAGCCTACCTGAGCCGCGGCCCGATTGCCCGAAGCCCCCGTGTCGGTTCTTTGAAGGGACTGTGAAGGCGTGCAACGCCCCGCCTTCCGTCGGCCGTCCCTGCCGATTCACACGGCGAACCGGTAGCCGACACCGCGGACGCTCAGGAGGTGCCGGGGGTTGGCGGGATCGTCTTCCAGCTTCTTCCTGAGGTGCGCGACGTGTGCGTCGACCGTCCGCGGAAACACCGACGCCGGATCGTCCCATACCTCGTCGAGGATCTCCATGCGGTCGACGACCTCGTCTCTGCGCTCGATGAGGAAGCGGAGGAGCGCGAACTCGCGAGCCGTGAGATCGACCGACTCCCCCGCCTTCAACGCTTCGTACTTCCTGAAATCGACCTCCACGTCACCGAAGGTGAAGGCGTGGAGCTCCCGAGCTTTCGGCTGGGCTCGTCTGAGGAGTGCCTTGACGCGGGCCAGAAGCTCTCGGGGGCTGAACGGCTTCGTCACGTAGTCGTCGGCCCCGAGCTCGAGCCCCAGCACCTTGTCGATCTCCTGGCTCTTGGCCGTGAGCATGAGCACCGGCGTCGACACGCCCGAAGACCGGAGCTGTCGACACACCTCGAATCCGTCCATCTCCGGCAGCATGACGTCCAGGATGACGAGGTCGTACCCGCCCTTCGACGCCTTCGCCAAGCCGTTCGGTCCATCCACGGCCGTCTCCACCTCGTATCCCTCGAGGCGCAGATCGTCCTCGAGCGCCATGAGGATGGCCGCTTCGTCCTCGACGATCAGGATCCTAACCATGGTCCTCCTCCGTGACGGCCTCGATCGGCACGTGGATCGAGAAGATGCTGCCGCTGCCCGGCTCGCTCTCGACGGCGACGCTTCCTCCATGTGCCTCGGCAATCTCTTTCACGAGCGTCAAGCCGAGGCCTGTCCCCTTCACGTTCCTCGTCAACTCGCTCCCCCCTCGATAGAAACGCTCGAACACCTTCGCCCTCTCCTCGTCGGCCAGCCCGATGCCGAAGTCCTCGACGGAGATGACGAAGTGGCCGTTCCTGGACGCCCCACGCACCACGACCTCCCTGGAGTCGCCGGAATACTTGACGCCGTTGTCGATCAGGTTGGTGGTGGCCTGGGTGATGGCCGTCGCATCGAGATTGAGGACGGGGGCTCGATCCTCGATCTCGGATCGGATCGTGAACCCCTCATGGTGGACGCGATGCTCGACGCGCTCGACGATCTCCGCGAGAAGCTCTCCGACGTCCACCGGGATTCGCTCCAACTCGTAGCGACCCTCGTCGATTCGGGCGAGATCCAGCACGTTGTCGACCAGTGTCGACAGCCGCTCGCTCTGCTCTACGAGAACGTCGTAGTAGCGTCTCCGCTGCTCATCGTCGCGCACACGCTCGGACTGGAGCATCTCGGCCATCTGGCGGATGGCCGTGAGGGGGCTCTTGAACTCGTGCGAGACCGTCGAGACGAAGTCCGACTTCATGCGAGCGAGCTCGAGCTGATGGGTCACGCTGCGCGCCGTGAGCGTGAGTCCGAATACCAGGATGCCCGTCAGGAGAAGGAACGCGTAGAAGTAGACGCCGCGCCGGGAGGTCAGGAACGTCTCGACAAAACGTGACTCAGGCCGGTACAGCTCCAACGTCCAGGGCAGGAAGTCGCTCGCCAAGGAGGCCGTGGCCGTCACAAGTCCGTTTGGGGGCTCTTCCGAGGCGAGGATCGACTCGCCGTCTCTCCCCCTCACCACCCAGCTCACGGCCCCCGGGGTCGCGTGCGCGGCGAGTGTGGGTGTGAGGACGTTGCCGATCATGGCCCCTTGATCGAAGAGGACACCGAGCAATGGTGTCTCCGCGGATGGAGCGCCGTCGCCGGACCGACGGACGGATACGGAGTACGTTCGACTTCCCGCGTCGAGCGAGACACGGGTCCAGGGGGAGCCCGGCCGGGATACGGCGGCATCCAGCCGGCCAGACAGGGCGCGCGACGCGAGCTCCTCGAACTCCAGGTGTTCCTCCGTCCGCAACCGCCCCGCGGTCTCTTCACCAGCCAAGGAAGCGAGCGTGTCGCGGTAGGCCGCCTGGCTCGCCGACGCGATCTCGCCGGACAGAGCCGCATCGACCGACTCACGAAGGCGGGCGGTGAAGAAGTCGAACTCGGACCGCGTGAGGCTCCAATCGCCCCGGAGCAGCCCGCGATGGAGATCGAGCCACGTCTGTTGAGCGGCGATCGTGTCTCCCACGGAGAGGAGCGCCGTGGAGAGCTCGAGCCGACCGACGACCCCGAGGGGATACCCTCGTGCCATCCGAAGCTCGCCGAACTCGCTTATGAGCCGCCTGTAGGCCTCGATGGCCCGGCCCGAAGCCCCTGCTTTGGCCTGCACGCGGGCGATCGCCGCCAGCGCCTCCCCCTGAACGCGGCGATCCGCGCTCGCGGCCAGGACAGCGCGGTAGGCCTGCAGGGCCCCACGGAAGTCCCCGTCACGCAGCTCCAGGACACGACCCCTCTCGAGCTCCCCCGACTCCGCCGAAAGGTTTGGGGACCCTCCGGACGCCTGCCCGACATGGTCGGAAAACAGTGGCGGGGGCGACAAGACGCGGACCGTGCCGTCACCGCGCAAGACGAACGCGGCTTCAACGGCCGGGGCCTCGCGTCTGAACTCGTTCAGCAGCCGGGAAAAGGGTGGGTCCGACTCGTTCCGACCATCCGTCACGCCCTCGAGGGAGCGTTCGACTCCCTCGATCTGCCCCTCGAGTGATTCGACGATTCGGCCCGAGAGCAGGCGATGTTCGTTTCTGCGTTCCTGCTCGACGAGCGCCAGATCGTTCTGGATGCCCCTCAGGGCGAGATACCCGAGGAGCAGGCTGGGAGCCCCGATCCCCAGGAAGAACAGCAGTAGGATTCGCCGTCGAGAGTCACCCGGCGCCTTCATTCCACGCCCTGTCCGTTACGGAAAGCGGCCTCACTCACCAAGAGTGAGCCGGTCGGAAACATACATGCCCCTTCGAGAGACCGCTCGAAGCGCCCGTGACGGACGTGTGAAGACTCGGTGAAGCGGGCGCCTGCAGGTGCGTCATTGTCCCCGGGCGGAGAGCGAGGGGCCGAGCTCAGTTCCCCAGCCCGGCCTTCACCTCCTCGAGGAAGTTTTGCACGAGAATGAGCTGCGAGGGATCCGCCTCGCGGGTTGCCTCACGGATCATCAGGAAGCGGTCGCCGCGGCCGTCGTAGGCGTACATCCGATTGTACTGGTGCATGAAGTACCCTGCCTCGCGCTCGTGGAGCACGCGCATCTCACCGGTCACAAAGCTCTGCGTGTCGGTGATCTCGAGTGCGACGCGCCCTTCCCCGGTCGTGAAGAAGAGCTCGGTCCCGTCGGCGGACCAGACCGGCTCGACCGCCTGCCCCCCGCGAGACACCCTTCGGCTCCCCAAACCGACGTCCGGGAAAGCTCGGACCCAGACCTCTCGCTCCCCGGCCTCGTTGGAGACGTACGCCAGCCACCGGCCGTTTGGCGACAGGGCGGGCGCCATCTCGTCGACATCGGGCAACGCGGACACCACGATCGTCGCCGTGTCCGGTCTGAGCCGCCGGGCGTAGATGTCCCGATCACCGTCGCTCTGGCCAGTGCGGTATACCAGCCAGTCACCGTCCGAGGACCAGAAGACCTCGTCGATGTCCCGGTCGGGGTGGTGCAAGAGGAGTTGCGGAGCCCCGATGCCGTCGACGGGCACCGTGTAGACCGCGAACATTCCGTCGCGATCGGTGATGAAGGCGACCGACGCACCGTCCGGAGCCCAGACGGGCCGATAGTTCACCCCACGGTAGTTGGTAAGCCGCCGCTCGGGTCCGTCGTCGAGATCTTTCACCCAGACTTCCGTATCGAGCCAGAAGTCAGCGTCTTCGGCCTCGCTGACCGCCAGTGCCGCACGGGTCCCGTCCGGTGAGATCGCTACGGACACGAACTGCTCCAGCCACCCCGAGTCGACCGGCGAGTCCGCCCCGTCTCGGCCCACCCAGATCAACTCTCGAACCGGCTCGAGCAGTTCCCCCCCCGTCCAGTAGGCGAGGTCGCCGGACGACGACAGCGTGAACATCGCGTCGGTGCCCGTGGAGCCGACGAACTCGACGACCCTCACAGGGCCGTCCACGATCTGGAGCGCCCCAAGGTCCATGCGCCCAGCATACACCGATTCTCCCCGGGCGAAGACCAGGATGTCCCCCAAAAGGAACGGGCGAACTCCCTCCGTGATCACGGTGCGCTCCCGTGTGTCGAGGTCGACCCCTTCGATCCGTGTCCAGCTCTCGTCCAGGGCGGTCGCCGCGAAGAGCCCTCGCCCACTGTCACCGACCGGTTGGTAGTAGGCCAGCAGCTCGTCCTCTCCGGGCTCGAGCACGGGCTCTACCGATCCACCGCTACTCGGAACCCTCGCAATGCCCCTGGTGGCGATCGAGGAGTAGTACAAGTTCCCGTCCTCTCCCCACCGCAGGCCAAAACCTCCCTCCTCGGCCACGACCTCGGCCTCGCTCCCGTCGAGCGCCGCGACCGAAACCGACTCGAAACCTCCGAAAGCGACCAGGTCCCCGCCTGGCGACACGACCGGGTCGAACCCGTTGGTGGACCCCGGAATGAGCACGCTGCTCAGGTCGACGAATCGGTGGACCTCGAGGCTGAAGGGTCTCGTAGCGGTCGACGAGCCACGGGACCGATCGGCCATGATCAGCGCCGACCCGTCCGGGGTGAGCGCGAGCCACTCGCTCGGCCCGGTCTCCTCCGGGTAGGTGAGAGAAAACCGTCGAACCTCGGGCGGGGCCTCCGTTTCGCGCGCACTCATCATCCAGCCTGCTCCGAGCACGAGCGCCGCCACCCAGCCGGCGACGGCTGCCCGCGAGAGCCAGCGAGGCGGGGGCGTTCCCAGGCCAGCCTTCACCCCATACCGGAAGCCCGGATCGGCGAGTGCAGTCCCGCAGTCGGCGGCGGAGCGGAAGCGGTCGGCCGGCAGCTTCTCCAGCGCCTTGCGGATCACCGCGTCCACATTCGACGGCACCGCAGAGCGTGCCTCCGTCGCCGACGCCGGCCCTCCGCTGATGATCTTGCCCAGAATCATCTGCGGCGTGCTGCCGATGTACGGTGGATCGCCCACCAGCATCTCGTACAGCACGCACCCCAGCGCGTAGACGTCCGTCCCCGGACCCACATGCGCGTCGCCCGTCGCCTGCTCCGGGCTCATGTAGTGCGGCGTGCCCAGGCTCAGCCCTGTCTCCGTCATCCGGTGCCCGCCGCCCACGTTCACCGCCAGTGCGATCCCGAAGTCCGCCACCAGTGGCCGCCCCGCGTGCAGCAGGATGTTCTCCGGCTTGACGTCCCGGTGGATCACCCCGTGCTCGTGCGCGTACTCGAGCGCTTCGGCCACCTCCGAGGCGATCCGCACCGCCTCCTCGACCGGAAGCTGTCGGTCCCGCTCCAGGCGATCCCGCAGCGACTCGCCCTCCACGTACGGCATCACATAGAAGAGGAAGCCGTCGGCCTCGCCCGAGTCGTGCAGCGGAAGGATGTTGGGATGCTGCAGCTTGGCCGTCGTCTTGATCTCGGCCAGGAAGCGCTCGGCCCCGATCACCGCGGCGAGCTCGGGCCGGAGCACCTTCAGCGCGACCTGGCGCTCGTGCTTCCGGTCTTCGGCCAGGTACACCGTGGCCATCCCGCCCTCGCCGAGCTTGTGCTCGACGCGGTAGCGGTCTTCAAGGGCGGCGTTCAGGCGATCGGTCAGGTCGTCGGCCATGGTCGAGAAGATGCGGGTCGCAACCGGTATCGGCCAGATTCCGTCGACCGGAGTGGACTCCGCCCGGCCGTCGGACGACTGACGGCCGCCCTCCGGATGCGTCCCTCAGACCTTCATCGTCTTCAGGTACTCCGCACCCAGAACACCCCGCCGGCACACCTCTCCGGCCAGGAACTCGGCCGCATGTCGCGCCTGGATCCCGAGCGCCTCCGACAGCGTCGCCTCACCCGAGGCGCGGACACAGTCCAGGATCGCCTTCCGGGCGGCATCGGTCGCATCCCCGTCGAGCTCGGGCAGCTCGCCGACATCGTCGGGAATCGCGGCCAACGGCCCTTCCTCGAGCGGCCGCCTCTCCACGCCGTCGCCCGTCCCGCTCGCGAGGTCCCATGCCATCCGGATCGCCGACTCGAGCGGACCGGCATAGTCGACCAGCCAGCCCACGGCCTCGGAGGCCACGACCGGCCGACCCGTGAGGAGGAGCCGGATCAACTGAGGCCAGGCGTCCGCCGGCACTCGGCGAAGCGGCCAGTGGCACGCTTCCATCCCCGGCACGACCGGGATCTCGTCACCTCGGGCCACCCGAGCCGGGCGTTCTCGACCGCCACCAGGTAGTGACAGTGCGTCAGGAGCTCCAGCATGCCCCCGAGGCAGCGCTTGCTCGGGACCATCGCCACCGAGACCCGGAAGTCGTCGTGCAGACGCCGCGCGGTGCCGGACCAACCGTGCGTGATCGCGAGGCCGGCCTCGACGTCGTCGAGAGCCGCGTAGAACTCCGTGGTGTCCGCACCGACCATCTGCGTGGAGATGTGGAAGTCGCTCGTGACGATCACCCGATCGATTCCCTCGGCGAGCAGCCAATCGAGGGCGCGGTTGAGCTCCTGATCGACGTCCCAGCTGTAGCTCTCCCGGCTCAGCGTCACGACGCCGACCTTCCCGTCGTGCTCCGCGTTGACGTAGAGCTGGCTCCACTCCGGCGTCCCCATGTCGGCCACGGCGTCCGGGTACCACACACCCTCGGCGGCCTCCGGATGGAGCCGATGGTACGCCTCCACGGTGGCGACGACCGCATCCGGTCCCGTCGCCCGCATCTGGGCCAGGATTCCGCGCCGGAACTGGGCGCACAGCTCTCCGATGGCGTTCAGATGCGAGAGGTGTCCCCGGCCCTCGTGGAGCATGAGGCTGGTCATCTGGAAGAGCGGACCCATGATCCAGGTGCGGAACGTCTCCATCTCGTCGTCGTCGAGCTTCCAGTCCACGAGCGGACGGAAGTGGTTCGGCGGATACCAGGCCTGGCCCGTCTCCTTCCGCTCCACCAGCTCCGGCGTCGGCTCGAACAGCTCCCCGTAGGTGCCGCAGAGATGGTGCAGGCACGACCACGTCAGGAAGTCCGCGCCCTTCGAGCCGATCGCGTCGTGCGCACGGAAGGGATTCGGCCCCAGCACCTTTCGGGTGAGCTTGTCGATCTTCCAATACGGCATGTTGGTGGCGCGGTGGTAGCGGAGCCCGGCCAGCGTCACGCCGCAGAAGAGCACGTCGAGAATGAACGACCAGTAGTCGCCCACCGGCAGGGGGATCAGCCCCAGAGCCCAGAGCAGCTGGGTCACATCGGAGGGCTCGGGCTCGACGACCTCCCAGATCTTGTTGATCTCGTGCGGGAAGGCGGGGTGCGCGACGCCCACCCCCAGCTCCGAGCTCGGGAAGCCCGAGGTCACCGAACGGATCTCGATGTCCGGGAAGTGCTCGCGGAAGATCTCGTAGTGGGCGCGCTTGATCTCCAGGATCTCGGGAATCGCCTCGAGCAGGAATCGCGGCCGCATGCTCTCCAGCTCGGCCGGCAGCGAACGTCCGTCGTAGTTGAGCCGGACGATGTTGCCCATGATCCGGTCGGCCGCGTCCTTGCCGAAGCCCCGCACCAGCCCCGGGTACTGGCCGCCGATCCCGTCTTCCGCACCCGGCAGGTCCAGCGCCACGATCGGCACGCCGAACGGCGTGAGCCGCGACCCGAGCTGCATCGTCTTGCCCGCTCCCACGATGCCGTTGGCTCCGGAGATGACCAGGCTTCCTCGGACGGAAGACGGCCCGAACACGGCGTCCACCAGCGACTCCGCGTCCTTCGGCAACCGTCCGGCACGGAAGATGTCGATCACATTCCCGAGGCCGAGGGTTGGAAGGGTCGGCTCCCTCATCGTCTTCACGGCCGTTCCCACAGGCTTCGCCTCCTCGATCGTCTTGACCACGGTCAGCAGCTCCTCATGAGACTTCGAACAGCGCGGCGATCCCCACGTCCCCGGCCGCACATCCGAAAACGAGCACGTATCCCCCACCCAGATCGACCGCCTCCTCCAGCCCTTCGATCAGCACCCGGGTGAGCGTCGGTCCCTGAGGGTGGCCCCAGACCAGCGGACACCCCGTGTTGTTCAGCTTGCGCCAGTCGTACCCGGTGATCTTGGTAAACACCACATCGTTCACCGCGAACGGATTGTGATTCTTCAGGACCGCGACGTCGTCCAGGGGAATTCCGAGGCGGTCCAGCAGCTTCTGCACCGCCAGGGCGGGCGCCTCGGGCATGAGGCTCGGCTGTGCACGGGCCTCGGCCTTGCCCACGAAGCGGATGTCGATCTCCGGCCTGGGGCTGAGCTCCTTGGCCCGGCCCTCCGTGGTGACCAAGAGCGTGGCCATCCCGTCGGAGGCATGGGTCTGCGTGCCCCCCGTGACGCAGGTGTCCAGCTCCCGCTGCCCCCCGAGCCCGGCCCTCGTGACCCTGCGGACGCCGAGGTCGTCGTCGATGCGGCCGAGAGGACGGCCCTGGACGTTCAGGACCTCGAGGAGGACCAGGACCTTGTCCAGGAAGCCGGAGTCCTTGGCCTCGAAGTACTGCTCGTAGCGCAGATACGCGACGTCGTCCGTCTCGCTCCGGTCGGCGCCGTAATTGCGCGCCGTGATGCCGACGGCGGTGATCATCGCATTCCCGGTGGCCGGATCGAACCCGAAATTGTCCCAGACGTCGGCGATCGCCTGCGTCCGCTCGTGCGCCCGGCGTTCGGGGAAGACACCGACCGGGGAGTCGCTCGTGCGGTCGAAGGTGAGCACGCCCACCACGTCGTTACCCGCGGACTCGACTTCAGCGGCCCCCAGCAACACGGCCTGCAGCCCCGTCGCGCACGCCTGCTCCACGTGGTATCCGGGAATCCGGTGCCCCATGCAGCTCGCCACGAGCGGCGCCGTCCAGAACTTCCAGTGCCAGGGGATCGTCGACCCGAGCACGAGATAGTCGATCTCGTGCTTCGGGACGCCCCGAAGCCCCAGGATACGGGCCATCGATTCGCCGGCGAACTGGCCGATGTTCACCTCCGCCAGCGCCGAGGTCTGCCAGGCCGGGAAGTAGCTGCTGCCCCAGGTCCCGTACGGGATGCGGGCAGTCGGATACGGACTGCTTCGGTCGCTGCTCATGCTCGCAACGTCCCCTCGGTTGTGTTGCGGATGGCCGGGGAACGACAATGCCCAGGGCGGGAGCGGCACCCGGCCGGAAGACTCTGAAAGGTACCGAAGGGTGGTTGCTAGACTACGGGAGAGGGCGGGCTGGTTGGGGGGTGGCACGGGGCACACTCCCCGTGCCCGTTCGGGCATCGGATCGCCCAACGGGCGAGGCGAGACTGTCAGGGAGCTGGCCAGACTGTTGTCACATCGGTGGATCGGTGATAGCGTTTTGATATCTTTACAGTATCGCCGAAGGAGGAGACCGTGCCGAATCTGGCCTTGCGCGGAATCCCGGACGGGACCTACGCCGCGCTCCGACGCGCTGCACAGCGGAACCACCGCAGCCTGAACGGGGAAATCCTGGCCCGATTGCAGGCCTCCCTCGAGGAACCAGCGGCCGATCCGGACGTCATCCTCGCCCGTGCGAGGCAACGCGCCACCCGCATGGGCCCCACACCGGTCGACGAGCCCTTGATCCAGCGACTCAAGGCCGAGGGGCGAGATTGATCGTCGTCGACACCAACGTCGTGGTGCACCTGATCACGGCGTCGCCGTCGTACGGAGAGCGTGCCGCCGCGCTCCTCTTGGAGGACCCCGAGTGGGCCGCCCCCCCGATTCTCCTCAGTGAGCTTCGCAACGTGCTCTGCGGCCTGGTCAGGGCCGACGTGATCCAGGAGGCCGACGCGCAGGAGGCGTACGCCGATGCCTCGGCGATTCTCAGGGGACGGGTCGGCGCCATGGATGGCCCGCTCGTGATCGAGACGGCGCTGGAGTCCGGGCTCAGCGCGTACGATGCGGAGTTCGTGGTCTTGGCCCGGACGCTCGAAGTGCCACTCGTGACGCTGGACCGCGCCGTTCTGCGGGCTGCTCCGGAGGTGGCACGGGAGCTCTGAGGCGCCGCCCGGATTGACCTGCGGTCCGCTCCGCGGATCCTCAGTCCTCTCGTGGCCCACCGCCGCATTTCACGGGAACTGCGCAGCCACTCGTGTGACCTGCGGTCCGCTCCGCGGATCCTCGCTCCAATCGTGGCCGACCCATAGGGTCGTTGGAACGTAGATAGCCACGATTGTCGAACCTGCGGTTCGAAGCTCGACTTCGTCGAGCCCGGGGCGCGATGCGCCCCGTCCGGGCGGCGCCCGGTCTCTGCATACAAAGAAACGGCCCGATCGATATGATCGGACCGTTCGCGTGACCATCGAAGAGGCGCCGCCCGGATTCGAACCGGGGAATAAAGGCTTTGCAGGCCTCTGCCTTACCACTTGGCTACGGCGCCGTAAACGCGAAAAGGACCGTCGCCCGCAGGGCGGCCGGCCCTTTTCGAGAGCGGGAAACCGGACTCGAACCGGCGACCCCCACCTTGGCAAGGTGGTGCTCTACCAACTGAGCTATTCCCGCGTCACGAAGTGCTTCAGGCCTGTTCGAAGGAGCAGACGAACCGCCTCCAACCGCACCCTCGTAGGCCGGGAAAAGTTAACGAGGCCCTTAGGGGTGTCAAGTTCCCAAGGCCCCCTCACGGCCTTATCTTCAGCCGCCCGTTGGGCCCAGAAAACCCTTTAGACAAAAGGACTTTCGACGATCGTGATTCGGCTGAAGCGACGCCTTCGACGGCCCCTGCGATGGCTTCGTGTGATCGTCTCGACCACGGCTGCAGGCTGCGTTCTCACGACGGCTGCGACAGCGCAGGAGCGTAGCGGCCCCGTCCTGCCTTCGGGCTGGTTCCGGCTCGACTTCGGACCCACGTACGGGTTCGCGGACACGCGGTTCGGCGAACGGACCGACGGCGGCTCTCTGATCGAAGCGGAGGAGCCCCTCGGCTTCGATCTCAGTGGAGCGGTGGACGAAAGCCTGTTTCCGGAGCTCCTTTCGCTCGAGGAGGCGCTCCGTTCGGCGGCCCCCGGGTCCGCCGTCGAGATCAACCTCGGCTCGAGCGACGTCTTCCTCACCAAGGACGAGGTCGTCTTTCCTCTCGGTCTCGAGATCGGGGTTCTGGACTGGCTGACCGTCGGCGGCAGGCTTCCGCTTTCCCGTCGAAGAGCCGAGGTCCTCGTCGGCTTCGACGCTGAAGCTGCCAATGCCGGGCTTTCTCCGACGGTTTCGGATCCGAGCGGTGTCTCCGACTTCCTGGGGCAGCTCGGATTCGCCCTCTCGACACTGTCCGGTCTGGCCGACGAGGCCTGCCAGCTCGACCCGGTCGGCTCGTCCTGCCAGGATCTAAACGGACTCACCCAGGAGGCGGGCGCCTTCCGCGATGGGATGGAGACCGCCTACCTCAACCGTCTCGGCTTCCCGCTGGAGGGTACGCCGCTGGGAGACGACCTGACGTCACGGGCCACCGATCTGGCTGCGCGCTTCGCTGCGTCCGGCGTGGAGTCGTTCCCCGGCTCGCTCCCCCTCGCAACGCAGCGCTACGACGGAGCCGCCTTCAGCAGTCTCATTTCCGACGAAGAATTCGGCATCCTGGGTGAGCCGCTCGTCGACTGGCGGAGCCCCTGGGCGATGGGGGATGCGGAGGTCTACGCGCACGTTCGACTCCTCGGAGGACCCCTCTGGCTGCGGGAGCCGGACGACCGTTTCGCCTACGAGCTCGGCGTCGGTGGGATGATGCGCTTCGGCACGGGCACCCCCGACTCCGAGGACAACTTCATCGACATGGGCGCCGGAGACGGGACGACAGACTACGAGGGTCGGGTGTACGCGAACATCGGCACCGGCTTTCACGCCGGGTTGTGGGCGAGCGCCCGGTACGGCACCCAGGGTACGCTCCAGCTGATTCGGCGGGTGACGCCCCCTTCCCGACCCTTCGCTCCGCTGTCGTCCAAGCGTGTCGTGGAATGGTCACCGGGCGACTACCTGCAGGTCGAAGTCGTTCCCCGCTTCGAGTTCAACGATCAACTCGCGATCGCGGGCATCTTCAGGAGGACGTCGAAAGACGCCGACCGATACCGTCTGCTGGGGAACAACCCGGCCGAGACACTGGACCCGACGTGGCTCGAGCAGGAGACCGACGCGTCCCTCACCGAGTTGGGAGTCGGCGCGGTCTTCACCTCCGTATCGAGCCCGGGTGGGCGGCCGATGGAGGCGCGTTTCCAGGTCACGTCCTCGACCGCCGGAAGCGGCGGTCAGACCATACAGTGGTACCGGGCAGAGATCGGCCTGAGGTTCCTCGGGCGCTTCTGGGGTCGACCCCTCCGGCCAGGCGGGTCTCCTTAGAGCTCCAGAAGCTCTCTCGCGTGGGTCCTGGAAGCCTCCGACTCCGGATCGCCTCCGAGCATCCTCGCGATCTCGCGGACCCGCTCGTCTCCTGAGAGCGCATCGACCTTCGTCGCCGTCACGGTCGCGGACACGTCCTTCTCCACACGCAGGTGGCGATCCGCACGGGATGCCAGCTGCGGAAGGTGCGTGACCACGAAGACCTGATGGTGACCCGCGACTTCGCGGAGCTTCTGGGCCACGTGGGTGGCCACCACGCCGCCGATGCCCGCGTCGATCTCGTCGAACACGAGCGTGGGCACCGCGTCCACACGGGCGAGGATCGCCTTGAGCGCCAACATCACCCGCGAGAGCTCGCCGCCCGATGCCACCCTCGAAAGCGCGCGTGGTGGGAAGCCGGGATTGAGCGAGACCAGGAACTCCGCTCGCTCCGCTCCGGTCGGGCCGACCTCCTCGAGTTCGCTGAAGGCGACCTGGAAGACGGCGCCCGGCAGACCGAGGTCGGGAAGCAGCGCCTCGAGCGACGCCTCGAGCCGGCCGGCCGCCTCACGCCGGGCCCCGGTCAGCTCTGTAGCGAGCGCCTCCAGCTCCGACGTTCGCTCCTCGATCTCGCGGACGACGGCATCGTGATCGAAAGAGGCGCCTTCAAGCTCGCCGAGCTCGGCTCTGACGCGGGCGCCGGTCTCGATGACATCCGGGAGCTCGGGCCCGTACTTGCGCATCAAACGGAAGAGCAGATCCAGCCTGGCGCGCACTTCCTCGAGTCGGGCGGGGTCCTGATCGACCGACGCGGCGTAGCCGCCGAGGTGCCGACCCGCGTCTGAAACGAGCTCGTACGCCTCACCCAGCGACAGGACGGTGTCCTCGAGATCCGGATCCCAGGCCGACAGTCGCTTCAACGTGCTGCGCAGCGCGGCGAGCCTGTCCGCGATCGCATCCTCCGAGTCGTAGAGCTCTTCGTAGGCACGCCGGGCCTCACCGGCGAGATCCCCTGCATGCTCCAGTCGACCCGCCTCCTCTCGGAGCGTACGGTCCTCGCCAGGCTGCAGGTGAGCGCCCTCGATCTCTCCGCTCTGGAAGCGGAGGAAGTCCGCCCGACTCTCGAGCTCGCGCCGACGCTCCTCCATGTCCGAGAGCCGCGCCTTGAGCTCGGTGAGCTGTCGGTAGCGCTGAAGCACGCCCGCAGCCCGATCCCCGACCCCCGCGAACGCGTCCAGAATCCGGAGCTGGTCCTCCGGGCGAAGCAGGGTCTGGTGCTCGTGCTGACCGTGAAGGTCGACGAGAGAACGGCCCAGCTCACCCACGATCCGGGCCGTGGCGGGCGAGCCGTTGACCCACGCTCGCGAGCGACCGGCCGCAGCGACCTCGCGGCGGAGAATGAGCAAACCGTCCTCGGGCTCGAATCCGAGCTCGTCCATCCGATCGCGCACCGAAGGGAGCCCGGAAACGTCGAATACGGCTTCGACCGTCGACTTGTCGGCCCCCGTGCGCACGCTCTCGCTCGAAGCGCGCTCACCGAGGAGGAGCGAGAGCGCGCCGACGACAATCGACTTGCCGGCGCCCGTCTCCCCCGAGAGAACGTGCAGTCCGGGACCCATCTCGACGGAGACCTCGTCGATGACCGCGAAGTCGCGGATACGGAGCTCGAGAAGCATGGGCGAATCTACGGTCGGCCCGAGGGGCGCTTCAATGCGGGAACCGGTCGGCAGGCCGGCTCAGGCCTTCGCCTCCGGGCGTGCCGCCCAGTTGAGCTTGTGCTGGATGGTCGAATAGAAGTTCTGATCGTGAAAGCGCACGAGCGGCACCGTCGCGTCGGAAATGCGCATGCGCACCTGATCACCGGCCGAAATCCGCTCCGCTTCCTGACCGTCGACCGTGAGGACCAGGGCATCCGTCTGCTCCAGCGCCCGGATCGCCACCTGCTGACTCGCGGGCACCACGAGCGGGCGGGCCGCCAGCGTGTGGGGGCAGATCGGCGTCAGGACCATGCAGTCGACGGCCGGAACGATGATCGGCCCGCCCGCCGAAAGGGAATATGCCGTCGAGCCTGTTGGCGTCGCGACGATGAGGCCGTCTCCCGAGAAGCTCCCGAACTCCTGCCACTCTCCCCCGTACTCCACCAGTACGTCGAGCACCGTCACCCGGGCGACGCCGGTCTTGTGGATCACGAAGTCGTTCCAGGCGAGCCGGGCGGGGCTGTCCTCGTCGCCGTCGTGCACGACGACGGCTTCCAGGACGGTGCGGTGGTCGATGGCGTAGTGACCGTCGAGGATCGTCTGAAGGCGAGACTCCATCTCGGAGTCCGGCGACGCCGTGAGGAAGCCGAGCCGTCCGAGGTTGATACCGACCACCGGGACGTCCCGGCCCGCGGCGATCCGGCCGGCACGCAGGAGCGTCCCGTCCCCACCCAGAGCGACCAGCAGATCGAGGGCGGCCCGGTCGAGCGACGTGCCGCTCCGTCCCACGCGCTCCGCGAGGCGCTCCTCGACGAAGAGCTCGACATCGTGCACGTCAGCGAACCGGGCGAGGCGCTCGAAGACGGATGTCAGGTCGGGGTGGCTGTCCCGCCCGACGACACCGACGCGTCGAATCGGCGAGTGCCCACCTTCGGACGTCACGCCGTCTCCGCCACGCTCGATACCGCCTGACCCATGAAGCGACGGGCCGTCGCCACGATGCCCTCGACGTCCAGATCGATCTCGCGCAGCAGCTCCCCGCGTCCACCGTGCTGGACGAACTCGTCGGGGATCCCCATGCAGCGGACCTTTACGGGGTGTTCGACGTCGAAGGTGGCGATCTCGCGTGCCATGAAGGCGCCGAAGCCATTGGCCACCGCACCCTCCTCGAGGGTCAGGATCCGGGCGTGCTTGTCGAGAACCTCCTCGAGGACCGCTCGGTCGTAGGGCTTGAGGAACCGACAGTTCACGACCGTGGCTTCGATGCCCCGGGCCGAGAGCTCTTCGGCGGCCTTCTGCGCATCGAGCACCATCGTTCCCACCGCCAGGATGGCGAGATCGTCACCGCGGCGCAGCACCTCCCACGAGCCGTATTCGATCTCCGGGATCTCGTCGATCGGCGGCACGTCCTGCGGCACTGCGTCGCGAGGCCACCGGCAGCTGTACGGTCCACCCTCGTGTCGTGTCCCGAGACGCACGAGCGAAAGCATCTCGGCCCCGTCCTTGGGAGCCGTCACCGTCATGCCCGGGACCATCAGCATGTAGTTGATGTCGAGGCAGCCGTGGTGCGTGGGGCCGTCCGGCCCCGCGATGCCCGCCCGGTCCATGCAGAAGACCACGGGCAGGTTCTGCAGGGCGACGTCGTGGACGATGTTGTCGAAGCCCCGCTGGAGGAAGGTCGAGTAGATGCAGACGAGCGGCCGCACGCCCTGGGTCGCCATGCCGGCGGCGGCCGTCACCGCGTGGCCCTCGGCGATGCCCACGTCGAAGAAGCGATCGGGGAAGGCCTCCCCGAACATGTCGGTGCTCGTACCGTCGGGCATGCCGGCCGTGATGACCGCGATGCGCTCGTTCCGCTCCCCGAGCTCCTTCAATCCACGGCCGAAGACCTTCTGATAGCGCGGAAGCCCCCCGCCGGAGGACTTCGTCGCCTCGCCGCTGATCTTGTCGAAGGGTCCCGCCGCATGCCACTTGTAGGCGTTCTCCTCGGCCAGCGGAAAACCCTTGCCCTTCTGCGTCCTGCAGTGGAAGAGGATCGGGCCCTTCATCTTCTTCACGTTGACGAGCGTGTCGACGAGCTCCTCCACGTCGTGCCCGTCGATGGGTCCGACGTAGCGGAAGCCCAACTCCTCGAAGATCATCCCGGGCACGAGCAGGCCCTTCACGCTGCCCTCCGCCCTTCCGGCGATCTCCTGCACCACGTCGCGAAGCGAGCCCGGCGCCTTCTTGATCAGGTCCTTCACTTCGGTGCGCACCTTGTTGTACAGGGGGTGCGTGATCATGCTCGTCAGGTAGCGGTTCATCGCTCCCACGTTGGGCGCGATCGACATGTCGTTGTCGTTCAGGACGACGATCAGATCGCGATCCGTGTGGCCGGCGTTGTTGAGCGCCTCGTAAGCCAGGCCACAGCCCATCGCGCCGTCACCGATGATGGCCACGACACTGAAGTCGGCCCCCATGAGGTCGCGACCGATCGCGGTCCCGAGCGCCGCCGAAACCGAAGTGGCCGCGTGCCCCGCGCCGAAGTGATCGTATTCCGATTCCCACCGGGCGAGGAACGGAGCCAGGCCCTCCTTCTGGCGGATGCTGGGCAGCCGTTCGCTCCTGCCGGTCAGGATCTTGTGGATGTAGCCCTGGTGACCGGTGTCCCAGATGAGCTTGTCGCGCGGCGTATCGAAGACGTAATGCAACGCGACCGTGAGCTCCGCGACGCCGAGGCTCGCTCCGAAGTGACCGCCGATCTTGGAGATGACGTCGATATGACGATCGCGAACCTCGTCCACGACCTGTGGCAGGTCCTCCTGCGCCAGGCGGCGCAGATCTTCCGGGTATTTGACTCTGTCTAGAAGCGCCACGACCCCTCCCGGGACCGAAAAATCGTTGTAGAGCATGAAAATTTAGCGGAGGGGCGCGATAAATGACACGGCCCCGACCCGATCCGGCCTTCGAGCGCCCGAAGCTGCCCGAAAGGTCCTACCTGTCTCGATCGACGATGTAATGCGCCAGGGCCACGAGCGGCGGCGCTTCGATGCCGGCAGAGGAGAGTGAGGAGATCGCCTTTTCGACGAGTTCCTCTGCTCTGCGCGATGCTTCGTCCAGACCATGGAGGGAGACGTAGGTGCTCTTGCCGAGGTCCGCGTCGGAGGGCTTCTTGCCGAGCGCCTCGGACGTGGCGGTGGCGTCGAGAATGTCGTCCGCCACCTGGAAGGCGAGGCCCACTGCACGACCATAGGCCTCCAGGGCCGCCAAGACCTCCGCGGAGGCCCGTGCGGCCATGCCCCCGATGACGAGAGACGCGGTGAGAAGCGCTCCGGTCTTTCGACGGTGCAGACCGTCGAGCTCGGCGCTCGAGAGCTCACGTCCCTCACCGAGCAGGTCCAGCGCCTGTCCCCCCACCATGCCCCCTGCCCCCGCCGCCTGGTTCAACGTGGCCACGATGTCTCTCACCAGCCCGGCGCTGCACCCGAGGGAACGTGCGGCTCGGGCAGCCTGCAGGCTCGCGAGCGGAATGAGCGCCAAGCCCGCCCGGGTCGTGGCCTCCTCCCCGTAGATCGTGTGGGGTGTGGGCCGACCCCTTCGCAGCTCCGCATCGTCCATGCAGGGCAGGTCGTCGTGCATCAGCGAGTAGGCATGAATCAGCTCGAGTGCGACGCCCAGGTCCTCGACGGCCTCCGAGCTCGCCCCTCCCGCCGCCCGATAGGCCGCAATGCAAAGAATCGGCCTCAGGCGCTTGCCACCCGTCGTGACCGCGTGCCTCGTGGGCTCGACGAGCTCGGGCTGGAGCAACGGAAGCAGGCCGTTCAACGCCCGCTCCAGGGCACGCTCGACGCCCTCCCGCTCCGCTCCGAGAAAGCGCTCCAGATCGAAGGAAGGCGCGGAAGCGCTCACTCGGCTTCCCGGTCGACGGGCCGGCTCTGCAAATCGGCGTTCTCTCCGAGCAGCTCCTCCACACGGAGCTCCGCCTCCGAAAGGAGCTTCTCGGCACCCCGAACGTGCGAGACCCCCTCTTCGAAGAGCGCGAGCGCACGCTCCAGCTCCAGGTCGTCGGCCTCCAGGGCACGGACGATCTCCTCGAGCCGTCGGAGCCGAGCCTCGAGCCCGTCCGCCGTCTCGGCTCCGCTCCCCTTTTCGACCGGTCGGTCCGGTGACGCTTCACTCACGATGTGCCTGGCTTTCCTCGATGCCTGTTGTCTGTGCTTCGACCGTCCCGTCGGCCACGCGGAGGTCGAAGGTGCCACCCTCCCGGAAGTCCTCGATCGACCGCAACACCTCTCCACCGGCACCCAAGGGTATTGCGTACCCGCGCTTCAAGGTAGAAAGCGGTGAGAGCACGTCCATCTTTCCGGCCAGCCGTTCGAGGCGTGCCCTTCGGGCGACGAGGAATCGGCCCACCGCGCTCGCCAGGCGCTCGGAGCCCCACGCCAGCGCCCTGCGTCGAGGCGTGATCAATCCGGTCGTGGTGCTCGCCAGGCGCGTGCCGGTCTGCGTGAGCCGCTCCCGGCGACGCGCGACCACTCCGCTCAACCCTCGCCTCAGCACCTCCGCCACCGACGCCAGGGCCTCCTCGAGGGCCTCACGGTCCGGGACCGCGGATTCGGCGCCCGCCGAAGGTGTCGGCGCCCGGTAATCGGCCACGAGATCCGAGATCGTCACGTCGATCTCGTGCCCGACGGCCGAAACCACCGGCACCGGACTCTCGGCGATCGCGCGCGCCACGGGCTCTTCGTTGAACGCCCAGAGATCTTCGATCGATCCACCGCCACGCCCGACGATCATGACGTCCACGAGCCCCGAGTGTCCGAGCGTCCGGATCGCCGCGGCGATCTCGAGCGCCGCCCCCTCACCCTGAACCCGAGCCCCCCTGAGCAGCACGCGCGTCCATGGGGCTCGGCGCTCGATCACGCGGATGATATCCCGGAAGGCGGCTCCCGTAGGCGAGGTCACGACGCCGACGCGCGTCGGGAAGCGGGGAAGCGGGCGCTTGCGCTCCAATGCCAAAAGCCCCTCGCCCTCCAACTTGGCTCGGAGCTTCTCGAAGGCGATGCGCCACAGGCCCTCCGCGCCTTCACTCTCGAGCCGGCGGACCACGAGTTGGTAGTCGCCCCGCGCCTCGTAGAGGGTCAGCCCGCCGAAGACCCGGACCGTCATACCGTCCTCGGGGTCGACGGGAAGCTGCTCCGCCTCGCTGCGGAACATGACGCACTTCAGCTGGGAAGACTCGTCCTTGAGGGAGAAATAGCAGTGACCGGAACGTGCCCGTGTCCAGTTCGCGACCTCCCCGGAGATCCAAAGCGATTCGACCGTATCCTCGAGAAGCAGCCGCACCGCCCGGTTGACCTGCGAGACGGTCCAGGTGCGAGGGGCGGACTCCTCCGGCTGCGGAGGCGCGTCCGGGGTGTCGACGCCGCTCGGGCCGAACAGGTCGAGGTTGTCTTCGCTCAGGTCCTTTGTCCTTCCGTCACCAACCGATCGGGCTCACGCCGCTCATTCCTCGGCGCCCGTGATGTTCACGGCGGCATCCACCGTGTTCGACAAGAGCATCGTGATCGTCATGGGACCGACGCCGCCCGGAACCGGCGAGATGAAGCTCGCGACTTCCTTTACCTCGTCGAAGAGCACATCACCGGCGACACGATACCCCCGCTCCCGGCTCGCGTCGTCCACTCGATTCGTACCGACGTCGATCACCACGGCGCCCGGCTTGACCATCTCCGCGGTGATCATCTCCGGCCGCCCCATGGCGACGATCAGGATGTCGGCTTCACGGCAGGTCGCCCCGAGGTCCGCCGTCCGGCTGTGTGCGACCGTGACGGTCGCGTTCCCGCCCGGAGCCTTCCTGAGCAGGAGGGAGGCCATCGGACGGCCGACGATATTGGATCTTCCGACCACGACGACGTGCTTTCCAGCAGGGTCGTTCCCGCTACGGAGAAGCATCTCGATCACTCCGCGCGGCGTGCACGGTGCCAAGACCCTGGGATCCCCCGTCGACAGCCTTCCGACGTTGACCGGGTGGAACCCGTCCACGTCTTTGTCGGGGTCGATCGCCAGGAGCACCTTGCCCTCGTCCATATGGTCCGGCAGGGGAAGCTGAACGAGTATGCCGTGAATGTTCGGGTCTGCATTGAGGGCCGCGACGGTCCCGAGCAGCTCCTCCTCCGGCGTGTCCGTGGGCAGCGTGATCTGGCGCGAGTGGATGCCCGCCGCCTCGGCTGCCTTGTTCTTCATGCCGACGTACATGTGACTCGCCGGATCGTCTCCGACCAGCACGGTCGCCAGCCCCGGGGTCACCCCTTTCCCGGCAAGCTTCGCAACGCGTTCCTTGATCTCCGCCCGAATGCTCTCGGATATCTCCTTCCCCGAGATGATTGTGGCCGACATGGCTTCCTCTGTGATTGGAATGTTCGGGTACGCTAACGGGCGAAGTCCACCGCCCGCGTCTCTCGTACGACAACGATCTTGATCTGGCCGGGATACTGGAGCTCGCCCTCGATCTTCCTGGCGATCGATTCCGAGATCTGCGCCATCTCCGCGTCGGTCACCTTCTCCGGCTCGACGAGGATTCGGAGCTCGCGTCCGGCCTGGATCGCGAAGCAACGCTCGACGCCGGGCTGTTCCATGGCGAGCTCCTCGAGCTTCTCGAGCCGTTTGACGTAGCCCTCGAACATCTCACGACGCGCCCCGGGACGCGAGCCCGAGACAGCATCGGCGGCTGTCACCAGGAACGTCTCCGCGAAGTGGTGTGGCTCTTCGTCGTGGTGGGCCTTGATCGCGTTGAGGACGATCGGCGACTCGTCATGCTTCTTGCAGAGCCGATAGCCCAGCTCGACGTGCGTACCCTCGTGCTCGTGCGTCAGCCCCTTGCCCACGTCGTGAAGCAGGCCCGCACGCTTGGACTGTTCGACGTCGAGGCCCATCTCGGCCGCCATGTTCCCGGCCAGGATCGCGACCTCCTTCGCGTGCTGGAGCTGATTCTGCCCGTAGGAGGTGCGGAACTTCAGGCGCCCCAACACCTTCACGATCTCCTTGTGGACGTTGTGGATGCCGAGCTCGTAGAGGGCTTCCTCGGCGGCCTCCACCATCGACTGCTCGACCTCCTTCCGGGCCTTGTCGACCATCTCCTCGATTCGGCCGGGATGAATCCGGCCGTCCTCGATCAACCGCTCGAGCGCGATACGGGCGACCTCGCGCCGCACGGGGTCGAAGCCGGAAAGCACGACCGCTTCAGGCGTATCGTCGATGATGACGTCGATGCCGGTCGCCTGCTCGAAGGACCGGATGTTCCGGCCCTCCCGGCCGATGATCCGCCCCTTCATCTCGTCGGAGGGAAGCTGCACGACCGACACCGTCATCTCGGCCGTCTGATCGGCGGCCATGCGCTGAATGGCGAGACCGAGGATCTTCTTCGCCTCGCGGTCCGCCGTGCGCTGGGCCTCCTCCTTGATCTCGCGGATGGCGTTGCCCGCCTCCGCTCGCGCTTCGTCCTTCAGGTCGTCGACGAGCTTCTGCCGCGCGTCCAGGGCCGACATGCCCGCCACGGCTTCGAGCCGCTGACGGACCTGCTCCTGGTCCAACGCAACCTGGCGACTCCGGGAATCCAGCTCACGCTCGCGCTCGCCCAACTCGCCGGACTTGTCTTCCTGAGTCGTCTCCCGCTCGACGAGCGAGTCGAAGCGCCGGTCGAGGGACTCCGAGCGCTCGGCGAGCCGACGCTCCAGGTGCTCGACGTCTTCTCGACGCCGACCCTCTTCCTTCTCCCAAGTCTCGCGAAGGCGGAAGACCTCCTCCTTGCCTTCGACGACACTGGACTTTCGAAGAGCCTCGGCTTCTGCCTCGGCACCCTTCAGGATCTTGGTGGCTTCATCCTGGGCGGCTGCCCGCGCCTTCTCTTGCCGCGCACGCTCTATCCGGCCTCGGGTCACATACCCGACGGCCAAACCGAAGAGCAACGCCGCAGCCGCCGCCAGCCCTACGACCAGCGGGGTCTCCATTTATCTGCTCCGAAATCGCCCGCCGGTGGGGCCGGGCGAGGGTGGGCGTTACCTCGAGTATCGAAAAAACAATAGAGGGCCGGCTGCTCCCAAGGCAAGCCGACCCGTTTCCTCGTCCCACGAGATCCTCTGCGAGGGAGTGCTACGAGGTCACTTTCCCCCGTCCAGAACGGCCTCGATACGCTGGGAAAGCTCGGTCACGCGACCGGCCAATTCGTCCCTGTTCCCTGCTGTCTCCTCCTGAGCCCGAAAGAGCTCGTCGGTGATCGACAGCGCCGCGAGGATCGCCGCCTTGTGGCCCTCCAGGAGCCCGATCTGCTGCTTGATCTCGTGAATCCGGCGATCGACGTAACGGGCGCAACGCTTCGTGTACTCGGGCTCCGCATGAGACCGCAGCGAGTGTTCCTCGCCTGCGATGCGAACGGTCACAGACTTCTTGTCCGACGGGCTCACTGTTGCTCCTCCAAGAAGCGGACGCGGGCGAGGAGGCGGTCGACGGATTCGATCCCCTGAGCGAGGCGCCCCCGCAGGTCCTGATTCTCCTTTTCCAGCTGATGCAGCCGCCTCAGCATCTCTCGCGGACTCTGCTCGCCGTCCGTGATCCCCCGCAGCATCTCGTCCATCTCGTCCGACTGGCTTTCGGCATTCTGCAGCTGCTGACGAAGTCGCTGAATCTCCTGCATCGCGTCTGCGACCGCCTTTTCCAGGCGCTCGAAAGCCTCTGCATCGCGCGGCCGATCGGCCTCAGATTCGTTGCTCGACACCCAGGTCCTCCTTCAGTCGCTGCAGCACCCGCTTCACGACCTTGTCCGCGTCCTTGTCCCTCAGGGTCCGGTCCCGCGCCTGAAGACGCAAGCGCACGGCCAGAGATCGCAGACCCGACGGTACCCCGTCACCAGAATAGACATCGAAGATCGTGACGTCGTCGAGCAGTTCTCCTCCTGCCGAGTGGACCGATGCCACGACTTCCGACGCCGAGACCTGCTCCGAGAGAAGCAACGCCAGGTCCCGCTCCACGAAGGGAAAGGCGGGGAGCGGCTCGTATTCGACCTCGGTGCGCGGCTCCGGATCGGCCGGCAGTTCGAGCTCGAAACCCCAGACCTCGTCCGCCCAGACGGGCGCGTCGAGTCTCGACGGGTCGACTCGGCCGGCCCTGCCCAACTCCCGACCCTGCTCGTCCCGAATCGAGAAGCTGCATTCCGCATCGAAGAAGCCGGAGGCATCGGATCCCTGGGAAAGCGTGAGCCCCTGACGCCCCCCGTGCCGGAGAAGCGCCTCGGACATGCCCTTCAGCGTCCAGAGGTCGACGGGCTGCCGGCTCCGGTCCCAGTGCACGGGGTGCTCGGCTCCAGTGACGAGAAACCCGACTCGCGTCGCCTCCACGGGGGGCTCGCCGGCGGGAGCCGAACGGAAGACCGTTCCGATCTCGTAGAGTCGGACGTCCCTCGACCCTCGCGCCCAATTGTACTCCACGGACCTGGCGAGACCGGGCAGAAGTGTCGCCCGCAAGTGGCTCTCTTCCATGGACATCGGATTCTGCAGCTCGACTTCTGCCTCAGCCTCCGGAGCGAACGATGGGTTCGCGGCCTCGAGGAGTCCGAGACCGCTCAGCACGCGCCGAAGCTCGTCCTCGATCCGGAAAAGCGGATGATCCGGTACCGAGCTCGGTCTCGAGGGCACGAGCGCTTCGCCGAACGCGTCGTATCCGTAGAGACGGGCAATCTCTTCGATGAGATCGATCTCCCGGAGGACGTCGTAGCTCCGGAAGGACGGCACCGTCACATCCAGCATGCCGTCACGCTCTTCACAGGCGAATCCGATCGGTTCGAGCAGATCGCAGATCTCTTTCGCTTCGAACGCGCGGCCGAGAACCTGTTCGACCCGGCCGAGGCGCAACGTCAGCTCGATCGCCTCGTACGGCTTCGGACAGAGCTCCATGAGCGGCCCGTCGACCTCCCCCCCCGCCGTCGCCAGAATCACCTGAATGGCCCGCAACATCGCGGGCTCATGACTCAGCGGGTCTACGCCCCGCTCGAAACGGTACGCCGCGTCCGAAGAGATATCGAGCGCGCGTCGCGTCGCCCGGACGTTGGACGGGATCCAGAGCGCACCCTCGAGGAACAGGCTCGTGGTTTCCTCCGTCACCGAGGAGTCCTCGCCGCCCATGATGCCGGCGATGTCGTGCGGCGCTTCGGCGTCGCAGACCATCATCATCTCCGAGGTGAAGCTTCGCTCCACACCGTCCAGCGTCTCCATACCCTCGCCCTCGGAGGCGTACCGCACGACGACCTCGCTGCCGACCAGCTTGTCCAGGTCGTAGGCGTGCAAGGGATTGCCCATCTCCATCATCACGTAGTTGGTCGCGTCGACCACGTTGTTGATGGGCTGCTGACCGATCGACCGGAGTCGCCTCGCCAGCCAGTCCGGAGATGGACCGACTTCGATGTCGCGAATCACGACGCCCAAGAACCTCGGACACATCTCGGGCTCCTCGATCCGCACCGTCACACCGCCGCCCGTGATCTCCGTATCGCTTTTCGCGCGCTCCAGCGAGAGCTCGGGCGCCCCCGGTATCGGCGGCAGCTCGACTCCCTGTATCCCCGCAGGAGCGATCTCCCGTGCCACGCCGAGGTGTGAGAGTAGATCGCCCCTGTTGGGGCTGACCTCGATCTCGATCTGGAAGTCGTCCAGTCCGAGCGCCTCGACGAGCGGTTGACCCGGACGGAGCTCCTCCCCGGCGAGGAGCATGATGCCGGATTGGTCGCGCCCGAGATCGAGCTCTTTCTCGGAACAGAGCATTCCGTTGGAATATTCTCCCCGAATCTTCGCCTTCTTGAGCTTGAACCCGCCGGGCAGCACCGTCCCGACGCCCGCAAAAGGATAGAGGCCACCCTCCTGAATCACGGGGGCCCCGCAGACGACCTGAAGCACCTCCTCGCCGTTGTCGACTTCACAAAGTGACAGCCGATCGGCGTCGGGATGCCGACGCACGGACTTCACCCGACCTACGACCACGTCCCCGAGGCCCTCACCTCGGCGGACGACGTCCTCGACCGGGGCTCCCCGATCCGCCAACAGGGTGTAGAGCGCCTCCGGATCCGAAGGAAGGCCCGGGATCATCGACTGGAGCCACCCGTAGGAGACCTTCACCGAGCACCTCCGTGGGCGAACTGCGAGAGGAAGCGCACGTCGTTCTCGAAGAAGATTCGCAGATCGTGAACACCGTACTTGAGGAGCGCGATCCGAGCGGGTCCCATCCCGAACGCGAAGCCCGTGTATCGCTCCGAGTCCAAGCCGACATTCTCGAGCACGTTGGGATCCACCATCCCCGCACCCATGATCTCGATCCAGTCGGATTCGACCCGCGTGCCGTCTTTCAGGGTCAACATTCGCTTGACGTCGACCTCGGCGCTCGGCTCGGTGAACGGGAAGAAGGAGGGCCTGAAGCGCACCTTGGTTCCGGGCCCCCAGAATTGCCGAGCGAACTCGGCCAACGTGGATTTGAAGTCGATGAAGGTGACCCCCTCGTCCACCACGAGACCCTCGATCTGGGCGAAGGCGGGCGTGTGCGTGGCGTCGTAGGTGTCACGTCGGTACACGACGCCGGGCGCGAGCACCCGGATCGGCGGCTTGTGCAGCTCCATCGTCCGAATCTGGACGGGAGACGTGTGGCTTCGCAGCAGAACCGAGTCCTTCAGGTAGAACGTGTCCTGCTCGTCGGCCGCGGGATGGTCCAGCGACGTGTTGAGAGCCACGAAGTTGTACCACTCGGTCTCCGCCTCCGGGCCGCGCGCGCGTGAGAACCCCATACCCCTGAAGATCTCCCAGATCTCGTCGACGACCTGAGTGACCGGATGCGTACCGCCGACCCACTCTCGCCGGCCGGGGAGAGAGAGGTCCCGCGTCGGACCGGCCCCCGACGATCCGGCGGTCAGTTGCGTGGCCCGAGCCTCGAGGACACCGTCGAGGACCCGCTTCACCCGGTTCGCCTCGGCCCCGACGGCCGGGCGTTCCTCTGCCGAGAGCTCCCCCAAGCGGCGCAGGATGCCTGAGATCCGGCCGTCCTTGCGACCCATGTATCGCACTCGAACCGCCTCGAGGTCCTCCTGTGACGTCGCGGCCTCGACCGCGGCCGTCGCCTCCGCCTCGAGGTCTTTCAGCGTTTCGATCAATGATTCGTTGCTCATAAGCCTGCGACAGCTGTCGGGGCCCGCTTCGGGCACCACGGTGCAGTTTCCGAGGTCCTCCTACCGAAAGAGGGCCCCGCGACCCCGGTCGCGAAGCCCTCTGGCGAATCGGGGCGGCAGTGCCACCTAGTTGGCGAGCGACTCCCTGGCCCGATCCGCCAGGGCGCTAAACGCCTCGGGGTTCTTCACGGCGAGGTCGGCCAACGCCTTCCGGTCCAGCTCTACCCCCGCCTTCTTCAGGCCGTTGATGAAGCGGGAGTATGAAAGGTCGTTGTCCCGAGCAGCGGCGTTGATCCTCGCGATCCAGAGGCGACGGAAGTTCCGCTTCTTCTTCTTTCGATCGACGTACGCGTGCTCCCAGCCCTTTTCGACCGCATCCTTGGCGGTGCGGTACAGGTTCTTGCGTCCACCGAAATAACCTTTGGCCGCCTTGAAGATCTTCTTCTTGCGCTTGTTGCGGGCGACCGAGGCTGTCGTGCGAGGCATCGTGCTCCTCCTTCGCTACGAGCCCGCGAGAAGCTTCTTCGCGCGCTTCTCGTCGGCTTTGGACACCAGGGTCGCCTTGCGCAGCCTACGCTTCCGCTTCGGCGACTTCTTCGTGAGGATGTGGCTCTTGAACGCCCTCATGCGACGGATCTTGCCCGACCCTGTCCGCTTGAGGCGCTTCGCCGCACCCCGGTTCGTCTTCATCTTAGGCATCGATACTCCTTCGAGACCTCTTGGCCCCGCGATTCACTTCGCTGCTTTGAGCGGGGCCAGGATCATCGACATGAGCCGCCCCTCCATGTTGGGCATGGTCTCCGCCTTGCCCACGTCCTCGAGGTCTCCGGTGACCCGAAGGAGGACCTCCCTTCCGATCTCGGGGTGCGTCACCTGCCGACCCCGGAACATCATCGTCAGCTTGACCTTGTTCCCCTCATCGAGGAATCGACGCGCGTGTCGAACCTTGAACTCGTAGTCGTGCTCCTCGATGCCAGGCCGGAACTTCACTTCCTTGACCTGGACGTGGTGCTGTTTCTTCTTCGCTTCTCTGGCCGCCCGCTGTTGCTCGTACTTGAACTTCCCGTAGTCCATCAGCTTCACTACGGGAGGCCGCGCCTCCGGTGCGACCTCGACCATGTCCATCCCGCTCTCGGCTGCCCGTTCCCGGGCCTCCTCGATCGAGACGATGCCGACCTGACCACCCTCGGCATCGATCAGCCGTACGGGGCTGATCCGAATCTGATCGTTGACGCGGATCCGCTGCTCTCTGATGTTCGCCTCCTCCTGAACCCCTTGTCACTTCACGCAGCCTCGATGCCGCGCGAAGAGCACAAAAAAAGCCCGGAAATCTCCGGGCCACAAGGGTGCCCCGCAGTTTACCGAACCGAGATTCGGCCTACGCGACTCCTCGAGACCCGGCGGCCCCACTCGGGAACCGAAGGGTGGAGCCCCTGGTGAGAGACTCGCTTCATGTTTTCACGCCCTTCCGGACGTCGGAAAAGCTCGCCAAGATCACGTTCACGGTCAAGCATCGGGGCGAGCGCCTCTCGCTTCATGGACTCGCCTACCGGGATGGGGTAGAATCGTCCACCCCCGGCACTCGCACAGCCGCCGCGGAGGCTGGTTGAATGAATGCCCTGGTCGAACAGCTCAACGGTCGGATGATGCCCGGGCCGGAAGAATTCAAGCTCCAGGACGGACTTCTGGAGGGCGTGTCTCGCACGTTCGCCCTCACGATTCCGGCGTTGCCCGACTCGCTCCATCGGGTCGTGGGCAACGCCTACCTGCTCTGTCGCATTGTCGATACGATCGAGGACGAGCCCTCGCTGGCCGGCCCGGACCGACGTCGTTTCGCCGAGATGTTCGTGGCGGCCGTGGACGGTGACGAAAATGCCGACCAATTCGCGGAAGCGCTCTCGCCTCGGCTCTCGACCTCGACGCTGCCGGCCGAGAGAGCGCTGATCGAAAAGACCAGCCAGGTCCTCGACATCACGCGTTCCTTCAGCCAGCCCCAACAGGCCGCCCTCCAGCGATGCGTCGCGGTCATGGCGGAGGGCATGGTGTCCTTCCAGGAGAATCGTGGCCCTGCCGGTCTTTCCGATCAGCGCGAGATGGATCGCTACTGCTACCATGTCGCGGGCGTGGTGGGAGAGATGCTCACCGAGCTCTTCTGCCTCCACCTCCCGGAGCGGCTCGGCCCGCGCCGAGACGAGATGATGGCGCTCGGGCGCTCGTTCGGTCAGGGACTTCAGATGACCAATATCCTCAAGGACGTCTGGGCGGACTGGGAGCGTGGCTACTGCTGGCTCCCGGCCGACGTCTTCACGGAAGAAGGCTACGATCTCCGGGAGCTCTCGCCCGACAACAAGGGGCCCGCGTTCGAGGCTGCCATGCTCCGGCTGGTCGCGGTCGCCCATGGTCACCTCGCCAATGCCCTCGAGTACACGCTGAAGATCCCGAGCCGGGAGACGGGGATCCGTAACTTCTGCCTCTGGGCTCTCGGGATGGCGGTGCTGACGCTTCGTAGAATCGCCGACAACCCCGGCTACGGCTCCGGCGCAGAGGTGAAGATCTCGAGAAGGTCGGTGAGCAGGACGGTCATCTTGTCCAAGTTCTTCGCACGGCAGGACTTCGTGCTGCGATGGCTCTTCGCCCGTGCCGGAGCCGCGGTGCCCCGAGCCGATATCACCCCCGAGTGATGCCTTGCCCCGAACCCGTCTGAAGAGCCTGCTCGATTGGTGGATTCGAGGCGTCACGAAGCGCCCCCGCCTCGCAGTCCTCGTATCGCTCATGGCAGCCATCGGAGGGCTGTACGTCGCGGTCACCGAGCTCGGCATCAACACCGACACGGCCGAGATGCTGTCGGAGGAGCTGCCCTTCCGACAGGTCGGACTCCGTTACGAAGCGCTCTTCCCGGCCAACGCGAAGGATCTCCTCGTCGTCGTCGACGCGTCGACACCTGAGCTGGCTTCCCGCGCGGTCGACACGCTGGTCGCCCGGCTCAACCGCGAGCCGGACGTGATTCTCGATGCCGAGCTGCCGGAGGGGGAAGACTTCTTCAGACGTTTCCAGCTCCTCTACCGAGACGTCGACGAGCTCTCCGAGCTCGAGTCGCAGCTCGTCGCCGCAGAACCCTTTCTGAGTCCGGTATTCGAGAATCCCACCCCTCGCGGACTGGTCGCGGCGTTTGCCGAAGCCTTTAGAGTGGCCGAAAACGACGAGGGCGCGGACGACGACACGGATGACCCCGTCGAGCGAGACGACCTGCCCGAGCACCTCTACTCCGCGCTTCGGGAGGTCAGCGCCTCCGTGGAGTCCTTCTTGGAGGGCGACCCCTACGAGGTCTCTTGGGTGACGGTTTTCGATGGAGACGGGATGGCCGATCGGGGCAGACGCCGCTTCGTCGCCGTCGAGCCCGTCATGAACCACGACCGCTTTCTCCCCGCCGAAGCGGCCATCGAGCGCATTCGCGCGGTCTCGGCCGACCTGGAGCAGCTCGGCACGCAGCGGGTCCGTGTCCGGATCACGGGGCGACATGCGCTCGAGCACGAAGAGCTCGAGGGTTTGAGTCGCTCGACGGCCTTCGCCGGCCTTCTCGCGATGGGAGGAGTCTGCATCACGCTGCTCATCGCGCTCGGATCGTTCTGGATGACGTTCTCGACGCTCCTGACGCTCGGGGCGGGCCTCTCGCTCTCCGCTGGATTCGCTGCGTTGGCGGTAGGCGATCTCAACATGATCTCTCTCGCCTTCGCCGTGCTCTACATCGGGCTGGGCGTGGACTATGCGATCCACTACGCACTGCGCTTCAGGGAGCGCATGTCGGGGGAGACGACGGCGCCCGAAGCCGTCAGGCTGGCCGCGGCGGACGTGGGCCCCGCTCTCTCGCTCTGCGCCGCGACCACGGCCCTGGGCTTTTTCGCCTTCGTGCCGACGGCGTATGCCGGTGTAGCCGAGCTCGGGCTGATCTCCGGCACAAGCATGTTCATCGGGCTCGTTCTGAGCTTCACGCTCCTGCCAGGCCTCCTGCAGATCGGCCCGCCGCCCACTCCCCGTCGTTCCCAGCCGGCACTTTGGCGCCGCTGGGTCGCGGAGCCACTTGCCAGGCTCCCCAGCCGTAAGGGACGTCCGATCCGCTGGATCTCACTGACTGTTGCCGTGGCGAGCTTGCTTCTCCTCTCGAGAGCCAGCTTCGACTTCAACCCCAACAACATGCGGGATCCGGCCAGTGAATCGGTCACCACCTTCGAGGACCTGCTGGTCGACCCGAACGCGGCGCCGTGGACCGTGAGCGTGCTGAGCGACTCCGCCGGTGTAGAGCCCACCGTGGCGATTCTCGAACGCCTGGAGTCCGTCTCGGAGGTCCGCACCGTCGAATCGTTCGTGCCTCGGGAGCAGGAGCCCAAGCTCGAGATCCTCGATCGGCTGGCCGGACGGTTCCCGGACCGCGCACCGCCTCCGGGCCGGATCACCGAGGAAGACCGGGAGGATCAGATTCAGGCCCTACGTGACCTGAGAGACCTCACCTCCTTTGCAGCCAGCCGCACCGAGGGCGAGCTGAGCACCACCCTCGGCATGCTGAGCCGGAGGCTCCGTCGCCTCCTGACGGCTCTCGAGGCGAGGGGTCCCGTCGCTCAGGCGTCGACGTTGACGTCCTTCAACGGGCTGCTTCTGGCGGGGTGGTCCGCCACCATGAACGACCTTTTCGATTCGTTCCGGGTGGCCCAGCTGACGATGGACAATCTGCCGGATGAAGTCACTCGCCAGTGGGTGGGAAGCGACGGCACGCGGCGATTGCAGGTCGTTCCGGTCGACGACCTGAGTGACCCATTGGCGATGCGGAGATTCGTACGTGACATCTTCACCGTCACGGCGGATGCCACCGACCTGCCGGTCAGTTACGTGGAGGCCGGGCGGGAGATCGTGAGAGCGTTCCGCCTGGCGTTCCTGGGAGCGCTCGGCGCGATTTTCCTGGTGCTGCTCCTGGTGCTGAGGCGGCCGGATTCGGTGCTTCTGGTGTTGCTGCCGCTCGGCCTGGCCGCGCTGGTAGCCGGAGGAATCACGGTGCTGCTGGGCATATCGTTCAACTTCGCCAACATCATCGTGCTTCCGCTGCTCTTCGGCCTCGGCGTGGACAACGGCGTGCACATCTTCCACAGGATCCGCTCGATGGGGACCGGTGGGCGTCCCGTCCTCCTCACCAGCACGGCACGCGGCGTCGTCTTCAGCGGCATCACGACGGTCGTCAGCTTCAGCAGCCTCGCCTTCACGCCCCACCGAGGAATCGCCAGCATGGGCGTGCTCCTGGCGATCGGCGTGCTGCTGATTCAGATCTTCACCCTGATCGTCCTGCCCGCCTTCCTGCTCGAGGGGTCTGCCAAGGGCTGATCGGGTCCGCGGACCTCGGACCGATGGGGAATCACCCGACCGGGCTAAGCCCTGGGATGGTGTCGCCGATGAACCTCCTTGAGGTACTCACGGTCGACATGGGTGTAGATCTGCGTCGTCGAGATGTCCGCATGACCGAGCAGCTCCTGCACGGCCACCAGGTCCGCCCCACCCTCCAGCAGGTGCGTGGCGAAGGTGTGGCGCAGCGTGTGCGGCGAGACGCGCTTCTCGACCCCGGCGGCGCGGGCGGCTTCTTTGACGATCTTCCAGACGGCCACGCGAGAGAGGGGCTTTCCCATTCGATTCAGAAAGACCATCCCCGCCGAGCGACCGCGGTCGAGCCCTGGACGCACCTCCCGGAGGTAGGTCCCGGTCGCCGCCCGCGCGGCTCCACCGATCGGCACCAAACGCTCCTTCGAGCCCTTGCCGAGCACCAGGCAGATCCCGTCTTCCAGGTAGACGCGCCCCAGCGGGAGCTCCACGAGCTCGGAGACGCGGACGCCGGTGGCGTACAGAAACTCCAGAATTGCCCGATCACGCCAATAGAACGGAGAGTCGAGCCTGGGCGCCTCGATCATCCGAAGCACCTCGTCCATCGACAAGACGTCGGGTAGCGGACGTCCGGACTTGGGTGCGTCGAGGCGCTCGGTCGGGTCTGCCGTGAGCTCGGATTCCTCGACGAGAAACCCGAAGTACGTCCGCATCGCAGAGATTGCCCGTCGTACGGAGCTGGCCTTGAGGCCTCGGTCGCTCAGCGCGAAGACATAGTCACGAAGATCGCTCGTGGTCACCGCCTTCGGATCGTCGATACCGACCGAATCGAAGTGGCGAATCAACGCTTCGACCTCCCGGCGGTAGGCCGAGACGGTCCGATCGGCCAGCCCCCGCTCATAGCGAAGGTAGTCGACGTAGGGCTCGAGTCCGAAAGCCCTCTCCCGAGAGGCTCCGGTCACTGCTTTTGAACCTTCTGCTTCCGGGTCATCACCCACCAAACCACGGCCGGCGCGGCCAGGACGACGGCGATGATCACGAGCGTGAGGTTGATCCCTGCCAACAGCTCCAGAATACGATCGAGATTCCGACCTGCGAAGCCTCCCATGATCACCAGTGCACCATGCCAGATGGCGGACGCCACCACGATCGGCAGGACCACGCTCGGTGCCGTCTGCTGGGTGACCCCGGCAAAGACCGGTACCACCGCTCGCAGCCCGGGCAGGAATCGGGTCAGGAAGATCGCCCAAACCCCCCATCGCTCGTAGAAGCCCCTCAGAACGTCCATCTGCGCGGGATTCAGTAGGCGCCGACCCAGACCTCGCCTGAAGAAGCCGGTCCCGTAGCGCCGTCCCGCGAGGTAGACCGTGGTCGCCGCGACCGTGTTCGCCAACCAGGTGACCCAAAACACCGTCGTCAGCGAAGCCTGCCCGCGCGCCGCCAGAAAGGAGCCGAGGACGATGAACGTGTCCGCCGGCAGAGGCGGAAATATGTTCTCGACGGCTGCCCCGAGGCCCAAGACGAGATAGGTGAGCCCCGGAGGCAGACTCGAAAGCGCCTCCAACAGTCTCGAAACCCAGTTCATTCGGAGCCGTGCTCCCTAGTCGCCGCTCCGGTCAATCAAGGCGACCGCATGGACGGCGATCCCTTCACCCGATCCGGTCCAGCCCATCCCTTCGTTCGTCTTGCCCTTCACGGACACGTCGTCGACGCCGCATCCGAGTACGGAGGCCAGCCGTTCCCGCATCCGGAGGGCGTGGGGACCGATCTTGGGGTGCTCGCAGATCACGGTCACGTCCACGTTCCCCACCCGAAAGCCGGCGTCTGCGACAATCTCGACGGCACGCGAAAGAAGAACCATCGAGTCCGCATCCTTCCACGTGTCGTCGCTCGGCGGGAAATGCGACCCGATGTCTCCCGCAGCGGCAGCGCCCAGGATCGCGTCCGTGACCGCATGCGCGACCGCGTCCGCATCGGAGTGTCCCGCCAGGCCTGGCGAATCAGGGATCTCCACGCCAGCCAAGACGAGGTTCCGGTCCGAATCGAACCGATGGGAGTCGTAACCTAGACCGACGCGCATGAGGATATCCCGGGCCGTCAGTCCTCCCAGCGGCGAATCGCGAGGCAGACATTGTGTCCGCCGAAGCCGAAGGAATTGGAGAGCGCGAGCTTCACTTCACGCTCGAGCATCTCATTGTGAGCGTAGTTCAGGTCGCAGTCGGGGTCCGCTTCCTCGAAGTTGATCGTCGGCGGAATCTTCCCGTCCCGACAGACGAGGGCCGTCACGACCCCCTCGACCGCGCCCGCGGCACCGAGCTGGTGGCCCGTCATCGACTTGGTCGAGCCCATGACGATGTCGTGCGCGTGAGCGCCCAGCACCGCCTTTACGGCGGCGGTCTCGTTCTTGTCGTTGGCTGGAGTCGACGTACCGTGCGCATTGATATAGTCGACGTCCTCCGGCTTCGCCCCGGCGTCGTGCAGAGCGAGCCTCATCGCGTGCTGCGCTCCTTCGCCATTGGGGGCAGGAGCGGTGATGTGATAGGCATCCCCGGACGCACCATAGCCGACGAGCTCGGCGAGGACGTTCGCCCCTCGCGCTTCGGCGTGCTCCAGCGACTCCAACACGACGGTCCCGGCACCCTCTCCGATGACGAAGCCGTCGCGCCCGGCGTCGAAGGGGCGAGATGCCCGGGTCGGCTCGTCGTTTCGCGTGGACATGGCCTTCATGTTGCCGAAGCCGGCGATCGCGACCGGCTGGATCGCCGCCTCCGAGCCACCCGCGATCATGATGTCGACTTCGCCGCGCTGGATGAAACGCATGGCGTCCCCGATGGCATGTGCGCTCGAGGCACAGGCCGAGACCGTGGCGTAGTTGGGGCCTTTGGCCCCGAAGCGGATCGAGATCTGCCCCGCCGCGATGTCAGGAATGAACATCGGGATGAAGAACGGGCTGACCCGACCGGGCCCCTTGTCCCTGAGAATGCCGTGCTGCTCCTGGAAGGTGGCGATCCCACCGATGCCACTCCCATAGATCACCCCGAACCGCTCCGCCGCCGTTCCCTCGGGTACTCCATCCAAGCCGGCGTTCCGCATCGCCTCTTCGGTCACGGCCAGAGCGAACTGCAGGAAGCGATCGTAGCGTCGAGCCTCCTTGCGATCGAGGAAGTCCTCCGGATCGAAGCCCTTGACCTCGCACGCGATCTGGCACGAGTACCCCTCGGACGCGTCGAACTGGGTGATCGGACCACCTCCGCTCTCCCCTGCCAGCAGCGCCGGCCACGCCGCGTCGAGGTCGTTTCCGACCGGCGTAAGCAGTCCTGCGCCGGTGATGACGACCCGGCGCCGGTTTCCTCCGTTCGAATCACCCATGACGTGTTCGGCCGAGCCTCTCCCGAGGCTCAGTTATCGGCATTCTCCTCGATGTACTTGATGGCGTCGCCGACCGTGCGCATCTGCTCGGCGTCCTCGTCCGGAATGTCGAGTCCGAACTCCTCCTCGAAGGCCATGACGAGCTCGACCGTATCGAGGGAATCCGCACCCAAGTCTTCAACGAAAGCCGCGTCGTCCGTCACCTTCTCGGGATCTACGCCCAACTCGTTGATGATGATCTCTTTGACCTTCGCGCCAGCGTCGTCCGACATGCTTCCTCCAAGAAACGTGATGGGTTGTCTTCTTGATACTGCCGGGTGATCGAGCCCGGCCGTCACATGGCCATGCCACCGTCTACTGCGATAACCTGGCCGGTAATGTAGCGAGCCGCCGGCCCAGCGAGAAACCGTACGAGAGACGCCACATCTTCGGTCTCTCCGAGCCGTCCCAGGGGAATCTTCCCTCGAAGCTCCTCGACCTGGGCCTCGGTGAGCTCGTCCGTCATGTCGGTCACGATGAATCCGGGCGCGACCGCATTGCAGCGGACGTTCCGAGAGGCCAGCTCGCGGGCCACGCTCTTCGTCAGACCGATCAATCCGGCCTTGGAGGCCGCGTAGTTCGTCTGGCCCGGGTTGCCCATGATGCCGACCACCGAGGTGATGTTGACGATCGAGCCGTCGCGCTGCTTCATCATCCCCCGGGTAACCGCCTTCGTGAGGTTGAACGCACCCTTCAGGTTGATGTCGAGGACCGTGTCCCAATCCTCTTCCTTCAGCCGCATCAGGATGTTGTCGCGGGTGATCCCGGCGTTGTTCACCAGGATGCCGATCGGTCCCGCCTCGGCCTCGATCGCCGACACGGTCTCCCCCACCGCCGTCGCGTCCGAGACGTCGCAGGCTCTTCCCATGTGGCCTTCGCCCTCCAGGGCGGATGCCACGGCCTGCGCGGCATCCCCGTTCCGCGCCACGACCGCCACCGTGGCTCCCGCGCGGGCCAGCTCCTCGGCGATCGTCTTGCCGATGCCGCGCGAACCACCGGTGACGACGGCCACGCGTCCCTCGAGCTCACGCTCGACGCTCATGAGACCTCCCAGTCTTCGATCGCTTCGGGCGCACCCAAAGCCGCGCAGGGCACACCTTTCGCGTTTCTACGGTTCAAGCCGCACAGCACCGACCCGGGGCCGAGCTCCGCGAAGGCCTCGACGCCCGCTTCGAGCATCGTCGCCACGGAGCTGGACCAGCGGACCGGCGAGGTCAGCTGATGGATCAGGAGCTCCCGCGCGTCGTCCCCGCTCGTGACCGCCCCCGCCGTCACGTTCGACACGACCGGGAAGCTCGGATCCCGAAAGTCGGTGGACTCGAGCACTTCGGTGAGGCCGTCTTCAGCCGACTTCATGAGCGGGGAATGGAAGGCTCCGGAGACGTTCAGCGGGACGACCTTCTTGGCTCCGCCGTCCTTGAGCGCAGCCATGGCACGCTCGACCGCCTCCGTGTCCCCGCTGACGACGACCTGCCCGCTCGAATTGAAGTTGGCGGGCACGACGACGGATCCTTCCTCGCTCACACGCGCACAAATCGACTCGACCGCTTCGTCGGCGAGCCCCAGCACGGCAGCCATGGTACCGTCCCGCTCCTGCCCGCTCGCGAACATGAGCTCGCCGCGCTTGCGAACGACGCGCACGGCGTCCTCGAAAGCCATGGTGCCGGCGGCCACATGGGCGCTCAGCTCTCCCAGCGAATGTCCGGCGGCCGTGGCCACTCTTCCCTCCAGGCGCACGGAGAGGACCCGGTGGGCGGCCACCGAATGGACGAGAATCGCAGGCTGCGCATTCTTCGTCTGCGTCAGCTCTTCCTCGGGGCCCTCCCACGCGAGCCGGGACAGCGAGAATCCCAGGACGTCGTCGGCGCGCTCGAAGGTCTCGGCGGCCTCGGGATACGCGAGCGCGAGCTCGCGTCCCATGCCGACGTGCTGCGATCCCTGTCCGGGGAAAAGTAGTCCGAGCGTCATTGCCGACTCGCGAGCGGCCTCAGGCTACCACTGGAAGGTCATGGCGCCCCAGGTCAACCCCGCCCCGAACGCCACCGAGAGGACCTTCATCCCGGGCACCAGGAGGCCTCGCTCCTCGGCCTCGTCGAGCGCCACGGGGACGGTGGCGGAGCTCATGTTGCCGTATCTGTCCACATTGACGTAGACCTTGTCCATCGGGATGCCGGCGTACTTGGCCGTGGCCTCGATGATCCGAATGTTCGCCTGGTGCGGGACCAGGAGATCGATCTCCTCTCCCGTCCAGCCGGCCTGCTGGAGGGCTCGATCCGCTCCTTCGGCCATCGAGCGCACGGCGTTCTTGAAGACCTCCCTGCCCGCCATGCGAATGAAGTGGTCGCCCGAGGCCAGGACTTCCTCGTCGAGAGGAATCGTGTTGCCCCCGGCGGGACGATACAGGAGGTCGGCCAGCGTCCCATCCGACTGGTGGTGGCTGGAGATGATCCCCCTGCCACCGTTCGCCCGTTGAAGTACCGCGGCGCCGGCACCGTCTCCGAAAAGCACGCAGGTGGCACGGTCCGTCCAGTCGACGATGGCGCTCATCTTCTCGGCTGCGACGACGAGCGCCGTCTCGGCATGTCCGGCGGCGATGTACCCCTCGGCCATCGACAGCGCATACAGCCATCCCGAGCACGCCGCGGCCAGGTCGAAGGCCATGGCATTGTTCGCTCCGAGCAGCCCCTGCATGTCGCACGCGGTCGAGGGAAGCCAGCGATCGGGCGTTGCCGTCGAGATGATGATGAGGTCGACGTCGGACGGCTCGAGCCCCGCACGATTCAGCGCGATCTTGGACGCCTCTGCGCCCATGTATGCGGCTGTCATGTCGTCGGGCGCGATGCGCCTCTCGCGAATTCCGGTCCGCGTGGCGATCCATTCGTCCGAAGTGTCGACCAGCTCCTCGAGGTCGCGGTTCGTCACCACGTTGTCGGGAAGAAACCGGCCCATCGAGACGATGTCGACCATGGGTCCGGCACCGTTCAAGCTCAAGCAGTCCCCCTCGAGTCGACGGAAGCCGCGAGCTCCCGCTCGAAGTGCGAGACCATCGACGCCTCCACAGCTCTGCCCGCGACACGGATCGCATTCCGGATCGCCTTCGGCGGCGATCCCCCGTGACAGATGATCGAGATACCGTTCACTCCGAGTAACGGAGCGCCCCCAGTCTCGGTCCAATCGAGCACTCGCACAACCTCTTCGAGCTTGTCGTTGTGCCCGACCTCCCCGATCGCGTTCCCGAGCAGGCCCACGATGAAGTGAGCAACGGACTCGTAGAACTTGAGCAGCACATTGCCGGCGAATCCGTCACAGACGAGCACGTCGCAGATTCCTTCGATGATCGCTCGTCCTTCGACATTGCCGATGAAATTGAGGTCCTCATCGGTCAGCGCCGCGTGGGTAGCGACGGTAAGCTCGTCTCCCTTGCCCGGTTCCTCGCCGATGTTGAGCAGTCCGATCCTCGGATTCTCGATTCCCATGAGATCCTGCGCGTACACCTTGCCCAAGTGGGCGAACTGAACGAGATGCTTCGGCTTGCAGTCCACGTTGGCACCTGCATCCAGCATCAACGTCAAGCCGACCGACGTAGGCATGAGGGTCCCGATCGCCGGCCGGTCGACGCCCTCCAGGGGGCGGAGAATGAAGAGCGACCCCGCCATCACCGCACCGGTGTTCCCGGCGCTGATGAAGGCGTCGGCCTTCCCCTCTTTCTGGAGTCCGAGACCGACCGCGATGGAGGAGTCCGGCTTGCGGCGGAGCACTGTGGACGGCGCTTCGCCCGGCAGGACTCGCTCGGGGGCGTGCACGATCAGCAGGCGGTCCTCGGGAACGTCGTCGTGCTTGGACAGTTCGGCTTCGATCAGGGCCTGATCACCCACGAGCACGACCTCGAAGTCGCCGTCGGGATCCGAGAGCGCTTCCACGGCACCCGCGATCTCACTCGCAGGCGCATGATCGGTGCCCATCGCGTCTAGGGCGATCCGCACAGGCAGGCTTCCCGGCTGGAGTTACGGCGCCACGAGGGCGCGCCGACTCAGTCTACTTCGACCTCGTAGATGTGCTCCCCATCATAGTAGCCACAGCCCTGGCAGACGTGATGGGGCAGCTTGGGGTCACCGCAACGGGGGCAAGAGTTCGTCGTGACCGGAGCCGCTTTGTAGTGCGTGCGCCGCTTACGCTTCCGCTGCTTGGAGATTTTTTTCTTCGGAACGGCCATCGTTCTGTCTCACTCGTTTTTGAGGGCCCTCAGCGCATCCCATCGAGGATCAGACTCCTTCTCCCCGCACCCGCAGTCTTCCTCGTTGAGGTTGACGCCGCACCCCGGGCACAGCCCTCGACACTCGTCTTTACACTCCGCATACGGCGGAACCGTCAGCAACAACTCTTCCCGCAGATGGGGAAGCAGGTCGATCTCCATGGCTCCCGCCTCGATCGTCCTGATCTCGTCGTCGTCCTCGGAGAGCTCGTCCGGCGGTCCGAAGACCATCGTCACGTCGAGCGTGAACTCCTTCTCGAGCGGCACCAGGCACCGCCGGCATTCTTGGCCGATCGGACCCCGGAGCGCGCCGCGTACCACGACTTCGCCCGAGCCCGCCGAATCCGCCGTCAGGCTCGCATTGAAGGCGCCTGTCGGCCGGAACCCGGCGTCCGGAGACTCCAGCTCTTCCGGACCGATCGTCCCCTCGATCCGGAGCCTTCCTTCGCGCCCCAGACGAGCAAGGTCGACTCTGAGCATAGACGTAGAAGCTAGCTACCGCTCTCTACCCCTTCAACCCCAGCAGATCGTGCGTGGAGAAGAAGAAGGAGGCCTCGATCGCGGCGTTCTCGTCCGAGTCGGAAGCGTGGATCGCGTTCCGCTCCTTGGACTCCGCGTAGAGCTTGCGGACGGTACCCTCGTCGGCCTCCGCGGGATCGGTCGCGCCGATCACCTCTCGCAGCTTCGTGACCGCGCCCTCGGCCTCGAGCACCATGGGGACGACCGGCCCGGACGTCATGAATGCGACCAACGAGTCGTAGAAGGGGCGCTCCCGATGGACGGCATAGAACGCGCCCGCCTGCTCCCGGCTGAGGCGCGTCATGCGCATCGCCTTGACCGTGAAGCCCGCATCCTCGAGATGTGCCAGAATCTTGCCCGCCTTCCCTGTGGAAACGGCGTCCGGCTTGATGATCGTCAGTGTAAAGCTCATCGGATTTCTATCCCTCGCTTGCAGTTTCGATGTTGTGCTCACCGGTAAAGCCCGCTTGACCGAAGACCAGCTCGAGCACCGATTTTCGGTCGATCACGCCGACCAGCGCGCTCTCGCGCACAACCGGGAGCTGTTCCACGTCACGCGTGACCATCGTGTTCGCGGCGTCCACCAGGCTTTGGTCCTCGGAGACGCACATGACGCTTCGAGTCATCACGTCTCGCGCGAGAATCTCCGCGCCCGTGTGAGAGGCATGTCGTCCCCGCCGAGCGCGGACCCGCGGGAGGAGGTTCCGCAGCGCATCGCCCGTCGTGACAATGCCGAGGAACTCGTAGTCGGCACCGACCACCGGCACCGAGTGGAGGGACCGTCGGATCATGAGATCCACGACCTCCTCGAACGGAGTTTCGGGATACACCCGATACTGCACCGGCACCAGCGCGTCCTCCACGAGCAGGTGCTCCCGGATCTCGAGCTCCATCAGGGCGCCGATCGCCTCGAGCTCCTCCGGTCTGCGCGCCGCCAGGACCCGCCGCAGGTGATCCTCCTCCCGGAAAAGCCGCACAAGGGACGGCAAGACCTGGTCCCGGAGCGCCGAGATTCGGCGTGGCGTCAGGATCAGGACGAGAACGTTGGGTCGTCCGGCATCCGGGTCGAAATCCTCGGTCGACGTCCCGATGGCGATCCGAACCTGGTCCGTCAGGTCGGTCTGGACTGCCCGGATCGAAGCTGAAGACGCTTGCACCAGCTCGCCGGCCCGCCCCTCGTAGATGTCCCTCGCAAGCCGCTCCAACCGGGTCGCGTCGGCCTCCGGCACGATCAATCGCAGAAGCGCGAGAAGCTGCGCATCCTGTTCCGTTTCGGAGAACGGGACAATGAACCCTCCGTCCTCCGGCAAGTAGTCCGCGAGGTGCATAGCCGAACTCCGACCCCCGTCCGGAGGTCAGCCGCCGAGCGCCTCGCGAATGAGCGGTGCGATGTCGGCCGGGCGCTGTGCCACAGCGATCCCGTTGTCCTCGAACGCCTTGATCTTCTCCTCCGCCGTGCCTGCGGCCCCGCTGATGATCGCCCCGGCGTGCCCCATGCGCCGTCCCGGAGGGGCCGTCTGCCCAGCGATGAAGCCGACCACCGGAACCTCGATGTGCTCCTTCACCCAGGCGGCCGCATCCTGCTCGTCGGTACCCCCGATCTCGCCGATCATGACGATCGCTCTCGTGTCGGGGTCGGCCTTGAATGCCTCCAGGCAGTCGATGAAGTTCGTGCCGATGAGGGGGTCTCCTCCAATCCCGACGCAGGTGGTCTGACCAATGTCCGCGTTGGTGAGGTGATAGACCGCCTCGTACGTCAGCGTCCCGGAACGCGAGATGACACCGACGGGCCCCGGCTTGACGATCTGAGCCGGCAGGATGCCCACCTTGGCCTTGCCCGGAGAGATCAGCCCCGGGCAGTTGGGGCCCAAGACCCTCGCGCCCCGATCCCGTGCGAAGGCGTGTGCCCTTGCCATGTCCAGGACTGGGATGCCCTCCGTGATCGCGACGATGAAGCCGATTCCTGCGTCGGCGGCTTCCTCCACGGCTCCAGCAGCGAAGGCCGGAGGCACGTAGATGACCGAGGTGTTGGCGCCCGTCTCCCGGACGGCCTCGTCCACGGCGTTGAAGATGGGTACGGCTGTGCCGTCGGGCCCCTCGAAGCTCTGCCCGCCCTTGCCGGGCGTCACCCCGGCCACGACCTGCGTGCCGTAATCCATCATCTGACTCGTGTGGAACGAGCCGTCCCGACCCGTGATGCCCTGCACCACCAGACGCGTGCCTTCGTCGACGAAGATGGCCATCAGGCTGCCTCACTGGCGAGTTGCACGGCTTTTTCGACCACATCGTCCATCGACGTGAACGCCGTGAAACCGGCGTCCGAGAGGATGGCGAGCGCCTCCGTCTCGTTCGTGCCGGTCAGACGGATGACGATCGGCACGTCGATGTCGATTCGGTTGGTGGCCTCGACAATCCCCTTCGCGACGTCGTCGCAGCGCGTGATCCCCCCGAAGATGTTGAAGAGGATGACCTTCACGTTCGGATCGGAGGTGATGATCTCCAGCGCGGATACGACCTTCTCGGGGTTGGACGAACCTCCGATATCCAGGAAGTTCGCCGGCTCTCCTCCGTAGTACTTCACCAGGTCCATGGTGGCCATCGCGAGACCCGCGCCGTTCACACAGCACCCGACGTCTCCATCCAGCTTCACGTACGAGAGGCCCGACTCACGTGCCTTCGTCTCCGCGGGAGGCTCGGCGCTGCTGTCGCGATAGGCCGCGATCTCCGGGTGCCGGAAGAGCTCGTTGTCGTCGATGCTCATCTTCGCGTCGATCGCCTTGACCTCCCCCGACGGCGTCGTGATCAGCGGGTTGATCTCCGCCATCGAGGCACCCGCTTCGGTGAAGGCGACGTACAGCTGCCGGATCACCTTGGCCGCCTGCTTGATCAGGCCCGGATCCTCGTAGAGGGCATTGGCGAGCCAATAGGCTTGATGCGGCAGGAGACCATACCGGGGATCGACCGTGAGCTTGCGAATCGCGTCCGGGTTGGTGGCCGCGACCTCCTCGATGTCGATTCCGCCCTCGGCCGATACCATGAAGGTCGGAGCCTGGGCCGCGCGGTCCATCAGCACGCCGACATAGGCCTCGGTGTCGATGTCTTCCGCGGGCGTGACGAGAACCCGCTCGACGGTCAGACCCTTGATCTCCATCCCGAGGATGTTCGCGGCGTGCTCGCGTGCCTCGCCCGGGCTGGAAGCGAGCTTGACGCCCCCTGCCTTTCCACGACCGCCCGCATGAATCTGAGCCTTCACGACGACGGTGTCTCCGAACTCGGCCGCGATCGCGGCAGCCTCCTCGGGTGTCGTTGCGACCTTGCCCGGGGGCACCGGCATCCCGGCCCGGACGAAGATCTCCTTCGCCTGGTATTCGTGAATATTCATGGTGTCTTCGTAGGGTATGACCGGCCCAGCGAGACCCGACGAGACAGTCGGGGGAGCCCGGCAGCGGCTGAAGCTACCAAGCCCGAAACGTCAATTCAAGGAAGGGGTCAGCCGCCGCTGGAATCCGCGGAAAGTCGCTCCAGAAGCACCTTCAATTCCTCAAGCGCCTCGCCGAATCCCTGGAAGTCTCCCGCTCGCAGACGGTCCTCGGCCTGCTCGAGGAGACCCAGTGCCTCGCGCGGCCATTGGCCGCTGCTCGCCACCGGCACGTCGACACCGAGCGCTGCCGCCCGAGTGGCTGGTGCCGACTGACCGGAGGCCAGGGCGAGCTCGCTGATCGCGTCGTCGAGGTCGGCCTGCATCGAGACCCTCCGACCGTCCGAGACCACGAAACGCCGCAGCTCCGGGATGGCATCCTCCTCGGCCGCGAGATAGACAGGCTCCATGTACAGCAGCGTCTCCCCTACCGGCACGAGGTGGAGGTGGCCGGTCCAGACCTGGCTACCGCCTGTGCGCCAAAGCGAGAACTGTTGCGAGATGTCGGGGTCTTGCTCGACCAGCGCCTCGACCTGACGAGGGCCGGGCACGAGCGCACCCTCGGGCATCTCCAGAAGGGTGAGGTGTCCGTACTGGTCCGGATCGCTTCTGGCGACGAGCATCGCCGTGAGGTTCTGCCGTCCGTCCGGCACGAAGACGGTGCTGAGCACGAACGACGGCTCCGCGTCCCCAGGCAGGCGGAAGATCCCATACTCCGGCTGGTACGGCACGGGCGTGGTCCCTTTGGCCAGCTCCTGAGGCGCGGCCCAGACATCCTGCTGGCGGTGGAAGATCGACGCAGTCTCCTGGTGATACTGGTTGAGCACGTCGGCCTGGAGCCGCAGCAGCTCCTTCGGATACCGGATGTGCGCCTGCAGGTCCTCCGGCATCTCCGAGAAGGGGCGGAAAAGAGTCGGGAATCCACTGGCGTACGCGGCGAGGAGCGGATCCGCTTCGTCCACCACGTAGAACCGGACGTCTCCGTTCACGGCGTCCACGGTGATCTTCACCGAGTTGCGAATGTAGCGCACCTGCCTTCGACCCGGCAGCGCGTGCATCGCCGAGAGCGGGAACCAGCGAGTGCCGGTGAAGCCCTCGACCATCCAGACGATCCGCCCGTCCGAGATGACCGGGTACGGCGCCTCGAGGAACCGGATGAGGTCCCCCGAGATCCGCTGCACCCGCTCGAACACCTGTCTCCGGAACACCAGCCGGCTCGCGGAGGACACCTCGGAAGCGAAAAGCAGGTTGGCGTCCTGGAAGCGCCAGGCGAGCAGCACCTTGCGCAGGAAGGATCCGAGCTCGATGCCGTTCGGGAAATCCACACCCGGCTGACCCGGCGCGGAATCCGCTCGAGCGTGATCCTCGGGATTGAGGATCGCGTACTGCTGCAGCCGGGACCGCGGACGGGAGCCGATGAAGACCTCGGGCCGCTCGAGCCGGAGGGCCTCGGGAGCGACTCCGCTCTCGGTAAAGCGGGGTGGAATGTCCGCCAGGAACATCGGCGGCCGCCCCTCGGGGGTCCTCGCTCCCGCAGCACTGGCGACCGCACCCATCCCCGTTACGAACGTCCGGCGTAGGTGGAGATTCTGCCAGTTCGGGTCCTCGATCCCGCTGGGGTCCACCTCTCGGACCGCGAGAGCGACGGGGAGCATCCCGCCGGAGGTCTCGTAGCGATCGATCGAAACCCGGTCGAAGTCGTAGTAGCTCCGACGTCCCTCCACCTCACGGTACGTCGTCAGCAGGGCGTCGGAGTTCCAGATGGGCAGACCGGCGAATTGCGCGGCCGCCTCACTCCAGTCGATCTCACCTTCCTCGCTGTACGCGAACCCGCTCTTCTCGAGCCCGTCGAGGCCGAACCCCAGGTGCGTGAATCGCAGCGCGTGCTCGATATACTCACCTTCCCGTGCGAGCTCGTTGGGCTCGACCTGGAAGCGCTGAACGACTGCCGGGTACGCCTGACCGACCAGCAAGCCGCCAACGATGAGCGCGCCGAAGGTGGTCGCGAGTGGAAGCGTGCGACCCTTCACGCCACTCCATACTGCGCCGATCGCGGTAAAGACCGAGAGCACCGTGAGGATGCGGAAGGCCGGAAGCCTGGCCTGAGCGTCCGCGAAACCGAAGATCCCTTGCACGGAGGACGACCCGTCGAGGAGGAGCAGGTAGCGCCCCAAGTAGAAACGGATCGCGAGGAAGACGAAGAAGGCCGCCACGAGAATGGCCAGGTGAACGCGGGGCTGGGGCTCCGCGTAGACTTGCCCCTGTCCCCACCGCACCGCACCGGTCGCCGCGTAGCCGGCCGCCGAAAGGGTGAACGCGAGGAACGCGAGCACCATCGCGAAGGTCACTCCGGCGCCGAGGACCGGCAGCAGAAGCACGTAGAACGTCAGATCCTTGCCGAGGACGGGATCGATCACACCCCAGTCGGGAGCCCCGAGGAGGAAGAGTGACTGAAGGCCGATGGCCCGGGGAATGGACGCACCGAACCACAGGCCCATCAGCACCGAGGTCCCCAGAATCCCGAGCGATACGTAGTGCTTGGGAAGCTGTTCGGAGATCTCCAGGCCGCCGAGCCGTCGCTTGATTCGGATGCCTCCCAGCGTCCGCGCCACGACCCTGAGATTGGCGTAGATCACCCCGATCACGACGAGGCCGCCGAGCCCACGGACTCCCCACTCCCACACAGCCCGCTTCCAGAAGACGTCCGAGAATCCGACGGAGCGGAACCAGAGGATCTCGACGTAGAGGGACGCGAGCATGCGGCCGATCAGCAAGACGCCGATCAGCACAAAGGCGGCCGCCAGAAGCAGCCTGCTCCCCCGCAGGTCCGGTGCCTTCAGGTCTGCACTCCCTGTGTCGCGAGCCACGCCTCGACCTCGCTACGAATCTCGGCGAGGCGTTCTTCGGTGGCGGCTTCGTAACGCCCAACGATGACGGGCTGCGTGTTCGATGCACGCAAAAGCGCCCAGCCGTCACCGAAAAGGACGCGGGCACCGTCGACGTCGATCACGTCGTAACGCTGCCGGAAATACTCCTGCGCGGCCGCGACGACGTCCCACTTGCTCTCCTCCGTAACCTCGATCCGGAGCTCGGGCGTGGAAACCATCTTCGGAAAATCGGCGACCATCTTCGAGAGAGACCTTTGGGAGCGCGCCACCAAGTCGATCAGCCGACATGCGTCGTAGAGCGCGTCGTCGAAACCGTAGTAGTCGTCGGCGAAACAGATGTGGCCGCTGAGCTCACCGGCCAACGGCGCGCTCTCGGCCTTCATTTTCTGTTTCATGAGCGAGTGCCCCGTCATCCACATGATCGGCACACCACCCGCCTGCTCGAATACGTCCGCGAGCACCTGCGAGCACTTCACGTCGAAGACGAGCTTCTGTCCCGGTCCGTCCCGCTCCAGAATGTCGAGGCCGAAGAGGAGCAGCAGCATGTCGCCCCGGATGATCGTGCCGTTCTCGTCCACGGCACCGATCCGGTCTGCGTCCCCGTCGAAGCCCACCCCGAGGTCGGCTCCCTCGCGTCGGACCGTTTCGATCAGGTCCACGAGGTACTCGTCGACGGTCGGGTCGGGGTGGTGATTCGGGAAAGTCCCGTCGGACTCGCAGAAGAGCGGAACGACTTCGGCCCCGAGCGCTTCGAGCAGCTCGACCGCCACGAGCGCTCCCGTCCCGTTGCCGCAGTCGACCACGACCTTGACCGGTCGGGGCAGCTCGAACCGCGAGGTCACGTCGGCGACGTACCGCTCGAAGATGTCCTCACTTCGGACGGACCCTGTGCCCGAGGCGAATGCCCCATCGAGAATCCGCTGCTTCAGATCCTGGATCTGGTCGCCGAAGACCGACGCCGCCCGGAACGTCATCTTGATCCCGTTCCACTCCGGCGGATTGTGCGAGCCCGTGATCTGGATTCCCCCGTCCGTGCCCAGGACCTTTTCCGCCCAGTAGAGCATGGGGGTCGGGACCGTGCCGACCTCGACCACGTCGCACCCGCCGGCCGTCAGGCCGCGAATCAGACCGGCCTGGAGCCCCGGCGAGCTCGGACGATTGTCGTGTCCGACCGCGATCGTGAGTCCCTCCCCGGCCTCGTCGCGTGCCATCGTCGCGTATGCGCGTCCCACGGCCTCCGCCACCTCGGGCGTGAGCTCGTCCGCGACCAGACCTCGAATGTCGTACTCTCGGAAGATGTGCTCGGGAATCGTCATGCCGGCTCGGGAAGACGGAGTTTACGAGAAGGGTCCACTAGCTACCCCTGAAGCGGACGGAGGGTCAGGGCGGCGGCAGCGCCGAGCGGTAATCAGGGAACCAGCTGAGTGACGGCTCCGCCGACCTGGGTCAGTCCTTCGACGCTCGCGCGAGCCATCTCCAGCGCCGCACCGGGGAAGATCCCCGTGAAGAGGATCACGGCGACCCCCACGACGAGCGCGAACCGCAGCGCGACCGGTGCCATCACGACGCGGTGTGCATCGTCCGACGGCGCCTCTCGCATCCACATATACCATGCGACGCGCAGGTAGTACCAGTAGGAGACGACCGTCGTCAGGACGAGGATCACGGACAGATAGACCAGGTTCGAGTCCATCGCGCCCTGGAGAAGGAAGATCTTGCCCATGAAGCCCCCCGTACCCGGGAAGCCGGCGAGCGAAAGCAGGAAGACCGTGAGGAACACGCCCAGCGTCGGCTGCCGCCATCCGAAGCCTGCATAGTCCTCGATCTGCAGCTTGTCCTCGCTCTGGTTCGAGACCGTGAGCACGACGCCGAAGGCGCCGATGTTCATGATCGAATAGATGAGCAGGTAGAACATCATGCCCGCCGCCGCGATCTCGTTCGCGGCGACGATGGCCACCATGAGATAGCCGGCGTGCGCGATGCTCGAGTAGGCGAGCATACGCTTTACACTCACCTGGACGAGCGCGATCAGGTTGGCGGCGACCATCGTGATGACGCTGATCCACCAGAGGATGGCCCACCAGCTCTCGTACACGCCCACGAACGCCGTGGAGAAGACCCGGAGGAAAGCGACGAAGGCGGCGGCCTTCACCGCGGCCGACATGAAGGCGGTGACGGGGATCGGAGCACCTTCGTAGACGTCCGGGGCCCACATGTGGAAGGGCACGGCGGAGACCTTGAAGGCGAACCCGATCGCGAGCATCGCGACACCGAAGAGGAGCATCGCACCGCTCGCGGTCCCGTCTCCGACCGCTGCAGCCACGTCGGTGATGTTCGTGCTTCCGGCCGCCCCGTACGTCAGCGCGATCCCGTAGAGGAAAAAGCCCGTCGAGAAGGCGCCCAGCACGAAGTACTTCAGCCCGGCCTCCGCGGACTTGCGATCGCGGCGGTTCATCGCCGAGAGCGCATATACGGCGATCGACATGATCTCCAGACCGAGGAAGATGACGATCAGATCGCGGGCCGCGGCCATCACCATCATGCCCACGACGGAGTAGAGCATGAGCCCGTAGAACTCGCCGACCTGGAGACGCTGCCGCTGTACGTAGCCGATCGAGATCAGGATGGCCATGGCCGCCGCTGCCAGGAAGATCCAGTTGGCCAGGAGCCTGAACCGATCGATCGCGATCATGTGACCGGGCCCGACCTCGACGAGGGTGTACATCCAGCCGTTGACCAGGGCGGTCACGAGCACACCGAGGAGGCTGAGCCATCCCAGATCCGTCGCCGAATCGGGATTCGACTGCTGCTTCTTGGAAACGCCCACGAGCAGGATCGCCATGGCCCATACCGAGAGCACGAACTCCGGCAGGAGCGCCAGCAGGTAGTGGGCCTGGTTGCTGAAATCGACCGGCATCGTCTACTCCAGCTCCTCGGTGGCTTCCAAAGACTGCTCCGACTCGCGCTCGTCGGCCACGACGGCGATCTCCGACTCGATCGGCTCCACCGGGACCACCGACAGACCCGGGCCTGCCGCCTCCACCCGGTCGAGCACCATCTGCACGCTCGGTTCCATTCGCTCCAGGATCGGCATCGGGTAGACTCCGATCACGATCATCAGCGCGACCATGGGCGTCAGGATCACGAGCTCGCGCGCAGAGAGGTCGGGGACCGTCCGGTTCTCCTCGGTGAGCTCGTTGAAAAAGATCCGCTGGACCATCGGCAACATGTAGTAGGCCGCGAAGATCACCCCGGTCGCGGCGAGAATCGCCAGCAGTCTAGAGCGCTCGAAGGCGCCCAGAAGCGCGAGGAACTCACCCACGAATCCCGACGTCCCCGGCAGTCCGATCGAGGCCAGGGCCGTGATCACGAAGACCGTCGCGAACCACGGCGCCACGCGCCCCAGCCCTCCGAAGTCGGCGATCTCCCGGGTGTGGCGACGCTCGTAGAGCATGCCGAGCAACAGGAAGAGCGCCCCGGTCGAGATCCCGTGCGAGATCATGACGACCAGACCGCCCTGCAGCCCGTTCACCGTGAGCGCGAAGATCCCGATGACGACGAAGCCCATGTGGGCGACCGAAGTGTACGCCACGAGCTTCTTGGCGTCCGGCTGCACCGCCGCGACCCAGGCCGCGTAGATGATGCCCACCACACCCAACAGGAGCATCACCAGCACGACCGTCTCGTGCTGAGACGCCGCCGGGAAGAGAGGCAGCAGGAACCTCAGGAACCCGTAGGTGCCCATCTTGAGCAGGACCGCCGCCAGAACGACGGAGCCCGGCGTCGGCGCCTCGACGTGCGCATCGGGCAGCCACGTGTGAAGCGGGAAGACCGGGACCTTGATGGAGAACGCCAGCGCGAAGGCGCTGAACAGCCAGAGCTGCTCCTTCAGCGAGAGCGGGATGCGAAGCAGGTCGACGTACGCGAAGCTCGAGACGCCGAGCACGTTCTTGGCCCGGAAGTACAGGTACAGGATCGCCACCAGCATCAGCAGCGACCCGAGCGCGGTGTAGAGGAAGAACTTCACCGCCGCATAGACCCGCCGCTCACCCCCCCAGACGCCGACGATGAAATACATCGGCACGAGCGTGAGCTCGAAGAAGACGTAGAAGAGGAAGAGGTCGAGGGCGACGAAGACACCGACCACGCCCGTGGCCAGGAGGAGCATCAGCGCGTAAAAAGCACGCTCGTTCTTCTTGATGTAGTTGAACGACCCCAGGATCGAGACGACCATCGTAAAGGTCGTCAACATCACCATGAAGAGGCTGATTCCATCGATCCCGATGGAGTAGCGCACACCCCAGGCGGTAATCCAGTCGTGGCTGCTCTGGAGCTGGAAGCCCCCACCGAGCGAGGGATCGTACGCCCACCACAGCCCGAGGCTGACGACGAAGACGACGATGCTCCAGGCGAGCGCGATGTACTTGGCCCTCCCCTCCTCGTCGAGCAGCACGTGCGCCATTCCGAGCACGGGGAGCCAGATCAGCGCATGCAGCGCCCAGCTGTTGTATCCGATGGCTTCGAGCATGGCTTAGAAGGCGATCACGCCGAGAATCACGAGGACCCCGACCGTGAAGAAGAAGGCGTACGTGTTGACCTGCCCTGTCTGGAAGAGGCTACCGAACCAACCGACGGCTCGGGCCGTGAGACCGGAGAGGTTTACGATCCCGTCGATGATGCCCGCGTCGATCACCTTCCAGCAGAAGCGGGACAGCGCGAGAATCGGCTGGACGATCAAGCGATCGTAGAGCTCGTCGACGTAGTACTTGTTGTAGAGGACCTTGGCGAATCCCGTCGGCTCCGCGTCGTCTGCAGCAGGCTTCACATCGGCCCGTCCCACGACCTGCACGGCGGCGATGACGATGATGAGCGCGAGGGCCGTCGAGATCACCGCCCACATCACTTCCCCGCCCCCGAACGGGGCCGCGTGCGCGAGCTCCCCGAGGTGAACCTCCTGAATGTGATGCGCCTGCTCGGTGATCGGCTCGAGCCAGTGGTGCAGCCACTCGCTCATCGGCAGCGCCCCACCCAAGCCCAGGAAGGAGTTTCGGATATCCTCCGGCACGTTGATCCAGCCCCCGAACATCGAGAGCACGGCCAGAATCCCGAGCGGCACCCACATGACCGCAGGGGCCTCGTGCAGGTGCTTGGCCTCCTCCGTCCCCGTCCGATTCCGGCCGTGGAAGGTCATCACCATCAGGCGCGTCATGTAGAACGCCGTCAGCATGGCCGCCGCGAGCGCGATCACCCAATAGGCCGTGTACAGCCCCGGGAAAGGTGCGTTCTCGGCGCCCCCGAAGGCCGCGGTCTTCCAGATGATCTCATCCTTGGAGAAGAAGCCGGCGAACGGCCAGATCCCCGCGATCGCGAGGGTGGCGATCCACATCGTGATCCATGTGATCGGCATGAACTTCTTGAGACCACCCATGTTGCGCATGTCCTGCGCGTCCGCCGGGTTGTGCGTGTGATGCAAGGCGTGGTGCATCGAGTGGATGACCGCGCCGGACCCGAGGAAGAGCAGCGCCTTGAAGAAGGCGTGGGTCATGAGGTGGAAGATGCCCGCGGCGTACGCGCCGACACCCACGCCGACGAACATGTAGCCGAGCTGCGAGACCGTGGAGTACGCCAGGACCCGTTTGATGTCGTTCTGCTTGAGCGCGATGGTCGCGGCGAAGAGGGCCGTCAGAACGCCGATACCCGCCACCGCGGCGCTTCCTACAGGCGCCAGCGCGAACAGGACCGAAGACCGCGCGACGAGGTAGACGCCCGCCGTGACCATCGTCGCCGCATGGATCAGCGCCGAGACGGGGGTCGGGCCGGCCATTGCGTCGGGCAGCCATACGTAGAGCGGGATCTGAGCGCTCTTCCCCGCGGCCGCCAACAGGAAGAGGAGCGTGATTCCGGTGACGATCGGTCCACCGTACGCGAAAGCTCCCTCCGCGCCCCCGAGGACGTCGACGTAGTCGAGCGAGCCGAACGTCACGAAGAGGAAGAACATCGCCAGCAGGAAACCGAAGTCCCCGATCCGGTTGACGATAAACGCCTTCTTGCCGGCCGAGGCCTTCTCCTCGTCGCTGAACCAGTAGCCGATCAGCAGGTAGGAGCAGAGCCCCACGCCCTCCCAGCCCACGAACATGACCGGGTAGCTGGCCCCCATGACGAGGATCAGCATGAAGAAGACGAAGAGGTTCAGGTACGCGAAATAGCGCGGGTAGCCCGGGTCGTCCTGCATGTAGCCCACGCTGAAAACGTGGATCAGAAAGCCGACCCCGGTGACGACCATCATCATCACCATGGAGAGCTGGTCGAGCTGAATGGCCGCACCGACCTCGAAGCTGCCAGCCGCCATCCAGGTGAAGTACTCCCGGACGATCGGGTCGTGAAGCTCCGCTCCGAGCATTCCGAGGAAGTTGACCAGCGTCAGGATGAAGGCGCCGAGCAGCACGCCCGGACCGACCCATGTCGGCAGCCGGTGCGTCGCCGGGCGGCCGCCCTCGAAGAAATCGAGCTCGCCACCCGCTCGCACGGCCGCGGCGGAGCGCTTGGAGGCTGAGAGGGCCAGCGCCCCGTTCACGACGAAGCCGAGCAGCGGCAGAAGCAGGATCAGCCCGGGCAACGTCGGCTCCCAGGCATGCTCGGCCGCCGCTTCAGCCTCCTGGATCAGAAACGGAAACAGGTGCGCCACGGGCCTACCACTTGAGCAGGTTGAAGTTGTCCACGTTCACCGTCTCGTAGTGGCGGAAGATCGAAATGATGATCGCCAGGCCGACCGCCGCCTCCGCCGCGGCGACCGTCATCACGAAGAAGACGAAGAGCTGGCCTTCGATGCCCACGTAACGCGACATCGCGACCAGGGCGAGATTCACGGCGTTCAGCTGCAGCTCGATGCAGAGGAACATGATGATCACATTGCGGCGGATGACCACGCCCAACGTGCCGATCACGAACATCGCGGCGCTGACGCCCATCACGGTGGTCAGCATCAGACGTGTCTCTTGGCGAGGACGATCGCGCCGACGATCGCCACGAGGAGCAGGATGCCCGTCAGCTCGAAGGGCACGACGTAGTCCGTGAAGAGCGGCCGTGCGATCGCGCCGACCGCACCATGCTCGGCGAGCGCGGCATCGATCGCTTCGCCCCCCTCCAGCAAGCCGTACAAGGGAGCCTCCTCGGCGCCCCGGAATTGGCGCACGAGCACGCCGCCGATGCCACCCGAGACGGCGAGCGCCAGGATCGACCAGAGGCCGCCCTGGATGTCACGCTGATAGTCGTGTCCGAGGTTCAGGAGCATGATCACGAAGAGGAAGAGCACCATGATCGCCCCGGCGTAGACCATCACCTGAATGGCGGCCAGGAAGTGCGCCTCCAGCAGCACGTAGATCCCCGCCACGCTCGCGAGGCTAGCGACCATGAAGAGCAGGCTGCCCACCGGATTCCGCGCTATGACGACGCCGAGAGCCGACCCCAGGGCGATGGTCGCGAAGGTGATGAAGAGGATATCGGCTACCATCCTCACTCACTCCTGGGATCGGAAGGGTCCCACAGCAGCGTCGTCGGATGATCCTGCTCCATCAGCCGATCGAGATCGTACACGAAGCGCTCGCGCGTGTACTCGGCGTTCTCGAAGTCGCGCCCCACGTGGATCGCCTCCACGGGGCAGACTTCCTGACACATGCCGCAGAAGACACAGCGGAACTCGTCGATCTCGTAGACGATCGGGTACCGGTTGCCCTGATCGTCCTCGCCGCCGACGAGACGAATGCAGTTCGCCGGACAGACCGTCGGGCAGAGTCCGCACGCCACGCACTTCGGGCGACCGTCGGCGTGGACCTCCATGCGGTGCGTCCCCCGCCACCGAGGCGAAAGCTCGGTCTGCTCCTCGGGGTACTGCTGCGTGACCGTCGTCGGATTCACGAGGTGCTTGAAGGTCAGGGACATGCCCTTCAAAGCCGCCCGGAGGTACGACGTTTGTCCCGGATCGGGACGCTTCATGACCTTGACGGTTACGGCCATCTCGTTGCCTCGAAACCCGTTACGATTCTGGAACTCGTGTCCATTCTAGTCCGCCCCTCCGATCTCCAGCGCCGGCGTCTCGGCCACCTCCGGCATGGGCGAGCGCGCGAGGCGACGCCCGAGCACCTTCTGTCGGCCGGTCGCTCCTGCCCCGGTGATGATTCGGCCGCGATCGAGCGACAGGATGAAGCCGAGTGTGCAGAGCGTGCTGACACCCGTGAGCGCCAACCCGTAGTTGAAACCGTAGGGCAGCCCGATCTGGTCGAGGACCAGGATGGTTCCCGCCATGACCATCACGTAGGCGAGCGAGGTCGGAAGGAGAACCTTCCAGCCCAGCGACATGACCTGATCGTACCGGAAGCGCGGAAGCGTCCAGCGGATCCAGATGAACAGGAGGATGAAGAAGCCGGTCTTCGCGCAGAAACCCGCCAGGGTCGCGAGCGTCTTCCACCATGCCGGGTTGGCCAGGATCGCCGTACCCGACTCGTCGAATCCTCGGATGAGCTGGCCCTGGTGCCAGAAAGCATCGTCCCACGTTCCCGGCAGGTCCCATCCGCCGAAGAACAGGGTCGCCATGAGCGCCGAGGCCGTCACCATGTGCGCGTACTCGCCGATCATGAACATGCTGAACTTCATGGCCGAGTACTCGGTGTGGTACCCCGTGACCAGCTCGGACTCCGCCTCGGGCATGTCGAAGGGAAGCCGGTTCGTCTCGGCAAAGGCGCTGATGACGAAGAAGATGAAGGCCAGCGACAGCGGGAAGACGAACCACATGTCCAGCTGCTGCTGCTGATAGATGATCTCGGTCAGCGTGACGTTGCCGCCCAGCATCAGAACCGTGATGAGGCTCAGGCCGAGCGCGACCTCGTAGCTGACCATCTGCGCGGAAGCCCGCAGACCTCCGAGGAAAGCGTACTTGTTGTTCGAAGCCCAACCGCCGAGCACGACCCCGTAAACCCCCACCGAGCTCAGCGCGAGGATATAGAGGATCCCGATCGGCAGGTCGGCCACCACCATGTCGACGACTCCCCAGGGCGTGGGGAGGGGTGCGGCAAAAGGCACGACCGCAAACGTGACGACCGCCGGCATGATCGTCAGCATGGGACCCAGTACGAAGAAGAAGCGCGAGGCCGTCGCAGGCAGCGTCTCTTCCTTGAGGAAGTTCTTGATCCCGTCGGCGATCGGCTGGAGAAGCCCGAACGGACCGACCCGGTTGGGGCCCAGACGATCCTGGATGAAGGCGCTGACACGCCGCTCGGCGAGCGTCGTGTACGCCACCGCCAGCATGATGACGCTGAAGACGGCCACGACCTTGACCGAGTAGGAGAGCAGGAGCGGGATGCCCGCGATCGGCTGAAGATCCATCGCCTAGTCTCCGCTCACCGTGGCCGGCTCCCCGGCCCGGGCACCGCGCGTGCCGAGGCTCTCGTAGCTGAGTCCCTCGAAGAGGCTCGAACGACCGCGAAGCGTCTGGAAGGCCTCGTCCGCACGGATCGGAGCCTCGTGATCCGAGATCGCCCCTGCGAGCGCACCGAGCACGAGCCAGGCGGGGCGCGCCGCACCGGGGGCCTGAAGGCCCGGCCAGAAACGTTGAACACGTCCCTCGTGATTCGTGAAGGTGCCTTCCTGTTCTGCGAACGTCGTGATCGGCAGCGCGAAATCCGCATCGGCGAGGGCCGCCGACTCGAACGCCCCGAGGTAGACCGTGAGCTCGGCGCTCTCCGCGAAGCCTTCGGTGACGTCGACGAGCGCGTCACCGAGCACGATCAGGACCCCCGAGTGCGCGTCGATGTCCTCGAGCCCTCCCCTCGCCCCGTCGTCGCCGACCCGGGAGGCGCCCAACGCCGCGAGGCCGGTGGTGTTGGGTGCCAGGTCCCGCCGCCGCGCGAGGTTGGGAAAGCCCGGCAGCACCGACTCGTCCTCCGCCCGCGGAGAACGGAAGACCATCTCACCGCCCCCGAGGGCGTCCATCAGGTCGACGACGGCGCCGATGTCCTCGTTCGACCAATACGGTGACACGACGGCCTTCACCCCTCCGGACGCGGCCTGAAGCCGGGTTTTCAGCGCCTCGAGCGCCTCCGACCAGCCCATCGCCACGCTCCGATCGGACTCCCGGACGACCGGCGCCTCGAGGCGATCCCCACGGTTCATCCACTCGTAATGGCCGCGACCGTAATCGCACATCCAGTACTGGTTGACCTCGAGATTCGCCCGGGGCTTGAGCCGCTGCACCAGGTTGTCCCGGGTGTGGAGGTCGATGTTGCAGCCCTGAGAGCAGCTCGGGCAGACCGACGGCGCATGATCGAGGTCCCACGCACGTGCCTTGTGCAGGAAGTCCTTCGAGACGAGCGCACCCACCGGGCAGATGTCGACCACGTTGCCGGCCCACTCCGCCTCTTCGAGACCCTGCTCGAAGAAGGTGTCGATGACCGATCGGTTGCCGCGCTCGACGACCGTGAGGAGCGGCTTCTGCTCGACCTCGGTCATGAAGCGGACGCAGCGCGTGCACATCACGCAGCGGTCGCCGTAGAACAGCACGTCGCCGCCGAAGTCGTCACGCCCGAAGATCCGCTTGGGCTCGCGGCTTCGGCCGTGCTCGCGACCCTCCTGGTGCACGTAGTCCTGCAGCTTGCATTCGCCGGACTGGTCGCAGATGGGGCAGTCGAGCGGATGGTTGACGAGATAGAACTCGAGCACGCCCCGACGCATCCGCTCGGCCGACTCGCTCTCCGTGTGCACGACCTGGCCGTCCATCACCTGCGTCACACAGCTCGGCATCAGCTTCGGAGCGCCCTCCACCTCCACGAGGCAAAGCCGGCACATCGCCGGCGACGACAGGCCCGCATGGTAGCAGTAGTGCGGGACGGTCGTTCCCAGCTCCTCGGCGGCCTGGAGAATCGTGGTCCCCTTCGGAACCGTGACCGTGCGGCCATCGATGGTCAGCGTGACCGTCTCGGTGTTCTGTCCGTTTTCTGCCATCGGAATCAGGCCACCCCGACGCGTTCGCCGCGTCGGATGAGCGCGAGGTATTCGTTTCTGAACTTCTGGATCGAGGACTGCACAGGGGCCGCGACGGAATCGGAAAGCACGCAGATCGTCGTGCCGACCATCTGGTCGGTGACCTCCATCAGCGTGTCGAGATCCTCCTCCGTTCCGCGTCCCTCCTCGATCCGCTTGAGGATCTTGACCACCCAGGCGGAGCCTTCGCGGCAGGGCGTGCACTGGCCACAGGACTCGTGCATGTAGAAGTACGCCATCCGTCTTACCTGACGGACGATATCCGTCGTGTGGTCCATCACGATCACCGACGCACAGCCGAGCATCGAGCCGGCTTCCACCACCCCCTCGTAGCAGAGGTGGCAGCTCATCGCCTCTTCAGCCGAGAGGAGCGGGACCGAGCTTCCGCCCGGAATCACCGCCTTGAGCTCGTTGTCGTCCCGGATTCCACCGCACACGTCGTAGATCAGCTCGCTGAGCGGGAAGTGGAGCGGCAACTCGTAGTTGCCGGGCTTCTTCACATGTCCGCTCACGCAGAAGAGCTTGGTGCCGGGGCTCTTCTCGGTGCCCCACTGTCGGTACCACTCCGCACCGTTCTTCAGGATGTGCCCGACCGCCGCGAGCGTCTCGACGTTGTTGATCGTGGTGGGCATCCCGAAGGCGCCGACAGCTGCCGGGAAGGGCGGCTTGACCCGGGGCAGGCCGCGACGGCCCTCCAGCGAGTTCATCAGCCCCGTCTCTTCTCCGCAGATGTAGGCGCCCGCGCCCACGTGGACCGTCACGTCGATGCGTGTGCCGGAGCCCATCGCGTCCTCGCCGAGGATGCCGGCCTCGTAGGCCTCCTCGACGGCGGTCGCGAGTACCTGCGTCGCTTCGAAGAACTCACCACGACAGTAGATGTAGATCTGCTCCGCACCGATCGCGTACGCGGCGATGGCGCACCCTTCGATGACCTGGTGCGGCGTCCACCGCAGGAGCTCCCGATCCTTGAACGTGCCGGGCTCCGACTCGTCCGCGTTGCAGAGCAGGTAGTGCGGCTTGCCCGAGTCCTTCGGCATGAAGCTCCACTTGAGACCGCAGGGGAAGCCGGCGCCACCGCGACCACGGAGACCGGAGGCCTTCACTTCCTCGGTAACGGCATCGGGGCTCATGCCCAGGGCCTTCTTCAGCGCCTCGTATCCACCGCGCTTCTGCCAGCCCTCGAGCGTCCGAGCTTCCGGATCGCCGAAGTGCTCGGAGAGGATCGGGACCTCTTTCTCGTGACTGTAGGGATAGCCCACGCGCTACTCCTCTGCCTCGGTAGCCGCCGAGGGTGTGACTTCGGATCCGGACGCGGCGGCGGAGCCGCCCCCGGGCGCCAGGTTTCTGAGGTGCTCGAGAATCTGCGGAACGTCCTTCGTCGAGACGTTCTCGTAGTACTCGGAGTTGATCTGCACACAGGTCGGGAATCCACACCCCGCCAGGCACTCCGCCTCGACGACCGTGAAGTTTCCATCGGAGGAGGTCTCCCCGAGCTCCGTGTCGGTGTTGCGGAGGAATGCCTCCATGACCTCCTCCGCACCGCAGAGGTTGCAGGAGATGTTCGTGCAGACCTGCACCAGATAGCGGCCCACGGGCCGCTTGTTGTACATCGTGTAGAAGCTGGTCACGCCGCGGACGTAGGCGGGCGACAGCTCCAGGAGCTCGGCCACGCGATCCATCGTCTCGGGCGAAACGTGACCGCGAATCTCCTCCGCCAGGTTCAGCGCCGGAAGCAGGGCGGCCCGCTTGTTCGGGTAGCGCGTGAGGATCTTCTCGAAGCGCTCCTGATAGGGACCCTGGAAGAGCGGCGCCTCGGGATCCTTCTCGGGGAGCATGTACGGGTAGCTGGCGGCCCCCGCTGCGTGTCCCCCCTCGAGCGGTCGGTCGCCGACGTAGTCGTGCCCGCGGATCTGCGCCTCGGTGAGATCGTACTCCCCGGTGTTTCCCGCCCATCCGGGGTTCTTGAACGGGATCTCGCTCACCGGTCGATCTCCCCGAGCACGATATCCAAGCTCGCATTGATGACGATCAGGTCGCTGAGCATGTGCCCCTCGGCCAGCTGCGGAATGACCGAGAGATTGACGAAGGAGGGCGGGCGGATCCGCCAGCGCACCGGCTTCCCGCCCCCGTCGCTCGCGAGATACATCCCCAGCTCGCCCTTCGAACCCTCGATCGGGAAATAGCAATCGCCGACGGGCGCCGGGATCCCGTCGGTGATCAGCTTGAAGTGGTGGATCATCGACTCCATGTCGTTCATGCAGTCGGTCTTGCTCGGCAGCGAGATGTTCGGGTCCTCGACGTTGATGGGACCGTCCTGAAGCCGATCGAGCGCCTGGTAGAGGATCTGACGGCTCTGGCGCATCTCTTCCATGCGGCAGAGATACCGATCGTAGCAGTCCCCGTGCTCTCCGATCGGGACCTCGAAGCGGTACGTCTCGTAGTCGTAATACGGCTGGTCCTTGCGCACGTCGTAGGGCACGCCGGAGGCCCGTAGGTTCGGGCCGGTGAAGCCGCAATTGACTGCGTCTTCGGGCGAGATCACGCCCACCCCTTGCGTCCTCCCGATGTGGATCGCGTTCGCGGTCAGGAGTGAATCGATCTCGTCCAGCGTCTTCGGGAACTCGTCGAGGAAGTCGCGCAGGGCATCCGTCCAGCCTTCGGGCAGGTCGGCCATCATCCCACCGACTCGCGTGGCCGAGGTCGTGATGCGGGCTCCGGTCAGCGCCTCGTGCAGCGTGTAGATCTTCTCTCGCTGATGGAACGCGTAGAGGAAGGGGGTGAAGGCGCCGATGTCGATGGCCGTGGTCCCGAGCCAGAGCAGGTGGCTGAAGATCCGGTCCATCTCCATGAGGATCAGGCGTACGACCTTACAGCGCTCCGTGACCTCGATGCCCATCAGCTTCTCGACGGCCATCACGTAGGCGCAGTTGTAGATCAGCGGCGCCAGGTAATCCATGCGGTCCGTGAGCGGAACGATCTGGTTCCACGTCCGATACTCCCCGAGCTTCTCGAAGCCGGAGTGCAGGTAGCCGATGTGCGGGATGACACGGACGACCGTCTCCCCGTCGAGCTCGCACACCAGACGCAGGACCCCGTGCGTGGCCGGGTGCTGCGGTCCGATGTTGATGAGCATCCGCTCCGAGCCGATGTCGGGCTCCTCGAGGTCGGTGGGATGGACGAGGGCCTGGGCAGGGCGGAAGTCCATCCCCGTCTCGGGATTCCGGCTTACCTCGAATTCGACCGTCTTCTGCGCCATCGGCTTCTCACTCCTCCTCGTCCGAGGCGGACGGGGCCTCCTCGGTCACGGGCGCGATCTCGGTCCGGGGAGCATCGAACACGTTCTCCTCCGCTTCGCCGCCCGCGCCGGGCAGGACCATCGGCTCGCCACCCATGTCGAGCTCGGCCTGGAAGTAGTAGTGGTCGACGTCCTGTCGCAGCGCACGACGCGTCTGCTCGGCCCGGCTGAAGCGCCCGCGCAAAGGAAAGTCCTTACGCAGCGGGTAGCCCTCCTCATAGTCCTCCGGCATCAGGATCCGCCGAAGATCCGGATGGCCGTCGAACCGTACGCCGAAGAGGTCGAAGACCTCGCGCTCGAGCCAGTCGGCGGTCTGCCAGAGGCTCACGACCGAACGAATTTCCAACGCGTCCGTGGCGAGCTCGCATTTCACCCGCAGGGCACGCTTGTGGACGTTCGACCAAAGCTGATAGACGACCTGAACGGGGCGACCTCCACCGAAATCCACACCGGTCACGTCCGCGAGGAAGTCGTAGCGCTGCGAGGCGTCGTCCTTGAGCCATTCCAGGATCTCGTAGCTCTTCGACGGATCGACGTAGACGACGCATTGGTCGCCCGCCGTCCGCTCGGCCTCCAGGATCGCCTTCCCGAAATGGTCCTCGAGCGCATACAGGCTCGGATGATCCGGAGGCTCGGCCGCGGCTGCGCGCGGGTTCTCGAGCGGCTCGCTCGGAGCCGGTCCCGCAGCGACCGCTTCGAAGCCCGAAAAGCTGCCGTCGCTCACGGGAGGCGGTCCTTCGGACGATCCAGCCGGTCCGTCGCGACGAGACCGCTCACACGGTTCTGCTGGGTCGAGTTGCCGAAGGGGCCGGAGAGGGCCGTCACGTCCTCGGACGAGGCCTGCGGCCGGCCCACGAGCGTCGGATCCTCGGCCCGGAGCGCTTCGTGATCAGCGAGCGACTCTCCCCGGATCTTTTCCTGGATCATCATCAAACCGTAGATCAGACCCTCGGGACGCGGAGGACAGCCCGGCACGTAGACGTCGACCGGAACGATCGTGTCGATCCCCTGCACCATCGTATAGGTGTCGAAGATCCCACCCGAGCTCGCACAAGCGCCCATCGAGACACACCACTTGGGCTGCATCATCTGATCCCAGATCCGACGCAGAACCGGAGCGAGCTTGTACGGTACGCGCCCCGCGCAGATGAGGACGTCGGCCTGGCGCGGAGTGAACGACATGCGCTCCATCCCGAAGCGGGCCAGGTCGTAGTCCGAGGCCGCCGAGGCCATCATCTCGATCGCGCAGCAGGCGGTACCGAAGGGCATCGGCCAGAGCGAGTTCCTCCGGCCCCAATTGATGACCCAGTCGAGCTTCGTGGTCAGGAAGGTCGGCCCACCCTGCCCGAACAGCCCACCCTTCTGCTCATTCAATCCCACTCGAGACCACCTTTCATCCACTCGTACGCGAGCCCGGCCGCGAGCACCACGACGAAGAGACTGACCGCGACGAACGCGCTCCAACCCAGCTCTCGCATCTCCACGGCCCACGGGATCAGGAACACCGCCTCCAGGTCGAAAACGATGAAGCTGATGGCGACCATGTAGAACTTGACCGAAAAACGAGCCCGCGTGTCCCCGAGAGGGATCATGCCGGACTCGTACGGCATCTCCTTTTGAGGAGTCGGACGCCGCGGATTGAGGATGTGAGACGCCACCACCATTCCGATGGCGTTCATGGCGGAGACGCTGAAGAGGATTAGCAGCGGGACGTACGATCCCGACATGGGCGGTCAGCGTGGGTTTGTGAAAACATTCACTTTAGGACGCCGGAATGTATTTGAGGGCCCGATTCGAGGCAACGGGAAATGGCTGTGCGAACGCAGCCCGTGCACGAGGTCGGACAGTTCCCGTTGCCGAGTCGTCAGGGCCGTCTAGATTCCACCGCGAGATCCGCCGCACCAAGCCCCGAAAACGCCCGGAACCGATGCCCATCAAGAGCGACAACTGGATTCGACGCATGGCCGAAGATCACGGTATGATCGAGCCTTTCGAGGCCGGCCAGGTCAAAGACGGCATGATCTCGTACGGTCTCTCCTCGTACGGCTACGACATCAGGGTGGCGCCCGAGTTCAAGGTCTTCACCAACGTGCACAACGTGATCGTCGACCCGAAGGACTTCGACGACCGCTCCTTCGTGGACGTCCACGAGAACGAGTGCATCATTCCACCGAACTCCTTCGCCCTCGCTCGCACGCTGGAGTACTTCCGGATCCCGCGGAACGTGCTCGTAGTCTGCGTGGGCAAGAGCACCTACGCGCGCTGTGGGATCATCGTGAACGTGACGCCGCTCGAGCCGACCTGGGAGGGCTATCTGACGCTGGAGATCTCCAACACCACGCCTCTCCCGGCGAAGATCTACGGGAGCGAGGGGATCGCCCAGCTGCTTTTCTTCGAGGGCGACGAGGAGCCCATGGTCGCCTATGCCGATCGGCAGGGGAAATACCAGAACCAGGTGGGTGTGACGCTCCCGAAGCTCTGAGGCGAACAGCGCCCGAGCGGCCTGGCTGCGGGACCGACCCGCGCTACTCGAGAGCGGTCAGCTCGACGTCGAAGACGAGGAAGGCGTTCTCCGGCACCGATCCGAGCCCCTGGGTGCCGTAGGCGAGGGCCGGCGGAACGACGAGTTTACGCTTCCCTCCGACCTGCATGCCCAGCACGCCCTCCTCGAATCCGGGAATCACCTGACCCGCCCCGAGCTGGAACTGAAAGGTCCCCGAATCGAACTCGGTCCCGTCGATCAGCCAGCCGGTGAAGACGACAGTGGCCACGCTCCCGGACTCGGCCACCGCCCCGGTTCCCACCGCGAGGTCCTCGAAGTACATGCCGGTGGCGGTGAGGGTCATGCGGCCGATGTCCACGCCCAGCTCGGGGGCGAAATCGTCGTTCTCCGGCACGCCCTCGATCCCGAAGGGGTTGTCGTCGCCGCACCCGCCGATCACCAAGCCGACGGCGATCGGCAGCACGGTCCTCGTGAGCTTACGGATCATCGGTTGCGTCAGTTCGAGGGCGGCGCCGCTTCAGGGAGAGACGGCGAGGAGCTCGACGTCGAAGATCAGGATCGCATTCGGCGGAATGGGTCCGCTGCCCGTGTCCCGGTATCCGAGCTCCGGCGGTATGACGAGCTTGCGAACCCCGCCGACCAGCATGCCGGCGATCCCCTCGTCGAAGCCTGGAATCACCTGCCCGACACCCAGGCGGAAGGTGAACTCGCCCGCATCGAACCGGGTTCCGTTGGCCAGGAACCCGGCGTAGTCGACGGTGACGTCCCGACCCGGGAAGGCCTGCGTTCCCTCCCCGACCACGATGTCCTGGATCCACATCCCCGAAGCGGTCTGTGTCATGGCCGCGAGGTCGATTCCGAGCTCCGGGGCGAAGTCGTCGTTGTCGATGTCCTGAATGCCGAAGATCGGCTCGGCCGAGTTGCAGGCCGTCATCACGAGCGGCAGCAGCAGGGCCCAGGACAGTCTTGAGGTGGCTCTTGCGATCGTCATCCGATGATTCTTCCTCACTTCAGTTGAGCTCCACGAGCTGGATCTCGAAGACCAGAACCTGGTCGGGCGGAACGAGATCGGGAAGCCCCCTCGCCCCGTAGCCCAATTCGGGTGGCACCACCAGTCGGCGACGTCCCCCGACCTTCATGCCGATCACCCCTTCCTCCCAGGCGCGGATGACCTCGCCGAGACCGATACGGAAATCCATCGTCTCGCCCTGGTCGATGCTGGAGTCGAACTTCCGCCCGTCGGGAAAGAGCCCGATGTAGTGGATCTTGACGGCATCTCCCCGTCGCGCCGGCTGGTCGCCCCACCCGGTCGTCAGGTCCTCGACGTACAACCCGGTCTCCTGCCGCTCCATCCGAGAGATGTCGACGCCCGTCTCGGGCGCGTAGCTGATCGAGCCGGGAGCCGTGAAGCCGCCGGTGCAGGCGACCAGAGACGCGAACGCCGACGACCACAGCGCACCCGGGATCGACCGCGGCCTCATGTGCTGGGCCGCTCGAATACGAGCTTTCCGTCCACCATCGTCATCATGACCCGAATGTCCTTGATCCGACGGCCCGGTACCGTGAGTGGATTCGCGTCGAGCACGACCAGATCCGCCAAGAAACCCTCCTGGATCTTTCCTTTGTACTCCTCTTCACCGGCAACCCACGCGTTGTTGACCGTATACGCCCGCAGCGCCGTCTCGGCGTCGATTTTCTCCTCCGGGAACCACCCTCCCGGCGGCGTGCCGTCGATCGTCTCCCGCGTCACAGCCGCGTACATCCCGTGCAGCGGGTTCGACGTGTACCACGCGGCGTTCGTGCCGGGCCAGTCGCTCCCGAAAGACAGGAGCACCCCCGCGTCGTGGATGGTCTTGAAGGCGTAGGCCCACCGTCCCCGCTCTCCAATACGCTCCTCCATCCAACGCATGTCATCGATGGCATGGTAGGGCTGCATCTCCGCAATGATCCCGAGCTCCGCCTGGCGGCGCGCCGTCTCGGGCCCCGAGATCACCTGGTTGTGGATGATCGCGAAACGGCGTCCCTCCCGTGGGCCGTTCACGCGCTGCACCTCTTCATAGATGTCGAGGATGCGGTCGATGGCTTCGTCTCCGATCGCGTGGACGCGCGGGTTGAAGCCGGCCGAGTCGGCACCGAAGACGAGGCCTCGCATGTTGCCCTCGGGACTGTATCCCGAGCCATCGTCGGTGACGTAGCCGGTGTTGGTGGCGTCCCGCCAGGAGCCCCTCACGCCGGTCGTGACGTACGGCTCGTAGAAGCGGGCCGAAGAGTTGCCCATGATCCCGTCCACGAAACCCTTCAGGCCCTGGTATCGGATCCACTCGTCACCGAAGCCCTCGACGATCCCCGCATCTCGCATCTCGTCCCACGTGTCGAGCACCAGACGCATGTTCACGCGGGCCGACAGCCCTCCGGACTGCCGAAGGCGATGGTAGACGTCGACCTGCCCGGGCGGGGTAATGTCGAAGAAGGTGGTCACCCCGTGCTCCGCCAGACGCGCCAGCGCGGCGCGAGCTTCCGCCAGACGCTGCTCCATCGTCTTGTCGGGGATGGCCATTCGGATCCTGCGCGCGGCCTCGCTGCTCATCCGCCCGGTCATGGAGCCCTCCGTGCACTCCACGCCCTCCCACGAGCAGTCGACGTCCGCCGCATCGAGCGCCGCACCGTTGGCGAGGAACTGCGAGCTGTCCCAGTTCCAGAGAATGGCCGGATGGTCCGGAGAGACCGGGTCGATCAGCGATCGGTCGGGGCGAAAGAGCGCCTCGGGTTTCTCCAGGTCCTCTCCTCGGCCCGTCGAGGAGACCGCCCACTGTTCGTACGCGCCCCACAGGCCCCCGACCAGCCATGCGCCTTCGGGCATGCGCTCGGCAGTCGCCGCCACCTCACGCACCAGGCCTTCGGCGTCCGACACCTCGAGGAGGTTGATCCCCAGGATCAGCTCTCCCGCCCTACTGAAGTGCGTGTGGTTGTCGATGAAGCCCGGCGAGATGAACCGTCCGCGCAGATCCACGACCCGCGTGTCCTCTCCCACCAGCGCACGGACCTCGGCATCGGTTCCCACACGGACGATGCGGTTGCCCCGTACCGCCACGCCCTGGGCAGTCGGCACGTCCTCGTCGGCCGTCCAGATCTCCCCGTTCAGGAACACGACATCCGCGTGATCCTGCCCATGGATTGAAACCGGAAGGGCCGCAATGAGCAGCAGGACCCCCGGCCAGTGCGTCCTCGACATGGGCACCTCGATCCTTTCGTCGTTCCTTCACGTCACGGGAACCGACCTCGCGACTCCGGGTCAGACTACCCCGATCCGCGGAGGACGGGCAACCGGCCGAGCCCTCTGGCCCGGCGTCCTCGATTCTTCGAGTATAGCATTCGCCCTGGCTTGTTCCGCCGAGCAACGAGGAGCCATCGATGCAGTTCGTGACCCTGGCGCATTCGACGAACGGGGTGGCGTGACCGCTGAAGCGGGACACACGCGCACGCACGGGCTCGGTGCGCTCCGCCTCGTCGGGAAGTCCCTTCTCGTCGTCGCGGGGTTCTCCGCGTGTGAGCCCGCCGGGCCCGGGCCCTGGAACACGGCAGAGGGTTACCGTTGGCGCTCGCTCGCCGAGGCCGAGGGTACCGGAGTCGGCTTTCGTGCCATCGCCCCGAACCGGACCGGGATCGACTTCACCAACCAGCTCCGGCCCGAGCTCGCCCAGGAGAACGATCACCTGCTCATCGGCTCCGGGGTCGCCCTCGGCGACGTGAACGGAGATGGATGGCCGGACGTCTATCTCAGTCGCCTCGAGGGACCGAACGCGCTTTACCTCAACCGGGGAGGATGGCGGTTCGAAGAAGCCACCGAGGCGGCGGGCGTGTCCGCGCCGAACCGCTTTTCGACCGGAGCGGTCATGGCCGACGTCGACGGAGACGACGACCTCGATCTCTTCGTCACGGCGCTGGGTGGGCCCAACGCGCTCTTCCTCAACGACGGGCTCGGGCGCTTCACCGACGGCACGAGCGACGCCGGGCTCGCCTCGGAGCTGGGCTCGACCACTGCGACCCTGGCGGATATCGACGGAGACGGAGACCTCGATCTCTACGTCGCCAACTACAAGGTGCTGAGCGCGGCCGACGTGCTGCTCGCGTTCGAGCGGGACGTCGAGCTGACCGTCGGCTCGGGGCCCGACCTTCGCATCGCGCCCGAGTACGAGCAGCACTTCAGGTTGGAGCCGCGAGGCGACGTGATGATCCCCGTCGAGCGGGCGAATCCCGACCGGCTCTATCTGAACGACGGCTCCGGACGATTCGTCGCGGTGGATCTCGCCGACGGGCGCTTCCGGACGGCGGAGGGCGCCGCACTCACCATGGAGCTGGACGACTTCGGCCTGACGGCGCGCTTCCACGACGTCGACGGAGATCTCGACCCGGACCTGTACGTCTGTAACGATTTCGACCATCCCGACCACTTCTGGCTCAACGACGGCACGGGCGTGTTCAGGTCCGTCCCCTGGCCGGCGATTCGAACCACGAGCTACGCGTCCATGTCGGTCGACTTCGCCGACGTCGACCGGGACGGCAATACCGACATCTTCGTGGCCGACATGCTCAGCCGGGACCGCGAACGCAGGCTCCAGCAGCGTCCCCTGCACCGACCGCTCCCCAAAGTGCCCGGCCAATTCGACGACCGTCCCCAATTCCAGAGGAACACGCTCTTCATGGGACGCGGGGACGGCACGTGGGCGCAGGTCGCGGAGATGGCGGGCGTGGACGCGTCGGAATGGACGTGGGGCAGCATGTTCCTCGACGTGGACCTGGACGGGTACGAAGACCTGCTCGTCGCCAACGGTCACGGGCGCGACATGCAGAACGCCGACGCGCTCGAGGAGATCGTACGCATGCGTGGAAGGATGAGCTGGGCGGAAGCCAAGCTGGTCTACCCCGATTTGCAGACGACCAACGTCGCCTTCCGCAACCTGGGCGACGGCACCTTCGAGCCGGCGACCCAGACGTGGGGCTGGGGAGAGCAGGGCGACGTCTCCCACGGGATCGCGCACGCCGATCTCGACCTCGATGGAGACGCCGATGTCGTGGTCAACCGGCTGGGCTCCCCGGCGGCCGTCTTCCGCAACGATTCCGACGCACCGCGGATCGCCGTCCGCCTCCGAGGTGCGGGCTCCAACACGCAGGGCATCGGGGCCACGGTCCTCCTGCGCGCGCCGGGGCTGCCGCTACAGTCCAAGGAGATCACCGCGGGGGGCCTGTACCTCTCCTCCGCCGAGCCTTTGGTGACCTTTGCGGCGTCGCCGGAAGCGGCAATGGAGATCGAGGTGCGCTGGCGCAGCGGACGGATCAGCAAGATCACGGGCGTCCGGGCGAATCGGCTCTACGAAGTCGAGGAGGCGGGGGCAGGTTTCGACTCCGCGCCCGAAGACGCGAGCCCGAGCGAAGAACCCCTCTTCGAGGACGTGTCGTCGCTTCTCGGTCATCGGCACCGGGACCTCCCCTACGACGAGCTCGGCCGACAGCCGCTCCTGCCCACCCTTCTCGGCCAGCTCGGGCCTGGCCTGACCTGGGCGGACGTCGACGCGGACGACGATCCCGATCTCCTGATTCCCTCGGGGGCAGGCGGCGCTCTGACCGTGATGCTGAACCAGGGCGGACGCTTCGTTCGGCAGACGATGCTGGACGCCGGAAGCCTCGATCAGACCATGGTCGTCCCGATCCCGGCCGGCGGAGGAGGCGTCGCGCTCGTGGTCGGCAGGTCGAGCTACCAGGCCGGACGCCGCGGCGTGCCCGGCGCTCTGGTCGGGACCACGAGCAGCGCATGGCGCCCGATCGACGGTCTGGATCCCGGCGAGAGCGCCGTCGGGCCTCTGGCCGTCGCCGACTTCGACGGAGACGGGGACCTGGACGTCTTCATCGGTGGGCGTTCCCTGCCGGGCGCCTTTCCCCGACCGGCGACCTCCGTGCTTCTCCTCCGCGAGGGAGACCGGTTCGTGAAGGACGAGGTCAATGCAGAGATCCTGACCGGAATCGGCATGGTATCGGGCGCGACCGTCTCGGACCTCGACGCGGACGGTGATCCGGACCTGCTGCTCGCGATGGACTGGGGCCCGTTACGGGCCCTGATCAACGAGGGCGGACGACTTCGCGATGGGAACGCGGAGCTCGGGCTCGACTCGGGCATCGCACGCTGGAACGCAGTCGGTACGGGAGACCTCAACGAGGACGGTCGCCCCGACCTCGTGGCCACAGGTTGGGGCCGGAACCTCCGGTATCGCCCCCGGGCGGAGCAGCCGCTCACGCTCGTGCACGGCGACGTGGACCGCAACGGTTGGTGGGACCTGCTCGCGGCCCGCCGCGGGGAAGCGGACGGCGAGCTCTATCCGCTCGACCGGCTCGAGTGGCTTCAGCCCGCCTTGCCGCAGCTTCGACTCCGCTTCCCCACGTACGCGGCCTTCGCGAGCGCGACGGTCGAGGACGTTCTGGGGCGCGAGCTCGCCGGGCTCTCGAGCGTCGAGGCGACGACGTCGGACCACGTGCTCTTTCTCAGTCGCGAAGGGGGTTATGATGCCGTGGCCCTCCCTCCCGAGGCACAGCGGGCACCGGCGTTTCACGCCGGAATCGCGGACCTGAACGGAGACGGACACGAGGACGTCGTGCTCACGCAGAACTTCTTCGCCACCCCGACACCGAGAGCGCGTCACGACGCGGGCCGGGGGCTGCTCCTTTGGGGAGACGGACGGGGCGGCCTGACGCCGGCGAGCGCTCGAGCGTCGGGGATCACGGT
>JBDHII010000036.1:0-36561 GCA_039587515.1 Gemmatimonadota bacterium
GGCGCGTCACCGCTCGGCACCAGCACGACCTCGACTTCCGGCGCCTCGTTCATCCGCACCATCAGGTAGTCGTCGAAGTTGCCCTGTACGACCCGGCCACCCTCGATGTTGATGCGGCCGTAGAGCGCCGCCGTGAGCCCGTACACGATCGAACTCTCCATCTGGGCCCGGACGATGGCCGGATTGACGACCATGCCGCAATCGACGGCACACCAGACCTTGTGGACGCGCGGCCTGCCCTCCTCGACCGAGACTTCGGCGACCTGCGCCACGTAGCTCAGGAAAGACTCGACCACCGCGATCCCACGCGCGCGGCCCTCCGGCACCGGCCCTCCCCAGTCGGCCGCTTCGGCCACCGCCTCGAGCACGGCCCGGTGACGTGGATGCTCGCCGAGCAGCGCGCGCCGGTACTCGAACGGATCCTGTCCCGCAGCGTGGGCGAGCTCGTCGATGAACGACTCGACCACGAACCCGTTGTGCGAGCTCCCGACGGCGCGCCAGAAGCCCACCGGAATCGGCAGGTCGACGGTCGCGCACGCAATCCGATTGCTCGGGACCGCGTACGGATGGTTCGCGGCCCCTTCCACCGACGTCATGTCGATGCCGTTGGGCATCATGCCCATCCAGTCGAGCACGAAGCCCGGGATCCACCCGGGTATGAGCCGCTCCAGAATCGACTGCAGCGCCATCTCGTGGTGCCAGCCCTCGGGTCGGCCGTCCGGGCCGAGCACCGCCTCCAGCTCGTGGTAGGATGCCGGCCGGTAGTAGTCGTGACGGATGTCGTCCTCACGTGACCAGACGACCTTGACCGCCCCGTCCACCTTCGACGCCAGCTCCGCGGCCTCGATCACGAAGTCCTTCTCGGCACGCCGCCCGAAGCCCCCGCCGAGGAAGGTCGTGCGGAGATCGACGTCGTCCTCTCCGACTCCGGCCGCCTCGGCCGCAGCCTGCCTCGCACCGCCTCCCGTCATGCCCGGAGCGTCCTGGAACTGGGTCGGAGCCCAGACCGTGCACTTCCCGTCCTCCAGGATAGCCGTGCAGTTCATCGGCTCCATGGTCGCGTGCGCGAGGTACGGGAGCCTGTACGCGGCCGTCACCCGCTCGCCGGAGCCGGCGAGCGCGGCCGTGAGATCCCCGTCCTCCCGAGCCACGTTGCCGCCCTCGGCGACCGCACCCTCCAGGCGAGCGAAGATGGCCGCGTCGTCCAGCGAGGCGCCTTCGCCCTCGTCCCACTCGATCGCCAGCGCGTCGCGGCCCTTCTTGGCGGACCAGTAGCCGTCGGCCACGACGGCCAGGCCGCTTTCGATCTCGACGACCTCGTCGACTCCCGGCACCGCCAACGCCGCGCTCGCGTCGTACGAGCGGAGCTTTCCGCCGAAGACGCGTGACCGAGCCACGAGCGCCACACGGGCATCGGATGGCCCCGCGTCGATGCCGAAGGTCGCCCGACCCGTCGTCTTGTCGGCCACGTCCAGTCGACGGGCGGACGTGCCGATGATTCGGAACTCCGCAGGCGCCTTGAGCGGCACCTCCTCGGGCACCGGAAGCGCAGCGGCTTCGGTCGCGAGCTCACCGTAGCTCAGGGTGGAGCCGTCGGGGTGAATCGCCCGCCCGTCGCGCATCTGCACCTGATCCGCCGGCACACCCCACCGCTGCGCGGCGGCCTCCTGCAGCATCATCCGTGCGCTGGCCCCCGCCTCCCTGAGGGGCTGCCAGCCCATCGGGATACTCGTGCTGCCCCCCGTGACCTGCATTCCCATCTCGTCGCGGTAGGCCGGATGCGCCGGCGCGAACTCGAACGCCACCTGCTCGAGGGATACCTCGAGCTCCTCCGCCACCAGCTGAGGCAGCGCTGTCGAAATCCCCTGCCCCATCTCGGATTTTCCGACCACGACGGTGATCGATCCGTCGTCGTCGATCCTCAGGAACGCATTGGGAGCGAAGGCCGCGTCCGTGTACGGCAGCCCCGGACCGCCTCTGAATACCTTGAAGGACACGCCGAGGACGAGCCCGGCGCCCGCCACACCCACGACCTTGACGAAGGTCCGGCGGGAGGGCCCCTCCTGCTGCTTCACGGCCTCGTCTCCGGTCCCGGAGGACACCTCGGGGCGCTCGCTCATCGGTCACCTCCCTGCCCGTCCTGGTCCGTGATCGGCATCGGCTCCCGCGCCAGCTCGGCCGCGCGGTGGATGGCGCGCCGGATGGCGCCATAGGCCCCGCAACGGCAGACGTTCCCGGACATGACCTGGTCGATGTCCTCGTCGGTGGGCTCCGGCTTCTCGGCCAGGAGGGCCACCGCGGACATGACCTGGCCCGATTGGCAGTACCCGCATTGCGGCACCTGCTCTTCGACCCACGCCTGCTGGACTGCGTGGACGCCCTCTTCGGCCAGCCCCTCGATCGTCCTGACGTCGGCGCCCTCGAGCGCGCTGACGGGGATGGCGCACGACCGGACCGGCGCTCCGTTCAGATGCACCGTACAGGCACCGCACTGCTGAATCCCGCATCCGAACTTGGTACCCGTGAGTGCGAGCGTGTCTCTGAGCACCCACAGGAGAGGAGTGTCGTCTGGCACGTCCACGGAACGCGGACGCCCGTTGATCGTGAAGGTGACCATACAGGGGGCCTCGAAGAAGGAGCGTGACGTCCAAAAAGTGCTCAAGGGCACCCGAACCACACAAGAAGGTCCCGCCGAAATCCGCTCAGGACGTGGCGGTCAACTCCGACATCCGAGCTTCCAATGCGTCGAGGTAGCGCAGCATCGTCTCGTCGTAGCCGAGAACGAACCGCGAGAAGAAGCGGAAGACCACACTGTGGATCAGCCCGTCCTCGGTCAGCGTGACCCGGGTCCCGTCTGCGGTCGACTGCAGCTCGTAGGTCCACGTACCCCCGAAGGGCAATCCCTCGTCGGCGATCCTCGTGACCAGGCGATCGGGTCGCTCGAGCTCGAGGACCTCGAACGTCATCGAACCCGTGTGCCCCGTCTCCCTCCAGACGGGAAGCCCGCCCCGGGCATCGAGCTGCGTCGTCGAGTCCACGTCGACCCGCCACGCAGGGAACGCCCGCACGTCCGTGACGACTCGCCAGACGGCGTCCGGGTCACCCTGCACGACCCGCGTCGCGCTCGCCGTGTGCTCGACCGGCAAGGACGATCCGACCACCAGGACGACACCGCACAGGAGGGCGAGCACGACGAGTACGCCCAGAGGCCAGCGGAGCCAGGGCCTCAAGGACCTCTTCCGCGACTCATCGCGTGCGTGACGCGCGTGTACGCCTCGGCCCAGGCGTCGCGGTCGCGGTCGCCGTGCATGCCGTGTCTTCGACCGGGCTGCTCCGCCTGGCCGTAAAGCGCGGCCGGATCGTCGAGGGGCCCCAGGATCCCCGAATCCACGAGCGGCATCGGCTCAGTAGCGCAGCGCGTACTGCACCTTCATCAGCAGCTGGCTCGAGTCCATCCGCCAGCCGGTGACCTCGTCCAGCGCGTTGTAGTTGTAGACCACGAAGAGGTCACCGAGCGGGTGGAAGGTCCACCGCAACCGCGTGTTCGCCCCGAGCTCCCCGGTCTCCTCCTCGTACTGCACGAACGAGCTCAGCTGCAGGTCCGAGGAGAAATTCACGCGCACGCGGCCGCCGATCACCTCCTGGACGAAGTCCCCGGCGGGGAGCGAGCCGCTGTTGCGCGCCGCGGACACCTCGAAGGTGACCAGATCCGAAGGATTGAGTGCCAGCTGGAGGGAGAACTCGCTCACGTCTCCGTCGTAGAACGGCCCGAACCACCAGGAGATGCGTCCACTCACGGGACGCTTGGAGGCGAAGTCCACCTCGGCCCGGTAGCGGAACCAGTCGTAGTCCCCCACCGGGATCACCACGCCGTCGGAGATCTCGAAGGGCTCCGGGAGCCGCTCACCCTGGGCCTGGACGTTGAACTCGAAACGGTCGCCGCTTTCGAAGCGCACGTTGATCGGCGCGGTGAAGATCCGGTAGCTCTCGACGTTGCCGTCGAGGTCCCAGGCCAGGATCGGCACGAGCTCGAAGAAGAGGTTGAGGATCGACGCGCCCGGATTCCACCAGCGGTAATTGACCCCCACGCTCCCGAGGTGGACCCCCGCACGGGGCACGAATCCCAACGATGGGTCGAAGCTTTCACCGATGCGTTTGTAGGACGCCCACAGGTCCCACTCGTCGTTGGGGTAGTCGACGTACGCCCCCATCGCGGTGCGGTCCCCGGTCAGGTCCTCCCGATCGGTTTGGAGGCCCCACAAGCTCGCCGTCAGGTTCTTGCCTCCGGCGAAGCCGGACGTGCGGTAGATGAAGTCTCCACCGGCCATGTAACTGCCCGAGCGCCCGAGCGGGTCACCGAAGGTCGTCAGTACGCCGACGCTCGACTCGTCGAGCACATTCTGGCGGATGCGGAACGCACCCATCGTGTTGCGGCCCGTCAGGCCCTCGACCTCGTCCGTGCCGGTGATCAGCCCCCCGAAGTTCGTGTCCCCGATCCGGCCGCTGATCTTCCCGCCTGCGATAATCGGTACCTGTTCGCCCTCGATCAGTCCGATCCGACGGGTGAAGAACGGCACGACGTCCTCCCGGTAGAACGTCTCGAGACCCGCACCGAAGTCGAAGATGTCCGCTCCGTCCAGGAAGAAGGTCCGCTTCTCGGGGAAGAAGAGCGGAAACCGCGTAAGGTTGGTGCGGCGCGTATCGACTTCGGTCTCGGCAAAGTCGGTGTTGAACGTCGCGACGGCCGTGACGTTGGAGCCGATGCGCTGAAAGACGTCGAGGCCCGCCGAGATCGAGGGGCGGACCGTCAGTCCGATCCCCGTGTCGAAGCGCGGCAGCCCCGTGAGCAGCCCTGCACGGCTCGTCTGTGCGATGAGCGCGATCCGGAAGGGACTCGCCCAGCGGCTGACCTCGAGAAGACGTTGGACCCGCCGCTCGAAGTTGAATCCCCATGAATCCAGGGATGCGTCGAAGGTGATGCTCTGGACGGGGATGCGGATCTCGGCAGTCCAGCCCTGCTCGTCCCGCACGGTGCGGGCCTCCCAAACGGCATCCCAGTCCGAGTTCTCGCGCGTGCCCTGCTCCGCCACGAGCGCGTCGTATCGCGCCCCGCCCGGGTTGACCGCGAACACGTAGCCGGAACGCCCGTCCAGGTAGGGGTCCAGGACGATCTTCACGTGATCCTCGGAACGCAGCTCGCTGTCCCGCGCCTTGGCGTAGCTGACGATCCCATCGGGATCGTCGTCGTATGCGCGGATTCCGAAGTAGATATCCGACGGGCTCGCCAGCACGCGAACCTCGGTCCGGCCCGCAGGAGCGAGTCCCTCCGTCGGCTCGACCGTCCTCAGACGACCGATCACGGGAGCCCCTCCCCACGCCGTATCGTCGAGACGGCCGTCGAGCCGGAGCTCGCCCTCCAGGCTCCCCGCACGGGCGGTCGGGCGGTCCTGAGCCGCGACAGCCGGGGCGAGGAAGGAAGCAGACAAGCAGACGATGGCGAAGGTTCGGCGCATAGGCTCTAATGTGGAGGAACGGCGATCCCAGTACCATGACCCCTGGAGGGCGCCAGATGCTGGATCTCGATGGCCACGTGGTCTACTCCGAATCCGCCTACGCGGACATCGGTCCGCACGTCTTTCCGATCGAGAAGTACCGGCTGGCGTACGCGCGCCTTCGAGTCGAAGACGGGCTCGACGAGCCGCTGATACCGGCTCCCGCCACGGACGAGGAGCTTCTCCTGGTCCACACGCGAGGCTACCTCGACGATCTCGCCTCCGGGCACCACACGACCCGAACCATGATGAGCGAGCTCCCGATGTCACCGGAGATCATCGCGTTCTTCCGACTCTCCAGTGGCGGAACGATTCTCGCGGCACGGACGGCCGTCAGGGCGGGTTGGGCGGTCAACGTCGGAGGCGGCTTCCACCATGCATTCGCCGAAAAAGCGGAAGGCTTCTGTTACCTGAACGACCTCGCCGTGGCCGCGCGGGTCGTCCAGGCCGACGGATCGGTCGGACGCGTGGCCGTCGTGGACCTCGACGTGCATCAGGGAAACGGTACGGCGGGAATCTTCGCTGATGATCCCACGGTCTACACCTTCTCGCTCCACCAGGAGGACAACTATCCGATCAAGGAACGGAGTGACCGAGACGTCTCACTGGAGTCGTGGAATCCCGGCCGCTCGGGATCACCAATGGTGACGGACTCCCTCTACCTCGGTACGCTCGAGCCGGCGCTGAACGAGGCCTTGGACGAATTCCGGCCGGATCTCGTCCTGTACCAGGCCGGAGCGGATCCGTACGAGCGAGACCAGCTCGGAGGTTTTCGCCTGACCTTCGATGGGCTGCGGAGGCGCGACGAGCTGGTCTTCGACGCATGTAGGAAGCGTGGGATCCCGTACGCGGTAACCCTGGGCGGCGGGTACGCTGTCGACGTGGACGACACGGTCGCCATCCACGTCGAGACGGTCCGGGCCGCGGCGCGCGCCGTCGGGGCCTAGCGACCCGTCACTCACCCGTGGACCGCTGCCGAAACCATGGACAGAAGAAGTCCTTTCATCACGTTATTCTCATCCGGGAGCGCGCGGCCGAGGAGCCGCGTGGGATTGAATCGGATCGGACAATCGCTCGTGGCCGGAGCGACCGACCAGAGGAGACTGGGGAGTCATGAGTCGACTGAACCTGGCGATGCTCGGGACCGGCCGAATCGCCGACATGCACCTCGCCCCTGCACTCGCGCGCACGATGGGCGGCCAGCTTTGGAGCGTTCTCAGCCGGGACGCGGATCGGGCGGCGGCCTTCGCAGCCAAGCACCAGGCTGCGGCGCCCTCACCGGCCCACACCGACCTGGACACGCTCCTGGCCGACCCCCGTCTGGACGCGGTCGTGATCGCGACACCGGACGGGCTGCACGCCGAGCAGACGCTCGCGGCCTTCGAGGCCGGAAAGCACGTCTTGGTGGAGAAGCCGATCGCCACCACGGCCGCCGACGCCGCCGAGATGGTCATCGCGGCCGAGAAGGCCGACCTGCGACTCGGCGTCGCCTACCATCTGCGCTGGCATGCGGGTCACCGCTCGGTCGCAGCCAAGGCCCATGCAGGAGGTTTCGGAGGCCTGCGGCACGCCCGAGCACAGTGGACGTGGCCGGCACAGGACGACTCGAACTGGCGGGCGCATCCGGAGGTCGGGCGGTGGTGGAGCCTGGCCGGTGTCGGGACGCACTGCCTCGACCTCATCCGCTGGTTCATGGTGCCGACCTGCGGGGAGGTGACCCGCATCACGGGCCTGACGAGCCGGGCGCTCTGGGAGGGTCCGCACGACGAGACGGCGGTCGTCGCGCTCGAATTCGCGTCGGGTGCGACCGCGGAATTCTGCTCCTCGGTCCAGTTCAGGTCGCCGTATCGGTTCGAGCTCTACGGAAGCGACGGATACGCGCTCGGGACCGATACGCTCGGCCCGCGCGGGGCGGGGACCATCGAGACGGATTCGGGGCCGCTCGAGTTCGAGATCGCGAATCCGTACGTGGGTGAGCTCCAGGACTTCGTGGACGCAGTGCGCGAGGGCCGGAAGCCCCAGGTCGACGGCGTGGAGGGACTCAGAAACGTCGAGCTCCTGGAGAGGCTGGAAGCCTAGCCGGCTTCAACCGGGCAGGCGCGACGCCTTCCTCCTCGGTGGCGGCGGAGGCCCCGAGCCGCCGGGCAGGCCGGTCATGCCGACGACGAACACGATGGTCTCGAGCGCCACCAGCACGACCGCCGTCCAACGGATCAGGTCGTACTCCGTCGACCAGGTGGCGCGCGCCGCAATCGCCCACGGGAGCGCGCAGAACAGACCGAACATGACCAGCGCCGCCCACTCGAACTTTCCGCTCTCGGTGAATGCGCCGAGGAGCCAGAGCTGACCGGGGAGAAGCAGGAGCAGAGCCGGCAGGAACAGCAACGTCGGCCACCAAGAGTCGGGCGGGAGGTACTGCTTCGCCAACACCAGCGTGACCATCAGCAGGAGAATCCCGAGCAGGAGCACGACGAAGCTCGAGTCGCCCCGGCTCATTTCACCCGTCCTCCGGTTCCGTCCGCTCCTCGTCCTCCAGCAGGAGGCCTGCCACGACCGCCCCCGGGGAGAAGCAGAGCCCGACCACGAGCATCCCGATCAGGAACGTGAGCCAAGGTGTCGCCATGACGACGAGCGCGACCCAGAGCGCCAAGACGATCGCCACACCGGTCTTGAGGGAGTCCCAGTGAAAACCGTGCAGCGGGATGAATCCGAGGAGCAACACGACACCGAAGAGGATGCCCCAGAAGGCGAAGACCCCTGCGGGAAGCTCGATGAAGCGCGAAGCGATCCACGAGCAACCGGCCCACGTGGCGAGGCCGACCACGATCGCGAGCGCGGTGCGAATTCGGACGTCCATCCGGACAACGTAGCGCGGGCAAGCCGCTGTCGCTCGCCTCGAGCGCCGGCGGCGTCGGCATTGCCGGCCGAAGGCTACATGCCGGGAGGCGTGAACCGACCGTCGATGGCTGTCCAGCCACCGTCGGCGAAGAGTACCGTACCCGTCACGTAGCTCGCCGCGTCGGAGGCGAGGAAGACCGTCGGACCCGCCATCTCACGGGCACTCGCCCAGCGCTTGAGGATGTTCCGATCGCCGTAGGCCCGGTACCAGTCCGGCTTGTCCTTGATGGGCGCCGTCAGCGGCGTGTCGATCACGCCCGGCGCGACCGCATTCACCCGCACACCCGAGGGCCCGAGCTCCGCCGCGGCGGCCCGCACCAACTGGACGATTCCGGCCTTGGTCGCCGCATAGATGCTCTGACCGGGCTCGACGACGACCGAGCGGATCGAGGAGAAGAGCACGATGCTTCCCGAGCCCTGTCGCTCCATGATACGCCCCGCCGCCTGAAGCACGTGGGCGTTGCCCTTGATGTTGACCCCGAGTACCCGGTCGATCTCGTCGTCCGTGTACTCGAGGAGTGGCTTTCGGACGTTGACCCCCGGTGTGCACACCACGACGTCCAGGCTTCCTCTCTCGGCGGCGACCGCGTCGAGCGCCGCCTGGACCGCCGGCCCGTCCAGGATGTCGAGCTCGGCCGAGTCGGCCGAGCCGCCCGCCTCACGAATCGCCACGGCCGTGGCCTCGGCCGCCTTCGCGTCCAGATCCAGGCAGGCGACGTGGGCACCCTGCTCCGCGCACCCGATCGCCACGGCCTCCCCGATCCCCGATCCGCCACCCACCACTGCGGCGTTCTTCCCCTCGAGGCTGAACAAGTCTCCCACGCTACGTCTCCTTCGGGACTGGCGGTCTACGAATCACGAGCACGATCAGGAATGCCGCTCCAGAAGCCAGAATCCCGAGCAACGTCGGATCGAGCAACCTCGACGTGTGGCTGAGGTCGGCAAGGCGCAAGGAAAAGAGCACGACGATCCCGACAGCGATCGCCGCCAATGCCTCCGGAACCCCTGCCCGGCGCGTGTGGATGCCCGCCGCGATCGGTACGAACAGGCTGACGGAGAGGACCGAGTAGAAGACCCGCAACGAGTCGATGACCGTCGGAATGACGACGGCGAGCATCACGCCGAGGATCCCTCCGGCGATCGCGGCACCACGCGCGACCCGCAGCACCTGCGCGTCGCTCGCCTCGGGCCGGAGGTACCGCTTGTAGAGATCCTTCGAGAGCGAGGTCGAAAGCATGAAGAGGATCGCGTCCGCGGAGCTGACCTCGGCAGAGAACACCGCGGCCAGCCCCAGGGCACCGATGACCGCTGGGAGGCCGAGGGTCAGCACGGTCGGAAGCGCGAATTCGGGGTTCGCCAGCGAGGGCTCGTACACCCGGGCGATCATCCCCAAGAGCGGGGGCGCGAAGGCGAAAAGGAGCAGCACGATCCCCTGGATCCCGATACCGAGCCGGAGCGCCCGCTCGTCGACCGCCCCGTAAGCCTTCTGGATCAGTCCCGGCGAAATGATGAACGCCGGGACGATCAGGGCGAGCAGCACGACCCCGGAGCCGGGACCGACGAAGAAGCTGTCGTACTCGGGATGCGCGGGAGCTGCGGCTGCCACCGCCTCCCATCCTCCCGCGATCGACAGCGCGAGAGGCACGCCGATCACGAAGCCGAGCAAGAGCACGACCAGCTGCACCATGTTCACCCACGCGGATGTCAGCAGGCCTCCGGCCGAGAAGTACGCGGTCATCACGACGCCGCCGATCAGCGCACCGGTCCAGCGCGGCGTGCCGAGCACCCACTCGAGAATTTCGGACATCGCGATCAGCTGTGCGGCCAGAATGACCAGGGTGAGGAACCACAGCAGCGTAGCGATCGTCGCGCGGACGGAGCTTCCGTAGCGGTGTTCCAGATAGTCGCCGACCGTGTAGAGGCCGTTCGCGGTGGCGACCCGCCAGATCCTCGGTCCCAACCAGAACGCGAGTAGCAGAGAGCCGATACCGGCCGATCCCACCCACCACCAGGCCGACAACCCGTCCGTGTATCCGAGCCCGGCCGTGCCCATCGTGGAGCCCGCGCCGATGTTGGCGGCGAGGAAGGTCGAGAAGACGAGCCCGGCCCCGAGTCGGCGGTCCGCGACGAAGAAGGACCCGCTTCCCTCGACCCGCCGGGCGATCCAGAGGCCCAACGCGATCAGCCCCAAGGAATACCCGACGAGGAGTCCTAGCTGGAGCGCGACCTGCGAGCCCGGCTGCGGAATCACGCGCTAGCGACCGAGGTCGGAGACGGCGGGAAGGCCCGGCAGACCCTCGGCCATCTTCACCGCCCGCAGGATGGCTTCGGCCATCACCTCGGCCGCGAGCGCGCCGACGAGGCTCACATTCACCGGCCCCTCCCAGTGCCCCGTCGCAAGCGAGAAGACGGTGTCGCCGTCGCCCATCGTGTGGGCCGGATAGATCGTCCGTGCCAGCCCGTCCTGGGCCATCTGCGCGACCTTTGTGACCTGGGCCTTGGTCAGCACCGCGTTGGTGGCGACCAGGCCGATCGTCGTGTTGGCTCCTGCCTCCGGTCCCTCCCCTTCACGGCCGGCAAGCTCACGGACCACCACACGCGCGTCCGCGAAGGCCGTCCCGTCCTCGGTCAGGACGCCAGCCACGATCTCACCCGTAGTCGGATCGACGATGTCACCGACCGCGTTCACCGCGACCGCCGCCGCCACCACCAGTCCGTTGTCCAGCGTGATCGAGGCGGTGCCGAACCCGCCCTTCATCGCACGTCGAGAGCCGAGGAGCTTCCCGACCGTGGCACCGGCGCCGGCACCCACGCTTCCCTCGGCGGGTGTCGCTCGGCCGGCGACCTCGGCTGCGGCATACCCACACTCCGGCCCCGGCCGGATCTTCTCCTCCCCCTCCAGCCCGAGATCGTAGAGGATCGCGCCAACGACGATCGGGACGACTTTGCTGCCGACCCGGAAGCCCACGTCTCGCTCGTCGAGGTAGCGCATGACGCCGGAGGCCGCATCGAGCCCGAAGGCGCTGCCCCCGGAGAGCACGACAGCGTGCACCCGCTCCACCATGTTGACCGGGTCGAGCAGGGCAAGCTCGCGGGAGCCGGGCGCGCTGCCCCGCACGTCGACCCCACCGACCGCGCCCTCTTCGGCAATCACCACCGTACACCCCGTCGGTCGCTCACTCAGCGTGTGATGGCCGATTCTGAGGCCGTCGACCGCCGTGATTCCCCACACGTCCATGGGCGCCGCCTCCTGTGCTCGTGAGGGCGCAGCGAATACGCACGCGACCAACATCGCGGAGAGCACGCTCGCTGTTCTCACGTTACTGGCTCCTGCCTCGGGTCCGGCTCGAACGCGGAATGTCCGTCGCTTCTTCGACCCGAACAAGTTATCTCGCCGCGCCCCGAAGCCATATCGGATCGGACTTTCGCCGGCCCCGGCGTCGCCTACCTTCATCCCGCGGCACACCCACGAGCCGAGGAGAGGTCCCCATGCCCGACACCGTCGATCGCGTGCTCGAGGAGATCGAGCGCTCCAGCGACGAGATCGTCGACTTCGCGGTCGAGCTCATCCGCATCCCCACCGTGAACCCGCCCGGCCAGGCGTACACGGAGTGCGCCGAGGCCATCGGGCGGCGGCTCGAAGCCTGGGGAATGTCCGTGGATTACGTGAGCGCAGCCGGGCGGCCGGAGCACACGACCGACCATCCTCGGGTGAACGTGGTCGGGCTTCTCGAGGGCTCGGGGCCGCGGCCGCTCGTGCACCTGAACGGGCACTTCGACGTCGTGCCGCCCGGTGCCGACTGGACGGTCGACCCCTTCGGGGGTGAGGTCAGGGACGGGCGCCTGTTCGGGCGGGGTGCGTCGGACATGAAGAGCGGGATCGCCGCCGCGGCCTTCGCCGTGGAGGCGATCCGACGCGCGGGCGTGACGTTGCGAGGCTCCGTCGAAGTGAGCGGCACCGTCGACGAGGAGAGCGGCGGCTTCGCCGGCGTGGCCCACCTGTGCGACGTCGGGCGGATCTCGAGCGAGCGAGCGGACTACGTGATCATCCCGGAGCCGTTCGGGCCTCACCGGATCTGCGTAGGCCACAAAGGCGTCTACTGGTTCGACGTCACGGCACACGGCCGGACCGCCCACGGGAGCATGCCGCACATCGGCCGGAGCGCCGTCATGGACATGGCGGCGCTCCTGGAGCTCGTGCGTACGGAGCTCGAGCCCCAGCTCGAGGGACGGGTCACGGACATGCCGGTCGTTCCCGTCGAGTCGCGACGCGCGACCATCAACGTCAACGCCGTCCACGGCGGACAGACGGACGCCGAGCAGCAGTCGCCGTGCGTCGCGGACGAATGTCACGCCACCTTCGACCGACGCTTCCTGATCGAGGAGGACCTGGAGGACGTGCGAGCGGAGATCGCGGCATTGGTCGCCGCCGCCGAGTCCGCAGATCCGGGCCGACGTTACACCGTCATCGACCGGATGGCGGTGGAGCCCACCCAGGCGCCGAGCGACTCACCACTGATCTCCGCGCTGTCTTCCGCCATCCAACGCACGACCGGACAGCCAGCGGAGCTCGTGGCGAGCCCCGGGACGTACGACCAAAAGCACGTGGCCCGGATCGGTGGCCTGGCCCACTGCGTGGCCTACGGGCCGGGACCCCTGCAGGAGGCCCATCAGCCCGACGAGTCCTGCGCGATCGCGGATGTCGTCACCGCCACGCAGGTCATGGCGCTGACAATCCTGGAGCTCGCCGGATAGACGGCGGCTTCAGACCGTAGCCAGCGCCTCCTCCAGGACCACGGTTCCCCGCTCGCTGTCGTCCCACTGCGGCTCGAGCCCCAGATCCTCCGCGATACAGCGGTATGTGGTCTCCGCTGAGAGCAGCACGCCCGGCACGCCTGCGCCGGGATGCGTCCCCGCACCGACCAGGTAGAGTCCGTCGACGTCCTCGCTGCGGTTGTGCGGACGGAACCAGGCGGTCTGCGTGAAGCGCGGCTCGATCGCGAAGGCATTGCCCAGCGTGGCGTTGAGCTCGGAGCCGAAGTCGTCCGGCGTGAAGACCTTGAGGACCTCGAGATTCTCCCAGAGACCCTCCATGCCCCACTCCTCGAGGAAGTCGATGACGGTCTTCGTGAAGGGCTCCTTCAGCGAGCTCCAGTCCAGACCCGACGCATTGTTCGCGACAGGAATCAGGACGTACATGCTCTCGCAGCCCGGAGGCGCCATGGTCGGATCGGTCCGCGTCGGAGCGTGGACGTACATGCTGAAGTCGTCGGGGAGGATCTTGTTCTTGAAGATGTCCTTCACGAGCTCCTTGTAGCGCTCGGCGAGAATCAGCGTGTGGTGCTCGAGCTGCGGGTACGTCTTGCGAGTGCCCAGGTAGAGCAGGAAGCAGCTCATCGAGTATTCCATCCTCTTCAGCTTCCGGTCGGTCCACCGACGACGGTGCTCGGGATCGACCAAGCCGCCGTAGGTGTGACCGACGTCGGCGTTCGAGACCACGACCTCGGCCGGGAGCGTATCGTGCTCGGTGCGCACGCCCTTCACCCGTCCGCCTTCCACGAGGATCTGCTCGACCTCCTCACCCGTGCGGACGACGCCGCCCAGCTCGGTGAAGAGCCGCCGCATGCCCTCGACGACGGAGTACATCCCGCCCCGCGTGAACCAGACGCCGCCTTCTCTCTCCAGATACGGGATCATGAGGTAGATGGCCGGCGTCGTGAACGGATTGCCCCCCACGAAGAGGGGATGGAAGCTGTAGACGAAGCGGTGGCGGAAATCTTCGAAGTAGCGATTCACGAAGTGCGTCACCGGCTCGTAGGCTCTCAGCTTCGCCACCTTCGGGACGAACCCGGCCATCTTGCCCAGAGTGTCGAACGGCTTCGAGCCGAGCCTGTCACCGATGACGGCCTCGTAGATCGGCTCCACCGCGCTCATGAAGTCGTCGAAACGCTCTGCGTCTCTCGGGTTGTTCTCGCGCATCTGCGCCTTCATACGCTCCGGGTCGCCCACGTAGTCCAGCATGCTTCCGTCGTGGAAGTAGACCCGGTAGTACGGATCCAGCGGAATCAGGTCGACGTAGTCCTCCAGCCTGCGCCCTCCGGCTCTGAAGACGGAGTCGACGACGGCCGGCGCCGTCACGAGGCTCGGACCCATGTCGAAGGTGTAACCCGCCTCCCGGAACTGATACGCACGGCCACCGACCTTCGCCCGCTTCTCGACGAGCGTCACGCTCATGCCGGCGGCCTGAAGACGGATCGCTGCGGCCAGGCCTCCGAAGCCTGCACCGATGACGACGGCCGGACGGCCGCGAGGACTGAGCTTGATCATGAAGAGAGCTCCAGAGAGTTCGTATCAGTCGAATGGTCTGCCCGCCCGAGGTGCGGAATCGAGCGGCGCGCCCACATCGACGGCGCTCGCTCGCCGTGCGTGGCGACGAAGTCGAGAAGGTCGTCCAACCCGTCCTCCACACGAGCTTCGATGCCCCGCACCGTCAGCTCGGAAGAGGGAAGCGGCTCGCGCACCGACAGGAACGCCGTCGGTGCGGGATGTGCGCCCATCTCGAGGTGCATCGAAAGCGGGACGACGAGAGCCGGGCCGAGTGCCCTGGCCAGTCGACCGACCCCGCTCTGGAATCCCAGCGGGCGCAGATGGGTCGGACCGATGCGCCCTTGAGGGAAGAGCACCACCGTAGGAGGCGGGGCCTGCCCGGCGATCCGCTCGAGCCGATCGATCAGGGCTCGTACCGAGCCGAGCGAACCGGGCGTGAGGCCGAGCCCACCGATCCACCTCAGGAACGGTCTCCTTCGCAGCTCTTCCTCCAGCATGACCGTGTAGAGCGGGGATGCCGGTCGGACCTCGCGGTGCAGAGCACGCACCAGAAAGCCGTCCCACCAGCTGACGTGGTTCGGGCAGATCAGCCAGGGGCGGGGGTCGTCGCCAGCAGGCAGGCGGTCCGTGCCTTCGATCAGGACGTCGTGGATGCCACGCGACATCCGACGCCGGAAAGCGGCATCGAATACGCGCCAGGAACGGACGATCCCGGACGCGGTCACGGCAGTGTCGAGGGAACCGGGGAGGCCCAGCGTGCAGCCCGGTTCGTCGCGGGGAGGTCATGGGCGTGCGAGATCCGACGGAGATCCCGAAGCGCCGTCGCGGCGAGGCGCATCTTCGTCCAACGCGACGTGTGGGCACGCCGCGTGAGGTTGTCGTACCCGTTCGCCCTGATCTCCTCATGGATTCCCCGGTACACGCGGGCCGCCACGGCAATGGCTCCCCGGGCAAACCTCGGCAAGGCGGGAATCGCCTCGAAGGCGAGTTCGTACTTCTCCTCCGCCTCCGCGAGCAGCTTCTCCGTCATCGCCACGTACGCGCTCGAGACCGCCTGGGCCCCCGAGCGCATCTCCATCAGCTCCACGACGGAGATTCCGTGCTCCGCCATGAGATCGAGCGGCAGATAGACCCGACCGCGGTCGAGGTCCTCGCCGACGTCACGGAGAATGTTCGTGAGCTGCATGGCGTCTCCGAGCGCCTGCGCACGGTCCAGCGTCTCCTGGTCGTGCACCCCGAAGAGCTCCGTCATCAGGCACCCCACCGAACCGGCGACGCCGTACGTGTAGCGCCACAGCTCCTCGAGTGAGGCGTAGGAGCGCAGCGAGAGGTCCATCCCCACGCCCTCGAGAAGATCCTTCACGTAGCGGAACGGAACCTCTCTCTGCCGGAGGACGGCCATCACGTGGTCGAGGAACGGCATGCCCGAGCTGCGCCCGTCGTAGGCTCTCCGAGCCGAGGCGGCCCAGAACGCCAGGGCCGGCGCGCGCAGGGTCGCGTCCACGCCGCGCTCCGGGTCGTCCACGAGGTCGTCGGTGAAGCGGCAGAACGCATAGACGTCCGCCACATCCGAGCGCACCCGCGCGGGAAAGAGCCGGGCAGCGAAGTGGAAGGACCGGGCGTGGTCCCGAAAGGTCGCCGAGCGCTGCTCCTGCGACGAAAGGGCCTCCGCCCGACTGCGGACGGCCGCCTCGGCCAGAACCGCCGCAGGGACGGTGGGACCTACCTGCGCAGTCAGCGACGCCGCCGGGTTCGAGGCCTGCCTGGCGATCTCCACGTCTACGGATCCCTGCACCAGATCGACCCAAGCCCGGAGCATCGCTTCGATGGTGACCGCTCCCGGAAGGACCTCCCGAAGCTCACGGGCGAGCGTGTCGGCCTCACCGGCCAGATGGCCGAACGCCTCGACGATGGGCGTCCGTCCATCCGCCCTCTCCCGGTAGAGCTGCCGAGCGACGAACTCCGGAGTCGAGCCGAACCGATCCAGATCCGTGAACGAAAGCGGCCACGTCCACTTCTCCTGGCGGAGATCCTGGAAGGCCGGCTTGCCGGTCTCGCGACCGGGGCAGTAGTCCAAAATGTCGTCCACCATCTGATACATCCGACCCACGCGCACGCCGAGCGCGACGACGCGATCGAGCGCCAACGCTTTGCCGGAGCAGGTCGCCGCAAGCGCAGCAGCAGCCCCGAACAGCGCTCCGGACTTCCCGTCCACGATCCGATGGTAGGTGTCCCAGTCGAGCCACTCTCCCTCAGATCGACCCTGGAGAATCTCCCCGGCGACGGTCTGTTCGACCGCATAGACGAAGCTGGACATGAACTCCGGGCTTCCGACCCGGTCGGCGAGCCTGTAAGCGCCGGTCAGGAGGTGGTCTCCCATGACGAGGGCCGGACCGACGCCGGCGGAAGCGGCGACCGTCGGCTGACCCCGTCGGAAGGCCGCTCCGTCGAGGATGTCGTCGTGCAGCAGCGACGCTTCGTGGACCGCCTGGATGGCGAGCGCGCCATACCAGAAGGCCTCGCCCACGTCCTCGAGTCGGGTCTCCGCCAAGAATCCGGTGGCCACCCGAGGCCGGAGCAGCTTGCCCTCGACCGGAGGGACCGGGATCCCCGACGCGCGTGCTACGTCTCCGGCGTCGGTCAGCCGCGAGAGGATTTGCTCGGACATCGCTGGCGCCTTCATGCGGGTGTTCCTGCGAGGCGGGGCGAACGCGCCGACCAACCTGCCGCGAGGCGACCGGAGAGGAAGCAGAGCGTCACCGCGAGCAGGGTGAAGAGAACGGACGACCAGAGGCCCGCCATCAAGACCATGCCCAGCGGCATGGCGAGCAGCACGCCGTAATAGGTGTACCACCAGCGGCTCGGGACGTGATCGGTCCATTCCAGCACTCGAAGTCGCTCGAGCCCGAGCATGATCAGGATCCCCGTGAACATCCAGCCGGCGAGGTTGATCATCGGCATTCCATAGAACGCTCCTTCGACGCCCCACAGCCAATAGGGCGTCAGATAGCTCATCGCCGGATCCAGGGCGAGGTCCCAGGAGGTCAGGAGCGCCGCACCGACCACGACGCGAACCCACGGGTGCGCCCGGTCACCGACCGCGCGACGGGCCAGGACGAGCGATGGCAGGCCCATGAGGAACCAGCTCAGGGGAATGACCCACGGGACCCTACCCCCGAGCTTGAAGCCGAGCAGGCCCGTATACTCGTAGGCCCCGAAGGGGAATCCGTATCCGGTCCCGATGTACTCGGCGAGGAAGGAGACGGTAGCCGTGAGGGCCAACGCCGCGATCCAACGCCCACCCACGCGCAGCGTGAGCGTGAGGGCCAGCACCAGCGCGGCAAGCACGATGTGCGCCTGCCCGAAGAACTGGAAGGACACGGCGTAGAACGACAACGCCCGCCCCGACTGGGGCAGGTTCTCGGGCCGGAGGCCGAAGTATCCGTACCCGGTCACGGCGATGGCCGTGAAGACGATCAGGAAGCCCAGCGGCCCCCAGCTCACGAGACGCTTGCCGATCGATTCCATCACGCGACTCCGATCCCGGGAGCGGGCTCGCCGGTCAGCCACCCGTCGAACTCCTCCGCGGACCGAAACGACCCGAATCGCTGGAACGGAAGCTCGCCGGACTCGAGCAGGGGCAAGTCGTACACCGAGCCCCCCAACGCCAGGCTGTAGGGCTGCTGCTCGTCGTAGAGATCACCGAGGACCCGAACCGCTCGCAGCACGTCCGCCCCGACGGCAGGCGGGGAAAAGGAGATGCAAACGAGCTTCGCCCCGAGCGACCTCTGCATGGACGAGAACTCCTCCACCGGAACGTCGGGGCCCAAGTAGCGGACGCGCCATCCCCGACTTTCGAGGATCAGCCGCACGCACATCGCGCCGAGGTGGTGATTGTCCCCCTCGATCGCGCCGACCAACGCCGTTCCGGGACGGCCGCCGGAGCGATCCTCGGACACGTCCCGGAACCACTCCAAACGCAACCGGAAAAGTGTCTCGATCACCGCATTGCTCATCAGGTGTTCGTCGCCGGACCGGATCCTCCCCTCCCGCCACTCGGTCCCCACGCGCAGCATCAACCCGACGATACATCGGTCGATGAAGTCGAGGCGGGAGATGCCCGGATTCGTTCCCAACACGTAAAGGAGCTCGACGACCCGGTCCATCGCGCCTCGGTCGAGCCAACCGAGCATGAGCTGAATGGCCCGCTCGAAGGTGCCCCCCTCGGCCGCCTGAGAGACCGCAGTCCACACATGAGCCTCATAGGGTGTGAAGGGCGCGAGGAAGGTCGGTATCGAGCGATGGCTCGAGAACGAGAGCACGTCGTTCAGGTGAATCCGGCGATGCCCGCCTTCGGTCGTCTGCGTGACGAGATCACCGGCGTTGCACCACCGCTTCACGGAGGAATTGTGCACGTCCAGCAAGGCCGCGACCTCCGTGGTCGTCAGGACAGGGCCAGACGAAAAACGCTTTTTCGGGCCAGATGATCGGTTGTTCCCACCATTGGCTCTCTGGATCAGCTCTAATTCGTTCATGGCATCACAATGAGCGATTGATCTCCTGCGCGCAAGGGTCCGCGGTACAGAATTCGTTCAAAGGGGTGTGAATACACGTTTTCGACGCGAACATGGCCCCCGGGAAACGGTCGAACGTCACCGGGCGAGCGAATCTCGGAAGGCCGACCCGCTCGGCTCCAGTGGGGGTATCAGGCGGGGCCGTCTTCCAGCGATACGAGGATGCCCGATGGGCGAGGCGACCCGAGGCTTCCGTGTCCGGGAGGCCGCCCTGAGCGCCCGTGCTCTTTCAGCGCGCAGGCCCGCGGACCCAACGCCCCGGCTTGGCTCCCGTAAGGCCCCCATCGCGGATGACCGGGACTCCGTTCACCAGAAGGTGGTCGATCCCCACGCTGAACTGGTGCGGGTCGGCGTACGTCGCTCGATCCGCGAGGATCTCCGGATCGAAGACGGCGATATCCGCGCGCATCCCCTCGGCGATCACCCCCATGTCGGCCTGCCCCAGCCAGCGCGCAGGCATCGACGTCATCTTCGCGACGGCCTCCTCGAGCGTCAGCACGCCGAGCTCACGGACGTAGCGGGCCACCACGCGCGGGAAGGCGCCGTAGCTCCGTGGATGCGGGAAGCCCACGCCGTACCCCACGGCGTCACCGTCCGTCTCGATCATCGCCAGCGGGTGCTGCATGATCCTGATCACGTCGGCCTCGTCCATGATGTGGTAGATCGCGCTGAACCCACCCCGCAGCTGCAGCTCGATCGCCAGGTCGATCCCCACGTCGAGATCGTCTGGGGGGAGACCGCGATCCGTGGCGTAGTCGGCCAGCGTTCGGCCGTCGTACCCGCGGTCCGAAGGCACGACCCGGAACTGGACCCGCGCCAGGTCCTCGCCGCCCCAATCTGTCCGCCAGATCGTCCGCATCTCCGTCTCGATGCGGGCGCGCGTGTCCGGGTCCGAGATACGTTCCGCGAAGGCCTCCCGACCGCCCGCCAGCGACCACTGCGGAAAGAGGACCGAGGACCCGGTGCTTCCAGCCATGTACGGATAGAGATCGTGGACGACGGAGAGTCCCGACGCATTCGCTGAATCGATCATCGCCAGCGTCCGCTCGCTCCATCCCCACTGTCCCGCACCGGCGGCCTTGTGATGGTTGATCTGGGCTGGAATGCCGGCCTCTTCGGCGATCCGGATCACCTCTGCCACCGACGCGAGCAGCCCGGCCCCCTCACCCCGCATGTGGCTCACGTAGATCCCGCCGTGCTCGGCGGCCACCTTGGCGAGCTCGATGACCTCTTCGGTCTCTGCATAGTTGGCGGGCACGTACAGGAGTCCCGTCGAAAGCCCCATGGCACCCTGTCGCATGGACTCCTCGACGAGCGCCCGCATCTCATCGAGCTCCGCCGATGACGGCGCTCGGTCTTCCACACCGAGGACCTGGCGGCGCGTCCAGGTGTGGCCGGCCCAAAAGACAACGTTCGGCGCCATCTCGAGGGAGGACGCGAAGGTCTCGAGCGGCCAGGGCTGACTGCCGGAGTGCAGAGACGCGCTGAGGGTCGTGATGCCCTGGCGAAGGAAGTTCTCCGCCAGTGGATGGTCCGCGATCGTCTGCTGGACGTGGGCGTGGTTGTCGATGAAGCCGGGCGTAACGACCCGCCCGGTGGCGTCCGCCACGGAGCGGGCTTCCTCCGGGGCGATGCCCTCGGTCGAGACTTCGACGATCCGCCCGTCGCGGATCGCGACGTCGGCTCGATATCCCGGAGCACCCGTGCCGTCGATCACCGTGCCACCACGTACGAGGACATCGTACGTCTGCGCTCCCACGGGGGCTGGCGTCGAGAGCGCCAGCGCCAGCGCCACCGCCACCGCGCCGATGGCGGGCCTCACGAGCAAGCTCCCTCTGCAGGGTCCGCCGCGGCCGTCGAGACCCCGAGACCCGCAGTGTGCTCGGTGAACACGTTCACGCTCCCGCGGGCTCGAGCTCTCGTAGCCCAACGGCGGGGCGGACGGCTCAACCACCGCCGACGCGCCTGCCTTCCCCGAAAGACGTCCCCTCGCCGGCCCGGAACACGAAGCCCGTCGCCCGATCGACGTCCACGGTGAAGTCGAAGCCGACGCCCATCTCCACGTTGAAGAACACGCCGTCGTGGTAGAGGCCCGGATTGAAACGGGTGTCACCGGTCGGGATCATGTCGAAGACCTCGTCGTCGACCGGATGGATCGTGAAGCTCATGCGACCCCGGAGCTTCCCGTTCTCCTCGAAAACCTCGAGCGTCGCCGTCTCCGGCCAGGTCGGATCGGCGGGCACCACCGACATCTCGTAGGTGCCCACGTACATCGCCATCTCCTCCGCAGTCAGCGTGGGCTCCGTGGCCTCGACCTCCACCTGCATGGGAACGGCCGTGGAGCCCCAGCGGAATTCGAGCCGGGCGAAATCGCCTCGGACCTCCGAGAACGACCAGGTCAGCATCTCCGAATGATCCACCGACTCGGGGGTGACCGGGATGTGAACGGCGGCCTGCGTCGAATCGGGCTTCAAGAAGTGGAAGATCTGGGGCTCGGCGTTCAGCATCACCAGCCAACGGTCTTCTCGCGGGATCGCCCATACCGAGTAGGTGCCCGCCGGGACCTCCTCGCCGTTCAGCTTTATGGGCTTGTCGGTCTCGAGCGTCGTGGCCCAGTTGGCGCCCGGGGTCCAGACGACATTCCAGGGAACGACGCCCCCGTAGAGGTCGCGGCCGCGGACCTGAGGCCGTGCGTAGTCGATCGTGATGGTCGTGCCGTCGATGGTCTGAGCGACCATCGCCCTCTCGCTCGCCTGGATTTGCGCGTCGACCGGAGCCGCAAAGGCTCCCACGGACAGTGCGGCGAAGACGCCCACCCAGACCTTCGTGCTGCTCATGCTCGCCTCCCGTTGCGAAGTGCCCGGAGCGCAATCGATCGGGCGCTGCGGGGATCACCGAAAAGAGCACCTCACCGCCCCGACGGCCAGCACCCCGGTCGAGCGTCCGTAGCGGGGGGTGGCCGCGACCTGCAGGCGGCAACGGCCCGGCTGCACGGCTACAGCACCTCGCGTCCCCTGCCCTGCTGGATCAGGGGAACGTACGCCTCGAGCTCGGCTCGGGTCTGCTCGTCGGTGAGGTCGACCGTCGTACCCCGTTCCGCGGACATGTACGAAGCCATCGTGAGCCGAACGATCTCCCGCCCATACGACCAATCGAGCAGGGGTGGGCGCCGGTCGCGGACGGCTGCCACCAGGTCGCGGAATTGATCCACGTACCCGTACAGATCGGGCTCGTTGGGCTGCACGGCCAGAAGTCCCTGGCTCGCCGTCGACTTCTCCAGCGCCAGCTCGGCGTCCTGGATGCTCGCCGCCGCCGTGTCCCCGATGAAGATCTCCAGCGGGGAGCGCAGGGAGTTGGCCTCCAGCGCATAGCCGGGGCCCAGGCCGTCGATCAGCAGGCGGAGGCCCTGCTTGTCGTACATCCACGAGACGGTGAATTGCGCCATGCTCCGGTTTCCCGACTCCGGGTCGCGGAAGGTGATCGTGCCCGTCGCGAAGTCCTCCGCAGGCGTCTTCTCGTAGTCGACGCCGAAGCGGTCTCGCAGCTCCTGCCGCCAGCGCGGTCGGCCCCACTTCAACAGTCCGACCGAAGCCGTAACCCGCTCGGCCTCGAGGTGGTCGACCGCCTTGCCCTGCGGCGTGAGGAGGTACCACGCGACGGCGATCGAATGGCACCCCATGTCCGAGAGCACCCCGCCTCCCTGCTGCGTGGGGTCCCAGAACCACGCGTTGTGAGGGCCGGCGTGCTCCTCTGCCGCCCGAGCCAGACCCAGCGGGCCCATCGCCTCCGTGACGGAGGCGAGCTGCTCCCGGGCGGCCTGGATGGCGGGAACGTGCAGCTGGTTCTCGAGGAAGACCGTTTGGACGCCGATGCGCTCGGCCATCTCCATCATGGCCCGGGCCTCCCCCAGATTCCGTGCGAGAGGCTTCTCGCAGGCAAGCGCCTCGAGGCGGGCTCCACCTTCCACCGCCCGGACGATCGACTCCATCGCCGAAAGGCGCGCGAAGTTCGGGTTGAGGAGAACGGGAACGTCGACGTTCGCCGCGAGCTCCTCGACCGTATCGTAGATCACCGCGTCGCCGAGCGCCTGGGCGCGGATGCTCTCCGCCAGCGCCTCGGGCCGCGTGCGGGACATCAACCCGGCAATCTCGACGCCACGCACGGAGGCGAGCGCTCTGGCGTGGAATTCGGCGATGAAGCCGCCACCGATGAACCCCAGACGGACCGTCATGCGGTCATTCGACGGTGGGGCAGCCCCTTACGCAAGAGATCGCCTCAGCCGGCCAGCCCCAGCCACCGGCCGATCCCGAACCCGGCAGCGGCCACGGTCGCCGTGAGTACCGTGCCCCAGATCATGTCGACGACGACCACCACGAGAGGAAAGGCCTTCAGGAGGGCCATCGATGTGAGATCGAAGGTCGCGTAGGCGAAGAAGCCCAAGAACGCGCCGAGAGCGGCCGTCCTGGCCAGCGAACCCGCCTCCAGGCCCGGAAGCACGGCAAACACCAGAATGCCGGCAATGTAGATGGCGTAGAACGCGAGCGCGGCAGCCCACACGACATCCGTGCGCAGCAGGTGGCCGATGTGTCGCTCGTAGAAGCCGGCCGCCACGACCCCGATCCAGACCAGGTCGATCGCGAAGAAGACCAGGGCGGTCAGGCCGTACAGCTTCAGCATCGAGATTGTGGTCATCAGAGCTCCCTCCTTGGACTGGGCCCCAGCCCAATAGTAAGATCGCCACCGGACTCCGCCCTACCCCTTTCGAGATCTGCACCATGGACCGACGCGAGCACCTCAAGCTTCTCATGTTGGCCGCTGTCGGCTCGGAGCGCCTCCTGCGAGCTCCACTGAGTGCGGCTCAGAGCTCGGACTTCAGGAGCCGATGGGACGAGTGGCCGGACATGCGCTGGGCAGGCCCCGCGTTCTGGGGCAATCGCCTCCAGGACTGGTCGGTACGAGCCGGGGTGCTCGTCTGTGGTGCGACGGCGCCGAATCGCACGCTTCACTGCCTGACCCACCGGGCAACCGGCACTTCGTTCGAGACCCGGGTCTTGGTCGATGCTTCGGCGCTCGCGGACGCCCCGGGCCGGGCGTCCATGGTCGGCCTGCGTCTGGGCGTGGAGGGACGCTTCGACGACTACCGGTCCGCGGCGGTGCACGGAGCGGGAATGGATGTCGGCGTGGACGCGGACGGCGCTCTGCGCATCGGCGAGGCTCGATCCGAGGAGACGGTACCTCTCGCGACCCCGTTCGAGCTTCACGTATCGGTCGAGGGCTCGGGCACACGAGCACGCCTCGCCCTCTCGCTCCACTCCGCCGAGGACGGCGCGGAGTTGGCCCGCCTGATCCGTGACGACCTCGAGTCGGGTGACGTGCTCGGGAACCTGTCCCTGCTGAGTCACTTCACCGACCCCGCGGAGGTGGAGGCAGCAGCGGTCTTCGCCGATTGGCGGATCGGGGGAGCGGGAATCTCGGCAGACCCGTCGGCGTCCTTCGGCCCGATCATGTTCGCCCAGTACACGGTACACCGGGGCACACTGAAGCTGACCGCGCAGCTCGCCCCGATCGAGCGGATCCGGGGGATCGGCGCCGCCTTGGAGATCCGCACGCAGGAAGGCGGCTGGCGGGTCGCCGACACGGCGGCGGTGGATCCGCTCTCCAGGACCGTGCGATTCCGCGTCGGCTCCTGGGACAGCAGCCGGGCGGTGCCGTACCGAGTCCGGGTCACGATCCCGCTGCGCGCCGGCCCCTCCGATTTCTCGTACGAAGGCACGGTGGCCCGCGAGCCGGCTCCGGCCGAGCCGCTGAAGGCGGCCGTCTTCAGCTGCAACGCCGACCACGGCTTTCCCGACGACGAGGTCGTGCGCCACGTGTCCCACCACGAGCCGGGCGCCGTCTTCTTCCTCGGCGACCAGTTCTACGAGTCGACCGGAGGTTTCGGGATCCAGCGCAGCCCGGTCGACGGGGCCGCGCTCGACATGCTCCACAAGTGGTACATGTTCGGCTGGTCCTACCGGGAGCTCTTCCGACACGTGCCGGCTGCCTTCATCCCCGACGACCACGACGTCTATCACGGCAACGTCTGGGGGGAGGGTGGCAAGATGGCCCCCACGGACGAGGGCTGGGGCGCCGTCGCTCAGGACCAGGGCGGCTACAAGATGCCCGCCACCTGGGTGAACGCCGTACAGATGGCGCAGACGAGCCACCTGCCGGACCCGTACGACCCCACCACCGTCGGGCAGGGCATCGGGGTCTACTACACCCGCTGGGACTACGCGGGCGTGAGCTTCGCGATCCTCGAGGACCGGAAATTCAAGTCCGCCCCGGCCAACGTCCTGCCCGACGAGGCGCAGGTCGTGAACGGGTGGATCCAGAACCCGGACTTCGACGTGCGGGCTCACCGTGACCTCCCCGAAGCCGAGCTCCTGGGCGCGCGCCAGATGGCTTTCCTGGAGGACTGGGCGGAAGATTGGAGCGGGCCGGCCTACATGAAGGTCGTGATGTCGCAGACGAACTTCGCGGCCGTGCACACGATCCCCGAGGAGGCGACGAGCGGTGCAGTGCTGCCCTCGCTTCCCGTTCCGGCGCCCGGCGAATACGTCCAGGGCGACAAGGTCGCCGTGGACATGGACTCCAACGGCTGGCCCGCGGCCCGCCGGGACGAGGTGCTTCGCATCCTTCGCCGCTGCGCCGCGTTCCACGTCGCGGGGGACCAGCACCTCGCCACCGTGGTCCGGCACGGAATCGATCGGTTCGGGGACGCGGGCTTCAGCTTCACGGGACCGGCTCTGAACAACATCTGGCCGCGACGGTGGTGGCCTCCGCAGGCGCTCAAGGAGGCGCCGCTCGAGGGCGCGCCGGCCTATGCCGGAGACTTCTTCGACGGCTTCGGCAACCGTGTCACCGTACACGCCGCAGCCAGCCCGCACACGACGGGGCTCGAGCCCAAGATCATCCGCGATCGGGCCACCGGATACGGGATCGTCACCTTCGACAAGCAGGGCGAGACGATCCGTATCGACTGCTGGCCCCGCCAGGTCGATCCCTCTGCCGAAGGCGCGCGACAGTACGAGGGGTGGCCGCTCACCGTACCGCGCGACAGCGGCGACGGGCGCGAGCCCGTGGGCTTCCTCCCGACGCTTCGGGTGACGGGCCTCGCGGACCCCGTCGTCGAGGTTCGGCGAAGGGATGGGACGCCGGTCTACACGCGCAGGATCGTCGGCACGGAGTTCACGCCGCCCGTCTTCGAGTCCGGGGTGCACCTCGTGCGCGTGGGAGACCCCTCCACAGGTCGCTGGCTCGAGCGGTCGGTCGGTCGGGAGTCCTGGGGGCAGGGCACCCTCGAGCTCGACTTCACCTGACGGGACCCGGCGAGCGACGAGGCGAAGCCGTCTCTCTCGTCCACGGCCGACTGCACGCAACGCAATCGGATCGCTAGCTTTCGGTAGGCATCCCACGAGCGTTGCGAGGGGCACCGACAGGCCCGTTCGCCGTGGAGAAGATGCCGGAAAGGGGTCTCATGACCGTGGCAGAATCGAAGCTCGAGAGGCTCATCGAGAAGCTCGAGACCGAACGCGACGAGCTCAAGGTCCAACTCAACCTCGCGAAGATGGAAGCCCGTGAGGACTGGGAAGAGCTGGAGCAGAAGCTCGACGCGCTCCGTGGCCGGATGAAGGTCATCGCGGCGGAGGCGAAAGACGCCACCAGTGACGTCGGTGCGGCCGCCGAAGTCCTCGCCGAGGAGATCAAAGAGGGCTTCGCGAAACTTCGCCGGCTCCTTTAGCGATCGGGTGAGCCGGGCCCGCGCCCGGCTCCCTCAACCCCGCTTGTACACCCGCACCCAGTCGACGAGCATGCGTTGCGGAAACGCCGTAGTCTCGTCCGGGGGACCCACGAAGTGGCCGCCGACCGCGACGTTCAGGATGAGGTAAAAGGGGTGGTCGAAGACCCAGGGTCCGGGCAGATCTCGCTTCGTCACCGAGTGATAGCGCTCGCCGTCGACGAACCAACGGATGGCATCCTCGTCCCACTCGATCGCGAAGGTGTGGAAGGCCTCGTCGAAGCGACCTTCCTCGAGCACGAAGTTTCGGGTTACGCCCTCGGCGGCGAAGTATCCCGGCCCGTGCACGGTGCCCAGGACCAGCCGTGGCTCCTGACCGCGGTACTCCATGACGTCGATCTCGCCGGTCTGCGGCCAACCCACCTCGTCGATATCCGCTCCGAGCAGCCAGAACGCCGGCCAAATTCCCTGGCCGGTGGGTAGACGGATCCGAGCCTCGAAGCGACCGTAGGTCGTCTCGAAGCGACCGGCGGTGGTGAGGCGCGCGCTCGTGTAGGCCCTTTCCCGGTAGGCTTCCTGCCGCGCCACGATCGCGAGACGACCCTCCCCGTCCAGTGCGGCGTTGGCAGCCCGGTCGGTGTCGAACTCCAGCTGCTGGTTCCCCCAATCCGTCCCGACGTCGTGCTTCCAGCGCGCCGGCTCGGGTGGACGACCCGCGGATCCCTCGAACTCGTCGGCCCACACCAGCGTCCACCCCTCCCCCGTTGTCGTCGCGCACCCGGGCAGCGCGAGGAGAAGCAGGACCGCAGAACAGGACAGGAGTCGAGACATCGGAAGGGTCTCTAGGACTCGGACAGCGACATCCGGTAGATCCGGGCGCGCCTGGTTCCGATCACGTCGAACTTCCGCCAGAGCCGATTGACGCGCGTGTTGGTCTCGAGCTGTCGGTTCGCCTCGAGACAGGTGACGCCCCGGCTCCGAAGCGTGTCCACCATCTGCGTCATTCCCCATGCGGTCAGCGTGTCCGTGGGCTCGGTCGGACGCACCGCAGCCAGCAGGAGATCCACCGTGCTCGGTTTCCGGTAGTCCCGCAGAATGTGCCACCAGCCCAAAGGCAGAAGCTTTCCCCAGGCCCTGCGAAACGCGTTGCTCAGGCCCGGGATTCCAACGAAGAAACCGATCATGCGGCCGTCGGGGCCATAGCCGAGCTTCACGAACTCGGGATCGAGGAAGCCCAGATACTTCTTCGTATAGAATTCCCGCTGCTCGTCCGTCAGGGGCACGACGGCGTAGAGCTGCGCGTAGGTCTCCTCCAGAACCTCCCAGAACTCGGGCGCACGACCCAGCAGGTCCTTTCGGCTCGTCGGCGTGTGAATCGTGTAGCGATCGTCCTCGACCTTGCCCCGCAGGCGTTCGAGAATCGGAACCGGCTGGGAGATGTCCATCCGGAACTCGAGGTAGTCGACCTGCTTCTCGAGGCCGAAGGACTCGAGCATTTGGGCGTAGTAGGCGTACTGATAACTCCCTGCGATCGTGGGGATCTGGTCGTGACCTTCGACGAGGATGCCGCTCGGATCCAGATCGGTGAAGCCGTGCGGACCCGTCATCTCGACGCAGCCCTCCTCGACGAGCCAGTCCCGCACGGACGCCAGCAGCGCCTGCGAGACGTCGGGGTCGTCGACCGTCTCGAACCACCCGAAACGACCGACCTTGCGACCCAGCTTCTCGACTTCCAAACGGTTTACGATCCCCGCCACCCGCCCGACGATCTCACCCTGGTCGAGCGCCGTGAACATGCGCACGTCGGCCACCTGATAGGCCGGGTTCTTCTTCGGATCGAAATAGGCGATCTCGTCCGAAAGAATCTGGGGTACATAGAAGGCGTGGCCTCTGTAGTGGTCGTACGGGAAGCGCACCCACGCCTTGCGCTCTGCAGCCGTCGAGACCACCCGGATCTCGGGTCTCACGACGCCTGCCCCCGAAGTGCCCGCGCGATCCACACGGTCCGGTAGGCGGCCGTGCCGACCGTGCCCACGGCGACCAGCGTGAGCACGGGCAACAGCAGCGTACCCGGCTCACCCGTGCCCCAGGTGGTGGAGACGGCGGGATCGAAGAGCGCGCCGAACCCCACGAGCAGCAGCCGCTCCGCACGCTGCATCACGCCCACCTTGCAGACGATGCCCTGACTCTCCCCCCGGGCCCGGGCGTAGCTCACGAGAAGAGAACCCCCGAGCGCGACCGAGACGACTGCGACCGCGTAGGCGGACTCCCTGAAGAGCACGACCAGCCCGACGAACGCTCCGACCTCGGCGAAGCGATCCAATGCGGAGTCCAGGAATGCTCCTCTGGCGTCCGCAACGCCCAGGGCGCGCGCCAGGCGGCCGTCCAGCGTGTCCATGATGCCGCCCAGGAGAACGCACCACCCGCCGAGGGTCACACGGCCCATCGAGAAGAAGACGCCCGCCGCGCACCCGAAGGCCACCCCGGCCAGATTGAAGAAGGTCGGCCCCAGCCGCAGTGCCAGCGCGAGCCGGATGGCGGGATGCGCGAACCAGTAGAACCAGCCGGTCACAAAAGATCCGAGGACGAACTTCCCGTGGGCGGAAGACGCCAGCGGGTCGGGACGGCGCCACGCGCCGCTCAGGCCGTAGACGGCCATGGTGAGCAGCCCGAAGGCCAGGATGCCCGTCAGGATCGCCAGTTCTCTCAACGCACGACGCCCTGTCGTAGAAGGTGCCAGAGAATCACCAGGCCGTGGCGGATCGGCCTCCGTCGCAGCTCTGGCGTGACCTCGATCGCCACGCCCGTGTGCCGCTCCACCTTCCAGGCCAGGTAGTCCGCTCCGCCCTCGAAGGTAAAGGCCGCCTTCATCAAACGCAGGACGGAGAGGACGCGACCCTGCCAACGACGGATGCGCCAGCGACGGAGGGTCTTTCGCCTCGCGCGAGGTGTGGCGAGCGATCGGTACCGGTCGGGCCCGACGGCCTCGAGCATGGGGGAGAGCCGGGGAGCGGCCAGGCGAGTGAGGCGCTCGAACTCAGGACCGGCCACGTCGACGAGCTTCGTGGGTCGGTTCTTCTCCGGCCGAATCTCCGAGGCGTAGGCCTTCTGCAGACCCGCCTGCCAGAGCCCTACTGCATCGAGCTCCTCTCCCGCACAGACGGGCACGGACTCTGCGAGGAATCGAACGACGGCGTGGGCGAAGCAGTCCCGCACCCGCCTCTCGACCTCGGTATCCCTCGCATAGACGAGCCGAGAGGGCTGTGCGAAGCGGGCCCAGATGTACGGGTGGAACCAGCCCGAGCACGCCTCTTCGAAGTGCGCGACCGACATCACGGCGTACTTCGCGCGCAGGCGGGACTCGGCCGGACCGACCTCGAGGTAGAAGACGTTTGGCGGGAGCCACGCGTTGCCGATCCTCTGGAGCCGACTCTCGTAGGCGTTCGCATAGGAATCGACCAGGACGTAGAAGTCGACGAGGCCCTCCGACAGATCACCGTGGTGGAGGCACGATCCGTACATGACCACGGCAGAGAGGGAGTCCCCGAACCGATCTCGGAGTGCATCGACCAGAAGCGTCACCGAAGGTGGGACGGGACGAGAGGTCTGGCGCTCGACCTCCTCGGCCAGCGGACCCGTCACGCGTTGCGCAACTCGGCGAAGACCTCGCAGATGCGATCGATCTGCTCGCTCGTGTGGGCCGCGCTCATGCTGCAGCGGACGAGCGCCTCGCCGTTGGGGGTCGCCGGAGGCAACATGAGATTGACGTACACCCCACGCTCGACGAGCCCCTGCCAGAAGGCCAGTCCTTCCCCGGGCGAGCCGAAGCGAGCCGCGATCACCGGGCTGACCTCGGGACCCAGTCGGAAGCCCAGCCGCTCGAGCCCCGAGTAGAGGCGGCGAGCGTTGTCCCAAAGCATTTCGCGCAAATCGGGGCGTTCGCCCATGACGCGCAGCGCGGCCCTCGTCGACGCGACGACAGAGGGCGGGGGCGAGGCCGTGAAGATGTAGGGACGGCTCGCATACCGGACGAGATCCAGCTCCTCGTGGTCGCTGACGCAGAAGCCTCCCACACCGCCGAGGCTCTTGCTGAAGGTACCGACGATAAAATCGACCTCGGCCTCCACACCCGCTTCCTCGGCGAGCCCCCGACCCGAGTCGCCGAGCACGCCCAGGGAGTGGGCCTCGTCGACCATGAGGTAGAAGCCGAAGCGCCTCTTGAGCGCGACGATCTCCGCCAGCGGTGCCCGGTCACCGAGCATGCTGTAGATGCCCTCGACGATGACGAGCGTCTCTGCGGCCCGCTCTCCGAGACGCTCGAGACGCTTTTCCAGGCTCGCGGCGTCGTTGTGCCGGAAGCGGAGAAGGTCACCCCCGCTGAGGCGACACCCGTCGTAGATGCTCGCGTGGCTGTCCGCATCGATCATGACCGTGTCGCCGTGCCCGACGAGCGCGCTGATCATCCCGACGTTCGCGAGATACCCGGCCGAGAAGATCACGCACCGCTCACGCCCGAAGAACCCTGCGAGCTCCCGCTCGAGCGCGATGTGGTGGGCGTAGCTGCCGTTCGCCATGCGCGATCCGGTCGTGCCCGTTCCCGACTCCCGAAGCGCCTCCCGGGCGGCCGAAATGCAGTCTTCGTCGAAAGTCAGCCCGAGGTAGTTGTTGGTGCCGGCCATCACGATGGGATGCCCGTCGATCGTGGCCTCGGTCGCCGAGCGGACGGACTCGACCGGAACCCCGAACGGGTCGAGACCGTCACCCTGAGCCAGAAGACGCTCACGGATGCGACCCACGTCACGGAGCGCGTCGAGGAGGGACATCAGCCGGGCTCTCCCAGACGCTCGATGAGCCCGGCCAGATCGCCGGCCGTCCGAACATCGGCAAGCTGATTGATCGGCACTGCAACATCGAACTCGTCTTCGAGATCGAGCACCAGGTTGATGACCGCGACCGAGTCCAGGCCGAGCGCATCGACCAGGTCCGTCTCGTCGTCGATCGTGAGGTCGGGCGGACCGAGGGGCCGGAGATGAGCGGCGAGGCGTTCGAGGATGTCGTCTACCCTGCCCATGGTTCTTCGAGCTCCGTCATGGTTCGTATGCCACGCCACGTTCGAGGGCATCGGCGAGATCGACCCGGGGTTTCCAGGCCAGCGCAGCCGTCAGAGCCGTGTTGTCGCAGCGCCAGTCCGGGTGACAAAGCTCGCGCACCTTGCCGGGAGTCAACATCGGTGCCCTTCGGATCACACGCGCCACAACCAGGTTGAGTGCTGAAAGGACGGAAACCGCCCCGGACGGCACGGGGATTCGGCGAACCCGCCGACCCCACACCTCCCCGGTCGTTCGAGCGATCCGGGGCCAAGTATACCCGCCGGGCGTTCCGTCGTGAAGCTCGTACGTGCCCTCGAGCGGCTCCGCCGAGCTCGCCCAGAGGACGATGGCATCGACGAGGTCCTCGACGTGGATGAGCGAAACACGCGCCGACGCGCCTCCGAGCATCGGGAACAACCCCAGCCGCATCGCCCGAAAGACCGCCCTCATTTCACGATCCCCCGGGCCGTAGACGGCAGTGGGCCGGAAGACGGCGACCGAGGGGCCACCCTCGAGCCGTTCGCGTACCCGCTCCTCCCCTCGGCGCTTGCTTCCCGAATACCATGACAGCTCGGGCTCTCGGGCAGCCAGCGTCGAGACGACGAGGACGCGCTCGGCGACTCCGGCGTCCCGCACGGCCTCGGCAAGGCGAGCCGCTCCCTCGACGTTGATCTCCTCGAAATCCCCCTGAGACGATCCGCGAACGGCACCGGCCAGATGCACGACGGCCTGGGCGCCGTCGACCAACTGCGTAAGTGATTCGGGGGAAGCGAGATCACCCCGAACCCAGGTGACACCGGGATGGCGGGGGTTTCGTTCGCGGCGCGTAAGCGCCCGAACCGTGAATCCAGCCACCTCCAGTGCAGGAAGGAGGTTCTTGCCGATGAACCCGGTCGCGCCGGTTACGGCAATGATGCCGGACATCTCTCAGGCAGTGGTTGCCCCGCTCGTGACCTGCAGGCCGTCCCAACCCATTCGATCGAGGTAGCCCCGCTTCGCGTCGGCCCTCGAGAGCTTTCCGGAGGACGTCTTGGGAAGCGTTCCCGGCGCAACGAGATCCACTTCGCACCGAAGGCCGAACTGCGAGTACACCGAGCGTTGGATGCGGGAGACCAGCTCGACCCGCTCTTCATCCGAGGACATCCGGCACTGGATGACCAGTACGGCCTGTTCTCCTCCTTCGGGGCGAAGAACGCTGAACGCGGAAGCATCACCGGCACGGACCGCGTCCTCGCGCTCGGCCAGATACTCCAGGTCCTGAGGCCAGATGTTGCGACCGTTGATGATGATCAGGTCCTTCGTCCGGCCCGTGATGAAGAGGCCTTCCGGAGTGAGGTAACCCAGGTCGCCGGTGTCGAGCCAGTGTTCGTCCGAAAAGACGGTCTCGGTCGCCACCGGATCCTCGAAATACGCCTCCATGAGGCTCGGACCCCGCAACATGACGCGCCCCGTCCTGCGCAGACCGAGGTCCGTCCCGTCCCGGCCCCGGATCTGCACCTCGTGACCGGGGAGAACGTGACCGCAGTTGACGACCTCGGTCGTCTCGTCGGGGCGGCCCTCCGAAAGAACAGCGTCGCCCGAGAGCGCCAGGGCTTCCGCCGATATCGACTCGTAACGCACCCCACTTCCCAGCGTCGAGAACGACACGGCGAGCGAAGCTTCGGCCAGGCCATAGCACGGCAGGAACGCTCCGGGGTCGAACCCTGCCGGAGCCAGGGCACGCGCGAACTCCTCGAGAACGTCGCGCCGTATCATCTCGGCGCCGACTCCCGCGATTCGCCAGCGGCTCAGATCGAGCTCCTCGACCGAGTCCCGCCGGAGCTTGCGTGCGCAGAGCTGGTAGGAGATCGGTGGGCCGAAAGCGATCGTAGCCCGGTTTCGACTGATCAGGCGAAGCCACGAAAGAGGACGCACCGCAAAGTCGCGGGTCTTCAGATAGTCGACGCTTACCTGAGACACGAGCGGGCCGAGGAGGAATCCGACCAGCCCCATGTCGTGGTAGAACGGCAGCCAGGAGGCACAGCGATCGCCGCCCCGAACCTCGAGGCCCGTTCGCACGATGCCCCTCAGGTTACTCATGACCGCATGCTGTCGGACCACCACCCCCCGAGGAAAACTGGTGCTCCCCGAGGTGAACTGGAGATAGGCCACGTCGTCGATGCCGCTCGGGATCAGAGGCTCGTCGGAAGGCTCCAGCGCCTCGAGGTCATCGATCGAGTAGACGGGGATCCAGGGCGTGCTCTGCGCTGCCTCCTCGAGGAAGGGCAGGAGCGCGTCTGAAGCCGTGACCAGGGTCGGGCGGGCGGCGGACACGAGCCCGCAGAGCTGCTCCACGTATGCGCCACGCCCCCCGACGTTGAGAGAGATCGGGAGCGCCACCGGAACGAGGCCCGCGTACTGACAGGCGAAGAAGACGACCGTGAACTCGACGTCGGTTTCGGCGATCGCGGCGACTCGGTCACCGCGAGACAATCCGAGCCCCATGAGGCCTCGGGCGAGGGCCAGCGCCCGCTCCCTCAGCTCGGAATAGGGGAGGGTCTCTACGAGCCGCCCGCGCGCATCATAGAAATTGCACCCCGTCTCGCCCTCGGCCGCATAATCGAGGGCTTCTGCCAATGTGGCGAAATCCGCGAGGCGGGTCGGAATCGAGTTCCGAGAGGGTGTCGGTGCGTTTTCCAAGCAAGGGCCTTCTGGCTGAGGGACACGCTCGACCACGGGAGGCCGTTCTACATTGAAGCGAGACCTACCCAGACATACAATGATCCCCGTAATCCCTTAACCTTTCAACCCCGGGCGCAAGAGTCTGCAACTTTGCGAAATCCCTCGATCCCGCGCTCCCATGGGTCTGCTCTCCACCCACCATCGGGCCGAATTCGGTGCATCCTCACCGTATTCTGACCGTCTGTAACCCCCGCAGCGGGCGGATTCGAGGGGACGCCCGCCTCCTGGACGAGCTGCGGACCCAATCGCAGGACCGTTACCGTGAGGCGTCGTCGGTAGATGAATTCGGTGCGGCCATCTCCGGGTTCCGGGCCACCGAAGCCGACACCGTCTGCGTTCTCGGCGGGGACGGAACGGTCCACGGTGTCCTCACGGAGCTGCAGGCCCACGTCGGTTCGGATCCTTGGCCTTCCGTGATGGTGATTCCCGCCGGTTCCACGAACATGACGGCCCGGGACGTGGGCTCCGGAGGCAAGCTGCGCCCGAGTCTCGAAGCCTATCGGCGACTCCTCCTGCAGCCGACGGCCGAGCCCCGCACGACGCTCCGGGCTGTCCTGCGCATCGACAGCCCCGGCCAGCGTGCGCTCTCGGGGATGTTCTTCGGCACGGGCGTGGTCGCGGACGGCGTGCGTTTCTTCCGAAGCCGCCTCCGGGACGTGGGCGTCACGAGCGAGAGCGTCTCGGCCATCGCGATCCTCAAGGTGCTGACGGGCATGCTCTTCGGCCGAGCGAGACCGGAACGCACGGGCATCGGCAGGGATGGTCACGCCGAAGAGGCGCACGAGACCAGCGCGCTGCTGGCCACGACCCTCGACCGCCTGCTCCTCGGCTCGAAGCCGTATTGGGGCCTCGAGGAGGGTCCCATTCGACTCACGGTGATCGATCACGAAGCGCGCAGGCTCTGGGCGAGGATCGGACGACTCGCTCGCGGCAGGCCGGGAGCGGTCCTTCGCCCCGAGCACGGCTATTCGAGCCACAACGCATCGAGGATCGAGATCGGCTTCGACGGGCCTTTCGTCGTCGACGGCGAGCTCTACGAAGCCCGGTCGGAGAACGGCCCCGTCACGCTGACCGCCGGCCGCACGGTCCGGTGGGTGAACGCTCCGTGAGCGAGCATCGGGGCGTCGTCGTGATCGGCAGCGGCTTCGGGGCGTCGCTGGCGGCGTGGCCCCTCGTTCACGCCGGGATCGACGTGCTCATGGTGGAGCGGGGCGACAGGGTCGAGCGCGGTCCGGACAATTGGGGCCCTGCGGGCACCGTGATGCGCCAGCCCGTCTACACGGAGGGGCCGACCTTCGTGTCGCACACCGACCGCGGCCGCCGCGAAGGTCACGCCTACGCCTGCGTGGGGGGGCCGTCCGTGTACTACGGCGGCGTGTCGCTTCGCTACCGTGAGAGCGACTTCCGACCCGGCAAGGAGATCGTCACGGATTCGGGAGCCGAGTGGCCCTTCGGGTACTCGGAGCTCTCACCCTACTACGACGAGGCCGAGCGTATCCTGAGCGTGGCGGGGCGGGCGGGCGAGGACCCCACGGAGCCACCGCGCTCGCGCGATTACCTCGAGCCCCCGGCCGAGCTCTCCGAAGTCTCCCGGAGGATGGCGGAGGCCGCCCGGAAGA
>JBDHII010000037.1:0-31648 GCA_039587515.1 Gemmatimonadota bacterium
TCACTCCGACATTCGCGAGCGGAAGTAGTCGATCACGTCCTCGATGATCTCGTCCACCTGGTAATCGAGGTGCCAATCCAGAGCGACCCTGAGCTTGGAGGTGTCGGGCTGGCGACGCTCCATGTCCTCGAACCCCTCCTCGTAGGCCTCGTCGTAGGGAATCACGACGATCTGGGAATCGGATCCCGTCGCTTCACGCACCTTTTCGGCGAGCTCCATGATCGTGAGCTCGCGCTCGTTGCCGATGTTGAAGACCTCGCCGAGGAACCGATCCTCGTCGATCAGTGCGATGACCGCCCGACAGGCATCCGCCACGTGACAGAAGGAGCGGCGCTGCTCTCCCGTGCCGTAGACCGTGATCGGCTCCCCTTTCAGCGCCTGCATCACGAAGGTCGGAAGCACCATCCCCCACTCGCCGGTCTGACGGGGCCCCACCGTGTTGAAGAACCGCCCGATCACGACGGGAAGCCCGTATTCGGTCTGGTACGCGAGCGCGAGGAACTCGTCCAGCGCCTTCGTGCAGGCGTAGGACCACCGCCGATGGGTCGTGCTGCCGAGGAGCCGATCGTGCTCCTCATGGAGTCGATCCCCCGACTTACCGTAGATCTCTGAGGTCGAAGCCAAATAGAGCGGCACCTCGAGCCGGTTGCACACGTCGAGCACGATCTCGGTGCCGCGGACGTTCGTGGTGATCGTCTCGACGGGGGCTTCGATGATCTTCCGCACACCGACGGCCGCGGCCAGATGCACGACGAAGTCCACCCGGTGGATCGTGTCGTACATCATCGGCCAGTTGAGGATCGTGTCCACGTTGATGTGGAGCTTCGGATGCTCCCGGACTTCCTGGAGGTTCTCCAACCGGCCAGTGGACAGATCGTCCACCACGTACACTTCGCGGCCCTGCTCGAGGAGCCTCTCGACGAGATGGGAGCCGATGAATCCGGCCCCTCCGGTTACAAGGATCGAGTTTCGCATTGCCCGCAAAGATGGACCGCGAGCGGTAGACTGCAACGGTTGCGTCAGGGGCGTTCGGACTCGAGCGAGATCCGGAGTCGATAGACGTCGAGCGCTCCCACCTCGTTCAAGTAGGCATCGAGGTCGGGAGCGGTCGATCCGTCACCCTGCGATTCGACGACGACCACGGTGTGCAGGTCGTGCTCGTCGATAGCCCGGCGAAGCCCGTCGCTGCCCCCGAAGACCGGGTGTCCACGAAAGCGGCCGGTGGGCGTGGGGTAGTGGCGGTCGACGACACAGACCGGGCGAACGTCGGGATTGCCCCGGAGCGCGCTGAAGGCGACGCGGGCATCGTCGAGGCCGCCGAGCACCGCCGCCGCCCTCCCCCGCTCCGACCACCGGTGCCGGGCACCCTCCATCGATCGAAACGATAGCCGGACGCCGGCCATGAGGATGAGGCAGACGAGCGGATCGATCAGCAGCACACCCCGCGAGAGCCCGGAACGAGCCACGAGCAGGAGCACCGAAGCCGTGAGCATCCAACCGAGTACGTTTCCCCGAAGCAGTGAAACCCCGTCGGCGGCCGAATAGAAGCGAAGGTGAGGCCGATAGACCCCGGCTGCGGAGAACGCGAACAGCTTCAGGACGACCACGATTGCCACGGTCCTCCTGAAATACGGAAGCTCTGCGACGAGTTGGGAGGCGTCCCACCGGATCAGGTAGGCCAGATAGTAGGCGACCGCGACGATCGCGATGTCGAGGGTGGCAAGCAGCACGGGCACCCGATGATGCCAGTCGCGGAATCGGTTGTAGACGACGGCCTGTCCCTCCTCGGAGACCTGCCCGGCCTCTACACGCTGCATTCGCTGCGTGAGGAGGTACGCACCGAAGAGCATCAGGGCGACGACCATGAGACCGCCCAGCGGATAGGCGACCGTGCGGCTCACCCCTCGGACCACGAGACCGACCACCCCACCAGCCGCAGCAAGGGACCATAGCAGCCACACCGCACGCTTCTCGCTGACGCCGAGCGCGACCAGACCGTGCGAGGTGTGATCTCTCCCGCCCGTCGAGACCGAGCGCCCTTCGAAGAGCCGCGTCACGGTGACGAAGGTCGTGTCGAGAATCGGGATCGAGAGCACGGCGAGCGGAATCGCGACCACCGCGAAGAGGCTCCGGGACAGGCCCGGCGCGGGTGACAGGGCGAGGCCGGCCAGGAACAGCCCGATGAACAGCGATCCCGAGTCGCCCATGAAGATCCGGGCGGGCGGATAGTTGAGGACGAGGAATCCTCCGAGGGCGCCCGCGAAGGTGAACGCGAGGATCCCGAACTCGGACTCTCCGGCCAGAAGGAAGGTGATGCCGAGGAAGGTCGCCGCGATCGCTCCGATGCCCGCGGCCAGGCCGTCCATGTTGTCGAGCAGGTTCAGGGCGTTGGTGATGCCCACGAACCAGAAGAGCGAGATGACGACGTCGAGCACGTGGATCCCGGTCAGCCACACGCCGATCCCGCTCAGGAGAAGAACGGAAGCAGCGGCCAACTGACCGAGGAGCTTGGGGATCGGTCGAAGCTGTACGAAGTCGTCGACCAGGCCGACCAGTGACACCCCGAAGACCGCGACGAGCAGCCCCGTCCAAGGTGCCCAGGGCACGAGCGCTCGGTCCGCGGGCATCGGCTGTCCCGGCGCGCCGGAGGCCAACCACGCAAAGAGGACGGCCGCGCCGAACCCGAGCACGATCGCGATCCCCCCGACGTTCGGCGTCGGCCTCTTGTGCCACCGATCCGAGCGCGCCTCCGAGAGCCGCCCCGCTCGCAAGGCCAAATCACGAACGACGGCGGTCAGCACCATCGTCACGATCAGTGCGACGAGGGGGGACGCGATCGCGAGCGTCATCGCGCTGTCGACTCCGGCAGCTCGGTCTTCAACGTGGCTTTGGGTTCGGAGAGAGGCCGTGGGATCCGACGATCATAACGGACAGGCGGGATCCTGCTCAACGACATTCGTCCCCCGTCTTCTCGAGCCAAGTTTCGAGGGTCAGAAGCGCCCACAGCTGATGGCCGAAGTCGGCTCGCTCCCCGAGGTGCTCGTCGACCATCGACACGACGGGGTCACGCTCGAGCCACTCGTAGATTCGCGCTCCGGGGGGCAGAAGCCTCTCTTCGAGTAACGGCCGCCAATGCGTTCGGAACCACGTCGGGAGAGGAACGCCGAAGCCCATCTTCCCCCGGGTCAGCAGTGACCCGGGAAGAAGGTCCCGAAATGCCTCACGCAGCGCGTGCTTCAGCGTCCTTCCGCGTATGCGCATGCGGTCCGGCAGCCGCGACGCGAACTCGATCAAAGCGGTGTCCAGGAACGGGGAGCGCAGCTCGAGAGAATGCATCATGCTGCAGCGGTCCGCCTTTACGAGCAGGTCGTCGAGGAGGTAGGTCTCGAAGTTGAGCTGGAGCGTGCGCGACAGGCACGAGGTGTCCGGTCGACGGCGCCAGGCCCGTGAGAAGCTCTCGACGAGCGCATCGCGGGAGGCCAGGCCTCGAAGCTCGGGGCGTAGCAGCGTATCGAGGCGATCGCTGAAGAACCCGATCCATCGAAGCATGCGGTCCTCTGCGGGCAGCGCGGCAGCGCCCATGAACCGCTGGAACCGCCTCGTGGGGCTGCGGAAGTCCGAATCGTGGGGTAGCAGACCCCCGAGGCGTCTCCCCAGCCCGATGACCAAGCCGGGGGTGACGTCGGCGAGGACATTCCCGAGGAATCTCGGATATCCCGCAAAGATCTCGTCCCCGCCGTCGCCGGTCAGCGCCACGGTGACGTGCTCCCGCGTGAGTCTGGAGACGATCGACGTCGGGATTGCCGAGGAGTCGCCGAAGGGCTCGTCGTACGCTTCGACGAGATCGTCCAACAACCGGATCTCGCCGGGTCCGACCACGAATTCGGTATGCCGGGTGCCGAACGCCTCGGCCGCCACTCGGGCGTGCGCGGTCTCGTCGTAATTCGGGTCACCCTCGAACCCGATCGAGAAGGTTCGCACAGGCTCGTCGACCATCCTGCTCATCAGCCCGACGACGATGCTGGAGTCGATCCCCCCCGATAGGAACGCGCCCAGCGGGACGTCCGAAACGAGGCGCCGCTCGACGGCTTCGCGCGTCAGGCGGCGGACCTCTTCCAGCGCCTCCGCAGGCGAGATGCGGTCGCAACCGAACGACACCTGCCAGTACGGCCGCGACTGCGCCGGTCCGTCCGCTCCAAAGCGCATCCAGGTCCCGGGAGGCAGCTTGCGAATGTGCCGATGGAGCGTGCGCGGCGAGGGAACGTACCCGTACGCGAGGTACAGAGGGACGGCGCCTTCGTCGATCGAGCGATCCACCACCGGCAGCGTCCGAAGCGCCTTCATCTCGGACGCGAAGGCTACGGTATCCCCGCGCTCGTAGACGAAGAGGGGCTTCTGTCCCGCGCGGTCACGCCCGAGCGTCAACGTGCCCTCTCGCTCGTTCCAGGCGGCAAAGGCGAACATGCCGTCGAGACGAGCACACACCTCGGGACCCCATTCCTCGAATCCGTGGACAACGACCTCCGTATCGCTCTGCGTCCGAAACCGATGTCCCCGTCCTTCGAGCTCGCGCCGCAGCTCCCGGAAGTTGTAGATCTCGCCGTTGAAAACGACCTGGACCGAGCCGTCCTCGTTGGGCATGGGCTGCGCACCCGTCTCGAGATCGATCACCCGGAGCCGCGCGTGCCCGAAGGCACACCTCCCACCCGGCGACAGGAACACACGCTGCTCGTCCGGACCTCGATGCTTCAGCGTCTCCGCCATTCGTGCGACCCACTCGCCAGCCTCACCGGGCAGCGGCCCGTCTCGGGACAGGATACCTGCGATCCCGCACATTTCAGGAAGTCCTGCTCGAGAATGCGTCGGCGAGCACGGCGAGATAGGAGGAGGAGGTGGCCTCCACCGAGTACCGCTCCTCCACCGTGCGCCTTCCTGCGCGCCCGAGCCGAGCTCGGCCCTCGGGGTCGGATACGAGAGATCGCAGGCAGGCCAGCCACTCGTCCGGGCCCGACGCCAACAGGCCGTTGACGCCGTGCTCGACGATCTCGGTGTTGGCTCCGACGCGCTCGGCGACGGCCGGAATCCCCATCCCCATGTACTGCAAGAGCTTGAGGCCACTCTTGCCGAGCACCCACTCTTCGTGCGGAAGGGGGTAGACTCCGATGTCGATTTGCCCCAGGTCCTCCACCTCGGATTCGGAACGCCACGCTCGGGCATCGATCTCCAGCCCCGGGACGCTGAAGCTCGCATCTCCGATCACCTTCACCGCGATGCCCTCCGAGCGCTGGAGCTCCCGCAGGACATCGTCGAGCAGGTGGAGATAGGGTGCGGTGCTGTGACTGCCGCTCCAGCCGACGACCACGCGCTCCGTCCGATCGCGAGTCTGTGAGGGCCGATAGCGGTCCGTGTCGATGGTGGACGAGATGTTCGTGACGCTCGCGTTCTCGCGACGTGCGATCTCGGCCAGGTACTCCGTGCAGACGACAACGTGATCGGCAATCCTCATCAGCTCCGAAACCTTTCCCGGACGCCGGAGCCAACGCATGAACGGATTCGCACGGGAGCTGTGAGGGAGCTGGATCAGGTCGTCGAGATCATAGACGATCGGCACACGTGCGCGCGCGAGGATCCGTTCGATCCAGGGCGGGCCGACGGGGACGGCCTCGAGATGCAGGTACACGAGGTCTGCTTCCCGCGCTGCACGAAGATCCCGGATCCGTCGGCCAAGACCACGGAGGAGCGCCACGGACTTACGCCAGGATGACCCGCGTGCGTACAAGACGTCCCATCCGGCTTCGTCCCAGAAGGAACGCACGTCCACATCCCAGCCCGCGCCTCTCCAGGAAGCGTAATATTGCTCGAACTTGAATCGCTGACTCGGCGCGCAGTCGACCGGATAGGGGCAGAGGACGAGGAGCTTCACGTCACTCGGTACCGCTCGTCATCGCCGTAAGGATCTCGAGCTGCAGCGACACGGCACGATCCAGCGCGTAGTGATCACGTGCCGCGCGCTGCGCCCGCGAGCCGCGGTCGGGATCCCGCAGCAGCGTGTCGAGGTCGTCCAGAGCCCGCTCGATCTGCATCGGGTCTGTCGGGTCGTCGATCACGACGCCCGACCGGCTGCCTTCGATGACCGCCGCTCCGTCTCCCGACGCACGCGTGGAAACGACCACCAGTCCGTGGGCCAGATACTCGGGAATCTTCGTCGGGCTCACGTAGGGCTCCGAGCGTCCGCCCTGGAGGAAGAAGAGCCCCACGTCAGCCTCCGACAAGCACGCTCCGATTCGATCGTGAGGCACGGCAGTCACTTCGACCCGGTCGGACGAGTCTCTTCGAGCCAGCGATGCGGTGACGACGTCGCGATCCCGATGCGCGAAGACGCGGAAGATCGAGCCCGGCCGTCGCAGCATGAGCGCGTCGACGAAGTCGAGCATGGGTTCCAGGAGGTAACGACCGGTCACACTCCCGGCGTAGACGATGCGAAGGGGCTGTCCGGGAGCGATGACACGCGACGGCCCGACCGGAGCCGCCGCCTCGACCAGCCTGCTGGTCGTCGGGATCACCGTGACCGTGCGTTTCCTCCCACCCAGCAGGCGACGCTTCGTATCGGCCACGCCCGCCTCGGTGAGCGTCACCAGCGCCTTCGCCCGCCGCGCCGTGCGCCGCTCCAGCGCGCTGAGCAATCGAAAGACGAGCGAGCCCTCTCTCAGGGCACCCTGATCCAGCTGCTCGATCAGCCAGGCTCCCTCCGTATGGTAGAGGAAGGGAACGCCGGACCGAGCACAGAACTGGCCTCCGATGAAGCCCCCCACGTACGTGCGGCCCTCCACCGCAGTGATCCGGTCACTGCGATGCAGCCCCTTCAGGGCGCGGACCCCGGCCCGGGCGTCCCGAATCGTCGCTCGCCGTCCCCGGTGGTACTCGAGCGGCAGCCATCGCACACCCGCATCCGAAAGTCGGGCCTTCGTCCGAGCCACGAAGTCCCGGTCCTCCCAATCCTCGGGTTTTTCGAAGCTCAGGAGCGTCATCCGCGCCGACTCGGCCATCTTCAGCACGGTCGGGACAGCCGTGGCCTGCCCGACCGGCTCGAGCGCCCCCCAGTACATGACGTACGCGAAGTGTGGCTTACTCACCGGACCCTTCCCTGCCCGCCAACCACCTCAACAGGCCCCAGGTAGCGGCGAGATCGATGAAAGCGATGAGCAACATGCTGAGTGAGAACAGGGCGATCCTGGGAGCCCCGACCCCCCGGACGTCCTCCCACTTCCCACGGGCACTTCTCGCGGCCCTGGCCAGGTAAAGCGTCGGAACGCCCAGCCAGCTCACCGGATGCAACGTGAAGCCCGCCACGACGCATGCGCCGATCACGGCGAGATTCCTGACCAGTCCCCGGTGCCACGTCCTCCAGAGACCGGCCTGCACCACATGGAACGAGTAGGCGCTGAACCGCCGCCAGGTCGCCCGCCAATCGGGTGCGAGGTGCCAATCGATCCTCGCCTCCGGAGCCGGCACGAGCCCGACACCCAGCCGCCCGAGCTCGGCAAAGAAGGCCAGATCCTCTCCGGCTCGACTCGACGAAAAGCCTCCGGCCAAGACCCACAAGTCCCGATGCAGGAGCATCGATGCCGTCGACGGCCCGCGGGTTCCGTCGGCTCGTCTCCGGGGAACGTAGGCCAACACGGCGGCTGCCTGGAACGGAGATTCCACGACCGGATCGAAGCTGCCGCAGACCGCGCTGGCCCCATCGGCCTCGGTTTCCAGCCCTGTCCGTCGGAACGCATCGAGCCACCCCGGCCCGACGATCGTGCCGGCATCGAGGAGAGCGACCCAATCGTTTTCCGCATGCTCGAAGCCGAGATTTCTCGCATCACCCGGGTTTCCACCCGGTGCTTCGAGGAGCTTGACGGCAGTCCCCGGTCTCGCGGATGCCCGAGCCACTTCCAGGGTCTCATCGGTGGACCCCGTGTCGACGACGATGATCTCGTCCCCGGACCTGGTCTGCCGGCTCAACTCCGTGAGAATCGCCCCGATGGTATCCGCCTCGTTACGAACGGGAATCACCACGGAGATCGGCACCTCGCTCGGAGCACTCAACGGTGAGGCTCCACTTCAGCCTTCAAGCGTACCTCGATCTCTCGCAGCCTGTCACGATAATCGGATGATACGAGCCCGAACCCGTGGAACGCACCTCGCACGGCGCAGATCCTGAAAAGGAACCGTGCGAGAACGTCGGGCCTGGGTCTTCGAGAGGGCAGGAGTCGCCTGTAGACGGTCCAAAGCGGCTCGGATTGGAGCATCCTCGCCACGGCCCTGATCAGCCACCACCGGCTTCTGTAGTTTCCCCAGAACCACTCGAAGTACACTTCCTCCGGACCGGGCGGAACCGGGAAGTGGAGGCTCCACACAAGAGGCAACAGTGATATGGAGTCGTGCTCCCGCAAGCAGATCGCACGGAAGGAGTGATGAAAGTCCTCGTGGACCACGACCGCTCCCTCGTCCTGCACGAGCGTATGTCCCTTCATCCTCGCTCGCAGAGAGATCTCGTAGTCCACGAGCCGGGTGATGTCGGTGGGGAATCCACCGACGGCCTCGAAGCTCGCCCGCCGCGTCACCAAGAGCACCGAAGAGACGATCTGCGTCTCGCGCAATCGGGCCTCGGCAACCTCCGGCGCCTGGGAGGCATCCGAGACGCGGGGCTGGTCGAGGACACGCTCCACCGGCGCCGCCCAGACCACGGAGTCTTCGACCAGACGGACCAGACGATCGAGGCAGCCCCGTTCGGGGAAGATGTCGTCGTCCATGAAGGCGAGAATGTCCCCGACGGCGTGTGCAGCGCCGTAATTGCGGGCGGCGCCCCTGCCCACCGACTCGTCGAGCCGTAACAGACGCGCATCACCCAAGGATCGTCGAGACAGCGATGGCGTCGTCCCGTCGTCTACGACGATCAGCTCCCACTGGTCGGGAAGCAGGCCCCGGATGTGGCGGACCGAACGGGCCACGACGTCCGCCCGATCCTTGGTGGCAATGACGAGGCTGCCTCTCATCGTTGGTTCGTCATTCTGGACGGGCGGGTTCTCTCAACGACCGCATCGCGGTCAGGACGTCCCGAACCGGCTCGGGTCGAGCGCCGAGCATCGTCCCGACGTATATGCCCGCACCGACCACGACTTGACCACCGAAGAGCCATCCGACCGGGAGTACCTCACGGACGGCTACACCGAGCGCCCAGACGATCCCGGCCATCGTAAGGGCCACGGCGAGCGGCAGACGGATCGCTCGCAAGACCGTGATCGGCGCGAGTCCGACCAGGTCCCCCGACCACCGCAGAGCAGGATAGGCCAAGAGCGCATTGGCGACCACGTAGCAGGTGGCGACCCACTCCGGCGTGCCGAGCAGCACGCCCACCACGATCGCGGCGATGAGGCACGTCGACGCCAGAACGCCCCACTGGAACATCCGATCCGTACGTCCCTGGGACATGTACAGCCACCCGGCAGGGTTCAGGATGACCTGGATCGTGGCGGCCACCGCCAGGATGCGGATGATCGGTATGGCTCGGGCCCACGGGTCCCCGAAGAGCGCCGGGACCAGGGTGTCCGCGGTCACGAGCATCCCCAGCGTGAGCGGGAAGCTGACCATGGCCAGCACGCTCACGACCCGTGTGTACGTCCGCCGAATGGCGACACGGTCGTTCCGGAGGGAGGAGAGAACGGGAAACATGACTCTCGAGACCACGGGCGCGATCTGGGACATCGGCATCAGTATCAGAGAGTACGCCCGACTGTAGAATCCGAGGGCCGCGGTCCCCATGAATCGGCCGATGAGCAGGTTGTCCGCCTGACGCGCCCAATAGTTCAGAAGCCGAAAGCCCGTCACGCCGCCTCCGAAGGCGACCAGCTCTCGAAGAGCCCCGCCGCTGAAGCGGATTCCGGGGCGCCACGATCCGAGCGACAGGGCAGCGACAGCCGTCACACTGACGATCCCCAGCTGCATCAGTACCAGGCTCGTCACTCCGAGACCCCGCGAGGCCGCGAGGACGCCGACCGCTCCACCGACGACCACACCGAGCAGGTCGGCCGTGGCCATCCGCCCGAAGGCCTGCGACCGCTGCATCAACGCCATCGGGACGGCCGAGAACGACTGCAGGACGAAGACGGGGGCGAACAGGCGCGTCACCGCGACGAGAGGCTCCGCGTCGTAGAAGGCGGCGAGCGGCCCGGCAAGCCCGTAGAAGAGACCCGTCAGGAGCAGTCCCGTGACCAGTGTCGTGACGAACGCCGTATCCTCGTGCGACCGACCGGCATTCTGGAGCTGGACGAGTGCGGAGGCGAGTCCGAAGTCGGCCAGGGCCATCGCGAAGCCCGTGAAGACGACGACCATGGCGAAGAGGCCGAAATCGGCCGGGGGCAGAAGCCGCATGAGGGCGATCGAAACACCGATCTGAACGACTTGGCCCGCGAGACGTCCACTCCCCGTCCAAAGGACGCCCTTCGCCACCGAAGCCGAAAGGCTCAACGCACCTCACCCCGTGGAGGTGGCGCGCCGCTCGAACGCCGGGACCTTCCGGCCAAGCCGGCGAAGACAGCGGCCATTCGACCCAGCCCGACCGAGGCGAATACGAAGAAGAGCGGCATGATCTGGGCTCTATGCCGATAGGCAGTCCCGAAGTTGCCCTCGACCAGTGCGTAGCTCGTCACCACCACGAGGAGAATGCACGCCGGCATCAACCACTCCCGACCCCCTTTGCGGCTCACCTCGCGAACACCGAAGAGCGCCAGCACGAACAGAGGGTACCAGAGGAGCGTTTCGGGCATCGCCGCCATCTGAAGAGGCGATTCTATGCGCCAGGGGAACGGCGCGAAGAGGAGAAAAGCCAGCCCGAAAGGCAGGAATCGAATCACTCCGGCGAGTGTCGTGGTATCGAACTGCGCGCCGTATGCGGAACCGGCACCGGACTGCAGGTCGGCCCGCATCACCGCAGCGGTTTCGAGCGCACCTTCGAGTGGCGCCTCGACAAAGAGCCCGAGACGCGTCGCGACGACGGCGACGACCGCGGCGGCCAGTCCGCCGAGGGCGACCGTCGTACCCAGCCGCCCCCTCCGCGTAGACGCCACAACGCCCAGTAGCAAACCGGCGGCCACCAGGAAGGCCATGTAGTCACGAAGAGCGACGAGTGCGGTGAACGCCAGCACGAGGAAGACGAGTCGCCCAGGTCGGACCTCGCGATGCAGGCGGACGGCCAGGAGGGCGATCGCGGTCACGACAAACGTCGCCGACGCGTCCCTCACGTTGAGCACCGACCAGAGGACCAGCGACGGAAAGACCGCCGTCACACCGGCTGCCCAAAGGGCACTCCGTCGATCGATCAGCTCGCTCGTCAGGAAATAGACGAGCAGGACGGTCCAGAGCCCGAAGAAGAGGTTCAGGACGGGCGCGCCGAGCGAATTCTCACCAAACGTGAGAATGAAGAAACCGTTCAGGTCGAAGTAGTTCGGAAGCAGACCGGCTGCCTGTCCCGGTACGCTTCCGCCCTGGCGCCAGACCCCGGCCAGCGTGCGACCCACCTGCTCGTAGGTGAGGGCGTCCGGGGCAAAGAAGTACGGATCGACCCCAAAATGGACGACGACGAGAGCGATGGCTCGGACGACGAAGGCCACGCCCAGCAGGATCGTCACATCTCTGACTTGAATGGGCGTCGTCTGGCGCCGAACAGCGATTAGGGTGATGGCGATCAGCAGCAGCGCCTCGAGCGTGAAGGGCAAGAAGACACCTGGCCAAAGCACCAAAGCAACGCCGGCGAATCCCGAGAGCACGATCAGGACCAGGCTGACGAACGCCCTCAAGTCACGACCTCCTCGATCAAATCGAGCAGCCGTGCGTTCAAGACGTCGGCGTCGCGTTCGGCCAACATCTTCGCGCACCCCATCGCCCCCATCTCGGATCGTGAATCGGGATCCCGACTCAGCCGCTCGACGGCTTCGGCCAGGTCATGCACCGACCCCGCCGGTGCGAGGATACCCGTCTTTCCGTCCTCGACCAACTCCTGCACCGCTCCGACTCGCGTGGCGACCACCGGAAGGCCGCTCGCCGAGGCCTCCATGATCGCGATCGGCGTCACCTCGTCACGGCTGGCCGACAGGAAGACGTCGCTGGCGCCGAGGACCTCGAACACGGAATCGCGGGGCAGCGCACCGAGAAAGTGGACACGATCGTCGATGCCGAAGCGCGCCGCGACGGCGGCGAGATCTGGTCCGAGCGGCCCGTCGCCCACGATGGAGTACCGAACATCCACACCCCGTTCTGCCAACTGCGCGACCGCCGCGAGCGCGACGTCGTACCCCTTCTCGCGAACGAGACGGCCGACCGTGACGACCCGCAATCCTCCGGCCTGACCCGACGACTCGGGTCTCGCTCGGCCAAACCGGGCAGGATCGACTCCCAGCGGCTGGTCGACGATCCTCTCCGCGGCGAAGCCATACGCTACGAGCTTCCGTCGGCTCCAGCCCGATATCGCGAGCAGGGGGCCGTCGTCGAGCTGGAGGGGCCCAAGCTCCTCCATGGCCCTCGGAGAAGCCCGACGAAGGTCGTGTCCGTGGAACATCGTCACGATCGGTGCATCGACGATTCCGACCGAACGGAGTCGGGCGACCAACCCGCCGTTGTAGCCGTAGTGGCAGAGGAAGACGTCGATAGCCGTCTCCGTGAAGGTCTTCGCCAGCGAGACGGCGGCCAACGTGAAGGCCTGCCGACCGAACGAGCCCGGACGCATCGCCCGTCTCGCGACACGCCAGCGGCCACTCCGGAGGAGGTCGAGTAGGCCCGCAACCCGGTTACGCACGCCGGCAGGTGGGTCGAATACGACGACCTCGACCGGTGCACCGCTGCCACCCCCTCCTGCAGTCACGCTCCGACAGAAGACGCGCACCTCGTGACCCGCCTCGTGGAATGCGGTGATCTGGTCGAGGATGAAGGTCTCCGACAGCGCCGGATAGACATCGACGACGAACCCAACGCGCAGCCTGCGCTTACCGGAATCGGGGCGGCGAGGGAGTCCTGAAGCGGGCAAGGGCCTATTCCGAGGGTTCAGCCGTTACGATGACCTGGTATCCGAAAAGGCCCGGCATGCGACGATACGCTCGCTCGAAGAGCCGGCGAGGCCTCAGCCAAGTGGGCCCGACCACGTACGGCGTCACCTCCCGCTCCTGGAACCCGCCGCGCTGCAGGAGCCTGCGAAACGACCGCAACGAAAAGTGGTGCAGGTGCGCGTTGTTCTCGAAATCGGCACACTCCCTGGGGAAGTCGCCCATCAGGAACTCGAGCCGATATCGCCACCAGGTAACGTTGGGAAACGACGCGAAGAGCACCCCGTCCTGCGGGCGAAGAACGCGCCGAAATGAATCCAGGGCGACCCACGGCGCAGGTAGATGCTCCAGCGTCTCCAGGGAGACGACCGCGTCGAACCCGTCGGGCTCCAACGAATCCAGACTGCCGGCCTCCGAGAGATCACAGCGGACCGTGTGGTCGTAGTGGTCGGCGGCCAGCTCGAGGCCGCTTGCCGAGAGATCCGCTCCCACGATCTCCAGCGCGTCTCCGAGGGCCTCCCGGAGCAGCACCGCCATCAGCCCGTCTCCGCACGCCGCATCCAGAACCCGGATGCGCGATCGGCCTCGCATGGCCCGCACGACCCGGTCGCGCGTCATGTACATGCGGGGTTGGAAGCGCCCCTCCGTCCGCGTGCGATCCTGGCGGACCTTCCAGTAGTCGTCGTAATACTCTTCGAGGCCGAGCTTCACCGAACACTCACTCCACGTCACGCGTGGGTGCGGTCGGCGGGCCCGTACGCGATTCGTCGAAAGACAAGAAGTCTTCGAAGCGCGTCCCGCACAGCCCACCGCGCACCGCCGACCAATTCGCGACGTCGTGTTCGGGGTCGTCCGACCCGGTCCTCCGGTAGATCGAGCTGGCGGGAGCCCTCGGCACACCCAGGTAGTCCAGGACCCCATCGAGGGTTCGCTGGTGGTCCGCTTCGCGGAGAAGATCGGCCTCGTAGACCAGTCGATGATGCTCGATGGTCTCCAACACTTCCTCCTCCTGTGCCGTGAATCGCTCGAGGAGCTCCATGCGCCTCATGAGGTCGGGCACCTCGACCGTGACCGGGGACCTGTCCACCTCGACGGTCCCTCGATCGTGATACAGCTGCCTGTGCTCGGCCAGGATCCCGCTGAGCGCCTGGCGGAACCAGTCTTTTCGCCTGAGGTGGACGATCCTCCAGCCCTCTCGGGCAAGCCTTCTCACCAGCGCCTTGGCTTCCGAAAAGCGCAATCCCTGAAGGCCCGTGAGATCGTAGATCTTGATTTTGCAGCCATAGATCGCTCGGCCGTTCTTGGCCCGGCTCCGTGCCTCCAGATATCCGAGCGGATCCCGAAGTCGAATGCGGAGACCGTCGCCGAGGACCTCACCGTCGCACCTGATGCGCACACTGTTGTTGAGCAGTGCCGTGAGCAGAGTCGATCCGCTGCGGCCCTGGCAGAAGATGATGAATCGCCCCTCGGGATCGGAGGACAGGAATCGACTGGCTCGCAGATGGTCCCACGCGACCGAGACGTACGCCGCGGGCACCGACCCCTTGGCTCGGTAGAACAGGTCGCCGAGGACGCTCAAGCCGACCGACTCGATCGTGGTGACAGGCCCGTCGTCGCCCCCGAATCTGTCACCACACTCTCAGGGTCACGACGATCCTGAAGACGAAACGCCCCCCGGCCGAGGACCGGGAGGCGTCGCGCGTCTCCAGAAGCGATCGGGCCGCCGCTCAGGCTTCGGCCACCTTCATCGGCGGAGCTTTGGTCACCTTACCCGCCGAGATGCAGGATGTGCATACGCGGACCCGACGGCGCTCACCTCCGTCGGTCACGATCTTGACGGTCTGCAGATTGGGCAGCCACCGGCGCTTGGTCTTGTTGTGCGCGTGGCTGACGTTGTTCCCCGTGCGGGGCCCCTTACCACAGATATAGCAAACTCTTGCCATGATCTTCTTCCTTGAAAGCTCCGGGGTCGACTAGTTGCCGGACGTTCCCGCACCGGTCACTTCGACCTCGAGAGCTTCGATGAACGACTCCGCGAAGGTGGCGACCATCTTGTCGTTCTCCGTGATCGCACCATCCGCTACCCACGAATCCGCGATGCTGTCCGACATCGCATAGACGTTTCCGACAACAGTCACGACGTCCTCGCTCAAGACGACCAGCGAGTCGGCCACCACGACGGCGCCCATCTTCACGAGGTAAGGTCCGGGCTGCCCGGGCACCTCGACGAAGAACGCCTGGGCGCCCAGGGCTCCCTGAACCGGAAGGTTCTCGACACGGATGATGCTGCCGCTGAAAGCCATGGGATCGACGCCGAAACTGTCGGCCATGACGAGGGTTGCGGCTCCACCGCCATCGCTCTCCGTCGTCTCCTCGACAACCTCGACATTCGATGACTGCGCCGTGTAGTTCAGCCAGAACAGAAACCCCACAATGCTGGCGAATGCCAGGATCATGAGGATGTTGCTCGTCGCCGCACCTTTTCGGGAAGCCATGAAATGCATCACTCGTCGTCTCTCTTCGTCTTTCCAGGGCTCGTCAACCAGCCAAGAGCCGCAGTCTAATCGACCAGTTCGATCAGCGCCATGTCCGCCGCGTCGCCCTTCCGGTGTCCCACCTTCAAGATGCGGGTATACCCCCCGGGCCTGTCCGAAAAACGCGGCGCGATGTCGTCGAAGAGCTTTCCGAGGACCTCGCGGTCGGCAATCTTCCGAGCGGCCAACCTTCGCGAGTGGACGTCGTTGGTTCGCGCAAGCGTAATCAGTCGCTCGGCGTACGGCCGCAGCTCCTTCGCTTTGGCCTCCGTCGTCTCGATCCGCTCATGCCGAAAGAGCGATGTGGCCAGGTTGCGGAGCGTCGCCTTGCGGTGGCTCGCCGTGCGAGACAGGCTCCTTCCCTTCTTGCGATGCCGCATCGGACCTACTCCTCCCCGGCTTCTGCCGTCTCCGTCTCCTCGACGAAGAAGAGCTGCCCCTCGTCGCCCTCTCGGAGGGACATACCGAAGGAAAGCCCGTGCTCGTCCAGGAAGTCGGAGATCTCCTTGAGCGACTTCTTGCCGAAATTCTCGATCCCCAGCATGTCCTCCTCGGACCGCTGCACGAGATCGCCGAGCGTGCGGATATTCTCCTTCTGGAGGGAGTTCCGCGAACGGACGGAAAGCTCGGCCAGGTCCTCGATCGGACGATCGAAGAGATCACGGAGGCGCTCCGGAACGGCTACGGCACCCGGAGGCGTCACCTGCGGCACGCCACCCTCACCGAAGTAGAGCATGTACTCGAGGTGCTTGCGCACGAGCTCGGCCGCATACCGCATGGCGCCTTCGGGATCGATGGAGCCGTCGGTCTCCACATGCACCGTGAGGCGATCGAAGTCCGTGCGCTGGCCGACGCGGGTCTCCTCGACCGTGAAATTCGCGCGGCGAACCGGGTTGTAGATCGAGTCGATCTGCACCAGGTCGACCGGTGCGTTGCGGGGAGTCTCGTGCTGGTCCGCCAGAACGAAACCACGACCCTTGTCCACATACAGCTCGATGTTGAGCTGCCGGTCTTCCTGCAGCGTCATCAGGTGATGATCGGAGTCGAGCACGGCGGCCCCCGCCGACGCCGTGATGTCGCCGGCCGTGATTTCGCCGGCCTTCTTCACATGGATCTCGAGCGTCGCTTCTTCGACGTCGTCGTCCAGCATCACCACGAGGGACTTCAGGTTCTGGATGACCTGATGCACGTCCTCGACCACCCCTTGGATGGTCTGGTGCTCGTGAACCACGCCGTCGATTCTGAACGCCCACACGGCCGAGCCGCGCAGCGACGAAAGCAGGACGCGCCGGATCGCGTTTCCGAGCGTGTGACCGAAGCCCCGCTCGAGCGGCTCCAGCACGAACTCCGCAGAACGTCCGGCCTCGCCCTCCTCGGTGATCTCGATTCGTTCCGGTAGAACGAGTCCCGTAAGATCTATCTGCACCGAAGCCTCCATTACTTCGAGTAGAGCTCGACGATGAGCTGTTCCTGCACGGCCAGCGGGATGTCCTGACGCGTAGGCGTCCGGGTCATCCGGCCGACCCTGTTCTTCTCGTCCAATGCGATCCAGTCCACGAGCGACGGGCGCGTACGCGATTCGAGGCTCGCCTGGATCAGGGGCATCTCCTTGGACTTGGGGCGAATCGACACCTCGTCACCCTGACTCACTCGGTACGAGGGGACGTCGACGATCTGCCCGTTGACCTCCACATGCCTGTGCCGCACGAGCTGCCGAGCCTGATTACGGCTGGCGGTGAAGCCCATGCGGAAGAGGATGTTGTCGAGCCTCAACTCCAGGTCCACGACCATGTTCTCGCCGGTGATCCCCGGACGGCGGGCGGCGTGCTCGAAGACACTGCGGAACTGCTTCTCGGGCAGCCCGTAGATCCGCTTGACCTTCTGCTTCTCACGCAGCTGCAACGCATAGTCCGACTGCTTGCGCCGACGCGCCTGCGCCGGTCCGTGTTGGCCGGGGGGGTACGCGCGCCGCTCCACGGGACATTTCTCCGTGTAGCACTTCTGGCCCTTCAAAAAGAGCTTCTGCCCCTCACGGCGGCAGAGCTTGCAGACTGGTCCGGTATAACGTGCCATGGATGCTTAGACCCTGCGCTTCTTCGGCGGACGGCAGCCGTTGTGCGGAAGCGGGGTGACGTCCTGAATGGATTTGATCGTGAGTCCGGCAGCGGCGAGAGCCTGGATCGCGGACTCGCGACCAGAGCCCGGGCCCTGGACGCGGACGTCGACCCGCCGCACACCCATCGCGAAGGCTTCCCGGCCACACTGCTCGGCGGCCACGGTCGCTGCGAACGGAGTCGACTTCTTCGAGCCCTTGAAGCCCGCCTTGCCGGCGCTGCCCCACACCACGGTGTTGCCCGCCGAATCGGCGATCGTGATGAGCGTGTTGTTGAAGGTGGCCTTGATGTGAGCGATGCCTTCGCTCTCGACGACCTTCTTGCTCCGCTTTCGGGAGGTCTTGGGATTCGCCACTCGCTACCTGTCCTGGTTCTCTTCTTGAGTCCTGTGAATTCCGCCGAAAGGCTACTTCTTCGGAGCCTTCTTCTTGCCGGCGATCGGACGCCGCTGGCCCTTGTGCGTCCGTGCGTTGGTGTGCGTCCGCTGACCACGCACCGGAAGCCCGCGGCGATGCCGCAGCCCCCGATAGCAGCCGATGTCCATGAGCCGCTTGATGTTCATGGACACTTCGGTGCGCAGCGCACCCTCCACCTTGTAATTGTCCTCGATCTGACGACGGAGCCTCGTGACGTCGTCGTCGGTCAGATCGTGAACCCGGCGGTCCGGATCCACACCGGTGGCCTCGAGAATCTGACGGGCGCGGCTGTCGCCGATCCCGAAGATGTAAGTCAGACCGACCTCGACACGCTTGTTCCGTGGGAGATCGATACCAGCGATACGTGCCATACGTCCGTTACCCTTGGCGCTGCTTGTGCTTCGGATTCCGCGAGCAGATGACCCGCACCACACCTTTGCGGCGGATCACCCTGCAGTGCTCACAGATCGGTTTGACGCTGCTCCGAACCTTCATGTGTCCTGGCCCTCTCTCGTGCCGGATTCCGCGCTGTCCTGCAGGAGATTCCTGCGATCGGGCGCTCAAACCCAGGCGTTTCTAGCAGAGCTTGTAATGATAATGAAAGCCCGGGGGCCCTTCAAGGTGCCCCGAAACTCGTTCTTCCTTTGTTTCTGCGCCCTTCAGCCCTCTACGCCTTCGACGCCGCCGGAGTCCCGGTTGAAACCAGGGTCAACACCTTGGGCCCGTCGGACGTCACGGCGACGGTATGCTCGAAATGAGCCGAGCGAGACCCGTCGCGGGTCACCACGGTCCACCGGTCGTCCAGGGTGCGAATCAGGTCCGTCCCCAGACTCAGCATCGGCTCGATGGCGAGCACCATCCCCTCCCTCAACATCGGTCCAGATCCCGGTCGACCGATGTTCGGAACCTGAGGCTCCTCGTGCACTTCCCGGCCCACGCCGTGCCCGACCAGGTCTCGGATGATCGCCATACCGCTGTCCCCGACGCGCTCGACCACGGCAGCGCCGATATCGCCGACGTGGTTTCCGGCAACGGTGGCTTCCACCGCGGCATCGAGCGACTCCTCCGTCACGACCATGAGCTCCCGGGTCACCGCATCGATCTCACCCACCGGGAAGGTCCAGGCCGAATCGGAGCACCATCCGTGAAGCTTCACGCCCACGTCGATGGAGATGATGTCGCCCTCCGATAAAATCCGCGTGTCACTCGGGATCCCGTGGACCACCTCTTCGTTGACCGAAGCGCAGACACTTCCCGTGAAGCCGTAGAGCCCCTTGAAGGCGGGGACCGCGCCGTCGTGGGACCGAATGTATTCGTCCGCGAAGGTATCCAGCGCCAGCGTGGACACGCCCGGCTTGACGAGTGGGCCGATCTCCCGGAAGAGCCCGGCGATGATCGCCCCGCCCTGACCGATCAGCTCGATCTCCTCGGCAGTCTTCAGGTGGATCATCAGACCGACCTCAGCCCGTCTCGTGGAGCCCCAAGACGAATCGGACCGCGTGCTGGATCTCCTCGACGTCACCGTCACCGTCGATGTAGCGCAAGGGCGTCCTGCTACCCTGGTAGTACGCGATCAACGGCTCCGTGAGCTGTCTGTAGACTTCGAGACGATGCCGAACGGTCTCGGGGTGATCGTCGGCCCGCTGCGTGAGCCGAGCGCCGTCTTTGTCGCACTGTCCCTCCATACGCGGCGGATGGAGAAAGACGTTGTACACCGATCCGCACTGTGGGCACGACGCTCGACCGGAGATCCGCTGCACGAGGAGATCGTCGTCCGCCGTGAGGACGACCACGGAGTCGATCTTGCGCTGAAGCTCGGTCAGGATCATCGACAGCGCCGAAGCCTGCCCCTCCGTGCGCGGGAAGCCGTCGAAGACGACCCCACGCCCGGGCGGCAGCCCCGCGAGCTTTTCGCGTACCAGACCGATCATGACCTCGTCCGGTACGAGCTCCCCCCGGTCCATGTACTGCTGGGCCTGCTGACCCAGGGCCGTCCCCTCGGTCCGCGCCTGACGGAGCAGGTCGCCCGTGACTACTCGCTCCCAGCCCAGCGCGTCGGCCAGCAAGACTCCCTGGGTTCCCTTACCCACTCCAGGAGGCCCGAGGAGGATCACATACATCGACACCGCCTACATGTACCTTTGGCGTCCGCGCATCTTCACGCGGCCCTTCTTCATGAAGCCGTCATAATGCCGGAGCAGGAGATGCTGTTGCGCCTGCTGAACGGTATCGAGACCCACACCGACCACGATCAGGAGGCCCGTGCCACCGAAGAAGAAGGTCTGGATGTTGAAGATATCGAAGATCCAGAAGGGCACGAGCGCGATGAGCGCCAGGTAGATCGAGCCGGGAAGCGTCACGCGCGTGAGGACACGATCGATGTATTCGGCGGTCCTGGCGCCCGGCTTCACACCCGGGATGAAAGCACCCTGCTTCTTCAGGTTCTCGGCCAGGTCGACGGGGTTGAAGATGATGGCCGTGTAGAAGTAGGTGAAGAAGAGGATGAGCAGGCCGTAGGTGATGTAGTAGACGGCCCCAGGCTGGAAGATGTCCGCGATCGTCGCGAGGATGCCGGTTTGGCCCCCCGTGAACTGGGCAAGCGTACCGGGCACCACGATGAACGACTGCGCGAAGATGATCGGCATCACGCCGGCCGAGTTCACGCGCAGCGGGATGAAGCTCTTCTGTCCCTCACGGATGCGCCCTCGACCGACAACCTTGCGCGGGATCTGTACCGGAATCTTTCGTGCGGCCATCGTCATCGCGACCACGCCCGCGGTGATGGCGATCAGCACGAAGAGCAGCATGGCCAGAGCGAAGATCTGGATCTGTCCGGCCAGGAACGATTCCCAGGTGCGGCCGACCGCGGCAGGGAAGCCCTCGATAATGCTGAAGAAGATCAGGAGGGACATCCCGTTACCGATTCCACGCTCGGTGATCTGCTCGCCGAGCCACATCACGAACACGCCCCCGACCGTCAGCACCAGCATCGTCACCAACGTGAAGCCCATGAAGCTCGGGTTGGCGACCGCACCGGTCGAGGTCAGGAAGGCCGAGTAGCCGTAACCCTGTAGAAGACAGAGGACGACCGTCGTGTAGCGGGTCCACTGTGTCAGCTTCTTGCGGCCTTCCTCACCCTCCTTCTGCAGCTTCTCGATCGTCGGGAAGACTGCAGCCAGCAGCTGGAACATGATGCTGGCAGAGATATAGGGCATGATGCCCAGCGCGAAGATCGTCGCCCGGGAAAGCCCACCCCCCACGAACATGTCGTAGATCCCGAGGATCCCGCCCTGCAGCGCACCGAAGGTCTGCTGCAGGATCGTCACGTTCACGCCCGGAACGGTGATGTGGGCACCCACCCGGTAGATCAGCAGGATGAAGAGCGTGAAGAGAATCTTCTCTTTGAGCTCCGGGACCCGGAACAGATTTGGAATCGGATTGGCCATCGTAGCTCCGGCTTACTCCTCTTCCTCACCGGCGTCGTCTTCAACCACATCGACGTCGACCGGCTCGGATTCCTGGACGGCAGACTTGATGATCACGCTGACCGTTCCCCCGGCCGCTTCGATCTTCTTCTTCGCGCCGGCGCTGAAGGCGTGAGCTTCGATGCTGAACGCCTTTCCGACGTCGCCGGTGCCGAGGATCTTGACCAGGCCGTTCGTCGAGCGGATCAAACCCGCTTCCTTCAACACCGAGGGATTGACCGTGGTCCCTTCGATGCGGACCAGGTCACCGACATTGACGACGTGGTAGACCCGCCGCTTGAGCGGGGTGAATCCGCGCTTCGGGATGCGACGCTGGAGCGGCATTTGGCCGCCCTCGAATCCGATTCGAATGCTACCGCCGCTGCGGGACTTCTGTCCCTTTTCTCCCCGGCCAGCGTTCTTGCCCCAGCCGGATCCCGCACCCCGCCCGACACGTTTCCGGTTCTTTCGCGAACCCTCGGTCGGCGAGAGATCGTGTAGTTCAGCCATCTCTGGATTTCCTTTGACTTACGGCCCGGTGGGCAGGGCCTCGCGTCTCACGAGCCCACCTAAACTTCGATTTCTTCCACCTGCACCAGGTGAGACACCTGCCGACACATTCCCCGGATCGCCGGAGAATCGTCGTGCACGACCGTCTGCTGGTGCTTCTTGAAGCCCAGGGCCTCGAGGGTGCGCCGGTGTTTGAAGAGACGCCCCACGCCACTGCGGACCTGGGTGATCTGTAGCTTCTTGGCCATCAGCTCGAGCCTCCGATGATCGCCTCGACGGGCACGCCACGCTCACGCGCGACCTGCTCGGCGGTGACCATGCTCGTCAAGCCGTTCATTGTCGCGCGGACGACATTGATCGGATTGTTCGTGCCGAGGCTCTTGGTGAGCACGTCCGACACGCCGGCAGCCTCGAGGACGGCACGGACCGGTCCACCGGCGATCACGCCGGTTCCCGGCGCGGCCGGACGCAAAAGGACCCGGCCCGCACCCCACCGACCCACGATCTCATGAGGGAGCGTGCCCTTCTCGATCGGAATCTTCACCATGTCCTTCTTGGCACGCTCGAAGGCCTTGCGGATCGCCTCGGCGACTTCGCTGGCCTTGGCGAGTCCGATCCCGACCTTGCCCTTCTGGTCACCGACCGAAACGAGCGCGGTGAACGAGAAGCGCCGTCCACCCTTGACGACCTTCGCCACCCGGTTGATGTGGATGACGTTCTCGGTGAACTCGCTTTCGCGAGGACGCTGCCGGCCGCCATCGCGGCCGCCTCGGCCCCGACCCTTGCCACCGGGACCACCGGGACCGCCAGCCCCTCGTCCACCCGGACCGCCAGCTCCTCGTCCGCCGCCCTTCTGTTCTCCGTTACTCATCAGAACTTCAGTCCTCCCTCGCGGGCGCCATCGGCGAATGCCTTCACCCGACCGTGATACTGATAGCCGCCGCGATCGAAGACGACGGACTCGACGCCCATCGCCACGGCCCGCTCCCCGAGAAGCTTGCCCGCCGCGTGCGCGTGCTCGATTCGTGCGTTCTGTCCTTCGGCCTCGAAGGCTCGGAGCTCAGCCGCGAGCGTCGACAGGCCCACGAGCGTCCGGCCATCGTCGTCGTTCACGACCTGTCCCTCGATGTTCTTCAGCGAACGGAACACGACGAGGCGGGGCCTCTCGGCCGTTCCCCAGATCTTCTTTCGGATCCTGGCGTGCCGTCGAATCCGTGCCGCTCGATTGTCTCTACGCATCGTTCTCTACGTTCTGGACCGTGATCAGCCGCTGGCGGCCGTCTTGCCGGCCTTGCGACGGACGTACTCATCCTTGTACCGCACTCCCTTGCCCTTGTAGGGCTCCGGGGGCCGGAAACCTCGAATCTCGGCCGCCGCCTGACCGACAGCCTGCTTGTCGGCACCGCTCACGACGACGGTGGTCTGGTTCGGCACCTCGATCTCGACACCGGCCGGACCCTCGTACTGAACGGGGTGGCTGAACCCGAGATGCAGCGTGATGCCCCTGCCCGACTTCTCCGCGCGATAGCCGACCCCTTGGATCTCGAGGGTCTTGGCGAATCCGTCGGTCACACCCTCCACCATGTTCGCGATCAGCGAACGCGTCAGTCCGTGCAGCGCTCGATGGTTCGGCTGATCGGACGGACGACTGACCGAAGCGACGCCACCCTCGATATCCAACTTCATATCGGGGTGAACGTGCAACTCCAATTGACCTTTGGGCCCCTTCACCGTCAGGTGCTGGCCGTCGAGCTTGAGCTCCACACCACCGGGCACCTCGATCGGCTGTTTTCCAATCCGCGACATCTGTATCGACTCGTTACCAGACCAGGGCCATGACCTCGCCGCCGACGCCCTGAGCGCGAGCGGCTCGGTCGGAAAGGATGCCCTGGGAGGTGGACAGGATCGCCATACCGAGCCCGTTACGGACTCGCGGGATGTCTTCTTTGCCTACGTACTGCCGACGCCCGGGCCGCGATACGCGTTCCAGGTGGCGGATGACCGGGCCTTCGCCGTGGTACTTCAGATAGACGCGCAGCACCCCGTGACTGCCATCGTCCAGGACCTTGTAGTCGAAGACGTAGTGGTTGTCCTTGAGGAGTTGCGCGATCTGAACTTTGACCTTGGAGACCGGCATGTCCGCCCAGCGGTGGCTCGCCTGACCCGCGTTGCGAATCCGGGTCAGCATGTCCGCGATAGGATCTGTCATCATGGTTCTATCGTTCCTTTACCAGCTCGACTTGCGGACGCCGGGCACCTCGCCGCGGAGCGCCATCTCACGGAAGCAGATCCGGCAAATGCCGAACTTCCGCAGGTAGCCCCGTGGCCGGCCGCACCGCTGACAACGGTTACGCTGCCGCACCGCGTACTTCGGCGGGCGCTTGCTCTGCTCTACGAGCGCTTTTCTTGCCATAGCTCTTTCCTACGCTCCTAGTTCGCGCCGCCGATGGCGACCGGTACCTGTCCCCGGAACGGGAATCCCATCTCCCGCAGCAGAGCCAGCGCCTCGTCGTCCTTATCGGTGCTCGTCACGACTGTGATATTCATCCCGTGGATCTTCCCGACTTTGTCGTAGTCGATCTCGGGAAAGATGATCTGCTCCCGCACCCCCATCGTGAAGTTACCGCGACCGTCGAAGGACTTCGTCTGCAGACCACGGAAGTCACGAATACGGGGAATCGCGATACTCACCAGACGATCGAGGAACTCGTACATCCGGTCTCGCCGAAGCGTCACGGAGGCCCCGATCGGCATTCCTTCGCGGAGCTGGAAGTTCGACACCGATTTCCGCGCACGGGTCACGACGGCCTTCTGGCCGGTGATCGTCGCGAGCTCGTTGAGAACCGACTCGAGGAGCTTTTGATTCTTCGGTGCCTCACCCAGCCCCACGTTCAGCACGACCTTCTCGACCTTGGGGATCTGATGAGGGTTCGCAAAGCCGAAGTGCTCCATGAGCGCCGGCCTCGCGTGATTTTCGTAGTGCCTTTTCAGTCTCGTTTCCACTGTCTTCTCTCACTCAGTGTACGTCGGGCCTGGTGAACTCGACGGCTCCTGCGTGCTGTCCTCTCTACGGCTTGGGAATCGGGTTGCCGCTCTTTACGGCGATACGCTCCTTCGTCCCGTCCGCCTCGACCCGCATCTGGATGCGGCTCGCCTCGCCCGATGCCGGATCGACCAGCATCACGTTCGAGATATGGATCGGGGCCTCGAAGGTCATGATCCCACCGTCGGGGTTTTGCTGCGTAGGCCGCTCGTGCCGCTTGCGCATGTTCACACCCTCGACGACGACCCGGTCCTTATCGGAAATGACCCTTAGTACCGTGCCCTCTTGATCACGGAAGTTGCCGCGAACGACCTTCACGCGGTCCCCTTTCACGATCCTGGACTTGCCCTTCTTCCTCGCCATCAGAGCACCTCCGGGGCCAACGAAACGATCTTCATGTAGCGCTTCTCCCGAAGCTCGCGCCCAACGGGTCCGAAGATGCGCGTGCCCCGCGGCTCGCCCTGCTCGTTGATGAGCACGGCCGCGTTGTCGTCGAAGCGGATATAGCTGCCGTCCTTGCGGCGGACCTCTTTCGCCGTACGGACGACGACCGCACGAACGACCGTCCCCTTCTTCACGGGCGAATTCGGGATCGCGTCCTTCACCGTCGCAACGACCACGTCACCGACGCTGGCATAGCGGCGTCGGGACCCGCCGAGCACACGGATGCAAAGGGCGCTCTTGGCCCCCGTGTTGTCCGCGATCCGTAGAATGGACTCCTGCTGAATCATCGTGTACTCCGCTTACTCCGGGCGCTCGAGTAGCTCGACTACCCGCCAGCGCTTCGTCTTCGAGAGCGGCCGGGTCTCCATGATTCGGACCACGTCCCCGACCTGGTATTGGTTGTCCTCGTCGTGCGCCTGGTACTTCTTGGTCCGGATCATCCGCTTCCCGTACAGCGGATGCGCCAGCGTGCGCTCGACGAGTACCGTGACGGTCTTGTCCGCCTTGTCACTCGTGACGACACCCTGCCTGACCTTTCGGCCCCCTCGGGCCTCGGTCTTCTCGGTCACGTTCTCAGTCATGATCAGCCCTCGACCTCCCCAGCGAGCTCACGCTCACGGAGGATCGTATGCAGGCGCGCGATATCACGGCGCACGTTCTGAATCATCTTGGGGTTCTCGATCTCCATCGTCGCCTTGCGGAAGCGGAGGCGGAACTGCTCCTCCTCGAGCTCCTTCAGACGCGCCTCGATCTCGACGTTGTCCCACTCTCGGATCTCTTCTGCCTTCATCTCGATTCCTATCCGTCAGCCGATCTGCTGGTCACGTACTACGAAGCGCGTCGCGACGGGCAGCTTGGCCGCAGCGAGCTGCATGGCCCGCTTGGCGATGTCGACCGACACGCCCTCGAGCTCGAACATCATCCGTCCCGGCTTGACCGGCGCGACCCACTTCTCCGGATTCCCCTTACCCTTGCCCATCCGAGTCTCGGCGGGCTTCTGGGTGATCGGCTTGTCCGGGAAGATGCGGATCCAGACCTTCCCGCCACGCTTGATGTGACGGGTCATGGCCACACGAGCCGACTCGATCTGCCGGTTCGTAATCCATCCGCACTCCGTGGCCTGCAGGCCGTATTCCCCGAAAGACACCTTGTTGCCGCGAAGAGCCTTGCCTCTCATGCGGCCCTTGTGCGTCTTGCGGTGCTTTACGCGCTTTGGCGACAGCATTGCTCAGTTCTCCTCAACCGCCGGTGGAGTAGGTCCGACCCCGACGCTCTTCGACGACTTCCCCGTTGAAGATCCAGCACTTCACGCCGACGGTGCCGTACGTGGTGATCGCCGGCAGCGACGCGTAGTCGATGTCGGCTCTCAGCGTATGCAGCGGCACGCGCCCTTCGTTGTAGCCCTCGGTGCGGGCGATCTCGGCACCGCCGAGACGACCCGCGCACTGAATCTTGATTCCCTCGGCTCCCGCACGCATCGCCCCCTGAACCGCACGCTTCATTGCGCGACGGAAGCTGATCCTCTGGCGGATCTGATGTGCGACGTTCTCGGCCACGAGCCGGGCGTTGACCTCCGGACGCTTGATCTCCTCGACGTTCACCGAAATCTCGGCTTGCGTGAGGACCTTCAGCTCGTCACGGAGCTTGTCCACCTCGGCTCCGCGCTTCCCGATGACGACACCGGGCCGCGCCGTGTGAATCGTGACGACGATCTTCGACGGCTTGCGCTCGATCTCCACCAGAGCGAGCGCAGCGTGCGCCAGCCTCCGATGCAGGTAACGGCGGATCGTCTCATCCTCCCTGAGGAGGCGCGGAAAGTCGCGCTCGGCGAACCAGCGGGACTTCCAGTCTTTTACGATCCCCAGGCGGAAACCGTGCGGATGCGTTTTCTGACCCATAGTGCCTACTTCGTGTCCACGACCACAGTGATGTGGCTCGTCCGTTTGCGGATCCGGCCGGCGCGACCCATCGCGCGGGCTCTCCACCGCTTCAGTGTGGGGCCTTCGTCCACGAAAGCCTGCTCGACGTAGAGATCGTCCACGTCGAGATTCTCTCCCTCGTCCTGCGCCTTGTACTGGGCGTTCGCGACGGCGGACCGGAGCGTCTTGCCCACCGGCTCGGCCGCAGCCTTCTTCGAAAACTGCAGCGTCGCGTATGCCTCGTTGACCGACATGCCCCGGATCTGATCCACGACCAGGCGGACCTTCCGCGGGCTCATGCGCACATGCCGTGCAATCGCCTTTGCTAACATCTTCCGTATCCCCGCTACATCCGCGACCGCTTGTCGGCGAGCTTGCCCCCATGCCCGCGGAAAAGCCGCGTCGGGGCGAATTCGCCGAGCTTGTGGCCGACCATGTTCTCGGTGATGTACACAGGGATGAACTTGTTCCCGTTGTGCACGGCTACCGTGTGACCGACGAACTCGGGTGAGATCGTCGATGCGCGAGCCCACGTTTTGACCACCTTCTTCTCACCTCTCGAGTTCATCAACTCGACCTTGAGAAGAAGCTTGTCATCGATGTACGGGCCCTTCTTTACGCTGCGCGCCATAAGCGACTACTCCGAACGGCGTTCCGCGGGACGACTACTGCGTGGCCTTGCCACGCTTGCGCCCACGAATGATGTATTTGTTGGACTGCTTCTTCCTCTTGCGGGTCTTCTTGCCCTCCCGCTTGCCCCACGGTGTGACGGCAGGCCGTCCCCCCGCAGAACGTCCCTCACCACCCCCGAGGGGGTGATCGACCGGGTTCATCGCCACACCACGGACCTTCGGGCGCTTGCCACGCCAGCGGTTCGCGCCGGCCTTGCCGAGGTTCTGAAGGTTGTGCTCGATGTTTCCGACCTGGCCGATCGTGGCCATGCAATCCTTGCGCACCTGGCGGAACTCGGTGGAGGGCAGGCGAAGCGCGACAAAGTCACCCTCCTTGGCCACGATCTGCACGCCCGAACCCGCCGAGCGCGCCATTTGGCCACCCTTACCGGGCTTGAGCTCGATGTTGTGGACCACCGTACCGAGAGGGATCGAGTCCAGCGGCAGCGCGTTTCCGAGCCGAATGTCGGCGTCCGGACCGGACATCACCGTGTCGCCCACGCTCAGCCCCCGCGGATGGAGGATATACCGCTTCTCCCCGTCCGCGTAGTGGATCAACGCGATGTTCGCCGTCCGGTTCGGATCATACTCGATCGCGGCCACGGTGCCCGGGACCCCGAACTTGTTCCGCTTGAAATCGATCCGACGGTACTTGCGCTTGTGTCCGCCCCCACGGCGGCGACTCGTGATCCGGCCGTGGTGGTTCCGCCCGCCCGACTTGCTGAGCGGCTCCAGAAGCGACTTCTCGGGCTCCTTCTTGGTGAGGATATCCCGATTGTCGGTCGTGGAGCGGAAGCGGCTCCCCGGTGTGACCGGCTTGAACTTCTTGATCGGCATTGGCTTACCCTTATCCGACCTCGTAGAACTCGATGTGGTCGCCCTCGACGAGCTGGACGACCGCTTTCTTGAAGGACGGCCTGCGTCCCTGGCTCCAGTTGCGCATGACGCGGCCCATCTGCGCCCGCTTCAGCTTCCCGGAGTACCGCATGGTCCGGACATCCGTGACGGTGACGTCCCACAGCTTCTGGATCGCATTCGCGATCTCGAGCTTGTTCGCCTTCTCGTTGACGATGAAGGTGTAGACGTTGTCTTCCTCCATCGCCCGCACGGACTTCTCCGTCACGACCGGCTCGTAGATGACGTCGTAGAGGTTCTGCATCTTACTCCTCCTCCTCACCGCCGGCGTCCACATCGGGCGCGCCGCCGAGCTCGGCCAACCGGTCCTCGTAGTGGCCCTGAGCCGTCTTGCGGCTGTCACGCTCCTGCAGCGCGGCCACCTCGGCCACGTCGTCGAACTGCGCGAGGAAAACGGCCAGGTCACCGACGTTCGGAAGCTTCACCGTCGCGACGTCGACCCCACCCTCCTCCGAGCTGCTCTTCGCGGCCGCCTCGACGGCTGCAGGCTTCTCGACCTTCGGCTTCTTCTCCGTCACGACCGGCTTGGTGCGAGACTTCTTGCCGTGGCCCATGCGGGCCTTGCGATAGGCCGCCTGTGCCTCCGCCTCCTCACGGTCGCGAACCCGAACTTCGGGCTCGCCGCGACCGGCCGAGGCTGCAGCCTCGACGTCCGCGCGAGAGGGTGAAGCTCCGTCCAGCGCTTCCTTCTCGATGACCACCACGTTGGCCCAGAGGATGTCGTAGACCGACTCCTGCCCGAAGGGCCGGGTCTCGACACCCGGAAGGTTCCGCGTGGAGAGGTAAACGTTTTCTTTGGCACCGTCGGTGAGGATCAACACCTTGCCGGAAGCGTCCATCGCATCGAGCACCTTCACGATGCTCTTGGTCTTGGGAGCTTCGAGCTCGAATCCGTCCACGACCATCACCCGCTCGCTGTCGGCCCTGCTGTTCAGCGCGGACCGACGGGCCAGCGCCCGGACCTTGCGCGGCACATTTTGCCGCCAAGAGTGGGGCATGGGCGGGAACGCCAAACCTCCGCCTTCCCACTGGGCCGCACGGATCGTCCCCTGACGGGCGCGACCCGTACCCTTCTGCCGCCAGGGCTTCTTGCTACCACCGGCCACCTGGCCGCGGCTCTTCGCCGCCGCCGTGCCTTGCCGCTGGTTCGCCTGGTAGGCCTTGATGACCCTGTGTATGACCGTCTCGTTCACGACTCCGTCGAACAGCCACTCGGGGAGTGACTGCTCGCCCGAAGCGGCTCCGTCGGCCTTGAAATAACGCGCCTTGAGCATCCGTCTACTTCCGAATCATGACGTAGCTGTTTCTGGAACCCGGAACGCTCCCCTTCAAGAAGAGCAGATTCCGCTCCGGGTCGATCTTCACGATCTCCAGGTTACGGACGGTGGATCGCTTTCCACCCATCCGACCCGGGAGCTTCTTCCCTTTGATGACCCGTGAAGGATCCGTGCCCGGACCCATCGAACCGGGGTTCCGCGACATGGGGTGTCCGTGCGAGGCGGGACGACCAGCAAAGCCATACCGCTTCACGACACCCTGGAAGCCACGGCCCTTGCTCGTACCGGTGACCTTCACGCGCTCGCCCTCTTCGAAGAGCTCGACAGTGAGCTCTTGCCCGGGCTCGAAGCTCTCGTCTCCCGCGACGGCGAACTCCCTGAGGATGGCCGGAGCCGCCTCCAGGCCCACCTTGGAGGCGTGCCCCGCCTCGGCCTGGGACGCACGCTTGGCCTTCTTGGCACCGAAGCCGAGCTGAACCGCGGCGTAGCCGTCGGTGTCGTCGGTCTTCACCTGAACGACCGGGCACGGCCCGGCCTCGACCACCGTTACGCTGACAGTGGCCCCGCTCTCCTGGAAGATCCGGGTCATCCCGATCTTCTTGCCGATGAGTCCAGACATCGTCAATCGACCTTGATCTCGACGTCGACCCCGGCTGGGAGGTCGAGCTTGGTGAGCGCGTCGATCGTCTGCGGACGGCTGTCGACGATGTCGATGAGCCGCTTGTGCGTTCGAAGCTCGAACTGCTCACGGCTCTTCTTGTCGATGTGGGGCGAGCGCAGAACCGTCCACCGCTGCCGCCTGGTGGGCAACGGAATCGGCCCGCGAACGCTCGCGCCCGTTTTTTGCGCCGTGCGGACGATGTCAGCCGCGGTCTGATCCACGACCCAGTGATCGAACGCTTTCAGCCTGATGCGAATCCTGTCGGCCATCGCTTCCTCTACAATGCGGCTTAATCTCAGCCGCGTTCACCATTCGGTGACTTCATCGAGCCAGTTCGAAGGGGGCGACTCCGGGGACGTCCCCGTCGGCTCCCGCACCTCGCTTCGCTCGCTGAGTTCGCTCCGGGGCTGCCCCCGTCACGCCCTCATCGTCTCAAAGAGTCCCTCTTTCCTTCTTATTCCCTCAGCAACCGCGTCTGCGCGGTTACTCGATGATGTCGGTGACGACGCCGGCGCCGACGGTGCGGCCGCCCTCGCGGATCGCGAACCGGAGCTCCTTGTCCATCGCGATCGGCGTGATCAGCTCCACTTCCATCTGC
>JBDHII010000038.1:0-37038 GCA_039587515.1 Gemmatimonadota bacterium
GGTGCTGCTCCGGTATGTGCCGATGACCGCCGATCGGGTCACGGGCATCGTGTCGAGGGGTGGCAGCATCATCGCCAAGTGGTGCCTGGCGCATCACAAGGAGAGCTTCCTCTACACGCACTACCGCGAGATCTGCGAGATCATGGCGGCGTATGACGTGGCGTTCTCGCTGGGCGACGGGCTTCGGCCCGGATCGATCGCGGACGCCAACGACGAGGCGCAATTCGCGGAGCTGAAGACACAGGGCGAGCTCACACGCATTGCCTGGGAGCACGACGTGCAGGTGATGAACGAGGGCCCCGGTCACGTGCCGATGCACCTGATCCAGGAGAACATGGACAAGCAGCTCGAGTGGTGCGACGAGGCGCCCTTCTACACACTCGGACCGCTCACGACCGATATCGCTCCGGGCTACGATCACATCACCTCGGCGATCGGAGCCGCTCAGATCGGGTGGTACGGCACGGCCATGCTGTGTTACGTCACACCGAAGGAACACCTCGGGCTTCCGAATCGCGAGGACGTGAAGGCGGGCGTGATCACGTACAAGATCGCCGCACACGCCGCAGACCTGGCCAAGGGGCACCCTCGTGTGCAGCAGTGGGACGACGCGCTGAGCAAGGCCCGGTTCGAGTTCCGCTGGGAGGATCAGTTCAACCTCTCCCTCGACCCGGTCACCGCCCGCTCCTTCCATGACGAGACGCTTCCGGCCGACGGCGCCAAGGTCGCGCACTTCTGCTCGATGTGCGGGCCCAAGTTCTGTTCGATGAAGATCACCCAGGACATTCGCGACTACGCCGCGACCATGGGTGTCACGGAGGACTCGGAAGCGCTCCAGATGGGGATGGAGGAGAAGTCACGGGAGTTCCGGGAGCGGGGTGGTGAGATCTACGTCGAGGAAGATGCCGAGGTGGGGGCGGAGCCCATAGGGTCGGACTGAGGGATGAACCAAGAGCTAATGAACGAGAGATGAGCATCCTATGAAACGCTGGATTCCTGTTGTCCTCGTCGTGCTGGGTGGCGCGGTCATCGCCCTCAGCAGCGGGTCGGAGCCTCGCGTCGGCTCCCCCGGACCGGTTGCGCCGAGCCCGGACCCGTCCACTCAGCTTCCACCCGACCATCCACCCCTGACCGACGCCTCCATCCCGGCACCGCCACTCGGTAGCGGGACGGGATCGACCGCGTTGACCTGGGACGCCCCGGAAGGCTGGACCGCGGAGCCGCCCGCCAGCTCCATGCGGGTGGCCGAGTACGCGATCCCCGGCGACGCAGGTCCGGGTCGGCTGATCGTGTACTACTTCGGCCCGGGCCAGGGTGGGGATGCGCGCTCGAACGCGGAGCGATGGGCCCGTGAGTTCGAGGTGCCGGGCGGCGGAGATCCCGTGGAAGCGGCGATCATCGGGTCCTACGACGGCGGACAGATCCCCGTGGTCACGATCGAGACGCGGGGCACCTACTCGGGAGGCATGACCGCGGCCGGCCCGTCCGCTGAAGCGCGCACCGACTACATGCTCCTCGGAGCGATCGCCCAGGGGCCCGACGCCAACTGGTTCTTCAAGCTCACCGGTCCCGAAGCGACGGTGGCACCCCAGAAGGCCGCGTTCGAGGAGATGATGGGCTCGCTCCGACCGGGCAGCTGACGCACCGACCTCGAAAGAAGAATAGCGGCCGGTCCCCGACGGGGACCGGCCGCTCGTGCCTTCAGGGAGGACCGGCCTAGCGGGCGTCCCGAGCCGGCGGGATGATCACGGAGTCGATCACGTGGATGACGCCGTTCGTCGCGGGGATGTCGACTGCGAGAACGGTCGCATTGTCGATCTTGACCTCTCCGTCCTCCACTGCGATCGGCGCGAGGGTGGCGGGATCGGCCAGAAGCGCATACCCCGGGTGTCCGAGGATCGCCAAAGCTTGACGTAAAGCATATTGTATACAATATGTCGTCGGCACTATGCATTGCGGGAGACTGTGAATGGCCAGAATCAGAGCGAAACCACTGCACGCCCAGGCGCGCCAAGCCGTGTTGGAGCGGATCCTACGAGGGGAACTGGCTCCCGACACTCGGGTCGTGGAGAGTCGGCTCGCCGAGGACCTGGGCGTGAGCCGCACGCCGTTGCGCGAGGCACTGATGCATCTGGAGCGTGAGGGCTTCCTCAAGCTGGAGCCCAACCGGGGCTTCTTCGTCGCCCCGCTTTCCGCCGAAGAGGCCCGGGAGCTCTATCCGATCCTCGCCATGATGGAGTGTGAGGCCCTGCGGCTCGGTGGGCTCCCGGGCACGGCGAGAATCGAGTACCTCGGCTCGGTGAACGAGCGACTCGCGGAAGCGGCGGCAGATTCCGAGCGTGCGTTCCAGCTGAACGCCGAATGGCACACGATTCTGACGTCGGGCTGTCCCAACCGCACGTTGCTCAAGATGCTCGCAGGGGTCAGGCGCAAAATGTACCGCTACGAGTGGGCATCGCTGCCGCAGGCGGCCCGGATCGAAGCGGCCGCGGAGCAGCACGCCGCGATCGCGTTCGCGCTCGAGCAGGGTGACGCGGATGGCGCGGGTCGCGATCTTCAGGAGCATTGGCAAACCGAGCTCGACGCACTCCTGCCCAGGATCGGAGCGTCGGCGGACTCGAGTGGAGGTCGGTAGATGGGCTCTCGTACGCTTGCGATGCTGGCTGTTCTGATCGGTTCCGCCCAGGGCGGGCATGCGCAGACCGTGGTCGCCTACGAAGGTCACTCGCCACCGGATCTGACCGCGGAGACGCGCCTGGTCGTTCGGGTCGTGGCCCACGACGCGAAGATCATCGGCTCCGGTGTGGGTGGAGCCCGTGTCACGATTACGGATGTCGCGTCCGGCGCCGTGTTGGCGGAAGGCGTCCAGGAGGGCTCGACCGGAAGCACGGCCGCCATCGTCTCGGACCCGATCGAGCGGGGGGCGACCGTGTTCGACACACCGGGGGCCGGCGCATTTCGTGCAACACTCGCGCTCGACCGACCCACCCTGGTGGAGATCGCCGCCGAGGGGCCGCTGGGCACCCCTCACGCCATGCAGCGCGCGTCGAAGACGCTCTGGCTCGTCCCGTCCGTGCACCTCGAGGGCGAGGGCGTGATCCTGTTCTTGAACGGCTTCACCGTGGAGTTCGAACAGCCGGTCCCCGAGAGCATGCCCGCCGGCACGCCTCTGGAGCTGCGGGTGAAGGTCACCATGCTGTGCGGCTGTCCGACGGAGCCCGGCGGCACCTGGGACACGGAAAAGATCCTGCTGCAGGCCCGTATGGTTCGGGGAGGCGACCAGATCGTCTCTGTGGAAGACCTCTCCTTCACCGGTGAGGCTTCCGTCTACTCGGGATCCCTCGCGGGATCACGACCGGGCGTGTACGAGCTGCAAGTGATCGCCGCCGATGCGCAAAGGGCCAACACGGGTTTGGTGACCCGTGAGATCGTGGTCCGCTGAATCGGCTCTGCGATCCGACACGCGTTCGGGTCCCCGGGCCATGAGACTTTCGGTAGCTTCCGGTGTCTAATCCCCGACCGTTTTCCGATCCACTCGACCCTTCCTCCACGATGATGGAGCGACCCGCCAAGGCGCCGAGAAGACGCCTCCCGACACTCCTCTCCACCGGACTCAAGCGCCTCCTGACGGTGCTGGTGGGCCTCGCCGCGTTCATGCTCGCGAACACGGTCTACCTCCTGCTCACGCGGCTGGCCGAGAGCTTCGATTGGACAGCGCTCACGGGGGAGGTCGGAAGCCTGCCGGTGCTCTTCCAGACGATGATCCTGACGCACACCGGTGTGGGACTCGTCCTGGCCGCCGTCACGATCGCTTTCGTGGTGGCGCACCTGCCGAAGGTCTGGGCCCGACAACACCGAACGTCGATCGTCTCCGGTGTGATCCTGGTGCTCTCGGCCTTGGTTCTGGTCGTGACCGGCCTGTTCATCCTGACCGACGCCGCCAGTCAGGACAACCGATGGGCCTGGTGGACCCACGTCGTGGCCGCGCTGCTGATCCCGTGCGGGTACGTGGCGCACCGACTCTTCAGCTACGCTCGCCCCGAGAGCAAGGCCTTCCGTCAATTCGGGGCCGTCGTGGGTGTCGGGGTCGCCGTGCTGGTGGTCGCCCACGTCGCCACGGCAGAGCTCGAGCTCACGCCGCAGGCCGCCGCCGCGCTGCAAGCCGACCTCCAGAGTGGCCCGTCCGGCGTGGCTCGGGACGTCTCGGCCGCCTTTGCGGGGCCATACGTCCCGCCCGGAGCCGTGCCCCCGGCCAGCAAGTTCTTCCCCTCCCCCGCCACGACGAGCTCGGGGGATCTCGTGGGCTCGTCGATCCTGATCCCGGAGCGCGGACGTATCGACGAAGACGCCGTAGCCAGGGAGGCGCAGGAGCGGGGATTCGCGCAGGAGACCCTCATCGGAGCGGAGACGTGCGTCCGATGCCATCAGGACGTGACCGCTCAGTGGGCGGCCTCGGCGCACCGCTTCTCCTCGTTCAACAACCCGTTCTACGAAGCCACCGTCGAGTCCGTCCGGGAGGGTGGTGACACCAATGACCCGTGGCTGCGTGAGCATCTCGAAACCTACGGGCTCCCGGCCGACGCCGTCGGACCCGTGAAGTCGCGGTGGTGCGGTGCCTGTCACGACCCGGCTCTGCTCTTCACCGGATCTCTCCTCGCAGAGGTGGAGCGCACCTCGGTCGAGGCTCAGGCCGGTCTCACCTGCCTGGGATGTCATCTGATGGACAGGCACGCCGACGAGACCGGAAACGGGAACTACAACCTGTACGATCTGCAGTCGGACCCGTACGTCTTTCCGGCGGCCGAGGAGGGCTCCCTGACGGAGTTCCTGCACGACGCAGCCCTCAAGGCGAAGCCGGCCGTGCACAAAGCGCTCTTGCTCAAGCCCTTCTTCAAAGAGGCCGAGTACTGCCAGAGCTGCCACAAGGTCAGCCTCTCCGAGCCCATCAACGAATACCGGTGGCTGCGCGGTCAGGACGAGTACGACAACTGGCACGACAGCGGGGTCGCGCTCAACGCCTCCCGCACCTTCTATCTGCCACCGAGCAAGCGCGTCTGCCAGGACTGTCACATGCCGCCGGAGGCTGCGCCGCTCGGTGACTTGGCCGCGGACGACGGAGCCGTGCGGTCGCATCGCTTCCTCTCGGTCAATACGGCGCTTCCCTTCCTCCGCGGGGACACTGCGACCATCCGCCGCATCGAGGAGTTTCTTCAGGCAGAGAAGCTCTCGGTCGACGTCTTCGCGCTTCGGAGTGACGACACGGTCATGGACCTCTCCGCGTCCAGCGCCGTCGTCGCACCCGGCGAGCGCATCCGGGTCGACGTGGTGGTTCGGAACCGAGGAGTCGGGCACACCTTCCCGGGAGGCACCAACGACTCCAACGAGGGATGGCTCGAGCTTACCCTTCTCGGACCGGACGGAGAGGTGCTGGCGCAAAGCGGCGCGATCGCGGAGGACGGGTTCCTCGATCCCGAGGCGCACGTCTTCAAGGCAGTCGTGCTGGACGCCGAGGGCGAGGCGATTCACGACCGCAACGGTGCGCGCATCCACGTGACCGCTGCGGCCAACGTCATCGGTCCGGGCACCTCCGACGTGGCGCAGTACGCCTTCGAGGTTCCTGCGGGACTGAACGGCCGTGCGATCACGGTTCGCGCACGCCTCCTTTGGAGGAAGTTCGATCGAGCCTACACGGGATTCGCCTTTGCTCGGAATCCCGAGGGCTTTCGCGGATTCGACGACGTGCCCGAGCTGCCCGTCACGGAGATCGCCGCCGACGAAATCAGGATCGGCGTCGGCGCTCCGCCCGACGCGCGGACGGAGCCCGCGCAGAGCGCGACCTGGCAGCGCTTCAACGACTACGGCATCGCGCTGCTCCTGCAGGGCAACACACGAGAGGCCCGAGAGGCGTTCGAGCGCGTCGCCGAGATGGAGGGCGGTGCCTTCGAGGGTCATTTGAACCTGGCCCGGGTCGCGCTCCGGGACGGCAACCTCGATCTGGCGTACGACCACTTGGACCAGGTCGAGAACATCCGTCCCGGTCAGCCACGGGCCGCCTGGGTCTGGGCGAACGTGCTTCAGGAAGACGGACGCTACGACGACGCCGTCGCGGCCTATCGTCTCGTCCTCGAGACCTTCCCGGCGGATCGGGCCGCGTGGCGGAACCTCGGCCGCACGTTCTATCTCGCCGCGCGATACGACGAGGCACTCGAAGCCTTCGACGAGGTTTTCCGGATCGACCCCGAGGACCGGGTGTCGCACTACCATCGCATGCTGTCGCTCCGCGCCCTCGGGCGAGAGGACGAGGCCGCACTCGCAGAGGCTGCCTACGAGCGGTTCCGTATCGACGAGGCCGCGCAAGCCGTGACCCGGGCCTTCCGCGAGAGCAATCCCGGTGTGAATCTGATGGCCCAACCCATCCATACACACGAGCTGGATCTCGACCGTAGATGAGGAAAAGCGCGATTCTGCTGGCCCTGCTCTCAGTCGCCTGCGGAAGCGAGCCCGAGGCCGAGGCGGAGCGCCCCGCGTTCGCCCGACCGGGATTCGCGACCCGGGGGGCGGAAGTCGGGTCGACGGCGGCCACGTTCGCCGACGTCGCCACGCAGGCCGGTCTCGACTTCGTGCACATCACGGGCGCGTTCGGCGAAAAGTGGATGCCCGAAACGATGGGCAGCGGCGGCGGATTCCTCGACTACGACGGGGACGGTTGGCCGGACATCCTGCTCGTGAACAGCAGCGAGTGGCCTGGACGCACCGCCCGCATCCGGACCTCGCCACGGCTGTTCCGCAATCTCGGTGACGGCAGCTTCCAGGATGTGACCGACGCCGCGGGGCTGGACTTCGAGATCTACGGCATGGGCCTGGCGGCAGCCGACTACGACGGGGACGGGGACGTGGACGTCTACCTCACGGCGGTCGGCCGGAATCGTCTTCTGCGGAACGACGGCGGCCGCTTCACGGACGTGACCGCCGAGACCGGAACGCACGGTGACCGGCCCGACGGCACGGGGGGTCCGGCCTGGTCCACGGCCGCGGCCTGGGTCGACGTCGACCGGTCGGGAACACCGGACCTGTTCGTCTGCAACTACGTGCAATGGACCCCCGAGACCGACATCTTCACCACGCGGGACGGGGTGACGAAGTCGTATGCGACCCCGGAGCAGTACGATGGTGAATCGTGCCGCCTCTACCGCAACGAGGGAGGCGGGCGTTTCGCGGACGTGACGACGGAGGCCGGACTTCTCAACATGGAGGGAAAGTCGTTGGGAATCGCGGTGGACGACTTCAACCGGGACGGATGGCCGGACATGATCGTGGCCAACGACATGTACCAGAACTTCCTCTACGAGAACAACGGTGACGGCACCTTCACGGACGTGGCCGTGCGCTCGGGCGTGGCCTTCGACGAGGTCGGGCGCGCCCGTGCGGGAATGGGGGTCGACATCGCGGACGTAGCCGCACAGGGCCGCCTCTCCATCGCGATCGGCAACTTCTCGAACGAGCCCGTCTCCCTCTACACGCAGATGGGCGGCGACCTCTTCCAGGATCTGGCCGGGGCCGCCCGCCTCACACGCGGAACCCTGCTTCCGCTCACATTCGGCCTGAAGTTCGTCGACGTCGACCTGGACGGGTTCCAGGACCTCGTCGTGGCCAACGGCCACATCGAGCCCGAGATCGGCGCAGTGCAGGCGGATGTCAGCTTCGAGCAGCGTCCGCAGCTCTTCTGGAACAACGGCAGGGGGCAGTTCGTCGAGCTCAGCGACTCGGTCGGAGCCCCCTTCCTGGAGGCGACCGTGGCTCGGGGTGTCGCGACCGCCGACTACGACCGGGACGGTGACCTGGACGTTCTGATGACGGTGAACGGGGGCCCCGTCAGGCTCCTGAGAAACGACCTGCCCGACGGTAGCGCGCATTGGATACGGGTCCGTCTCGAAGGCGCCGCACCCAACACCGGCGCGCTCGGTGCGGAGGTGACCGTCTTCGCGGGCTCCGACAGCCAGCGCCGCTATGTGCGGACGGGCTCGTCCTACCTGTCGCAGTCGGAATCCAACCCGGTCGTCATCGGGCTGGGTGACGCGTCGCGAGCCGACAGCGTCCTCGTACGATGGCCCACGACCGGAGAGACGGTGCGGATCGGGCCGCTGGAGGCGGGGCGGGAGCACACGATCGTGGAGGCGGCCCGATGAGCGGCCGTCGTCTGCTCCTGCCGTGGCTGGTCCTCACTCTGGCGATCGTCGCGTGCGATGCCGGGCCGCCCCCCGACCCGACCCAGATCATTCTCGTACGCAACAACGGACTTCTGGCGCTGCAGCAGGACCGACTCGACGAAGCCGAAGCGAGCTTCACCGAGCTCGTGGACATGACGCCCCGGGAGGCGGTCGGATACGCCTACCTCGGCCTCCTCGAGCTGCGACGCGGCAACCTCGAACGGGCGGAGGATCTGATCCGGGAGGGCCTCGAGAGAGACGATCAGGACCCGGAGGTCCACCGATTCCTGGCCGCCGTGCTCCACGCTCGCGGGGAGCTCGCCGAAGCCCGCGACGCGGTGCGCACCGCACTCTCGCTCGAGCCCGCCGATCTCCGGTCGCTCTGGGCACTGGCCGAGATCGGGCGTGAATCGGCCGACGGAAGCTCGGAGCGGCTCTCGACGCTCACCACGCTCGTCGAAGTCGCCCCGGCGAACGTCGCCGCCCGGTTCGAATGGGCCGACGCACTCGTCGCCGCGAGTCTGCCCGACTCGTCGGCCGGCGCCCTCGAAGGGCTCCGCCAGCAGCTTCCCGCACTGCCGGAGCGCATCAGGCAGGCGTTCGACTCCTCGCTCGTGCTGCTGCAGGACGGGAACGCCCCGGAGGCGAGGCCGCTCCTTGCGGACTTCGGTGCCTTCTTCCGGGCGAGCGGCCCCTACCAGGCGTCGTACGACGCGCTTCGTGGACCCGAGCCCGAGATCGTAGGCATCCCGGACTTCACCTTCTCCTTCGAGTTTTCGCTGGCGGTCCAGGAGCAGGAGGCGGTCCTCGCCGCGTTGCGCTTCGCGGACGGAAGCGAGATCGCGGGCCTCGCGGACCACCCCCTCGCGGGGGCTCCCGCGGCCATCGGCACCGCGGACTACGACGGGGACGGCGACGACGACCTTCTGGCGGCCGGAAGCGACGGCCCGCTCGCCGCGCTGCACCGCGTCGATCTCGGCCTCTTCGTCGACGCGTCGGCGGAGGCCGATCTCGGCCCCGCACCCCCGACCGTCTACATCGCCTCGGGCGACTACGACAACGACGGCTGGATCGACGCCGTCCGAGTGGGGACGGACGGCCTGAGCCTCTCACGCAATCTCGGTAGCGGAGCCTTCGAGGACGCTACGGAATCAGCCGGCCTCACCGACGCGGCAGGCGGCACGCACGCCCTGTGGGCCGACCTCGACCACGATGGCGATCTCGACCTGCTCGTCAGCGGTGCCGAGGTGCGGGTGCACCGGAACGACGGGGACGGAGGCTTCACGGAGACGACCGAAGCCTGGGGGCTCGTCCCGGACGCCGGCGCGGCCGAGGGGGCCTACGGAGACCTGGACGACGACGGAGACCTCGACCTGCTCTTGGTCGGGGGAGGCTCGGCACCCCGGCTATACACGAACGAGCGAGGCGGCAGCTTCCTCGAGATCGCCTCGTCGGCGGGCCTGGGCGCGGCCGAGGCGGAGGCTCTGGTCGTCGCGGACTTCGACCGCGACGGTGGGCTGGACGTCGTGCTGAGCTCGCCGACGCGAACGGGTCTGTGGGTCAACGACGGGCGCGGCTCCTTTTCGGCGGCCGCGTGGACCGGGCCGGGCGCTCGATTCGTCCGCTCGCTCGACTTCGACAACGACGGTGCATTCGACCTCCTGCTCGGAGGGGATGGGGGACTGCAGCTGCTGCGTGGTGACGGGCTGGGGAGCTTCCAGAACTTCACCGACCGGCTTCCCGCCGCCGAGGAGTCGTACCGCTCGGCGTCCGTGATGGACTACAACGAAGACGGCGACCTCGATCTCCTGCTCGCGGCCGAGACGGGCTTCCGGCTTCTTCGCAACGACGGCGGAAACGCGAACCACTATCTCCAGATCGACCTGGAGGGCCTGGCTGCCGGTAGCGGGAAGAACAACCGCGACGGAATCGGCACCCGAATCGAGTTGACGGCCGGAGACCTCTACCAGGTGCACTTGGTGACGAGGTCCGGAATCCATGTCGGGCTGGGCTCGCACCGCAAAGCCGACGTGATCCGCATCGAGTGGACGAACGGTGTCTCTCAGGACATCTACTTCCCCGGCACCGATCAGGATCTCGAAGAACAGATCCTCAAGGGCTCCTGCCCCATGCTCTTCACGTGGAACGGCGAGCGCTTCGAGTTCCAGAAGGACGTGATGTGGAAGAGCGCCCTCGGGATGCCCACGGGCATTCAGGGAAACCAGGGCACGCGCAGCTACGGCCCGGCCGCGGCGTCGCACGAATACGTCCGCATCCCGGGTGATCAGCTGACGGAGCGTCAGGGGCAGTACGAGCTCCGCATCACGGAAGAGCTCTGGGAGACGATCTACATGGACGAGGTTCGACTCCTCGCCGTGGACCATCCCGGGGAGATCGACGTCTACGTGGACGAACGCTTCGTCCCGGCCGATGCTCCCGTCGCCTACGCCCCCACCACGGTGCGCTCCCCCATCGTACCGCGCGCAGCTTCGGACGACCGCGGTCGGGACGTGCTGGACGCGCTGCGCGAGCGGGATCACGTGTACGTATCCGGCTTCCTGCGAGGCGCCCTGCAGGGACTGGCGGAGCCGCACGCCGTCACGCTCGACCTGGGGCCGGAGGTCGCCGTGTCGGATCACGCCCGACTGTATCTCACGGGCTGGGTCTTCCCGGCGGATGCGAGCCTCAACGTGGCGATGGCCCAGTCGGACCGGCACGTCATGGAGGCTCCGGTGCTCGAGGTTCCGGACGGGCGAGGCGGGTGGAGGGTCGCGCTCGACGACGTGAGCTTCCCGTCCGGGAAGGACAAGACGCTCATCCTCGACATCGCCGGGGTCGTACCCGAATCCGATCCGCGCGTCCGCATCCGAACCAGCATGCAGATCTACTGGGACCAGGCGTTCGCCTCGATCGATCCCCCCGAGCCGGAAGTCCGGACCACCGAGCTGCCGCTGACGGACGCGGAGCTGCGATATCACGGCTTCAGCCACACCTACCGAAAGGGCGGGCGCTACGGGCCGCACTGGTTCGACTACGATTCGGTGACGACCACCCCGAAGTGGCGCGACCTCGTCGGGCAGTACACGCGCTACGGCGACGTCACCGAGCTCCTGACCGGTCCGGACGACCGATACGTCGTCATGAATGCCGGTGACGAGGTCGCGATCCGGTTCGGCGCTTCGTCCGGGCCCGAGCTCCCGCCCGGGTGGGTGCGTGACTTCGTGCTCTACACGGTCGGGTGGGTGAAGGACGGTGACCTGAACACCGCGACCGGGAGCACGGTGGAGCCCCTGCCCTTCCACGGGATGGAGCGCTACCCGTACGGTGACGACCAGAACTATCCGAGCGACGCCGAGCACCTGCGCTACCTGCGCGAATACAACACGCGAAGCGTCGGCCCCGCGGGGCGCTGAGCTTGGACAGCGAAAAGCTCCGCGCCGCCTGGCTGGGCTGGGAGCCGGGGCCGGGAGCGACCCGTATCCTGACGGTCGACGCCCATGCGGAGGGTGAGCCTCTTCGCGTGATTCTCGGGGGATTCCCCGAGCTCGCGGGAGACACCATCCTCGCGCGCCGCCGCGATGCCAGGGAGCGTTTCGACCGGCTACGCAGGACGCTGATGTGGGAGCCGAGGGGGCACGCCGACATGTACGGCTGTCTCGTCACGCCACCCGTCACCGACGCAGCCGATTTCGGGGTGCTCTTCATGCACAACGAGGGCTTCAGCACCATGTGCGGTCACGGGATCATCGCCGTCACGCGCGTGGTCCTGGACCTCGGGCTGATCCCGAAAGAGGAGCCGCTCACGCCGGTGGGGATCGACACGCCGGCCGGTTTCGTCCAGGCCCATGCGAGAGTTACCGGAGGCGAGGTGCGCTCCGTGTTCTTTCGCAACGTCCCCTCGTTCGTGCACGCGCTCGACCAGCGGGTCGAGGTCCCCGGACTGGGCGAGGTCCGCTACGACCTCGCTTTCGGAGGCGCCTACTACGCGTACGTGGAGGCCGCCTCCGTGGGCGTGGGTCTCACGGGGCGCGATCACGAGGAGCTCGTCACGAAAGGTCGGGCGATCAAGCAGGCGGTCATGGCCGGCGGACCGATCGAGCATCCCGCCGACCCCGACCTGGGCTTCCTCTACGGCACGATCTTCGTCGGAGCCCCACAGGACCCGGCCCACCACTCACGCAACGTCTGCGTCTTCGCGGACGGAGAGGTCGACCGAAGCCCCACCGGCACGGGCGTGAGCGGGCGACTGGCGCTGCACCACGCACGTGGGGAGGTCGCGGTCGACGAAGCGATCGTGATCGAGAGCATTCTGGGCACGTCCTTCACCGGCCGGATCGCCGAACTGTGCGAGGTCGACGGGAGAAACGCGATCGTCCCCGAGGTGGAGGGCCGCGCTTACCTGACCGGGTGGTGCGAGTGGTCGGTGGATCCGAAGGATCCCCTGGCCGGAGGCTTCGTGCTGCGGTAGAGAGGCCCGTGCGCTACTCCTCGAAGCCCTGCATCTCACCCCATCGAACCTCGTCCCCGACCCGGACGACGGCGTCGTTGAGGACCTTCCCGAAGGCACCCGCGTTCCAGTCGGGGTCGAGCGCGGAGCGCAGTCCGTCGCACTGCTCGTCCATGAGCTCGCACGGACGGGTCTCCCCTCGCATGTGAATCCGCAGGTCACCGACCTCCAGGACTTTGCCCCTGCAGTCCGCGAGCCGGACGCCGTCCACCAGGAAGTTGGCACGCCGCATCATCGGGTCCGCGTCGGGCAGCGACTCGCGCACCCGGTCGAACACCTCCTGCTCGATCACGGTGATCTGGCGCCACCCGCCCCGATCCGCGTTTCCCTCGAGTCCCCGGTCACGGACGGCACGCGCCTCTTCGGCCGGGTCCATGGGCCCGCCGTGGGCACGCTTGATCCAAATCGCCTGGAGCCTTCCCATCATCTCCACTCCCTCTGGAGGGCATCGAGCGCTTCCGCCCCGGGACAGAGCGCATCGAAGGGTACGTCGACCAGCGGTCCGTCTACGGTGTTCTCGAACTGGTGCATCTCTTGGTGGCCGGTCTCGATGTAGAGCAGCCCGGTCGGAATCTCGCCTCGGCCCTGGGCTGCGCGCACGTGCGCGTAGGCCGCGTCGCGGTCGGTCGGGTCGTAGCCCTCGGCAGTCGTCCTGAGGGTCACGACGGAGCCGTCGTGCATCGTCACGACCGTCGCGGACCCCGCCTCCTGCTCGGCGGTGATCTCCGCCCTCAGCGGCACGAAGTCGGTCTCGACAACCTCGTTCTGATGGAAGCGCGTGTGCGCATAGCTCTTCGTCGAGCCCTCGTGGTCGTTGAATGTGACGCACGGAGAGATGACGTCGATGAGCGCGAAGCCCCCGTGCCTCAGTCCCGCCTTCATGATCGGGACCAGCTGTGCCTTGTCCCCCGAGAAGCTCCGCGCGACGAAGGTCGCGCCGAGTGACAGCGCCAAGGAGACCGGGTCGATCGGGTAGAACGGGTTTTCCTTCCCGCGCTTGGACTTGGAGCCCAGGTCGGCCGAGGCCGAGAACTGCCCCTTGGTGAGCCCGTAGACGCCGTTGTTCTCCAGCACGTAGAGCATGTTCACGTTGCGCCGGATGGCGTGGCACAACTGTCCGAGCCCGATCGACAGGGAATCGCCGTCGCCGCTGATCCCGATGTAGATCAGATCGCGATTGGCGGCGTTGGCACCCGTCGCGATCGAGGGCATGCGGCCGTGCACGGAGTTGAAGCCGTGCGACTCGCTCATGAAGTAGGTCGGCGTCTTCGAGGAGCACCCGATCCCCGAAAGCTTGGCCGCCCGATGCGGCGGAATCTCCAGCTCCCAAAACGCCTGGATGACGGCCGCGGTCACGGAGTCGTGGCCGCATCCGGCGCACAGAGTGGAAACGGCTCCCTCGTAGTCACGCCGTGTCAGTCCCAGCGCATTCGGCTGGAGTGAGGGGTGTCGGACCTTCGGCTTCACGGTCGGGGACATCGGCTACGCCTCGGCGTGCAGGAGGTGCGCTTGGATACCGTCTCGAACATGGAAGGCGCTCATGGGAAGCCCGCCGTAGTACCGGACCGACCTGAGCCGGTCCTTCGTGGTCGAGGTTTCGAGCGTGAGAAGCCTCAGCAGCTGGGCGTCACGGTTCTGCTCCACCACGAAGTTCACGTCGTGCGCGGCCAGGAAGTCGTCGACCTCCTTGCCGAAGGGGAATCCGCATACCCGGAGGTAATCGAGCTTCACGCCGTCGGCGGCCAGATCTTCGAGCGCCTCGAGAACCGCACCACGACAGCCTCCGACCGTGACGATGCCCATCGAGGAGCCACCCTCGACCCGACGGATCTCCGGCGCGGGCACCCGGGCCGCCGCGCTGTCGATCTTCTTCGCGAGACGATCCACGACCTCCTGATAGGGATAGGCGTCCTCGGTGTACCTGCCGTACTTGTCGTGGCCTGATCCCCGGGTGAAGAACGCCCCTTTGGGGCTGGTACCGGGAAGGGTCCGGTATGGGATGTGATCGCCGTCCAGGTCCAGATAGCGATGGAAGTCCTGGACCTTCTCGAGATCCTCCGCCGAGAGCACCTTGCCGCGGTCCGGCACGTAGCCGTCGTCCCAGTGGAGCTTGGGAACCACCCAGTCGTTCATCCCGATGTCGAGGTCGGAGACCACGAACACGGGCGTCTGGAAACGCTCGGCCAGATCGAAGGCCTCGACGGCGAAATAGAAGCATTCGGCCGGGTCGCCCGGGAACAGCGCGATGTGCTTGGTGTCGCCGTGCGAGGCGTAGACGACCTCGAAGAAGTCCCCCTGCTGCGTACGCGTCGGCATGCCGGTGGAGGGGCCGGTCCGCTGCACGTCGAAGAGCACCGCCGGGACCTCGGTGTAGTAGGCCAGGCCGATGAACTCGTTCATGAGGCTGATGCCGGCGCCGCTCGTCGGCGTGAAGGAGCGTGCCCCGCACCACGAGGCCCCGATCACCATCCCGATCGCGGCGAGCTCGTCCTCGGCCTGCAGGATGCAGTAGCGGTTTCTGCCCGTCTCCGGATCCTTGCGGTACCGCTCGCAGAGCGCCGTGAAGGAGTCCATGAGCGAGGTCGCGGGCGTGATCGGGTACCAGGCGCCGACCGTCGCCCCGGCATAGAGACAGCCCAGCGCGGCACCCAGGTTGCCATTCAGGATCACGGACTCCTCGCGCAGATCCATGGCTTCGACACGAATGGGAAGCGGGCAATCGAAGTGCTCGAGCGCGTAGTCGTGCCCCAGCTTGAGTGCGAGCTCGTTCGAGTCGAGCAGATGCTGCTTCTTCGCGAAGGTCTCGTGCAGCATTCCCTTCACGACGTCCTTGTCGATGTCCAACAGCGCGACCAGTGCGCCGACATACGCGATGTTGGTCATGAGGATTCGCGTACGCGCACCCTCGAAGTTCTCGACGCAGAGCTTCGCGAAGGGAATCGGCAGGAAGTTCACGTCCTCCCTCAGCAGACCCTCGTCCATCGGCCAGGTCGAATCGTAGAGCACCCAGCCGCCGCTCTCGATCTCGGCGATGTCCTTCGCATAGGTCTCCCGGTTCATCGCCACAGTGAGATCGAAGTGAGGCGTCCGTGCGGTGTGCCCTTCACCGTTCACGCGGATCTCGTACCAGGTCGGCAGGCCCTGGATGTTCGAAGGGAAGATGTTCTTTCCGGAGACGGGGATCCCCATGCGGAAGAAGGCCTGCATCAGCATGCCGTTCGCGCTGGCGGATCCGGTCCCGTTGACCGTCCCGATCTTCAGCGCGAAGTCGTTGGTGCGGCCTGGACTGTCGTGGGCCACGGCTCTCCTGCGTAGGGAATGAGGATCTCGGACTTGCGCATGTCCCAGGCGGCGGTCGGACAGCGCTCGGCACACAGCCCGCAATGGACGCAGACGTCCTCGTCCTTCACCATGACCCGCCCGGTCTGCGGAAGGTCGTCGGAGACGTAGAGGAGCTGGTCCAGATTCTCCGCCGGCGCCGTAAGGCGGGGACGCAGCTCCTCTTCGGAACCGCCGACCGTGATCGTCAGACAGTCGGTCGGGCAGATGTCGATACAGGCGTCGCACTCGATGCACAGCTTGGGCGTGAAGTGCGTCTGGATGTCGCAGTTCAGGCAGCGCTCGACCTCGCGGGCCGTCTGGGCCGCGTCGAAGCCCTTCTCCACCTCGATATTCAGCTCGGCGAAGCGCTCCTCGAGGGCGACGTGGTTCATCGTCACGCGACCCTCGGGATTGTAGTCGTTGGAGTAGCTCCACGAGTGGATCCCCATCTTCTGCGAGATGAGGTTCATGCCGTGGGGCGGACGCTCGGTGAGCGGCTTGTCCTGGCAGTAGTTGTGGATCGAGATGGCGGCCTGATGCCCGTGCTCGACGGCCCAGATGATGTTCTCGGGGCCCCAAGCCGCATCCCCTCCGACGAAGACGCCGGGCCGGGTCGTCATGAATGTGGCACGGTCCACGACCGGCATGTCCCATTCGCCGAACTCGATCCCGATGTCACGCTCGATCCAGGGGAAGGCGTTGTCCTGCCCGATGGCGAGGATGACGTCGTCGGCCTCGAGGAAGACCTCGTCGAGCTTGGTCGACTTGAGACGTCCCGACTCCGGATCTTCATGCCATTCGACGAGGTCGAACATCATGCCCCTCAGGCGCCCGTCCTCCACCACGAAGCTGGCCGGCGAGTGGTTGACGAGGATCTCGACCTGCTCCTCTTCGGCGTCTTCCAGCTCCCAGGGCGAGGCCTTGAAGTAGGGACGGTCCTTCCGGGCCATCACCTTCACGTCCTCGCCGCCGAGCCGCATCGAGGTCCGGCAGCAGTCCATGGCCGTGTTTCCCACGCCAATGACGAGCACCCGCTCGCCGATCGACTCGATGTGCTCGAAGTGCACGCCCTCGAGCCAGTCGATCCCGATGTGGATGTTGGCGTCACCCTCCTCGCGACCGGGCAGCTTCAGCTCCTTGCCCTTGGGTGCGCCGCTGCCGATGAAGACCGCGTCGTAGCCGCCGTCGTCGAGGAGCTCCTTCAGCGACTCGATCCTGTGGTTGTAGCGGACCTCGACGCCCATGCGGAGAATCATGTCGATCTCCTCGTCGAGGACCTCGGGAGGCAGCCGGAAGGCGGGGATGTTCGTGCGCATCAGGCCGCCCGGCCGGTCCAGCGCCTCGAAAATCGTACACGCGTAGCCGAGGGGCATGAGATCGTTGCAGACGGTGAGCGAAGCAGGGCCGGCGCCGATCAACGCGACCTTCTTGCCGTTCTTCTCCGCCGGCGCCCTCGGCAGCAGCTCGTCCACGTTGTCGCGCAGATCCGCCGCGACCCGCTTGAGCCGGCAGATGGCGACGGGCTTCTCCTCGATGCGTCCGCGTCGGCAGACCGGCTCACAGGGCCGGTCGCAGGTCCGCCCCAGGATTCCCGGGAAGACGTTCGAGCGCCGGTTCATCATGTAGGACTCGGTATAACGGCCCTGGGCGATCAACCGGATGTACTCGGGGACGTTCGTGTGGGCGGGACACCCCCACTGGCAGTCTACGACACGGTGGTAGTACTCGGGGTTGTAGACGTCGGTGGGTGTCATTCGCGTCTCTCCGCTGGGGTCGCGGCCAGATGATGCGCAGCGGATTCGCCCGTTCGCAAGGTCGTCGTCATACCGACGCTTCCCAGACCCGGTAGCTTCGGTCCTCCGCCCGCAGCGAAACCTTCTCAAAATAACGATCCAGGGACCGGTCGAGGGCGAACGTTCTCTGCACGACCAGCAGGATCCGACCGCCACGAGCCAACACGCGCGACGCCCCCTCCGCAAAGGCTTCGATCACCGAGCGGGATCCCGCTTTCCCCTCGTGGTACGGCGGATTCCCCAGGATCCAGTCGAACTCGCTTCCCTCACGCAGGCCGACCAGCCCGTCGGACAGGACGAGCTCGGCCCCCGGGACGTTCTCCCGAGCGGCCTCGAGCGCGAGCGCATCGCTGTCGAGCAGCGTGAGCCTCGCATCCGGCTGGGCATCCCTCACCGCTGCCGCGATCACCCCGGTGCCACAGCCGAAGTCCAGCACCCGCGCCCCGGCTTCGAACGACGGAAGGTGATCGAGGAGCAGGCGCGTTCCGCTGTCGAGCCTCCCGTGTGCGAAACAGCCCGGGTAGCTCACCCACGGCCGGGGCAGTCTGGGGTCTTCGAGATCGTGCTCACCCCGCCAGTCGGACATTTCGGTTCTCACGGCCGGAACGGGATCTCGGAGCTCGACGACCCGGCAGCGGCCTCCACTCGCCACGGTTCGGATCGCGCCGAAGAGGCTGTCGAGTCGAGAGGCGACCGAGCCCGCACCCTCGTCGTTGGCGCCGTAGACCCATAGACGGCCATCGTCGGTCATCCGGGAGGCGGCAACACGCGCGAGCATCTCGAGCTCGTCCTTGGCCTTGGGCAGCCGCAGGGCCACCAGCTCGAAGGATCCGGCCGGGGGCCAGGCCGACGCGGGACGATCACCCGACCGCCGCCGAGACCACCCGACGGCCTCCCCACCCCCGGCCCGGACCGCCTCGGCGAGCTCCGACCGGGGATCGCCCAGCACGAGCGCCCGGCCCACCGATGGCGACCCCTCCAGGGCACGGACGGCCAACTCGGTGGCGGCCAGGTCCCGCCATGCGGGATTGCTACGCCTCAACGGTCACCCTGCGACAGACTCTGCGGAACGCACACGCGAGGTCAGTGGGGATCCACGCTCCGATACGCGTCGATCACGGCCTGCTCGCCCTCCGCACCGGGTCGCGAGTTGCCGTGCTCCATCCCGAGGATCCCCGTGTAGCCCTTGTCACGAATGTGGCGGAAGACGTTCGCATAGTTGATCTCGCCCGTGGTCGGCTCCCGCCGTCCCGGATTGTCCCCGATCTGGAAGTAGGCGATCTCGTCCCAGGCGAGATCGACATTGGGGATCAGGTTCCCCTCGTGGATCTGCTGGTGGTAGAGGTCGTCGAGGATCTTGCACGACGGGCTGTCCACGGACCGACAGATCTCGTAGGCCTGGGAGATCTTGTTGAGGAAGAGCCCGGGATGATCGCGGAAATTGAGGGGCTCGAGCACCATCACGAGCCCGTGCGGCTCCAGGATGTCGGACGCCCGCCGGAGCGTCTCCACGACGTTGGCCGTCTGGTAGGCGATGTCCTTACGAAGGTCGACGAAACCCGGGACGACCGTCATCCACGTCGCGTTCACGCGCTGCGCGACTCCGACCGACGCGGTGATCTCGTTCAGGAAAGCTTCCCGGGCATCGTCCCGCCCCGTCGTCAGCGAAGGCTCGGACCAGTGGATCGTGTGCGCCACGAAGACGCCCATGCGCATCCCGAGGCGGCCCATCTCGGTGGCGATCCGCTCCTGCATCGCGACGTCCCGTCCGCGCATGCCGTTGTCCTCCAGCGAGCGGAAGCCCTGATCGGCCATGAAGCGCAGCTGATCGATCAGGTCGTCGCCCGCGCTCGCCCGGAACATCCCGAAGTGCGGGGCGAAGTCCATCGTGAAGGCCTCGGCCTGAAGCCGGTCCCCGGCGCGGGCGCCGCCCGTGGCCAGCGCGGCGCCGGCGAGCGCCGTCGTCCGTACGAAGTCCCTGCGTCTCATCTGCCTCCGACCTTCCCTTCGAGTGGGTCGAGGTCCCCGTGCTGATCCTCCTCCACGAACTGAACGTGCGCGCCGGGCAAGACCTTCGCCAGCCGAGCGCTCGCCTCCGGGCCCAACACGCTCGCCGCCGAGGCGAGCGCGTCGGCATCGGCACCCGTACCCGCCGTGGCCACCACCCTCCGGGGATCGGTGACCCCGAGCCCGCTACGCGGGTCGATCACGTGGGAGAAGCGGTGTCCGTCGGCCTCGGTCGCGCGATGCGTCGCCCCAGAAGTGGCGACGGCGACGTGGCTCAGGGTGCGCACCCTCCCTCCCACCTCGACCTGCCATCCTTCCTGCCCCGGAGGCGGCTCGCCGATCACGAGGTCCCCGCCCGCGTCGATCAGCGCTCGGGTCACGCCGTGCTCACGCAGCACCGCGAGCGCCCGATCGGCGGCAAGGCCCTTTCCGAGCCCGCCCACGTCCAGCCGCATGCCGGGCTTCTCGAGCAGCACGCTCCGTCGCCCGGCGTCGAGGTGCAGGTACCGATAGCCGACGGCCCGGCGGGCCTCCTCGAGCCGATCCTCCGGGGGAAGCACGCCGCGCCTCGACGCCCACCGCCAGAGGCGTGTCAGGGGCCCGACCGTCACGTCGAAGGCGCCGTCCGATCGCTCGGACCAGGCCTGCGCCGTCTCGAGGGCAGCCCAAAGGTCCGGGCCCACCGGCTGCCACGTGCCGGTACCCGCCGACTCGCTCAGGCGCGAGAGCGCACTTTCCGCATCATAGTCGCTGAGGGTGCGCTCGAGCTGCGCGACACACTCGAGAGCCGCCGTCGCGGCAGCCTCCCCGGTCGTTCGGTCCGCGGCGTAGAGGACGATGCGGAAGTCCGTGCCCATGAGCCCGCGGGACATCTCGATCCGAACCTCCGGATCCGCGACGCCCGAGGCACCGAGGATCAGGAGGACGAAAATCGCCGGAAGACCCATCCTCGACCCGCTACGCAGCGCGCTACAGCGCCCGGGTCACTCCCGGCATCGGGATCGCATAGCGGCCCTCCGCATCCGGCATCACCGGAGGATCGGCGTCCCAGGCATACTTCGCCGGCATGAGGCTGAGCTCGGAGGCGAGCGCCTCGTCCCACTCGACGACCCGACCGGAATACGTGGCCATCCGCCCCATGATCGAGGTCATCGTGGAGTGCGCGCCCAGCTCCGCGTCCGCATAGCGGTACTCGCCTCCCGCGATCGCCGCGAAGAGCTCGTCGTGCTCCACCTGGTAGGGGTTCGGGTCGTTCTCGTCATCGTGCTCGAAGAGGACATGCCCGGAGCTCGAGACGATGAGACCCGGCCTGGGCGCGACCCCGTTCGACCCGTGAAACGCCTCGGAAACCTGACTCCAGGTGTCGGGCTGGTGTCGGCACTGGCTGAGGACCCTGGCACCGTTCTCGTACTCGAACTCGACGAAATGGTGGTCGTAGATCTCGCCGTGGTCCTTTCCGGTGCGAACCAGTCGGCCGCCCTGGCCCTGGGCTCGAACCGGCGTGCCGCCCAGCACCCAGTTGGCGACGTCGATGTTGTGAATGTGCTGCTCGACGATGTGGTCCCCGCAGAGCCAGTTGAAGTAGTACCAGTTGCGCATCTGGTACTCCATCTCCGTCTGGTCGTCCTGGCGGGGCCGCACCCACACCCCGCCCCCGTTCCAGTACACACGCCCGAGGACCACGTCGCCGATCATGCCCGCCCTGATCCGCTCGACCCACTCCCTGTAGACGGTCTGATAGTGGCGCTGCAGGCCGACGACGACGTTGAGCTCCTTCTGCTTGGCGAGCTGCGCGGTCTCGAGGACCTGCCGGATCCCGGGAGCGTCGGTCGCCACCGGCTTCTCCATGAATACGTGCTTGTCCGCCGCAATCGCGGCCTCGAAGTGCATCGGCCGGAAGCCGGGGGGCGTGGTCAGAATGACGACGTCGGAAAGATCGATGACGCTCTGGTACGCATCGAAGCCGTGGAATCGGCGCTCGGCCGGCACGTCGACCTTCGTGCCCTCCCACTCGGCGCGCTCTTCGGCAAGGATGTTCTCGAGGCTGCCCTGCACCCGATCCTCGAAGGCGTCTCCCATCGCGACGAGCTTCGTGTCCGGGTGGGCCCTGAGGGCCTGGACGGCCGCTCCGGTGCCCCTGCCGCCGCAGCCGACGAGACCGACCCGGATCGGATCGGCGCTCGGCCGCCCGTAGAGCGGATCGAGGTCGATCTCCGAGAAGGTGATGCCGCCGAAGATGGCCGCCGAAGACTTCATGAAGTCCCTGCGCCCGAGCACGGGACCGCCGACGTAATCGTTGTCGCGTGACATGTTTCACCGCTGGTCGAAGGTGTCGTCGAAGATGTAACGCATAGGGCTCTGCCGGCCCCTGCACAAGCAAGCTCCGGCCATGCCCCTCAGCTCCCCAGCACATCCCTCCAGAAAGCCTCGATCTCGGCCAACGTGTGGCTCCGGTCCGGACTCACGAGCCGGAAGCCGACGTGGGGCGCGTCGGTGTTCCACCAACGGCTCTTGGGAATCTGTGGATCTCTGCGCTGCCATCTCGGAGAGGAGGGCACGCGCGCGGCGCAGCGCAGCTCCATCTCGTCGTCGTCGAATGCGCCGCCGCGTACCGTGCGGGGGCCGCGGTCCGGTGAGCGCGCCCAGGGCGAGTCGACGGGATCGGCGATTTCGGCGTAGAAGCCTTCCCGGTAGTGGTCCATGGTCCACTCGGCGACGTTGCCGAGCATGTCGTGGATCCCCCAGTCGTTGGCCGCCTTCAGTCCGACCGGGTGCGTCCGCTCACCGCTGTTGGCGATGTACCACGCCCGTGCCTCCAGGTCGGGCGCGGGCATCGTACCGCCCGCGCGACACGCGTACTCCCACTCCGCCTCGGTCGGAAGCCTGTAGAGTCGACCGGTCTTCATCGAAAGCCAGCGGGCGTAGTTCAGCGCTCCCCAATGCGTCATGCCGGTGGCCGGGCGGTCCCCCCCACCCATGCCGTGGGCCGGGTCCTCGTACGGTGGGCTCGGTCTGGAAACCGCGTCCACGTCCAGACGCCGATCCGAATCGGACGTCGCCGGACTGTCCAGGTTGCGATTGCGGTAGACCGCGAACTCGTCGGAGGTCACTTCGTGCACGCCGATCCAGAACGGTTCCAGGGCCACCGTGCGCCGCGGGCCCTCGTCCGGATCGCGCCCCGCCTCCCCCTCCGGACTTCCGAGGAGGAACGTGCCCCCCGGCGTCCGGACCATCACGAAGGCGACATCCGTTCCCGGAATGGCCTGGACGAGCGAGTCCGGCTCCTGGGCGCCGAGGTACCCCGGCCCGACAAGGGCCGCGAGGATCAGCGCAGACGAGAGCAAGGCCGCGGTCAAAGGTCCTGCGGTGTCAGGGTTTTCCCCACAGCCACTCACGGCTCACCCCCTATGGCTCCAGCCGGCGTCCGGACGAAGTTGTGTATCAAGGGTCGAGCCGGTCATCCCGGTCTCCGTGATCCCGCCACGGACGAGCTCCGTCGGGTGATCTTCATCCTGAAGACCTTCCTGTTTCGAGGTACCATGGGCACCAAGGCGCTGGAGGCCAACCTCCAGAGAACAGCCGTCGAGGTCGTCATCCCCGAGGAGCACGGCCTGCTCCTCGAGATCACGTCGGCCTACCGAGGTGTCCACCAGCAGACCGAAGACCTCCTCCGCGAGGTCCACCACCAGTACGTGGGGTGGGCTCAGACCCTGGACGATCTCCACCGCAGAGCCACCGGAGACTTCTACTACTACGACGTCCACGAGCACGGGCCCGATGGCCTCGCGCTCCTGTCCTCCTTCTATGAGAAGGTAGCGAAGCAGGCGGATTCGTATGCAGTGCGGGACAAGGCTGTGCGCCTTTGGCTGCGCTTCCTGGAGAAGCTGGCCTCGGGATCGGAACGCAACGTCGCCGTGCTCCTCGAATCGCTCAGCCGAATCGAAGCGCTCTTCGATGCCGAGCCCGAGCGATCCGCGGATGCGACGCCGGGCCTCAAGCGCCTGTTGTGCTTGCTCGAGTCCGGAGACGGGTCCGTACACCCGGCTGCAGAGCATTCGGCGAGGACGTTCGCACGCACGGTCACCGAGCTCTACGAGGCCTGGCTCTCCAGAGAGGACCCCCTGGAGTGGTGGCACGAGGACGTGGGGACGGGCGCCGGCGCGGTGGGCATCCCCCCGCAGCTCGAGATGATCACGCACGCCGCATTGAAATCGCATCTCGCTTGCATTCGGGAGCTGAGGGCCCTCGAGGCGATGGCACCCCGGCTCGACCGCGTGCTCGAGCTGCCCGACCAGGGCCAGATCTTCAGGGCCTACCTCGAGACCGCCGCAGCCAGAGGGTCGGTGACGGACGGAATGACCGAGGTGCGCTGGCTGACGAGGCTTCTGGGTTCCGAGGCGTTGACCCCGGTCCACGAGTCCGCCTTGCGCCGACTGGCGCGGCTGTGCAGCAACGCGCTCGGCACGCAGGATGCCGCCGAGCAGCAGGCGTTCATCCGGGGAACGATGAGTCTGCTGCGAAGGACCTCTTCCCAGCACGATTCGAGCAGCCTGGAGCTCGTGCGTCGAATCGGCCTGCAGGTCCTCGAGCACGGCGCCTCCGAGACGGCGGAGCTGTTCGTCGCCGAGGCGCTCGAGCAGGGTTTCCACTACCCACGCTTCGAGGGCTATACGGACTCGTGGTCGATACGGGTGAATCCGACTCACAAGCAGAATATCCGCGCACACCTGGACCTGATCGGCGCGAACCCGAGTGCCGCCCGCGCGCTCCTCGCCACCCTCACGACACGCCTCAAGGTCGGCGGCGTCTTCCTGGCCGACACCGACCTGATCCAGCGTGACGTCTCGGCATTCCTTGCCAGGGACATCGCCCCGGTCTACCACCACGCCAAGCAGCTCCTCCGTCTCCTTCCGGTCTATTTCAGCGACATCGGCGCGGAAGGCGAGCTGAGGCGGGTGTCCACCCGACTGGACGAGATCCAGGGGCGCTCGGACGCGCTCTGCCACTTCCTGCGGAAGCAGAGCCATGTCGAGAGCAATCCGCTCCTCTCGAGGATGGTCGAGCAGACGGCCCATTATTGGGCCACCGGGGACCCGTCCGGCCTTCGTGACTATCTGCCGGCCAGCGTCTACCAGACACTCGGGCCCGGGGCCCGCGTCCAGCCCGGACTGAGCGACATCTTCAGCTCCCTCCTCGAGCAGGCCGGGAGCGTAGAGCAGCTGTTCGGTCTCGGCCTGGACGAGGTCCGGTCGAAGATCGCCGCGGTGCGACACGCGGACCCCTCGGAGGCGGAGAAGGCCGAGCTGCTCTTCCGCTTCCACCGTGAGCTCGAGCGGAAATACGGGCTGGACCATCGCGACCTGCTCGAGCGTCTGGCCGCGTATGCACCCGTCCCGCCCGCCGAGCTTCGAGCGCTTGCGGACGCGCTCGAGGCAGGCCGGGAGAGCGAAGCGCTGGATCGGCTTCTCGACGTGCTCGAGACGCTGCAACGCGTCATCCTCAGCGTCGGGACATACGAGGCCCTGGAGGACATCTACCACAAGAGGCACATCGCGGTCGGCATCCCGAGCATGTACGGCTCCTACCGGGAGGAGAGACTCGAGGCGCTGGGCCTGACCTACCGAATCGAGTCGCTCGCCGTCGCGCTCCTGGCCCGGCGCATTCAGTCGCTGCGCCTGGACCGGCACCTCCTCGACGACCTGCCGGACGTCAGTCGCTGTCTCGGTCAGCTTCGCCGGGCAATGAGCATCGACGGCATGCGCACGGCCAGGATCGACACGGCCCTCTCCATGCTCACCGAGTCACTCCGGCGGGGCGTGGGCTGCGACTGCCAATACCTCGACATCTTCCAACTCCTCTCGCGCGGCGTCGAGGAGGCCGTGCAGACCTACTTCATCGACTTCTACGGAGAGCATCTGGATCGCCTCTTTGAAGAGATGACCGATGCCGGTGTCTTGAGTCGAGCGAAGGGAACCCTGCCCGGTCCCGGCATCGCGACGTCGGAGGCCCTGCTCCGCTCCCTCATCGGTGAGAGCTTCGGGCTTCAGCTACTGGACAACCTCTGCAGCCGAATCGTACGGACGCTGCACACATTCGACTTCCCCGCCACCGCGTGCGGAAACCAACGCCGGAAGAACGGCCCGAGGCGCTGGGCCGTCCCTCTCGAGGCCGGGGGCGAGGGCGGCGTCATCCTCCTGGGAAACAAGGGCGCAAACCTCCAGAGGCTGGTGGCCCATGGGTTCCCTGTGCCACCCGGTTTCGTCATCACGACCGACCTCTTCACGCTGAACCAGACCGTTCGCTCCGGGGGAACCTGGGGACACGACTTCGTGGAGATGATCCGTGCGGAGCTGCGGCGGCTCGAGGCGCAGACCGGCACCCGACTCGGGGATCCCGATCGACCGCTGCTTCTTTCCGTCCGCGGAGGGGCGCCGATCAGCATGCCGGGCATGCTCGACAGCCTGCTCAATGTCGGGATCAACCCGATGCTCGCACACAACATCGCGGAAAGCCGGGGTCGGCCCTGGACCGCATGGGATTCCTACCGACGCTTCATGCAGCTCTGGGGGATGAGCCACGGAATCGAGCGTGACCTCTTCGATCAACTCATCCACCGCGCGAAAGCCGAGTGCGGCGTGGCCAAGAAGGCACTTCTGCCGGCGGCCCGAATGAGAAGCCTGGCGATGGAGTATCGGCACCTGCTCCTCGACTGCGCGGTTCCGATTCTCGACGATCCGTTCGAGCAGCTGCTGCTCAGCATCATCCTCGTCCTCCAATCCTGGGACTCGGACAAGGCTCGACTCTACCGGCGGGAGCTCCACATCGCCGAGGAGTGGGGCACCGCCGTGGTGATCCAGAGCATGGTATTCGGGAACCTCGACGATCACTCCGGAACGGGAGTCGTGCGCACACGCGACTCCATCCACGAGCCCGGCACGATCCGACTCTTCGGCGATTTCATCGTGCAGGGTCAGGGTGACGACGTGGTCAGCGGTCTCGTGGAGACGCTTCCGATCACCGAGCGTCAAAGACTGACGCAGGCCAAGTACGCGGGTCGTTCCCTGGAGAAGGATTTCCCGGACATCTACCGGACCCTGCTGGACCAAGCGACACGCATGGTCCGAGAGCTCGACCTCCCCCAGCAGGAGATCGAATTCACCTTCGAAGCGGGAGATATGGACAGCCTGTGGCTGCTCCAGACGAGGGATGCGGTTCTGTCCCACAGCAGGCTGATCCCGACCTTCGCACCGGGCCCGGCGCTCGACGACGCCCACGTCGCGACCGGCATCGGCGCGAGCGGAGGTGCCCTGAGTGGGCGTGTGGCCCGTACGCAGGAGGAGATCGACGGTCTGCGCCGACGGCACCCCGGGGAGCCGATCATCCTGATCCGTCCCGACACGGTCCCGGAGGACATCCATCTCGTGCTCCAGACCGACGGGCTGCTGACCTCGGTGGGAGGGGCCACGAGCCACGCGGCGGTTGTGGCCAAGCGTCTCGCCAAGACCTGTGTCGTCGGGTGCAGCGAGCTCGACGTGTACGACGACGAGGCCGGAGCGGCGCTGACCGGGCACGCGCTCGCCGTCGGCGACATGGTGTCGATCAACGGCATGGACGGCTTCGTCTATCTGGGATCCCACCGGACAACGCTCGCCCGAGTCGAGGCTTTGACCTGAGAACGACAGCTTGCCCGTCGCCGGGTGAGAGGAGCAATCATGCGACAGCGAATCACCGAGCCCCTGGGAATCAACGGGCTGGGGCGGATTGGCAAGCTCACGCTCTGGCACCACGTCGCGAGACAGCAGTTCCCCGAGCTCGTGATCAACCTGGGACGGGACGTCGGCCAAGGGCTCGAGGCCGTCTGCCAGGCGATCGAGAAGGACTCCACGTACGGGTCCATGCACCGCTTCCTCTTCGGCGTGAACGCCGAGCCGTGCATCCGGATCGTGGATCGCGAGTCCCGGCGACTCGAGATCGCAGGCACGCCCGTGACCGTGTTGCAGCACGCCCGTGACCCGCGGGACATCGAGTGGCGTGCGCACGGCGTCCGCCTGGTCGTGGACACGACCGGGGCGTTCGGGGACCCGACGCTGCCCGCCGACCACCCGGGCGGATCCGTGCGCGGACACCTGGCGGCAGGAGCGGAGAAGGTCATCTACAGCGCGGCCTTCAAGATCAAAGACAAGTCGATCGCCCCTCCGGAGGACGTCGTCACGCTGATCTACGGGATCAACCACGAGAGCTTCGACCCGGTGCGGCATCAGCTGGTGTCGGCCGCGTCGTGCACGACGACCGGCCTGGCGCACATGGTCAAGCCGCTCCTCGACCGGCTCGACCCGACGACGCTCATGACCGCGTCGATGAGCACCGTCCACGCCGTCACCAACAGCCAGAGCGTGCTCGATGCAGTTCCCAAGGCGGGCGCCGGCGACCTTCGGAAGAGCCGCAGCGTCCTGAACTCGATCATCCTGACGTCCACCAATGCGGCCAGGGCGCTCGAGACCGTGATTCCCAAGATCAGGGATATCGGCTTCATGGCCGACTCCGTGCGTGTTCCCGTCTCCACGGAGTCGCTCATCATCCTCAACGTCACGTTCCAATCCGAGATCGGTGAGGACGGGAAGAGCAACGTCAGCAAGGAAGTCCTGAACGAGATCTACGAGGCTGCCGCGGCGGGTCCCCAGTCGGGAATGCTCGTCTACAGCGACGAGCAGAACGTCTCCGCAGACGTCACGGGCATGCGCGCCGCCGTCGTGATCGAGGGCGTCGAGACGCACACTCGGACCGGCTTCGCGCGTGTGGACCTGAGCCGTCTTCCCGGTATCGATCCCTCGGTCATGGACCGGCTGGGCACGAGCGAGGTGGAGGTGCCGGTGACCCACGCCAAGATTTTCGGCTGGTACGACAACGAGTACGGGAGCTACACGAACCTCATGGGAGACCTCACGCTGCACATCCAGAACATGATGTAGCGGAGGGAGGCGTGTCACTTCCTCCTTGCCCTCTCCGGCCTCGACCGACTTGATTGTCGTGGTTTCGAGATCCGGGGAGCGACCGACTTGGCCGAAGAACCAGACAGAGATTTCATGAAGGAGGCGATCCGCCTCGCGCGCGAGCGTGCACGCTCGGGGCTCGGGGGACCCTACGGGGCCGTGGTCGTCAAGGACGGCAGGATCGTCGCGACCGGCGCGAACGAGGTCACCGCCTCGAACGATCCAACCGCCCACGCCGAGATCGTCGCCATTCGGAAGGCCTGCGACTCGCTGGGGACCTTCCAGCTGACCGGCTGCGAGCTCTACACGAGCTGTGAGCCGTGCCCCATGTGCCTTGGCGCGATCTACTGGGCCAGGCCCGACGCCGTCTACTACGCGACGACGCGCTCCGACGCTGCCGGGGCCGGCTTCGACGACGAGTTCATCTACCGTGAGTTCGATTCGCCGCCCGATGAACGGGTCATCCCGACCTCGTACCTTCCGTTCGAAGGGGCACTCGAGCCGTTCAGGATCTGGAACGAGAACCCCGATCGGATCGAGTACTAGTCGAGCGTGAGAAGAGCACCCGACCGTTGAGCCAGTCGCACTCCAGCCAGCCCGCCTTCGCCCGCGACCTGGGTCTCTTCGACGCGACCATGATCGGCGTCGGCGCCATGATCGGTGCCGGCATCTTCGTCCTGACCGGTATCGCCGCGGGCGAGTCCGGCCCGGCCTCGATTCTGGCCTTCGCGCTCAACGGCCTCGTGACCCTGCTCACGGCCTTCGCCTACGCGGAGCTCGCGGCGGCGATCCCCGAGGCCGGTGGAGGATACGCCTTCGTTCGTCGGGCATTCCCCGGAGCGGTGGGCTTCACGGCGGGATGGCTCCTCTGGTTCGCGTACACGGTCGCGTGCAGCCTCTACGCCCTCGGCTTCGCCGGCTACTTCTGGGAGTTCTTCCTCAAGTACATCCCCGGCCTGGCCGAGCTCAGCTTCGGCCTGGTGACCGAGCACGGCGCCGTGCTCCTCGTGACGCTCTTCGTCGGCATCCTCTTCGTTCGATTGAATGCCCGCGGTGCCGAGGTGACCGGAAAGGCCGAGAACTACCTCACGATCTCCAAGCTTCTCGTTCTGGCCGTCTTCGTGGCGTACGGCCTCAAGGCCGTGTTCGACGCCCCCGAGCAGGCGGTGTCGAGCTTCTCACCCTTCTTCCCGCAGGGATTCGGCGGCGTGATCGTCGCGATGGGGCTGACCTTCATCGCCTTCGAGGGCTACGACCTGATCGCGACGGTCGCCGAGGAGATCAAGGAGCCGGAGAAGAACATCCCGAAGGCGACCTTCATCTCGCTCGGGATCACGGTCGTCATGTACCTCCTCATCCTCTTCGTCTCGCTGGCGGCGGCACCCGGCCCGGACGGGCAGCCGTCGTGGCAGTTCCTCGGGGAGTACGGCGAGACGGCGATCGTCCGCGCCGCGGAGGGCTTCATGCCGGCGTTCGGGGTGGCGGTGATCGTCTTCGGTGGACTGCTCTCCACGATGTCCGCGCTGAACGCGACGGTGATGGCGTCGAGCCGCGTGGCCTTCTCGATGGGCCGGGATCGCTGGCTGCCCGACGCGATGGCCCGCATCCACCCGGAGCGCCGCACGCCCCACGTGGCCATCGTGGTGACCGGGGGGATTCTCCTCGCAATGGCGCTCACCCTGCCCATCGAGGCGGTCGGCTCGGCAGCCAGCCTGATCTTTCTGCTCACCTTCGCGATGGTGAACCTCTCCGTCATCGTCCTACGGCGGAAAGAGCCCGATCTGCCCAGGAGATACCGGGTTCCGCTCTATCCGGTCGTGCCGATCCTCGGGATCGTTCTCAACCTCTTCCTGGCCGCCTACCAGTTCACCTTCCAGCCGCTCGCGTGGTACCTGACGATCGGCTGGATCCTGGTCGGCCTCGTGCTCTACTACGTGTACTCCGAGAAGCGGGCCGCCGCCGTCAAGCCGCAGGTGCTCGCCGTGCCCACACCCGCTCCCATCCCCGAGGAGCGGACGGTCGTGGTCCCGCTCCACAACCCCGAGCACGTCACCACGCTGCTCGACTACGCCGAGCCGATCGCCCGGGCACGCGGCCTCGGCACGGTCGCGTTCTCGGTGGTGGAGGTCCCCCGCCAGCTTCCCATCCAGGAGGGCATGCGCTTCGTCCCCCGCTACGAGTCGCTCCTTCACCTCGCCGAGGAGCACATGGCGATCCGTCTGGCGGACGTACAGACCGACCTCACCGTCGCGCACAGGGCTTCGGACGGGATCCTCCATGCGGCCAGGCAGCATCATGCGGACATGCTGGTGATGGGATGGAAGGGCTACACCGACACCCGCGACCGCGTCTTCGGGGAGGTGGCCGATCAGATCATCCGTCACGCGCCGTGCGACATGGCACTGCTCAAGATCGGCAAGCTCGGCGTGCCCGAGCGCTGCCTCTTCCCGACGGCGGGCGGGTCACACGCGCTCCTCGCCGCGGAGCTGCTCGGTGTGCTCGCTCCGAGCTTCGGGATGTCCGTCACGGTGTGCCACGTCGTCGAGCCCGGGGCGTCGCGCGAGACGCGCGCGGACGTGGCCGGCGGGATCGCGAAGGCCAGCCGAGACTACGACCTCGTCGTCCTCGGAGCGGCACGCGAGCCCCTCTACCAACAGGTGCTCTTCGGGGAGATCCCGGAAAAGGTGGCGCGTTACTCGCCCGCGTCCGTGCTGGTCGTCAAGCAGTACGAAGGCCAGCTCCGCTCGTTCGTGAAGCGGGCCTTCGGCTGACCCCGGGCCGGGACCGGTGGACGCATGGGCCACCGAGCACCTACTCTGCCCTCCTCACACGCGACACGCAGCCCCTCGAAGCCCGATGAAGCGCATGCCCAGGATCACCCACCCGCGACGTACCACGCTCTGCCTCGCATCACTCCTGCTCGGCCTTTCGGCTCCGGGCCCCGGGACGGCCCAGATCGAGGTCACCGAGGCCTCCATCGGCGAGCTCCAACGCGCGATGTCGACGGGAGAGACGACTTCGGTCGAGATCACCTCGGCCTATCTCGCTCGGATTCGCGCCTACGACCAGGCCGGTGCGGCACTGAACGCCATGATCCGCATCAACCCCGCCGCCCTGGCGGAGGCGGAAGCGCTGGACCGTGAGCGTGCCATGCGGGGTCCACGAGGCCCGCTACACGGAATCCCGGTCATCCTGAAGGACAACTACGACCTGTTCGGCATGCCCTCCACGGCCAGCACCCTGGGCCTCGCGGGTCTCATGCCGCCGGACGACGCGTTCCAGGTCCGAAAGCTCCGGGAAGCCGGCGCCGTCTTCATCGGCAAGTCCAACCTTCACGAGCTGGCGCGGGGGATCACCACGATCTCGTCGCTCGGGGGCCAGACGCTCAACCCGTACGATCTCAGACGGAATCCCGGGGGCTCGAGCGGCGGCACGGGAGCGGCGGTCGCGGCGAGCTTCGCGGCCATAGGCTGGGGGAGTGATACCTGCGGATCGATCCGCATCCCGTCCTCGCACAACAACCTGGTCGGCCTGAGGCCCACCAAGGGGCTCTCGAGCATCGACGGTATCGTGCCGCTCTCACATACGCAGGACACGGGTGGTCCGCTGGCGCGGAGAGTTCGGGACCTCGCCATCGCACTCGATGCGACGATCGGATACGACCCGGCCGATCCGGCTACCGAAGCGGTGCAAGGACGGTTGCTCCCCGTGTTCGCGGACGTGCTGGACGCGGCTGCGCTCGAGGGCGCCCGCATCGGGATCCTCGAGGAGCTCTTCGCGGAAGGCACCTTCACCCCCGCGAGCGACGTCGTCCGCGCCGCCATCGCGGAGATGGTCGGGCTCGGCGCGGACACGGTGACCGTCGAGATCCCCGAGCTGGACAGCCTACTGGCCAACAGCAGCGTCATCCGTGCGGAGTTCGAGACGGACTTCGCGGCATACCTGACAGCTACGCCCGGAGCCCCCGTGGACTCGTTCGGCGACCTGCTGACGGAAGGGCTCGTGCACGAGGGGCTCACGTCACGGATGGGTCGGCGTATTCCGCCGGGAGAGCGCGACGAGGAGGCTTACCAGGCGTCGCTCGCCAAGCGTGCACCGCTGGCCGAAGCCGTCGTCTCGCTCATGAACACACACCGCCTGGATGCGATCGTCTACCCGACGATGCGTGAGATCCCGTCGCTCAACCCCGATCCCCAGCGCGGCGGGACCTGCCAGATCGCCGCGCATGCCGGCCTGCCGGCCATCAGCGTCCCCGCCGGTTTCACGCCGGGCCACCTCCCGATCGGAATGGAGCTGCTGGCCAGGCCCTTCGAGGACGCGCGCCTCGTCACCCTGGCGTACGCCTTCGAGCAGGGCACCGACCATCGGCGCATGCCGCCCAGCACGCCCCCGCTCGTGAACGGACTCGCACCCCCGCCCGTCTCCTTCAACGTCCAGGCGAACGGGCAGAGCGGCACCGGTATCTCGGGTCGCTTCACCTTCGACCCCGTACGGAGCACCCTCGCCTACGAAGTCGGCGTGACCGGCGTCGCCCCGGAAGAGATCCACGGGATCGCGCTGCGCGCGTCGGACGAAGACGATCGCGACGTCGTGGTCCACCGCATCTCGGGCCCCGGGCAGGCGAATCCCGGGGGCACACTCGTGCTCACGCCGAGAAACCGAGCACGCTTCGAGGCGGGAGAGCTCCATCTCGAGGCCTTCACGCGCGCCCACCCGTTGGGTGCGGCCCGCGCAAAGCTGAGCCCACGGGAGTAGCTTTCAACGCGAGCGGGCGTGGGCGAAAGACGAAAAGGGGGACGAATGAAGACGAGGACCGGGATGGCGCTTCTCACCGGCGTGCTCCTGGGATTCCAGGGGGAGGCGGCCGCGCAAGAGGCGACGCCGCCGGTGGCGAAGGTCGAGCCCGTCGAGCTCGTCCAGCACGGCGACACGCGCACGGATCCATACTACTGGATGCGGGAACGCGGGCATCCCGACGTGATCGCGTATCTCGAGGCCGAAAACGCCTACACGGAGGCGATGACCGCCGACACGCGGGCGCTGCAGGAGAGGCTCTTCGAGGAGATCCGCGGCCGGACGCGCGAGGACGACTCCTCGGTTCCGTACCTGCATCGGGGCTTCTACTACTCCACGCGCTACCGGGAGGGCGACCAATACCCGGTCCACGTCCGAAAGCGTGGCTCGCTGGACGCCGCCGAGGAGGTCCTGCTCGACGTGAACGAGCTCGCCGAAGGACACGCCTACTACAGCGTCTCCAGCCAGTCGGTCACGAACGACGGCAATCTTCTGGCCTACGCGGCAGACACGGTCGGTCGTCGCATCAACACGATCCGCTTCAAGGACCTCCGGACCGGCGAGACGCTCCCCGACGTCATCGAGGACGTCACGTCCAACCTCGTCTGGGCGAACGACGATCGAACGCTCTTCTACGGCCGCAAGGATCTCCAGACGCTCCGTTCGCATCAGATCTGGCGTCACGCGCTCGGCACGCCCGTGTCGGAGGACGTCCTCGTCTACGAGGAGAGGGACACGGAGTTCAGCACGCGCGTCTCGAAGACGAAGACCGACGCGTTCCTGCTGATCAGCTCCTCGCAGACGCTCTCGACCGAGACACGCTATCTCGACGCGAACGACCCCACCGGGACGTTCCGACCGGTCCTGGAGCGTGAGCCGGATCACGAGTACGAAGTGGAGCACTTCGGCGAGCACTTCTACCTCGTCACCAACGATGGCGCGAAAAACTTCCGCCTCGTGCGCTTTCCGGTCGGGAGCTCCGGCCGGGAGCACTGGGAAGAGGTGATCGGTCACCGACCCGACGTCTACCTGCAGGGCATCGAAGTCTTCCGCGACCACCTCGTGGTCCGAGAGCGCTTCGAGGGCCTCAGCCGTCTGCACGTCCGACGCTGGGACGGGAGCGACGCCCACGATCTCGTGTTCGACGAACCGGCGTATGTGGCATCGTGGAGCACCAACCGGGAGATCGACAGCAGCCTGCTCCGCTTCCGCTACGAGTCCATGCAGACCCCGAGCACCGTCTACGACTACGACATGGACTCGCGGGAGCGGACCCTCCTCAAACAGGACGAGGTCCTGGGCGGGTTCAGCCCGGACGACTACGTGACCGAGCGGCTCACGGCCGCCGCGCGGGACGGAGCACGGGTCCCGATCTCCCTGGTGTACCGGAAGGGGACGCGGATCGACGGCTCGAGTCCGTTGCTCCTCTCCGGATACGGATCCTACGGCTCGAACCGTGAGCCGGGCTTCAGCGCCACACGCCTGAGCCTGCTGGATCGCGGGTTCGTCTACGCGATCGCGCACATCCGAGGCAGCGCGACACTGGGTCGGGAGTGGTACGAGGCCGGCAAGCTCTTCAACAAGAAGAACACCTTCACCGACTTCGTCGACGTGGCCGACTTCCTCGTCGCCGAAGGGTACGCCGACCCGGATCGGCTCTTCGCCCAGGGCGGCAGCGCCGGCGGCCTCCTGATGGGGGCGGTCGTCAACATGCGCCCCGAGCTCTGGCGCGGGGTGATCGCGGGCGTGCCTTTCGTCGACGTGATCACGACGATGCTCGACGAGAGCATCCCGCTGACGACCTTCGAGTGGGACGAGTGGGGCGACCCGCGCGAGCCCGACGACTACGACTACATGCTCTCCTACTCGCCGTACGACCAGGTCGAGGCGAAGGAGTACCCCAACCTGCTGATCACGGCCGGCTACCACGACTCGCAGGTGCAGTACTGGGAGCCGGCCAAGTGGGCCGCGAAGCTCCGCGCGCTGAAGACGGACGACAACCTGCTGCTCCTTCGCACGCAGATGCAGGCCGGCCACAGCGGCGTCTCAGGGCGCTATGAGCGCTACCGGGAGACCGCGTTCCAGTACGCGTTCCTCCTGAAGCTCGCCGGTCTCGGCGAGCCTCTGACGATGGAGTAGCGCAGGGCGGACTCGATCGCTACCGCACGCTCGGCAGCACGCCTTCGACCCCGGGATCGGGCCGGACGCGGAGCATTCCTTCGGACGTCTGGCCCGCCGCGGTGACGCGGATCCGATAGGTCCCCACCTCGACGGGCTCACCCTGGGGCTGCTGGTCGCCGAAGAAGCCCGGCAGCTGACCGCCGAACTGTTCCCGGGCACGCGCCATCTGCCGCTCGAAGCGAGTAACCGCCTCGGGACTCGGTGCCCATCGCAGGTCCCACATGAAGCGGTTCACACCGGCGTGGCCCTCGAACTCGTGCGTGACCGAGTGCTCGCCATCGACCGTCGAGATCTCGATCGTCGCCGAACCTTCCGAGCCCAGCCAGAAGTTGACCGCCGCCCGGTTCTCGAGCTCGTCGGGAGAATTGCCCGGGGGCTGTTGATCGATCGTGAGCGGGTTGCGACCCGTGAAGAGCTTGTGCCCGCGTGTGGCCCCCCGGCTGATCCCCTGCCAGAAGGTGGCGGTCTTCTGCTCGAAGACGTGCACGTCGGAATCGCGGACCGCGTCGGTCAGCTGCTGCAGCGGCGTCACGTCGTCGAGGATCCAGACGCTGCGCCCGTGGGTGCCGACGATCACGTCCCCTTCGCGTGGGTGGATGATCAGGTCGTGGACCGACACGGTCGGGAGTCCCGTCCCCAGCTCGCCCCACGTCGAGCCTCCGTCCGCGGAAAAGTAGGCCGCGAATTCGGAACCGGCGTAGAGAAGGTGCGGATTCCGGGGATCCTCACGCACGACGTAGATCGGGTTGCCGTCCGGCAGGCCGGCGGAAATGTGCGTCCAGGTGGCCCCGTAGTCCGTGGTCTTGTAGATCCACGGCGTGAACCGGTCCGAGCGATGACCGTCCTTGGAGACGTAGGCCGTGCCCGCGTCGAAGTGCGACGCCTCCACGCGGCTCACCCAGATGCCCTGCACGTCGCTCGGAAGGTTGATCCCCACGTCCGTCCAGCTACGACCGTCGTCCCGGGTCACGTGAACGCGTCCGTCGTCGGTCCCCGCCCAGATCACACCCGGGGTCACGGGCGACTCCGCGACGGTGATGATCGTGGCGTGCGTCTCGGCCTGCGTGACGTCACGCGTGAGCCCGCCGCTCTCGGGGTTCGTGAACGCCGTATCCGCCGTGGATAGATCGGGGCTGATGATCTGCCAGGTGTCGCCCCGATCGTACGAGCGGAAGAGACGGTTGCCGCCGAAGAGGATCGTGTTCGAGTTGTGCGGTGAGAGCCGGAGCGCGGCCGAC
>JBDHII010000167.1:0-2156 GCA_039587515.1 Gemmatimonadota bacterium
GATGCCACGGGACTCGTTGTTGACGGCGATGCTTCTGCGGATGTGGGCCTCGTCTCGGAGCGAGGCGACTCCCGCGGCCAGGGAAACGACCGTCGTGCTGTTCTGCGACACGAAGGAGCGCAGATACGAGGCCGTGTCGGGGTGGGCCATCCCATAGCCGAGCCGCATCCCCGCCATTCCGTAGATCTTCGAGAAGGTCCGAACCACGAGCACGTTCGGGCGATCTTCGATCCACTTGAGCGCCGACCAGTACGAGGGGTCTTCGACCAGCTCGAAGTACGCCTCGTCCATGATGAAGAAGACCGTCTCGGGCGCGTCCTGGATCCAGCGGTCGATCTCGGAGCTGGGGGTCAGCGTACCGGTCGGGTTGTTGGGATTGCAGAAGTAGACGACCGCCCGGTTTCCGTGCTCCTGGACCACCTGACGCATCCGGCCGATGTCGTGTGCATATCGGAAGTCCAGGGGCACCCGGATCAAGTCGTAGGAAAGCGGTTGCTGATAGTCCGTCACGTCCTCGAAGGTCGGGTCGGCCACGATCAGGGGCATGCCGGGCGCGGCGAGCGCCTGGACGGACACCTGCAGGATCTCCGTGGAGCCGGCTCCCAGCAGCAGGTTTTCCGGCTTCACGCCGCGCGCCTCGGCGAGCAGAGGCACGAGCTCCGCCGCCCACTCGCCCGGGTAGCGGTTCCCGTGCTCGATATTGTCGATCACCGCCTGGCGTGCCGCTTCGGACAGCCCCAGCGGATTCTCGTTGGCGAGCAAGCGGAGCGTACCGTCGGGGGCGAGATGAGGTCGCCGGCCTCGCGGCAGATAGCGCTCGAGCGCGGCCGGGCCGGACAGGGGGATTATCGTACGCCCGTGTCGAGTCCCTGCGCCAGCGCTCGTGGCGTCAGGAGCCCTCTGGCCTGGTGAGGGCCACATCTCCCCCTGCCTCGACACGGGCCCAGAGGCCTTCGCGGATCGAGGCGATGGCCTCACGGAACCTCGGATCGTCGCTCACGGGATCGAAGAGATCGGACTCGAGCACCCTGCGCTCGATCCCCGTGGGAGATCTCTCGAAAGCCTCCCGCACCCAGCGAAGGGCAGGATCGACCCTGCCGGTCCATGCATAGAAGAGCGCGAGGTCCTCGGCTTCGAGGACCGGGGTGAACCCGTCCGGGAGCTCCGCCGCGAACGTCTCCTCGATCCGGGCTGCGAGCAACTCCGCCGCTTCCCGCTCACCGGCAGTCCACAGGCATGCGGCACGTGTGCCCCGGTAGGGCCCGAGATCCAGATTCAGGCATCCCTCCACGTCCCCCATCAGAAGGCTCGCCCGTGCCACCAGCGCGCGCGCGAGCATCAGCTCGGGCTCGATCGAGAGCGCGTCCGTCGCGTGCTCCAGGCTGGTCGTGAAGTCCCCCTGGTGAAGACCCTGATAGGCCACGGCGATCTGCCGACCGGAGTGCATTGGATCGAGCTCGGCCGCGCGCAGGGTGGCGTCGAGCGCACCCTCGGGGTCTCCCTGCAGGGTCAGGACCCTGGCGGACCAGCTGGGCACGTTGGGATTGTTGGGCTGAATGGTCCTCGCCTGCTCGAAGTCGGCCGCAGCCTCCTCTGCGGCTCCACCCGCCAGCACCCGCAGGAAGCCGCGTGCCGACCATCCACCAGCCAGTGTAGGCTCGAGGTCGATCGCCCTTCGGGCCGCCGTGAGCGCCAATCCGGCGGCTTCATAGGCGGGAAGGCCGACATCGTATCGGTAACTGATTCCCAGGGTGTACGCCTGAGCGAGGGCAGCATACGCCGGTGCGTAGTCCGGGTCGGCCTCCACGGCATCCCAGAAGTGGCCGATCGCCCGCCGCACACCCTCGGGCGTCCGACGGCCCAGCCACTCGTTGCCGAGCAGGTAGTCCTTCTGGCCCGGTCCCTGGATGGGGCGCTCCGCGACCACCGTGTCGAGGCCGATCTCCGCGAGGAAGTTGCTCGCCACGCCGGCAGCGATCCGTGTCTGGTCGGAGAACCAGCCATCGAGGCTCGTCGTGAATACGGGCCCACCACGGTGCGTCCCGGTCTCGTCGAGGTGTCCGACGGTGATCCGCACCGAGTCGCCCTGGATCATGAAGTTCCCCCGCAGGAGATGCACGACGCCCAGGGACGCGAGCTGCTCCGGCACCGTGAGG
>JBDHII010000168.1:0-4117 GCA_039587515.1 Gemmatimonadota bacterium
GCGGCCCGGGGCGACGAGATGGAGCCCGACGACTCGAACGTTCCGGCACCGATCGAGGTCGTGACGAACCTCGACGAGCCACAGTACCAGGACGGTGTCAGCAAGACCGGCACGACGGATTACCTGAGCGGTGAGGAGGGCATCGAGCGGATGACTCTCGAGGACGGAATGCAGGCCAACCTCTTCGCCTCGGAGGAGCGATTCCCGGAGCTGGTCAACCCGGTGCAGCTCGGGCTGGACACGCGTGGACGGCTCTGGGTCGCGGCCTGGGAGACCTACCCGAAGTGGGAGCCGACCCGGGAGATGAACGACCGACTCCTGATCCTGCCGGACGAGGACCGTGACGGCGTTGCGGACGAGGCGATCACCTTCGCCTACGTCCACAACCCGACCGCATTCGAGTTCTGGAATGGAGGGGTGATCGTCGCGTCGGTGCCCGACCTCCTGTTCCTCAAGGACACGGACGGAGACGACGTGGCCGACGTTCGGATTCCGATCGCCGGCGGCTTCGGCTCGGCCGATACCCATCACTCGGCCAACAACTTCGTGTACGGTCCGGACGGGTTTCTGTACTACCAGCGTGGCATCTTCAACGTCTCGAACGTCGAGACGCCCTGGACGACCAACCAGTACTCCGAGACGTCGGGGATGTATCGTTTCAACCCGCGCACGTACGAGTTCAGCTTCCACGCGCCCAACAGTCCCAATCCGCACGGGAGCGCCTTCGATTACTGGGGCTACCACTTCGCGACCGACGCAACCGGCGGTCGGGCCTACCAGGTCAAGTCGAACGACGACGGCACCTTCGAGATGCAGAGGCTGCTCGATCACTCCGTCCGCCCGGTCCCGACGAGCGGAATCCTGTCGAGCGCCCACTTCCCGGAGCGGAACGAAGGCAACTTCCTGATCCTCAACGTGATCGCCTTCCTCGGCATCAAGCAGTACACGCTCGACTACGACACCGAGACCGGCGACGTGTGGGGTACGGAGACGGACGACCTCCTCGTCTCGAGCGATCCCAACTTCCGCCCGACCGACTTCGAGATCGGTGACGATGGGGCGCTGTACGTGGCCGACTGGAGCAACTCGATCATCGGGCACATGCAGCACAACATCCGCGACCCGAGCCGCGATCACTCCCACGGACGGATCTACCGGATCACCGTTCCCGATCGACCCCTCGCCGAGCACGTACCGATCGACGGCCGCCCGATTCCCGAGCTGCTGGCCGCGCTCGAGCACCCTACCAACAGCATCCGGTACCGCGCGCGTGTCGAGCTTTCGGAGCGCAACACCGCCGAGGTCATTGCAGCGACCGCAGCCTGGCTGGCGGGCTTCGACCCGGCCTCGGAAGCCGACGCCCATCACTTTCTCGAGGGCCTCTGGGTTCACCAGCAGCACAACGTCGTCAATGCGGAGCTGCTCGACCTGGTCCTCGACTCCCCCGTGGCTCATGCACGCATCGCGGCACGGACGGTCGAGCAGATGTGGCGTCACGGGGAGGCGTCCCGCATGGAGGAGGGCCGACCCGACCGGGCCGCAGCCCGACGCAGACGCGATCGTCATCCGCACCGTCCCGGAGGAGATGCGCTATGACACGCCCTCCTTCACTGTTCGGGCGGGTGAGCCCGTGAAGCTCTGGTTCGCCAATGACGACTACTCGCCGCACAATCTCGTGGTCGGCCTTCCCGGCTCCGGAGAGTCGATCGGCGTGGCAGCCGACCAACTCGGCGCAGACGGCTTCGCCGTGGCGTTCATTCCCGAGCACGAGGACATCCTCGTCGCCTCGGAGCTGCTCAACCATGAAGACCACCAGGTGATCGAGTTCACGGCTCCGTCCGAGCCCGGCGACTATGCGGTGATCTGCACCTTCCCCGGACATCGGGGAACGATGAATGCGGTCATGCGGGTCGTGAACTAGCGGGAAATCTCGTGAAGCCAGTCGCTCCACCGGATACCTGCCTCAACTGCGGCGCCGAGACCACCGACCGCTACTGCGCGTCCTGCGGTCAGGACCAGACGGATCCCCGTCAGTCGGTCTTCGTCTGGCTGGGTCGGGCGTTCCGAGAGGAGCTGGCGTTGGACGGCCGCCTGCCGCGCACCCTGGTGACCCTCGTCCTTCGGCCCGGTGAGCTCACCGCGGACTGGATGGAAGGGCGTCGGGCACGGCACCTTCCCCCGCTTCGGCTCTACCTCATCGTCTCGGTGATCCTGTTCTCGATCACCTTCTTCCTCGGGCTGCCGGCGGGGAGCCTCTCCCTCGAGCTGCCCGGTGCCGGCCTGGGCCGAAGCCTGACCGAGATCATGAACAACGCTTTCTATGATCGCTTTCAGACGACGCTGGCGCTGACAGCTTTGGGGATGGTCCCGGTCTTCGCGCTATGGATGAAGCTCGTCCAGTGGAGGAGCGACAAGCTCCTTGTGGATCATCTCGTATTCTCCCTGCACCAACACGCGGCACTAATGCTGGTCCTGGCCCTGACATGGCCTGCCCTGTTCTTCGTCCCTCCGGCGTGGGGATGGGGTACGCTGGTGTCGCTGGCTCTGCTCCATGCCGTCTTGGCGAACGCGCGAGCGTACGGTCGGGAAAAGTGGATCCGCCGGATGGTGCTCTCGGCCGGGGGCTGGGGCTTCATCCTCGTCGGATCCTTTCTCGGACTCGCCTACTACGAGATTGAGCGGAGCGGGACCGTGGATGCTCCGAGGCTCGCGCTCGCGCGGGAACGCGCGAACAACCTCTACGTCAACGTCAGAACCATCTCGCCTCAACCGGATTCAGCGACCGAAGCCGCCTTCGAGCTCCGAGCGCTCGCCCAATTCGGACGCGTCACCGACCCCGAGTTCCTGCTCTCCCACGATTCCGTGCACATGGCGGAGCTCAGGGTCGTGCACGATTCGACCGAGGTCGCTCGACCCCTGGTCGAGCGCCTGGTGAACGACCGTCCGGCGACACGGCGCTGGCCAGGGAGCATGCGGACGCTTTCCTCGCCCTTCCCCCTCCGGACTCTGCATCACTCCACGCCGCGAGGGGGCGCATCTACCGAACCGAGGCCGAAGCACTCCTGGAGCGTGGAGGCACATGAGACTGACCGTCGAAAACGATCGCGAGACGATCAAGCGGTACGGTCACATCAAGCCGGCCGGAGTCCTGACGCAGAAGTGCTCTCGCACGTGCCCGGGAACGGCCCGATCCTGCACGCGGGAGAAGGGACATCGGGGGCCACACGTCGCGCATGGCTCGTTCAAGCGGATTCTTGCCGTCTGGGAGTCCGGAAGCGCAGCAACCGGGAGGGCGGGCGAGTCCGCCGAGAGCGGCCTGCAACTCCGAAATCCCGGCAGGCTTCGCCATCGCAAGAATCCGGAGATGGAAACCTGGAGGCCGCTGCAGTGGCTCAAGGCCGTCGGCGAGCGCTTGATGTCGATGGTCTCCTCTCCGGAGGACCTGATCTTCCTCGTCTTCTTTCTCGCCTTCGTCGGGTTCGCCATCCACTGGTTGATCCTCATCGCCGGAGGCTGAGGACCGGAGAAGCAGGATCGGGTTGCCCGAGCCTCGCCGACCTCTGCATTGTGCGTGTTGGTAGAGGTCCCAGATCCGCCTTCGGAGAGCAGCATGGCCCCCGACGAACAGAATGGCAGTGGTGGCGCGCAGGCCACCGGGACATCACGGTACCGCGAATACGAGTTCACGGCCCTACAGGACCTGATCATCCTGAAGACGGCCGGCCGAACGCGTCTCTCGGGCGTAACGGCGCTGCTTTTCGCCGGCGTCCTGAGTTTGGTTGTCGGCCTGCTTCTCGCCATTCGATCGGACGCCACCGCTTTCGCTGCCTTCGATCTCGTCGGCATGTTGATGGTCCTCCTTCCCTTCCTGGCGTTGATCGCCTTCGGAACGACCTCGCTCAAGGTGGCAAAATCACTGAAGCTCGTAGCCACGACCGAGGGGAGCGACATCAAGCACCTCATGAACGCGATCATCTCCGTCGGCAGAGCCTTCATGGCCCAGGCCGTGGTGATCGTCGTCTGGGTGTCCCTCGCCTTCCTTTGGTCCCTGTTGTCGGCGACCGGCGCCATATCCGGCTGAAGCGGACGAACGCGATCGTCGATCGTCGAACGCCCG
>JBDHII010000094.1:0-7581 GCA_039587515.1 Gemmatimonadota bacterium
AGCCGAGCGGCGACCCAGGGGTCTCCCGAAAAGCTTTGCGCTCTCCGAACGGCGGGAGCTCGATGAGATTGGTCTCCGGCGTCTCCCGGTCGACGCCCCGAGTGGTCGGCCGGGCCCCCATCCCTTCTCGAGTCGCCCCCCGCCGACCGGGTTTCTTCGGGTCCCACAGCGCGGACCTTCCTGCCTCCGGGCCTGGCGTCGGTATCACACAAATATACCGAATAGGCAGATTCGTACGTTATTGGCGAGATCATGGTCCGGGGAGTATTCGCCCGGATCGGAGTCACACTCAGGAATCGGCGAATCCCCATAACGTATCAAACTGAGTATGTTCTAGGATACGGTTGGATTGCTGACACCCGGTTTTCTTTATTCTGATCGATCTTCACATATCGTGATTATCGGCTATTTTTGGGTTGACCGAGCTCCAGGAGACGCGATTCTGCCCCTTGAACCGGTAACCGCAGATTCTGGTAGACGAACATGATTAAGCGTTTGAGAGGACGGACATGGCTGCCAGGAGACTGAGGATCCAACCGGCGAATGCGGTCGCGCGAAGACTCGAGCAGATCAGAAAGTCGCTCGGCTTCGAGTCGTTTCGTGAATACCACATCGCTTTGAACGAGCGGTCGGGTGGTGACGACGTCCACTACAACTCGGCACGGGAGTATCATGTGGATCGGACCGTACCCGTCGCCTACGTCGGAAAGGTCCACGAGGCCTTTGGCGCCTCGATCGACTGGATCGTCTCCGGTGAAGGCGAGATGTGGATCTCCGGAGAGTCCAACGAGCCACGCCGTGACCTGGATTTCGAAACCCATCTGGAGCGCACGGCCCCCGAGTTCTCCTTCGCCGCCGACGTATTCGCCTCTTCTCTGTTCCGCGACGTGGCGCGACGGCTGTTCGACGCCTGTCCCGACGCCCGGGAGATCGGTGACGCCGACCGAGCCCGCATCTTCGGAGTCCTCAGCGATCTCGTCTTGGATCCCATACGACGCTTCGGGGCCGATCCCACGGCCGAGCTGACTCGAGCCTACCAGGTCGCCATGCTTTCGGCGGTCCTGCACGCGATCCCCGAGCGGGGTCGGGGCCGAACAGCGCGAGCCCTGTTGGCGGAGTATGACGAGAAGCCGTCCGGTTACTCACCTTGGGCGAGTCAGCGCATCGTCCTCGACCTCGAGGAGGACGCCCGAGAGGTCGGCGGGGGACGCTTTCTGTTCGGTGCGGATCTGGAGGAGGGGGTCCTGGAGATCGACCCCGCCGCCTTCTCGGAAGAAGATGAGACTGTCCCGGTCGAGTCGTTGTCCCCGCCGAAGGGAGAGGAGGACGAAGAAGAAGGGGAAGACCCGGACGAGGCGCCCGACGACGACCCACGAGATCCACCGGTGGGCTGGCATTGAAGTCAGCGGTCAAACCCTCGCGCTGTGCCCCTTCCCTGCAAAAAGCCCCCACAGACGGCAGGCGTCTGTGGGGACCCTCGAGCCTAGCGCGCCCGGTAGGACTCGAACCTACGACCGTCGGCTTAGAAGGCCGATGCTCTATCCAGCTGAGCTACGGGCGCTGAACGCGGGCCGGTTCGGCCCGTCGTGGCAAAGCTAAACCGGCTCGAAAGCGAGGGTCAACGTGATGCGACCCTTTCGAAACTGAACTGCCCCCGCACGGTTCCGGTGCAGTCCGCCGCGACGAGCGAGCCTCGGTACCACCGGCCATCGCCGCTCAAGGTACCGAGAAAGCGGAGCTCACCCGGACAATCCATCTCGTAGGTAAGGGTCAACTCGAGCCGCTCACCCTGAAAACGGCCCTGACCGCGTGCCTCGATGCCCAGTTCGTTCGACGAGAAGCTTCCCGTGACGACCCGATTTTCGCTCGAAAGCCGAAGAATCCCCTCGATTTCGCTTCCTTCCACCTCGATCCAACCCGCAAAAGCCCCATTCACCGTCGGCGCCGGCAGCTCCGGGGGGCTCGAGCCCACCCGAGTACACGCCTCGAGGAGCAGTACCACCGAGAGCCCGGATACCCGCAGAATCGATCTTCTCATCGTCGCAATCTCCCTGCCCTGACGTCCGAGCAATCTCCAGGCCAACAGAACAGAGTACGAGGTCCGCGAGCCGCGCAGAAACCGTCGCCGGGAAAACTCGAGATCGGTGTCCCCGGCCCGTGGTGCGGGCGGGCTTGACGGGGTAGGTACTTTATGCGTTCCCGATGCCCGGGTGAGAGACGGTGAACCTTCTCGCGCCTTCGTGGTATCTGGTTCCCGACGGCCTCGTCGGCCCAGTGATCAACCTCAGCAGCATGGGTAATACGTGACCCCGGAAGAACTGGCCCGTGAGCGAAAGGCGTACCTCGAACGCCGCAAGAAGGAGCTCCAGACCCCGAAGCGGGAGATAACCCCGCCGGACACGACGACTCGACCGAAAGGCTTGACTCGAGCCGAGCGTCAAAAGCTTCAAGAGGACGAGTTCGTTCCCCCGAGGTTCTAGAACCGTCCCCCGAGTTCAGAACTCACCGATCGACGAGATCGACGGTGAGACATTCGGCTCGCCACGACCCCATCGGTAAACCGGCCTCCCGGGCCGCCCCGGTGGTGATGAGGTCGGCGGGGCTGAGGTTGTCCGCGATTTCTGCGGAAACGGACCCGAGCCCTCCCTGAGTGATCCCCGATCCAAGGTGAGACCGAGCCGCTCGGATCGGTGTATTGCCATCGTGGTTCAGCGAGCTCGGCAGGAGCCGGAGAGACAGAGCACTGGTTCCATCCGCAGGACTTGAATAACCTGATTACGGTTTTCTTATCCACGCCCCATCTATGGAATCGCGAATGATACCACGTCGAAGGCTGTCCCGGAGGGCGCTGGTCTTCATGGCTCTCGGTGTTTTCGCTCTGCAGGCCACGGCCTGTGGCAGCGACGACGACCCCAGTGGTCCCGAGGTGGACGTGACGGGGAGCTATTCGCTGCTGTCGTTCACGTTCGATGGTCAGCTCACCCTGACACCCCCGGCGGCCCAGGGGACACTGGTCCTCTTGGGCTCCCGCTACGAGGTGGACATCACGCTCGAGACGATCGCCGGCACACAGGTCATCCAGGACGTCGGCACCTATACGGTCGACGGGACCAGCTGGTCGCAGACCTCCGACGATGGCCTGCTTCAGTCGGTCGGGACGTTCAACCTCGACAACGGCGTACTCACGGTCGACCTGACGACGCAGGGTCAGCGTATTCTCAACATATGGAGAAAGAACTGAGGCGCTTCGCGCTCCTGATCTTGCTCCTCACTGGGCTCGGCCCGGCCCCTGCCGCCGCCCAGTCCAGTGAGGGAACCCTGGCTGTCCGCGTGCTCGAGGGCGCCAACGGGAGCGCCATTGCCGGGGCGCTCGTCCGGGTCGAAGGAACACCCCTGTTCGCCGTCAGTGACTCCACCGGAACCGTTCGGATTGCCGGCCTCGATCCGGGGCGCTACGAAGTGACGGCGACCTCCGCCGCCCACATGACGGAAGGTCGAGCGGAGGTCGAGATCCGGCCCGGCGAGTCGGCGAGCATCGAGGTCAGGCTCAGCCAACCCGTTTTCGAGCTCCCCAGTCTCGTGGTGACGGCGAATCGGGGCGCAGCACGTTTCGGCGAGACCTCAGCCTCGATGGACGTGTTGCGCGCGCAGGACCTCGAGCGCCTCGGCGCCCTCACGGCGGACGATGCGCTACGCTTCGCATCCGGTGTGATCATCAACGCCGGCATGCTGGACATCCGAGGTGCGACGGGTCTTTCAAGAGGCGTCGGCAGCCGCGTGCTCGTCATGCTCGACGGCCACCGCTTCCTTTCGGGCACGACCGGCGAAGTCTCGTTCGAGGCGCTGCCGAGCTTGGGAACCGAGCGAATCGAGGTGGTCAAAGGTCCCGCCTCCACCCTCTACGGCAGTGCGGCTCTGGGTGGTGTGGTGAACGTGATCCGGCGGCCGGTGTCCGAGTCACCTGAAACTTCCGCACGTCTCCACATGGGCGTGTACGACACGCCCTCCGAGTTCGACTTCACCGATCAGACCCTCGCCTACGGCGGGCTCGACGTCCGGCACGCGCGCAAGATCGGTCCGCTCGGGGCGTTCCTCGAAGTCGGTCGGCGATCTTCGGACGGGTATCGGGAGAACGGCGGCTTCGAGTGGTGGCTCTACAACGGGGGATTGACGCTTCCCCGTGAGGAAGGCCCCGCTTACGTCGACCTGGCCTTCTCGGCATCGAATCAGGAGGACGGCCATTTCTTCACCTGGCTCTCGGCGGATGATCCCCTCGAGGTCGAGCCGGACTCTCGGGGCGACCTGGTATATTCCGATCAGATCAGCCTATCCGCGACCGTCGTCCCGGTCGCGACCGGCTCCACGCTCCTCCGCATCCGTCCGGGGGTGTACCGCGCCGACATTCGGAATCGCTTTCACGACAACGACGATTTCCATCGCTCCAATCGGTATCAGGCCGATGTCGAACTCTCGCTTCACCACCTCGAGAACAACATCATCACGATCGGCGCCGAGGGCGCGTATACCCCTGTGACCTCGAATATTCTCGGGGAGCCCACGACGACGGACGCCGCCGCGTTCGTTCAGGACGAAATCACCCTCAACGACCGTCTCAGCGCCTCGGCGGGCATTCGCGTCGACCATCGCTCGACGGATCCCGGCGCATCCGAGACACAGGTCAATCCACGTCTAGGCCTGCTTTGGCGACCCGGCGGCCCCCTCAATTGGCGGGCATCCGTGGGGCGCGGCTATCGGGCTCCCAGCCCCACGGAGCAGTTCGTGTCGACCCGGCGCTCGGGTTTCGACGTCGTACCGAATCTCGAGCTGCGTGGGGAGTCGTCATGGGCTTTCGAGATCGGCGGAACGGGCCGCCTGAGGGACTGGCTGTGGGTCGACCTGGGGCTCTTCGAGAGCCGCTTCGACGACCTCATCGAGGCCTCCCCGGTCCCGGGCCAGCTTTTCACCTTCCAGTTCCGCAACGTCCAGGACGCGAGGGTCCGTGGAGCCGACATCAGCGCACGACTCGGTCTTCCCGAGAGCTCGCTCAGCGGCCAGATCAACTATCTCCTCCTCGACGCGGAGGACCTCACGAAAGACGCAGCCCTTCCCTACCGCTCGAAGCATCTCGTAACGATGTCGATGGATTGGGGCCGCTTCGGTGTCGACTTCCAACACCGCAGCAGGGTCGAGCAGGTTCTCGCCTTTCCGCTCGATCAGCGCGAAGCGATCTCTCTGCTCGACGTGCGGGCGAGCTTCCGTGTCGGGGGCGTCAGGGGCCAGATCAAGATCGCGAACCTGCTTCAGGAGACCTACGTCAACGTGCAGGAGCGCGATCTGGGCCCGTCTCGGAGCTTCCAGCTCACCTTGATGTCGGGGTCCTGAGGCCGCATCGATCTCGGCGCGCGAGCGCGTGCGCCGCCGCCGGGTGCGGGTTATCGTCCCGTCCGGAGCCCTGTTCGGGCTGACGTCGGCCCGCTCCGCCATGGACTGTCCCGGAAGAGGCATGATGCGCAACACCATCCGCTCGATCACGGTCGGGGTCTTCGCATGCGGTCTGCTGTCGATGGGTCCACCTCTCCCGGCTTCACACCCTGCACAGGACAACCCGCACCTCGTCGTCTACGAGGGCACCGAGGGCCCCGGCGTGGGCAAGCACATCGTGATGATCGCTGGAGACCACGAGTACCGCTCCGAGGAGATCCTGCCCGCGATGGGTCGGGTCCTGGCCCGGCGCTTCGGCTTCAAGGTCAGCGTCTTCCTTACGCTGGACGAGGAAGGCTTCATCGAGCCCGGGAGCTCGAGAATGCGGGGACTCGAAGCGCTGACGTCGGCCGACCTGATGGTCCTCGCGATCCGCTTCCAGGATTTTCCCGCCGAGGAGATGCAGCACATCGTCGACTATCTAGAGCGGGCGGGGCCGGTCGTCGGGCTTCGCACCGCGACGCACGCCTTCCGAATCTCCGAAGGCCCTCACGCCAGGTTCTCGTGGGACTACGCCGGCGAGGAGTACGAGAAGGGATTCGGTCGCCAGGTGCTGGGCGAGACCTGGGCGGGGCACTACGGCACCAACCACGAGCAGAGCTCGCGCGTGCTCCCGTTGGACGAGCGCCGCTCCCATCCGATCCTGCGCGGCGTGCAGGATGTCCACGTCCAGTCCGGAGGCTACTTCGCCGATCCGATGCCTCGGTCCCTCGTGCTGGCGGTTGGCCAGGTGCTGAACGGGATGGGTCCGGATGCGCCGCCGGACCCCGAGAAGGAGCTCCTGCCCGTCGCCTGGACCCGGACCTATGACGGCGGCGGAAATACCGGTCGTGTCTTCACGACGACCCACGGAGCCTCCGAGGATTTCGCCAATGAGGGCTTCCGCCGTCTTCTGATCAACGCCGCCCTTTGGGCGGTCGATCTGGAAAGCGCCATCACCGCCGACATGGACGTGTCGCTCGTCGGCCCCTATCACCCGACCGTGTTCAGCTTCGACGGCTACCGGCGGGGCGTGCGGCCGGTGGATCTGGCCGGCTGGAACACGCCGATCATGTCGCCCGACAGGCCGACTCGGGACGCACCCGACCTCCTTCAGGATGGAGCACCGCTTCCATGACCCGATCCCCGCTCCGAGCGCCTGCAATCCTGACGTCGACCTGCCTCTTCTTCCTGGTCGGATGCGCAGATCCCCTGATCGAACTGCAGGAGGGAGATCACATCGTGATCGTCGGGAACGGTCTGGCCGACCGCATGCAGCACGACGGGTGGCTCGAGACCTACCTCCAGCTCGGGAAGCCGGACCTGCAGCTGGTGGTGCGGAACCAAGGTTTCACCGGCGACCGGATCGACGAGCGACCCCGAAGCGAGGGCTTCCCGACACCCGACGACTACCTCGGCCTCTCACGGGCCGACGTGATCTTCGCGATGTTCGGATACAACGAGTCCTTCGATGACCAGGCCGGAGCGTTCGGTACCGCGCTCAGGACGTGGATCGACCACACCCGCACCCAGGACTACAGCGGCGACGGACCGCCCCGGATCGTTCTCTTCTCACCGATCGCTCACGAGGACCTCGGCGACCCCGATCTTCCGGACGGCCGTGAGAACAACGTCCGGCTCGCCGCGTACACGGCCGCCATGGAGGCCGTGGCGCAAGAGTCGGGCGTGGACTTCGTCGACCTGTTCGCCATCAATGGCGTGCATCTCAACAGCGACGGGAACCGTGCGATCGCCGAGGTGATCGTGGAGGCCCTCCTCGGACGCCGACCACGAGCCCGGGTGGAGCGCGTCGACAGGGTACGCAGCGCCGTTCTCGACAAGAACTGGCATTGGTTCAACCGCTACCGCGCCACGGACGGGAACGACGTCTGGGGAACGCGCTCCACGCTGGCCTTCGTGGAGGGTCAGACCAACTACGACGTCCTCCAGAACGAGCTCGTCCAGCTGGATCACATGACCGCCAACCGGGATGCCGTGATCTGGGCTGCGGCCCGGGGCGACGAGATGGAGCCCGACGACTCGAACGTTCCGGCACCGATCGAGGTCGTGACGAACCTCGACGAGCCACAGTACCAGGACGGTGTCAGCAAGACCGGCACG
>JBDHII010000169.1:0-2839 GCA_039587515.1 Gemmatimonadota bacterium
TGGTTTACGACGACCGACTCCCAAACCTACTTGCGCGACTTCACGATCACAGCGCAGGGCTCGCGGGCGGTGGTTCTCCACAATTGGGAAGCGACACCGGGCAATGAGGATAACAGCCTCGGAGCTTTATATCTCGGCGGGTGGTCACAGGTAACCATGCCGACTTATCGCACCTTCTCGCGCGACATCTCACGCGTGGGATTCGAGCGAAACTATCTCCCGCTTGATCTGCCTACCGCGGTGGGGTGGGGTGCGACGACCGGCGGCACCAATTCGCAGAGCTTGGAGAACGGCTATCTTCGGGTCACCACGACGGTCGGTCGGAGAGAATACACGATCACGCCGCCGGGAACGGTGGCGGAGGGCTTGATCCTCCGGTGCTCTTTGAAGGTCTCCAATAGTACGGCACCGGGGCACGAGGTGACGCTAACAACGCGCCTCGAGGACGGGTCCGAAGGCTACGAGCTCCGAGCGACTTTTCGCGACGGCGGGATCCTGCTCTTCGACATGAACAGCGGCGGCGGCACTCAGATCGGATCAACCGCTACGATTGACTGCACCGCGGGCGTCGATCTCTTGGTCGGGATGAATGACGGAAAGTGCTCAGTTTGGACTCGGCTTCGAAGCACCTCCGAGGATCGACAGTGGACGAACATCGTCAGCGATCAAACCCTCGCCGACAATGGCGGCGGAGGTTCTTCGATCATTCAATGGGGCAACGCGGCCGCGAGCTCGGCTACTTCTGACTGGTACGAGCTGCACTTCGTCTCGGAGGAATACGCGGGGGAGGGGCTCGCCGAGGGGCAAACAAACCCGACCGACCTATTCCCGCGGGCGTTTAGCCCCTCGCCGGTGTGGGTCAATGGCGGACTCTATATCTCCGCCAAGGATGGCCCCGCGTTTAGGGGCGACGACTGGACGATCGCCAGTCGCTCGGAGTTCCCGATCTCAAACGTGCTCCCCCGTGTGAGCCCCTCGCCGCGCGAGAAGTGGCGGAGCACCGGAACAGGGCAACACCGGATCGCCTTCAAGTTCGACGAATCCGGGCCGATGTCTTCGGTGATCGGTCTCTACCTCGAAGGGATCAATTTCCGCACGGGGTCTCTCGAGGGATGGAACGGGTCGGCGTGGACGTCGATCTCGACCTTCGACTCGGCGACGACTCTCTCGGGGCTACCCTTCACGCGAAGCGGATCGACGATACAGCCGGACACAAGCGGCCACACGGCGCCGCGGTACATCGGCCTCGATGAGCTCGACGGCGCGACCGTGGACCTTGGGAGCTCGGTCTATCGCAAGGTCTCGAGAAATACCGCGGGGCTATGGACGGACGCGAGCCCGACGACATCGAAGCCGGTTCGAGTTCACCTCGAGAACGTCGACAGCGGAGACCCGGCAAGCGGGACCGCGCAGATCTGGTCAACGCGGCTTCTCGTGGTGATTCGAAACCCCTCGGACTTCACCGGCTACCGACTGGTCATCGACTCCCAATCATTCGTGGGGCCGAGTGCTCTCCACCGAAACGAACACGGAGATAACCACCGCGAGAGATGGCACTCGGAGATCTCGCAAGCTTGGACCGGCTCGAAGGGCCGTCGAGTTTGGGTGGATCGACGGGGTCGACATGCAGCCGATCAGCGGGGCAAACCCCTCGCCGGACTACTACAAGCCGGTCACCGGGGCGGGCGTCGATGCGGTGGCTCTCGACGGTGAGACGCCGATCCTTCTCCGCGACCTCGTGGAGAGCCTCGACGGTCAGACGTGACGCAAACCACCGCGATCGACGGGATGCTCTACGGCCGGATCTCCGGCGGGGTGCGACTTGAGACCGTCCAAGGCGACGAGCTCGAGGACGAGGTGACACGAATCGCGACGATCACCGTCGAGCAGGAGCTCTAATGGGTCGCCCCTTTCACGCTACAGAGCTTCGAGAGGCCGAGCCGATCTGGCTTCTCGTGCTCACCTATGCGGGGCGCGAGTTCAGATTCGCGACCGAGGGGATCGTCGTGGAGAGCGCCGAGGGCGAGCTCCTACCGTTCGAGGGTACGCTTGGCCCCATTGACATCGAGGAGGCTTTCGACTTTCTCTCGGAATCTGCCGAGTTTCCGTCGGTCTCGATCCAAGTCGTTTTCCCGGTAGACGTCGCCGAGCTAATCGAACAGGGGCACGATCTCGCAGCATCGACGGGGGAGCTCTCCCTACTCCTCGAGGGTAACCAGTGGGAGAGCCGGCGCGTGTTTCTCCGCGGCGAGGTGAGCCAGCCGCAATACGGCCAGCCGCAATACGGAGCAGAAGGCGAGCCGGTCGACTTCTCTCTCGAGCGCTTGCCCCTCGATGACTCCGCACTATTCCCGCCGCCGGGGCTTGTCGTCTCCTCGACCTCTCAACCCGACGCGCCCGAGGGCTCGATCGGCAAAACCTACCCGTGGGTTTTTGGGGAGGTCGGCGCGACCGTCGATGAAGCCGGGGTAACGATCGCCGCGTATGCGACCCCCGGCTTTCAGGTGGACATTATCACGGGGCCGGGGGGCCACCGCGAGATCTTGATCGCCGGTCACCACGTCAACGCGACGACCGTCAACATCTACAACAAAACCGCGAATCAGAACATGAGCGCCCAACCGGTGACGAATCACACCGATTCCCTCGGGCAGGCGTTCGCCTACACGCAGTTTACAACGGGCGCGGGATCCGACGACAAAGACGAATACTCGATCGACTGGACGGGGAGCGGTGGCAGCTATCCGAACCTGCACCACGACGGACCCCTCGAGCGAGGCGGGGATCTGCTCCGTTTCATGCTCTCGCAAAGCTCGCTTGATGTCGACGCAGGGCGGAC
>JBDHII010000170.1:0-2481 GCA_039587515.1 Gemmatimonadota bacterium
CCGACGATGCGCTCGAGGAGGCCGACATCGCGGGGAATGTCGTAGCGGACGCGGAGCTCCGCCGTGAGTCGCTTCCTCCCGGTGATACCGGATTGTCCATCGTCGTGAGGATAGCTCGTGACGCGGAGCTCGAAGAGGCGGAGCGTGTTGGGGCGCCGGTCGGTGAGCAGCTCTTGACCGTTCGCCGGGTCGACGCATACGAAGCCCTGAGACGAGTCGGTCTTTGGGGTGAGCGCCTGGAGACGGTCAACCAGAAATGAGAACGAAGCCGCCACACCCTGACTCATGCCTTGAACCTCCGGAGAGCTGCATTGACCGATGAGAGGAGGCTCGATTGCTGCGCTTGGGTATAGCTCGCCGGAGCCGCGAGCTTCTTCTTTATCCGAGACGCGATAGCCGCGGTGAGCTTCGTCTGGTCAGTCGGTGAGAGCCCGATAAATGAGCGCCGAGCGTTCACTCTATAGCCGTAATCTTCCACAGCTGAAGAGAGCCCGATTGTATAGCCGGTTTTGGTCGCCTTCGTCGTGATGAGGTTATTCATCAAAGCGCCGGAGAGAGTGAGGTCGACCTCTGCTGTCTGATTCTTCCCGCCGGCCGTATAGCGTCGGCTCTTCATTTTGTATTCGCGATACCCGCCTTTGAAGTACATCCCCCGCTCTGTCTGCACACCACCGCGAGGCTCAAGGGGGGCGTCTTTCTCAACGTATATCGGCCGAGTTGAGTATTTAGCGAACGGCTTATCTTGCGTGTCTTTCCCCGAATAGGTCCGGAGACGCACTAAGGCGATAGTATCCGCCGAGGCTATCATACTGTCCTGAGCTGACCATATCTGCGGGATAGTCAGATCAAGCGTCACCTTCATCGTCATCAGTGCTGCATCCCTCGCCATCGCGGGAACTCGATGGCGATGTCTTTCTCCCGCTGCGTCGGCTGGACCGACGGAAGAGAGAAGGTGCCCCTCGCGTCAGTGACCTTTCCGCCAGCGCGCCGGAGGTTGATCTCATCGCTGTCGATGACGCCGTCGTCGTCGGTGTCGAGGGTGAGCTGACGCATCGCTCGGTCGAAGAGCGCGAGCGCGCGCTCCCTCATCTTCTCGGCGACGTCGAGCTGAGCGACCATCTCATAGACACGGGTATCGATGCGCCTCGAGGAAAACCTCCGGGTTGAAAATATCGTCTTCGGTCTGGTCAGCGAGGAGGTCGTCGCGAACGTATAGCCGGAGCTCCTCGAGCGCTGCCTCGACCTGAGGCGAGAGGTCTTGCTGACGCCGCGGGACCATGTCGGCGAGCTGGGGCATGGCCGACACGAGGGAGGAGTGAGTCAGGCCGGAATCGAAAGGGCGACGGACTACCTCGACCGTTCCCTTCTGAATCTTGAATCGGTTCGTGGGTGCCTCGGCCGTTACATACGCGACCGTCGTATTAATCAGCCCGCGCGTTGCTGTATCGGCGGCCGGTATCGTCGCCTCCCATCGCGCCCAAGAGAGCGTCGCGCTCGTCGTGAGCGCTAGACCACGCGGGAGGACATCGCCGAGGATAGCGGTGGCCCCGTCAACGCGGAGGATCGTCACGCCGAGATAGCCGTCCTCCGCGGTAATCAGCCAAGCCCGACCGGGACCGACACCGACGAGAGACGCGGCGCTCTCGCTCGCGCTCAGCGTCAGCGTACGCCGATCAGCTCCGAGAGCGGTGACGGTGACATCAGCATGAGCGACCGTCATCGAGGAGGGGCCTCGCGTGGTCCCGTCGGGGAGGACATAGGCGAGGCTCGGCGATCCGTTCAGCGGGCAGGGCGCCGACCATCGGAAGAGGTAGTCCTTATTTTGCGCTGCCTTCATCTCGCCTGCCTCGCTTTCTCGTTTGCTCGTCTCACCTCGGCGTCGGTCCCCCGGTCGAGGTTGGCCGAGTCTATCAGCTCCTCGCTGACGGGCGACCAGGAATGACGACAGTTATAGCCGCCGCCTCGCACTAGCACGGGCTCGAGCTGATAATTCCTCATCTCGCCGATCTGGCTGGAGGTGAAGACCTTCCCGACGAGCTCGCGACAAAATGAGCGCGTTATGCCGTCGAGGGGTCCGGTGTAGAGATAATGGTCGAGACCAGCTGCCTCCGCGGCGACCGCTGTGAGCTCTCGACCGAATGAGGTGAGTCTGGTCCGCGCCTCGGTGATTTGTCGCCCCTCGGCGGAGCGTAGAGCAGCGTCGAGCGAGCTGATAACAGCTGAAGGCTCGGCGCTGAATTCAGCGGAGGAGAGCGCGTCTCTTACCGCTCGTTGAGTATCTGGAAGGATGACGTCGTCGAAGATACCCTCGACGGTGTCTTGAGCCAGCGCTGACCCTATCCCTCCGACGGCTGCAATATCGAAGCCGTCAACGGAGGTGAGGAGGAGCTCCTCGACATTGGCCAGCGTCTCCCGTTCTGCGTCGGTGACCTCGAAGACAGACTCGGCGAGCCCCTGATCTAGGAGCCACGCCGACATCTC
>JBDHII010000095.1:0-11930 GCA_039587515.1 Gemmatimonadota bacterium
GGGCGCATCGATCGTACGGACCTCGATCTTCGCAACGTGCTCGAGGCCGCGGCATACGAGGCCGGACCGGAGCTTGCCGCGCGCGAGGCGGTTCTCGAGCGCCTGTCGCTTTCGGCGGAGCCTCTGTACGTGAGCGGGGATGCTTCCGCGCTCGAACAGCTTTTCCTGAACCTGATTCTCAACGCCGCCCAGGCCTCCAGCGCCGGAGGCATCGTGCGCCTGGAGTCCGCTCTTCGAGGAGACGAGATCGTGGTCGGCGTGGTCGACGAGGGGTTGGGCATCGACGAGGAAGATCGAGCCAGGGTCTTCGACCCCTTCTACTCCACTCGGGAGGAGGGGAGCGGCCTGGGGCTCTCCATCGTGGATCGCATCGTTTCGGCACACGGAGGATCGTTGACGCTCGAGAGCGAGGTCGGCGTGGGGACGCGTGTGACCGTTCACCTCCGGAGGGCGTCGACGGCACCTCGTGGGGATGCGACCGCCAGCCCACCGCCGGAATGATCTGGGCATCGCGTCGTAACAAGTCGTTTCGCCGCCGCGGTCGCCGAAGCCGATCTCGGCGCACGTAAGAGTCTGACTCCCAATACTTTGGAACGACACGGCTAGCTTGGCACGATGATGGCCTTCAGCAGGGACAGAACTTCGACACGGAGGCGTCCCATGAAACAGATAGCGATCGTTCTCACACTGCTCGCGGCCGGACTCTGGAGCTACTTCCAGTTGAGCTCCGATTCGTCCCTGTCCGCGGAGGCAGTCGAAGCCGACGAGGCCCAGGCTGCCAATCGTCGCTTGCTGAAGCTCCCCTCGGATGCGGAGACGCGGCAGATCTCCGTTACGCCCGACGGACAGCATGTCACGATCGGGGCAGGTCCGGGTCAGGATCGAGCCCGGATGTTGGATGTACGAACGGGCGGCGTGTATCAGATCCCGTTCGAGGCCCGGGAGGGCTCCTCAGGCGCCCGATTCACCAGCGCACCCCTCGTGTCGAGCGATGGAGCATGGATCGCCTACATGGTGGGGCGGGTGGGAGAGTCGCCCAACCGCGTGGAGATCAAGCGGCGCGACGGCTCGGGGTCGCGGACCCTTTATTCCGGTCCGTGGAGCAGCGTGTTTCCGAGGAGTTGGTCCCCCGAGGGCGATCGGATCGCCGTCTTCTACTTCCATGACGGTGACGGGGGACTGGCGGTCCTCGACGTAAACTCCGGCGAAGTCGATGCCTTGGAGGCCGCGGCGACGGGGAGGACTCGTGGACCGTTCTTCTCACCGGATGGCCGTTTCCTGGCCTACTCCGCCGCCGCCCAATCCGACGAGGCCGAGCCTCCGGGGGAGGTGTACGTCCAGGCGGCTGGCGGAGGCGGCGAGCATCAGATCACGCACGATCCCTCGAATGACCGCCTGATCGGGTGGACTCCTTCCGGCGACGCACTGCTCTTCCTGAGCGACCGCCGGGGCACGGATGACGTCTGGGCTGCCGCCATCCGGGATGGAGCTCCCGTGGGCGCGCCGGTGCTCGTCGTCCCGGAGCTTCGCAACGGCGGTCCAATGGGGATGACGGTGGACGGAGACCTGGTGTACCAGGTGCGCGTTGGAGAGCCTGCCACGTATGCCGGCCACTTGGACGAACCCGGCGGCGCAGCCGTCCGCGAGACTACTCGGCTATCGGACGGCTGGTACGCAGCGAGCTGGTCTCCGGACGGACAATACCTCGTATCCGAGCGGTGGGGACGGCAGTTGATCATTCAGGCTGCGGCTACGGGTGCCGAGCGCGAGGTGCCGGTTTCGGGATACGACTTCGGGCGGCCCGGGTGGGCTCCCGACGGAAGCGCCTTGCTCGTCCAAACCTGGGACACTCGAGCGAATCGCCAGTTCTCGGGGTTGATCGACGTCGGAACGGGAGAGGTGACCGACCTGGGAACCTTCGGAGCGAGCGCGACCCTGGGAGCCGACATGACCACGGTCTACTTCGCACGTGGAGGTGACGTCGTGGCACACGACCGCGAGACGGCTCAGGAGCGTACCGTCTTCCAGGCCCCACAGGGCCGTCCCTACATCCAGGGGATCACGCTTTCGAGGACGGGAGACCGGATTGCCGTCGCCCATGCTCCCGGCGGGGTGTTCCCGGGCCTGTCGAACACGGTGACGGTCGTGGGATCTGACGGGAACCCGAGTGAGATCCTGAAGCTGGATCCCGGTGAGTATCTGCGCCAGGTGCGCTGGGCGCCCGACGGCCGCTCCCTGTACTTCTTGAAGTCCGGCGGATCGGGCTCGGACGGCGATCTGTGGCGGGTACCTGTGAGTGGGGGGGCGGCCGAGCGGGTTCACCTGCCCGTGGAGGCACCTCCCATCTCTGCCCTCGGAGACTTCCATCCCGACGGCGACCGCTTCACGTACGCCTCCCGCGGCATCCGCGAGGTCTGGATCATGGAGGGCGTTGCGGAGGCAGCCCACCGTGCGATCGACGAGAGCCGCTGATTCCGCGGTTCGCTCCAGCGGCAAGTCCGCAGATCATCGAGGCCCTCCAGCCGAGACTGGAGGGCCTCGCTCGCTTGCGTGCGACGGCTCGGCCGTAGGATCTTGCCTCCATGGCCGACGACCTGACCGATCGCCTGAATACCGCCCTCGAAGACCGCTACCGCGTCGAGCAGAAGCTCGGCGAGGGCGGGATGGCCACGGTGTACCTGGCCGAAGACCGCAAGCACGAGCGCCAGGTGGCGTTGAAGGTGCTCCGGCCCGAGCTCGCCGCGGTGATCGGAGCGGATCGCTTCCTGGCCGAGATCAAGACGACGGCCAAGCTGCAGCACCCCAACATCCTTCCGCTGCACGACTCGGGCGAGGCCGACGGCTTCCTCTTCTACGTGATGCCGTACGTGGAGGGCGAGTCCCTGCGCGACCGCCTGGAGCGGGACCGCCAGCTTCCGGTCGAGGAGGCGGTGCGCATCGCCTCGGAGGTGGCCGAAGCGCTCGAGTACGCGCACGAGCACGGGGTGATCCACCGGGACGTCAAGCCCGAGAATATCCTGCTGCACGCGGGGCGGCCGCTGGTGGCGGACTTCGGGATCGCGCTGGCGGTGAACGTGGGCGGCGGGCATCGGATGACGGAGACGGGGCTGAGCCTGGGGACGCCGCACTACATGAGCCCGGAGCAGGCGACGGGCGACGCGCACGTGGGTCCCGGGACGGACGTCTACGCGCTGGGGTGCGTGCTGTACGAGATGCTGGTGGGCGATCCGCCGTACATCGGGAGCACGCCGCAGATGATCCTGGGCAAGATCATCAGCGGAGGGCCGGCTTCGGCGACGGAGGTGCGCTCTGCGGTGCCGGCGAATGTGGACGCGGTGATCCGCAAGGCGCTGGAGAAATTGCCGGCCGACCGATTCGGGAGCGCCGCAGACTTCCGCGCTGCGCTCGCCGATCCGGGCTTCCGGCACGGCGCAGAGATGGCGGCGGCCGGGGCCCGGGGCCGATCGAGCCGGCCTGTCGGCCTGGCCGGTTGGGGCGTGGCGACGGTCCTCGCTGTGGCACTGGGCTGGACCGCGCTCCAGCCCGACCCAGAGCCCCTTGTCCGGCAGTCCTCGCTGGCGGTGGGCCAGGGAATGTTCCCGGTCGAGTGGCTCGCCCTGTCACCCGACGGCTCGAGCCTCGTCATGGCGGTTCGAGACGCGGCGGGCTTGATCAGGCTCGCGGTCCGCCGGTCCGACGAGCTGGACTTCCGCGTGCTTCCGGGTACGGACCGTCCGGCGGACCCCATCGTGTCGCCCGACGGACGGGAGGTCGCATATGCGTCTTCTCAAACCGGAGAGTTGATGGTGGCCTCGCTCGACGGCGGTTCTCCCCGGCCCGTGGCACAAGGCGCCGGTTGCTGTCTCCGTTGGAGCGACGACGGGTTCATCTACTACCAAGGTCCCGAAGGTGGCATCTCTCGTGTGTCGGATCGCGGGGGCATGCCCGAGCCGGTCACGGAGCCGGAGGATCCCGAGCAGCACGTCTACTTCCACCGCTCGGCGGACGGCGGGATCGGGTTGTTCAGCAACAGCAGACCGGGAGTCGTCAGCCAGATCGTCGCAATGGACATGGAGTCGGGTCGGCAGGAGGTCCTGGCCCAGGGTATCCGGTCCTACCTGACGCCAAACAACGATCTGGTCTTCCTGTCGAGTGACGGCCGGCTGATGGCCGCACCCTTCGACGCGGGCGAGCTGCGCCTGGCGTCCAGCCCGGTCCCCGTGATCGAGAACATCGGCATGCGAGTCGGTGACGGCATGTACACGCTGTCGGCCTCGGGGGATTTCGTCTTTTGGCGCGCGCAGGTGGAGGGCGCGATCGACCAGCGCGAGCTCGTGTGGGTGACCCGCTCGGGCGAGACGATGTCGGTCGCTTCCGACTGGAAGGGTCAGTTCGAGTTCGTGGCGCTCTCTCCGGACGGCAGTCGACTCGCGGTCAACATGGGCGTCGAGGACAATTCGGCGATCTGGATGAAGGAGCTCGACGGCACGCCGCCGCGCATGCTGACCTTCGAGGAGGGCTCGAACCGCCGGCCGGCGTGGACCCCCGACGGGCGTTCGGTGATCTTCATCAGCGACCGGCAAGGGGACACCCGGGACGTCTGGTCGCTGGACGTGGACGGGGTGGCTGCGCCGGAGCTTCTGCTCGATCGGCCGATCACCGTCGACGAGGCCGTGTGGTCGAACGACGGGCAGTGGCTCGTGCACCGCACGGGCAGGTCGGGTGAGGAACGCGATCTCTTCGCCTGGCGGGCCGGGCCGGATTCACTGACCGTCCCGGCTTCGACGGCCCCCGTGGTGGACGAGGTCTCACCCGCGCTCTCACCCGACGGCAACTGGCTCGCCTACGTCTCCAACGAGACCGGGCAGTACGAAGTGTGGATCCGGCCGTTCCCCGAGACCCAGGCCGGCCGTCGCCAGATTTCGGTCGAAGGAGGAACCGAGCCCGTGTGGTCCCGGGACGGACGCGAGCTCTTCTACCGCAGTCAGGGTCGCATGATGGCTGTGAGCGTGCAGACCGCACCGACCTTTTCCACGGGCGAGGTACGTGACCTCTTCTCGACAACGGGCTACCAGGCCTCCGCGCTGCACGCCTCGTACGACGTCTCGCTCGACGGCTCGCGCTTCCTGATGATCCGCCAACCCGAGGCGAGCTTCGAGCTGATCCACATCCAGAACTTTTTCCAGCTCCTCGAGGAGAGGCTCGGGAACTGAGCTACCGGACCGCTCGCCCGCCCTCCACCCACACCTCCCCGTCCACCGTCACCGTTGCATCGGTGAAGAAGTTCCAGCGCACGTACCCTCCGCCGACACTCCCGCCCAGCTCCGTGTTGTCGCCGAGCGAGAGCCGCACGACCCCGGCTCCGTAGCCGTAGTAGGGGATCCAACGGCGGCCCTCGCTCGGGATGGCCAGCAGCGGATTGAAACCGAGGGCGAACTCCCGGAAGGCACGACCGGACTCACCGGCGCCGTCCATCTCTGCAAGCGCCGCCTCGAGACCCGTGTCCGCCGTCACGTCGGTGACGCGACCCCGCTCGATGGTCAGCAGGAGCCCCTCGACGCGCTCACCGCCCCACACCGACGGCGGGAAGGCGATCGTGCCCTCGACGGTCTCCTCGATCGGGGCCACGCGTATGGCGCCGGCGGGAAGCTCGATCTCCCGGTCGATCAGGTTGAGCGCGCCGGCTGCACGCCCGGCCGAGGCGTTCCCGTCCTGCTTGGTCACCGGGCGGTCTCCGATTTGGAACGACATGTCCGTCCCGGCCGGCGTGGTCACCCGGATGGTCGAGCCCCGCATGGCTTCTTCGAATCCGGCCTGGGCGGCGGCCAGCGCCGGGTAGTCCGTCTCCGTGAGAACGCGTTGGTAGAACGCGTCGATCTCGGGATCGTCGGTGCGCAGCGTCCCGTCGAGCTCGTAGGCGCCCGCCCAGTGGAAGTGCACCGTCCTTCCGCTGCCCTGCCACAGCAGCTGCTGAAGGGCGCCGTACACGGCGTCGGCCGGCGTGGCCCCGGGGAGCATGACGCCCGCATCGACCACTCGCAGGGCCTCCTCCAGCGCATCCGCCTGCAGGCCCTCGAGACCGGCCGTGAATTCGGTGGACCAGCTCTCGGGTGCGTCACCCTGCTCCGACCAGGCGCCCAGGTCCTCCGCACCGGAGGCTCGAATGCCGGCGCGCAGGAGCGGGACGATCGGATCGAAGCGGCCCGGCACACCGACCAACAGCACGCGTTCTCCCGCCTGGAGGTCGAGACGGTCCACGATCACGGACGCGACAGCGGCGAAGTCGATGCCCGGCTCGGCGGCCGGGGGGACCTCGTCGGCCGGTTCGGACCCGCAGGCGAGAACGAAGGCGGTCGCGATCAGGGACGGATGTCGCAGGGGGCGCATGGGTGCTCCGGGCTGGGGACGACGAGACTGCATACTGCGCCGATGGGACGGGGTCCGGCCAGTGCCGCGGCTCGCACGCCTCCGCTGGCCGCGCCCGAGGGCATGGCTCATCTTGTCGCCCATGACCGACGTGATCGCTCGCCTCAACGCCGCCCTGGAGGGCCGCTACTCGATCCAGCGGAAGCTCGGCGAGGGCGGCATGGCCACGGTCTACCTGGCCGCCCGGGCCGACGAGGCGGTCGCCGACGCACGCTTCCAGCGTGAGATCCAGGTCGCGGCCCGCCTGAGCCATCCGAACATCCTGACGTTGCACGATTCCGGTGAGGCGGCGGGGATTCGCTATTACGTCATGCCCTACGTGGCGGGCGAGACCCTGCGCGAGCGGCTTCAACGGGAGGGCCGCCTGCCCGTGGACGAGGCGGTGCGGCTCTGCTCGGAGGTAGCGGAGGCGCTGGACTACGCCCACCGAGCCGGGATCGTGCACCGAGACATCAAACCCGAAAACGTGATGCTGCACGAGGGACATGCGATGGTCGCGGATTTCGGGATCGCGAGCGCTCTCGCGGTGGCCGACTCGCAGGGGCTCACGGTGACGGGATCCGTTCTGGGAACGCCGGCTTACCTGAGTCCCGAGCAGGTCAGCGGGGCCACGCTCGACGGCCGGAGCGACCTCTACAGCCTCGCCTGCCTCCTGTACGAGTGTCTGACGGGATCGCTCCCCTTCTCCGGCGGCCTCATGGAGATGATGGCCCAGCGCATGGTCAAAGCCGCCCCGTCCGTGCGGACGGTCCGCAACGAAGTGCCCGAGGGACTGGCGAGCGTCGTCCAGCGAGCGATGGCCACCGATCCGGAGGGGCGCTATCAGACCGGCCAAGAGCTGATCACGGCTCTGCGGAGCCCGATGCCGGAGCGCGCTCACTCGGAGAAGCCGACGCTCGTCGTGCTCCCCTTCACCAACCTGAGCTCCGACCCGGAGAACGAGTTCTTCAGCGACGGACTGACGGAGGAGATCATCGCCGACCTGGCCTCCCTGCAGGCCCTGAGCGTGATCTCCCGGACGTCGGCCATGAGGCTCAAGGAAACCGACAAGGACGTGCGGACGATCGGACGCGAGCTCGGCGTCGAGTACGTGCTGGAGGGGGGCGTCCGAAAGGCCGGAGATCGCTTGCGGATCACGGCGCAGCTGATCGACGCGGCTGCGGACGAGCCGCTCTGGGGCGAGCGGTTCGACGGCACCATGGAGGACGTGTTCGAAGTCCAGGAGCGTGTGGCGCGCGAGATCGTGGCCGCGCTGAACGTGACGCTGACGTCGGATGAGGACCGGCGCCTCGCGGAGCACCCCATTCACGACGTTCGTGCGTTCGAGCTCTACCTGCAGGCTCGGCAGGAGCTGCGTCGCTACGGACCGGGGATCGATCGCGGGGAAGCGCTCCTGGCGCGGGCCAGGGAGATCGAGGGTGATACGATTCCCATCCGGGCGCTCGAGGCGGTTGCGAAGGTCGAGCGCGTCCGGGCGGGATTGGCGAGTGACCACTCCGGAATCGACCAAGCGGAAGCGGTCGCGCTGGCGATCCTGAAGGAGGACCCGGATTCGGCTCCTGCCCACGGCTTGTTGGGCTTCGTGGCCTACGAGCGCGGCTCGGCGTCCGAAGCCATCCGGCACTTCCAGAGGTGCCTGGAGCAAGACCCCAACGACGTCGACGCCTTCTTCTTTCTGGGTGTGACCTACTCTGGTATCGGAAAGAACGATGAGGCCCTGGAGACGGCTCGACGATTGGTCGCGTGCGACCCGCTGTCGCCGACTTCGTGGATGCTCGCCAATGCGGTCACCTGGTTCGTGGGGCGGGCGGCGGAAGGGCTGGCGAGCGGGTTGCGAGCGCTCGAGCTCGATGCCACGCATACCATGGCCCGATGGTGCACGGGATATACGCAGCTTCTGGTGGGCCAGCTCGAAGCGGCCAAAGCGAATGCCGAGGTGCTGCGCACCACCGCTCCCGAGATGCTCTACACCGGCCAGCTGGCGGGCCTGGTCGCGGCGATCGAGGGTCGATCGGAAGAGGCACTCGACTGCGTCGAGGGCGTCGCGGGTCTCGACGGCCACCACAAGTTCCACCTGGCCGAGGTCTTCGCCGTGGCCGGCGCGCACGAACGGGCGATGGAGCTTCTCGAGGACTCCGTCGAGACTTTCCACCCGCACCTCTTCATCCGGACCCTCTGCCCCTTCCTCGAGCCCCTGCGCGGCACGCCGCGCTTCGAGGCTTATGCGGTGAAGGCCGAGGCCAACTCCGCAGCCTTTGCGGAAACGTTGAGTGACGCGGGGGCGGCCGAGTAACATCGGCCTCGCCCACCTTCCTAGCGGGGTGATCGGACCGACTTCATCTTGTCGCCCATGACCGACGTGATCGCTCGCCTCAACGCCGCCCTGGAGGGCCGCTACTCGATCCAGCGGAAGCTCGGCGAGGGCGGCATGGCCACGGTCTACCTGGCCGCGGCGAGATCCAGACGACCGCGAACCTGCAGCATCCCAACGTGCTTCCGCTCTTCGATTCCGGAGAGGCGGACTCCTTCCTCTTCTACGTGATGCCGTACGTGGAGGGGGAGTCCTTGCGCGAGCGGCTCGATCGGGAGCGCCAGCTTCCGGTGGAAGAGGCGCTCAGGATCACGATCGACGTCGCCGGAGCCCTGGACTATGCCCACCGCCAGGGCGTTGTCCACCGGGACATCAAGCCGGCGAACATCCTCCTTCAGGACGGCCGCCCCCTCGTTGCTGACTTCGGCATCGCCTTGGCCGTCAGCGCGGCGGGGGAGGGCCGGCTGACCGAGACGGGGCTCTCGCTCGGCACGCCGTATTACATGAGCCCCGAGCAGGCCACCGCGGACCGGGACCCGGGTCCGGAGAGCGACGTCTACTCCCTCGGGTGCGTTCTCTACGAGATGCTCAGTGGCGAGCCTCCGTTCACGGGCTCGAGCGCGCAAGCGATCCTCGGCAAGATCGTGACCGGCGAGCCGGAGCCGCCCTCGGGCAACCGCAAGACGGTTCCGACCCATGTCGATTGGGTCGTCCTGAAGTCTCTCGCCAAGCTTCCGGCGGATCGCTTCGGCAGCGCGGCGAAGATGGCGGAGGCCCTGGCGAGTCCGGGGGTCGTCCCGATCGATCCTCGAGGCTCCGCCGGCCGATCGGCTCCAGGGCGGCTCGAGCGGTTGGCCTGGGGCGTTGCCGTACTCGCCGTTCTCATCTGGGGGCTATCGCGAGGCGCCGAGTCTCGCGAGGGCGAGCCGGGAGAGGTCGTCCGGCTGAGCCTTCGGCTCCCGGACTCGGTACCGATGGCCTTCATCGGCGCCGCAGCCCTGGGGAACGGTCGGCGCGCGTTCGCGATCTCGGAGGACGGCGATCGCCTGGTCTACGTGGGGCTGAAGGACAGCGAGACACGTCTGTATCTGCGAGACCTGGGCTCGTACGAGATCACCGCGATCTCCGGAACGGAGTCGGCCTATGGTCCGTTCTTCTCACCCAACGGACTCTGGGTGGGCTTCTTCGTCGGAAACCAGCTCAAGAAGGTGCGGGTCGACGGTGGTGAGCCGGTCCTGATCGCGGAGGCGACGAACTCCGTGGGTGCCGACTGGTCGACGGACGGTCGCATCGTCTTCGGGCACGACGAAGGCGGCGCGCTGCGGATCGTCTCCGATCAGGGCGAGCTTCTCTCGGACGTCGGCTCGCTCGTGACGGAGCCGATCGACTTCGAGTGGCCTGTCTGGCTTCCGTCGGGTCGTATTCTGCTGGGTGGCAACGTGGTGGATCCGGAGACCGGCGCCGTCGAGCAGATCGGGGATCCGGGCCCGCACGCCGTCTATCAGCCGGGTGGCTACGTGATCGGGACCGCGCGAGCCACACTCCACGCGATGCGTTACGATCCGGCACGCCCCGGAGGGTCGAGCGCCACGGTCCCGGTGCTCGGTGGCGTGCGTGAGGAGGTCTACGGCCAGGGTCAGTGGGATATCTCCGGCGAGGGCACGCTCGTATATGCCGAGGGGCGAGCGGTCGCCGAAGGGCCCCTCACCTGGATCGAGGCGGACGGGTCGCGGACCCGACTCGACCTGCCCCGAAGGTTCCGCGGCTCCTTCGAGCTCTCCCCGGGCGACACCCGGCTGGCCGTGCTGGAATTCGACGCCTCGGGTTCGGACGTCTGGGTGTACGACCTGACGAACAATCGACCGCGGCAGCTGACGGTCGACGGGTCGAGCCGCGGACCGCTCCACTGGTCTCCCGACGGGCGCGAGATCCTGTTCCACCGGGACGTGGTGCCCGTGGCGCCCTTCGCGACCACCGTCGACGCGGGCGCCGAGGCCCGCCCACTCCTGACCGGGACAGAGTCCTCGATGTGGATCTACTCGTGGACCCCGGCGGGATTCGGGACGGCCAACTATGGCGCGACGGGGCTCGCGGTCGTGGAGCCTGGATCGGAGGAGCGACGGGAGATCACGACCGATGCCACCGCCTGGGGCCTTGCCATCTCACCGTCCGGGGATGCGGTCGCCTACACGTCGGCCCGCACGGGGGAGTATCACAATTTCGTCGAGTCGTTTCCGGTGGCGGGGGAACGGAGACAGGTGTCGGTGACGGGTGGCGCGGAGGAGCCCCGCTGGTCGGACGATGGCCGCCGTCTCTTCTACCGCAACGGACGCCGGATCATGGCCGTCGACGTGACGACGTCCCCGACGCTCGAGGTGGGCTCGCCCGAAGTGATCTTCGAGGGCGACTTCGTGAACGTGGGCGGGCGCTCCTACGAGGTCTCCGCCGACGGCCGACGCGTGCTCATCCTCGAGGATCGCGTCGTGACCACCACGACGCTGCACGTCGTCCAGGGCTGGCTGGCCGAGGTCGAGCGGCTCCTGAGCCAATCGGAGACACCAGGCGGCTGAGAAGGGTGGAGCGTCGGGCGCCCGCTCAGCTCAGGGCGGCGAGGATCAATGCAAGCAGCTTTCCGTAATCGTCGCGTGCGATGCTCGTGCCCGGATCGAAACCACCGACCGGCTCCGTGCGGTCGTTCGTGTTCACCCTGTGGACGACCACGAGATCGTGCTCCGGCATGATCGTGATGTAATGTCCGCCGGCACCGTGCGCCGCATAGGCTCCGTCACCGACGTCCACTCCGGGATAGAGTCGGCCATCGATGGCGATCCACCAGAAGAACTCGTAGCCGCCGTAATCGCTGGTCGCCCGATCCGTCCGAGTGGTGCGCCTCACCCACTCTCGCGGCACGACCTGGCGATCCAGCCAGCGACCCTCGCGAAGGTAGAGGAGACCGAAGCGGGCCATGTCTCGAGCGGTCATCCGGAAGACGTAGGCCGGGAAGTCCGAGACGGACCGACCCTGCGCGCTGCCCCATCCGCTTCTCGGCTCGTACTGGCCGTCGCTCGGGCGGTAGTCCTCCATCCCCGTGGGCTTCGCGATCAGCTCGTCGAACGCCTCGAAGATCCCGCGACCCGTTTCCTGCTCGAAGATGCCGCCGGTCGCGTTGAAGTCCCAGTTGCTGTAGAACCAG
>JBDHII010000039.1:0-33693 GCA_039587515.1 Gemmatimonadota bacterium
GGGCAATTCCCCACACCAATTTCAAGCGAATCCCCACAGCGGTGGCGCGTGCACGTCCCTCAAGATCAGGATACCTGCAGGTATCTCGAGCGGGAGGTGCATCATGCCAGTCGATCGACTGCGTGAGTTCCTCGAGGAAAACGACGTCAAGTTCGTCGTCCTGTCGCATTCGCCGGCGTTTACCGCTCAGGAGATTGCCGCGTCGGCGCACATTCCCGGCAAGGAGCTGGCCAAGACGGTCATGGTCAAGCTCGACGGGGAGATGGCGATGGCCGTGCTTCCGGCCACGGATCGCGTGAGTCCCAGCCGCCTGAGAGAGGTGACGGGAGCTCGCGAGGTCGAGCTCGCCTCGGAGGACGAGTTCGCAGACCTGTTCCCGAATTGCGAGGTCGGGGCCATGCCCCCCTTCGGCAACCTTTGGGACATTCAGGTCTTCGTGGACCAACACCTCCGAGAGGACGAGCAGATCGCGTTCAACGCCGGAAGCCACACGGAGCTGGTCAGGCTGCCGTACTCGGAGTACGAGCGGCTGGTGCAGCCCACAGTGACGACCCTGGCCGTTCGCAACTGACGACCGGGCTTCCTCGAGGAGGGGGCGGTGGGCCGGAGGGTCCGCCGCCCCTTTTGGTTTGGGGTCGGTCGTGCCACTGTCGGTCGAGGAGATCTCGAGCTCACTCGGCAGCGTCAATCGAGGAACGGTGCCATGTCGGACCCGAACCAGTTTCCCGCGGAGGCCGTCGATCCCAAGCTGATCGAGGACACGCTCCAAGCGGTCCGCGATCGGCCACCACCGAGCGATCCCAGCTCGGCGGGATGCCTCGTCGCGGTCGTCGCCATCATTTCCCTGGTGCTCATTCCGCTCGTGATCAGCGCCGGGAGGATCCCCGAGGGCGTGCTGCTCACGGTCGCCGTCGTTCTGGTGGTCGTAGCCGTGGTGGGCGGCTTGGTCGGGCTCTTCGGGGGCGGATTCGCCAGTGGCGCGATCATCGGAGACGTGGAGAGCGCGATCGAGGAGCTCCGTGCGGCCTATCCCGATGGCGATCCCGAGGTCTTGAGGGACAAGGCCGTGCGCATCCTCGACCAGTCCGTCGTGAGCCGCGGGCCCACCGCCGTAGCGGCCTTCGACCGTGAGGAGGTCGCGGAGCAGCTCGGCGATGCGCTGCCGTACGTGATCGAAGTCGAGCGTGTCCTGCTGGCGAGGGACCAGATCTACCCGTGCTTTACCTGGGAGGAGGTCTTCGAAGCCGATGGTGACGGCAGGCCGACCGACGTCGACCCCGAGTCGGACGGATGAGCCTGCGGTCGACCGGCGTCTGTGCCGCGCTCCTGGTCGCGCTCGCGGCCGGATGCGCCGGTCGGGGCATTCGCCAGGAACCCCTCGACAAGGGCGTCTTCCGTTCGTTCGAGCAGCCGATCGAACAGGTCATCACCATCGCCCGTGACGCGCTGGCGTATTACGGCTTCGATTCGCAAAGCCTGGAGGCGACCGAGTCGGCAGCCGTCATGCTGATCGCGACGACGTCCGACAACGATCCGTACTCGGAGGGCTATGGGGAGGTCGTTCGGGTGGTGATTGCTCCGGAGTCGGCAGATCGGGTGATGGTGCGCGTGCTGACCCGGCATCGGCCGGGTCAGCCGGTGCTCAACGCCACGGACGAGATCTTCGGGCGCCGAGACCGGCAGGCGACCATCGACCAGCAGGTCCTCGCCGAGATCCGAATCCGACTGGAGGGAGGTAGCCTCCTCTGACGTTGCCGGGCGACCTCAGCCGCTCGTCGCGCGCCCGCGGATCCTGCTCGCCATGTTCACGTCGGAGATCAGGCCCGAGCTCAGCTCGCCCAGGCCGATCCACTCCTCGGCATTGAGGTCGAAGACGAGCTCCGCGGTTCCGGATCCGGAGACCGTGAAGGCCGAGACGCTCAGCTCCACCGCCACCGGCAGGAACGTCGCCCCCGTGGCCTGGATCGGAGAAGGCACGTCCACCGACCCGATCCGGCTGCCTCCGTCCACCGTGATGAGCAGGTTGTAGAGCACGAGTCGGATTCCGGTGTAGGTGCCGATCGGCGCGCTGAGCCGGGCCGAAATGGCGGTCCGGCCGGTCGCCTGCAACGCCATCGTGATCTGGTTGCGCCCGCCGAGATCGAACCAGGTGCCGTCGATCGAGCGGATCGAAACGCCCATCTCACCCACCAGCGTGCCGGTGAACGCGTCGTCGGCTCCGGCGAGGGCAGCGCCCGCCTGTGGGGTGGAGGCCTGCGGGTCGTCCTGCACGAAGGCTTCGACGAAGCCGCTCGAGGGAACGCCCACGCCCGTGCTGTCGCTGGAGCAGCCCAGGATGATCGGCAGCAGGAGGATGGACTTGGCGTTTCTCATCTGCATTCGTCGTCCTATGGGATGCTTTGCACGCCGGGCATCAGCGAAAGCCCTACGCGCTCGATGATCGCCGTGAGCTCCGCCCGTGTGTAGTCGTCGATCTGAAGCCCCGGGGGCCGGATGAACGTCGAGTCCAGGATCCCCCGCTTCTGATAGCTGAACTTGCGGTACGCCAGGCCGATCTTGGGCTGGAATTCATACCGGATCAGCGGCACGTACCGGTCGAAGACGGCCGATGCCCGTGCCAGGTCACCGGCACGGAAGGCCTCGTAGACCGCGACCAGAACCTCGGGAAAAGCGAAGCCGGTCATGATTCCCCGCGACCCGCGCTGAAGCTCCTCGAGGAAGTACACACCCCCGAGGCCACCGAAGATCCCGATGGAATCGGGTGCGAGCTCCTGCACCTTGCTCAGCTTCCGCAACGGCGGATAGTCCTCGAGCTTGATGTACTGCACGCCGTCGATCTCGTTGGCCATGCGCGCGATGAGCTCGGGCGACAGGATCGTCTTGAAGGACTCGGGGAAGTCGTGGATCGCGACGGGAATCTCGATCGCTTCTGCCACCGAGGCGTAGTAGTCGAAGACGACCTGGTCGTTCTGCACGCCGATCGGCGCCACGAACACGCCTTCGGCTCCGAGCTCCTGCGCCTCCCGAGCCTGCTCGATGGCGCCTGCCGCGCCGAAGGCGAGGACGCCCACCCAGGTGGGAAATTGCCCTGCGGCCTGATCGACCACCGCCGCGACCACCTGCTTCCGCTCCGCATTCGAGAGGCGATGGGCTTCGCCCATGAAGCCCAGGACGCTCACGCCCTGCACGCCGACCTCGAGCTCGAAGTCGATCAGTCGTCGAAGGCTGTGCTCGTCCACGTCGCCCCGGTCGGTGAAGGGCGTCGGCAAGATCGGTAGGACCCCTTGGAGATGCATCAGCCGTGCTCGCTTGAAGAGTTCACGCCGGGCGTACGAATCGGCCCGTTCCGGGCGGGGCCTGCACCACGTCGCGCTCGTAGATGCGGCGCCCTCGCAGCCACGTCGAGACGACTTTGCCGCGAACCGGCATACCGTGGTACGGACTCCAACCCACGGCGTAGTGTAGGTCTTCTTCGTCCACCGTCCACTCGGCGTCGCGATCGAAGACGACGAAGTCCGCGTCGGCGCCGGCTGCCAGCCGTCCCTTTCGCTCGAGACCGAACACCGCCGCGGGCCCGGACGCGACGAGCTCGAGAAAGCGCCCGAGCCCGATCCGGCCCGAAGCGACCGCGGCGCTGTAGAGCAGTGGCCCGAGTGTCTCGACTCCGGGCATCCCGGCATACGCTTCGAAGATGTCGTCCGTCTCCTTGCGATGCAGCGGGTAGGGGGAGTGATCGGAGGTCACGATGTCGATTTGCCCGTTCTCGAGCTGACCCCAGAGGCCCTCGACGGCCTCTCGGGTTCGGAGCGGCGGATTGCACTTGGCCCGGCCGCCCTGCGCCCGCAGGGCGTCCTCCGTCAACAGCAGGTACTGCAGACACGTCTCGCCGGTGGCACGCACGCCCTCGCCCTGGTTCCAGCCGATCAGGTCGAAGGTCCGGGGCAGGGTCCCGTGCACCATGTGCAGATGAGCGCCCGTCCAGTACGCGAGCTCCAGCAGGCGTCCGGCCGCTTCCGCCTCGGCCACCGGTGGGCGGCTGAGCGCATGGTCGATCGGGGCGGTGTCACCACGGGCTCGAAACACGTCGGCCTGAGCGAAGACGATCTCCTGGTTCTCCTGATGGGCCGCGACCGGGCGTCCGAGTCGTCCGATCTCCTGAAAGGCCTCGTAGAGCCGCCCGTCGGGGATGCGGGGAAAGCGGACCGGGTCGACCTCGATCGTCGAGACCTTGAAGCCCGCCGCGCCCGCGTCCGCCAGCTCCGCGAGGACACCCAGGTCTCCTTGCGGCGCGAAGGTGGCGTAGAGCGCGACATCGACCACCGCCTCGTCGGCGACGTCGGCGACCTTGGCCTCGAAGCGATCCCTCGAGTCCACCGGTCGAGCCGGCTTGTCGAAGGGCATGTCGATGACCGTCGTCGTGCCCCCCGCCGCGGCCGCTCGGGTCGTGGCCGTGATGCCTTCGTCCACGCAGGACCGGGTGTGGACGTGGGCGTCGACGAAGCCGGGAAGAATCAGGTGTCCCGAGGCGTCCACGATCTCCGCTCCGCGCAGCGGCTGATCGGAAATCTCGCGGATCGTGCCGTCCTCCACTCCCAGCCAGCCCTTCTCCAGCACGCTTCCGTCCGGGAGGGCGAGGTCGCCGTGCACGACGAGCGAAAAGGCGGCGGATACGGTCAAGGAAGAGGACTGGGCTCGGGTTACGAACGGGGGCTCGACGGGTCGAGCGGCACTCGCGGCAACCTACTCGAAGATCTCGGGGTCGGCGACAGGGTCGGAGCCCTCCTTCGAGCCGCGGGTGCGGAGGACGAGGGCCTCGACGGCCAGGTGGCCGAGATCGAATACGGGCAGCCCGACGCGCGCCGAGAGGATCCTCATCGCATCCCGTGGGAAGCCGACGTAGTCGAACACGACCGCGTCGGGCTCCTCCGATGCCACCTGCCCAGCGAGCTCCTCGAGGGAGCGAGGCTCGGGGCCGCCGTCGAGCACCCGGATACGACAGGAGAATCCGGCGTCCGCCCATTTCCGCTCGGCATGACGGGCCTGCCCGGTAAAGGGGACGACGACGAGGAGGGAGCGGTGGCCGCGCTTCTCGAGCTCCGTGGCGGCGAGATCGAAGGGCTGCAGGACGGGCTTGCCGCCAGCGAGGGTGGGGAAGGGGCCGGCGCAGAGCACGAGGTGCGCGTCCACCCGGTCGTCCAACTCGTCGATGTGTGACTGGATCCGGGGCGAGAGGAATGCTGCATCCACGACCACGCGAGTGCCGTCCCGAAGTCGCGTCTCGAGGGGGTAGCCGTCCGGCCTGCACGCGGGGATTCGCTCGGCCTCGAGCCCGTCCAGGGCGCCCCGTATCTCCAATCGGCCGATCTCGAGCAGCCCCGGCAGGGCCTCGAGCAGGTCGGGGCGTGGGGTCTGGCCGATGGTGTGAATACCGACGACCGCTTCTTTCATCGTTGCCTTTCGTCCGTGCAGGGCCGCGTGCCCAGTCTCCGACGTTGGGGCATGGCCTCGCAAGAAGTGTCGCGCTGGAGAGCCTCGGCGTAGGATGGAGCTTCCCGATCGTGTACCTCGGACGAGGCTGGACCCTGAACACGCTTCTCGAGCAGCTCGCGGCCGTCGACCGGCTGTTGTGGGGACCCTGGACCATGGCGTTCTTGGCCGGCGTGGCCGTGTTCTTTACGGTCCGCTCGGGCTTCTTCCAGCTCTCGGGGCTCGGCTACATCCTGCGCAACACACTCGGACGGCTCGTACCGGAGCCGGGTGTCGGACGGCCGAAGGACCAGCTCATGAGCCCTTTCCAGGCCGCCGCCACGTCGCTGGCGGGCACCGTCGGGATGGGCAACATGGCCGGTGTGGCCACGGCGCTGTCGGTGGGTGGGGCCGGGGCGATCTTCTGGATGTGGGTGACCGCGTTCTTCGGGATGATGCTCAAGACCGCCGAGATCACGTTGGGCGTCTACTACCGGGAGCGCGGCGAGGACGGCCAGATGCGGGGCGGGCCGCAGTACACGATCGAGCGCGGGCTGGGCTGGACCCCCCTCGCGCTGCTCTTCAGCGCCGGGATGCTCGTCAACGCGGTCTTCGCGGCCTCGATGCTGCAGTCCCACACGGTTGGCCGTGCGCTCCTCGCGAGCTACGGGCTGAACCCCTACCTGGTCACGGCGACCATGGCGGTGATCACGGCGATGGTGGTCCTGGGAGGGCTCCGCCGGATCGGCAGCTTCTCGGAGCGTCTCGTCCCCGTCATGACGGTGGCGTACCTGCTCGGAGCGCTCGTCGTAGTGGCCGTGAACCTGGAGGTGCTCCCCGCGGTCGTCAGCTCCATCGTGTCGAACGCCCTGTCCCTCTCGGCCGGTGCAGGCGGTGTCGCGGGAGTCGCCGTGGCCGAGGCGATCAAGCAAGGCATGGCCCGCGGGATGCTCTCCAACGAGGCCGGCATGGGAACCGCGCCGATGGTCCACGCGACGGCGGAGACCGAGCATCCGTTCCGTCAGGGCGTGTGGGGCGCGTTCGAAGTGTTCTTCGACACGATTTTGATCTGCTCGATCACGGCTTTTGCGATCCTCTCCACCGGAGCGTTGGCCGGAGGGGAGTCGGGCATCGAGCTGCTCCTCGCCGCGTTCACCGAAGTCTTCCCGGCGCCCGTCGCTTCCGTGATCGTGTCCGGCGCGATCGCGACGTTCTGCCTCTCGACGCAGATCGGCTTCTACGTCTACTTCGAGACCTGTCTCGTGAACCTGGTCGGGACCGGGCCGACACGCGCGCTGCGCTGGATCTACTTCCTCCCGGGGGTCCTCGTCGCCGGCGTGTCGGACGTCGACAGCCTGTGGGTCGTCGCGAACATCGCCGTCGCCGCCACGGCGCTCCCCAACCTGGTCGCGCTCGTTTGCCTCATCGGAGTCTTCACGAAGCTCATGAATGACGAGCTTTCGGGAACAGGCGCGTTCGGTACCGCCGAAGTCGACGGGACGGCCGAGCGAATGCGGGGCCTGTGGGCCAGCGGCCCTACAGGCCGACCCCCACGGCAATGACCGAAGACAGCACGAGCAGCGAGAACGCGGGCAGCGCTTTGCGGAGCGGGTCGCGCACCCGGACGTGGGCGAGCACGGCTCCGGCCATCAGAAGCGCGATTCCCAGCGCAGCGAACGGCACGGCCGCCTCGAACCAGATGCCCACGACGAGCAGGGTGGCCAGGGTGAGCTTCAGGAACCCGACCGTCTGCCTGACCCACGGCGGCAGACCGTAGTGCTCGAACTCCTCCGCCATGTTCCGGGCGTCGCCGCCACGCCAGGGAGTCGCCTTGCCATAGCGGATGATCCACACGTTGAAGATCGCCAGGGCGATCGCGACCTGCAGCACCAACAAGATCGAGTCCATGGTCGTTTCACTCCTTCATAATCCGAGTGCGTGAGAATCAGCCCAGAGCCTGCGCGGGAGACGAGGCCGGACGGGAGAACGGGACCCCGTGTGCGTGTCTCAGGGAGAGCGCCATGGAGCTGGCCGCGAGCACGTTCGCGACCAGAATCTCACCGTGGCCGACCGCGGCCAGAGTCCCGGGCGCGAACAGCGCGTCGAAGATGAGGACGCCCCCCTCGAGCGATGCGAACAGAGCGATTGCCAGAACCATGGATCGGGCAGGAAGGCGAGGCTCGCGCTGGATCGCCCAGGACGTCGTCGCACCCAACGCGAAGAATGCCGCGAAATGAACGAGGCTGAAGAGGCCGATCACACCGAGATGCACCGTCCCTACGGAAGCGGGGTCGAGGCCCAGGAACAGCGCCGAGCCCACGAGAGACGGTGTGAAGAGCGGCTGACCCTGCAGCAGATCGCTGATCAGAAAGAAGATCGCGACCGCCGCCGCACCGACGGCCGCCGAGTAGACGGAATCGTAGAGGAAGTCGTTCAGCTTGGTGGCGTGGTCCTGGGACATGGTCGACTCCTTGACGGGATAATCTTGTCTAACAATTATTAAACAATACTTGGACATCGTCAAGTGTTGGCAATGTTTCGGCCAAAAAAATTAGACAAGATATGAACATCAGGCACCAAGGATGAACGTGATCACGAACGAAGCAGAGACGGAGAGCGTGCCGACGGCCCGGTCCGAAGGGGCTCCCGTCGTCCTCGTTTTCGGCGCCCAGGGCGGTGTCGGATCGGCCCTCGCCCGCCGGTTGACTGCCCGTGGGACGCAGTTGGTGCTCAGCGGTCGCAGGGAGACCGAGCTCGCGGAGCTGGCGTCTTCCCTCGGCGCGATGTCCTTCCCGGCGGACGCCACGGACTTCGAGGCGGTCGACGCCGTCTTCTCGGACGCACTCGAAGGCTACGGGCGAATCGACGGCGTCGTGAACTGTGTGGGGAGCCTGCTGCTGAAGCCGGCGCATCTGACACGTCCCTCCGAGTGGAACGAGACGATCGCCACGAATCTCACGAGCGCCTTTGCGATCCTTCGGGCAGCCGTCGGGCCGATGTCGAAGCAGGGATCCGGCTCCGTCGTTCTCGTGTCCACGGCTGCCGCGCGCATCGGGCTCGCGAACCACGAGGCGATCGCCGCCGCCAAGGGCGGGATCGATGCCCTCGTTCGTTCGGCCGCGGCCACGTACGGACGGAGCGGGGTCCGGATCAACGCGGTCGCCCCGGGCCTCGTGGCAACTCCGCTCACGAGCCGCATCACGGGCAACGAGCGGGCGAGAGAGTCCTCCGAGGCCATGCACGCGCTGCGTCGCGTCGGCGATCCCGACGAGGTGGCCGCAGCGATCGAGTGGCTGCTCGTGGACGGATCCTGGGTCACCGGACAGACACTCGGAGTCGACGGTGGGCTGGGCACCGTCCGGTCGGCCTGATCCGATGAGGCGTCGACGTCTTCCCGCTTTGATCGCCGGGCTTTGGCTGCTTTCGGCGTGCGATGTGCCGGCACCCGATCGGCTCGGTGCGCGTGACGGCCGGCTCGCACCCTGTCCGGACACGCCGAACTGCGTGAACACCGGCGACCGGCATCCGGAGGGAACGCCGCCGCTGTACCTGGTCTCACCCGACGCCGCGGTCTTCGACAGCGTGCGTTCGGTCGTCGCCTCGATGTCGCGGATGCGGGTCGTCTCCGCCTCCGGACGTTATCTGCACGCGGAAGAACGCAGTCGGCTCTTCCGGTTCGTGGACGACCTGGAGCTCCTGGCCGCTTCGGACGGTGAGCTCGTCGTGCGTTCGGCCTCACGGGTCGGAAGATCCGACCTCGGCGTGAACCGCAGGCGGGTCGAGCGGCTCAGAGCACTCCTGGAGCGGTCCGACTTGCTTCGGTAGCGTCTACTCCGCCCGCATCACGTGCATGGGGTCGACCTTCGACGCCCGCCAGGCCGGCACCCAGTTGGCGAGGGCCGCCACGGCGAGGAGCACGCCGAAGGCGAAGGCGAAGCTCACGAAGTCGAACGAGTCCACGAAGAGCACGCTCGAAAGGAAACGCGTGCTCATCGCCGCCAGAGCCGCGCCGATGACGCCACCGGCCGCCACCAAGGCCATCCCCTGGCCAAGGACGAGCGTGAGGATGCGGCCACTCTCCGCGCCGAGCGCCTTGCGCACCCCGATCTCTCTTCGCCGCCGACTCACCGCATATCCGATGACGCCGTAGAGCCCGACGGCGGCGAGCACGAGTGCGAGCACGCCGAAGGCGCCGATGAGCCAGGCGCCCGCCCTGATCGGGAAGAGGCGCACGTCACCGAGGCCTCGCATCGTCCCGGTCTCGAGGAAGACCAGCTCCGGATCGAGCGTCCGAAGCTCCTGCTCGAGCGTGGGCACCAGGTCCTGAGCGGCCGACGAGGAGCGCACCATGACATTCGCGTACACGGTTTCCAAAGGCAGCGGGACGTGGATGTAGGGTTTGGGCGCCTCGCCCGGCGTGTCGACCTTGTAGTCTTCGGCAACGCCTACGATCCGCCACGGCTCCCCGCCCCAGGACCGGCGGAATTCCCGGCCCACCGCGCTCTCGTTCGGCCAATACCGCTCAGCCATGGCCTTCGAGACGACCGCGACGCGCTGCCCTTCGCGGTCGGCGCGCTCGATGGCCCGACCCTCCAGGAGCCGGAGGCCGAACGCGTCGAAATAAGCCTCGTCCACCGACGCGCCGTCCATCACGTACCGGCGGTCGTCTCCCGAGGTCTGGTGACCGTCGATGTAGATCCCGAACCCGTTGTTGTTGAGGGAGAGCGGCACGCGGCTCGTCAGCCCCACCGCCTGCACTTCGGGGAGAGCGGCCAGCCGGAGGCGTCCCGCCTCCAGAAGCTCGGCCGATTGCTTCGCATCGTAGCCGTTCATCTCCATCGCGAGGCCCAGATAGGCGACACGATCCACATCGTATCCGAAGTCGACGTCCTGGGCGGCGCCCAGGCTTCGGACCAGGAGCGCCCCGCCGATGAGCAGCACCAGGGAAAGCGCGACCTGGACGACGACCAGAGCGTCACGGAGCTCGATCCGCCGTCCCTGGCCTCCCGGCCCTTCACCCGTGTCTTTCAGGGCCGGAACGAGATCCGGCCGTGACGCGCGAACGGCCGGGAGGAGACCGAATGCCAGACCGGTCACCACCGCTGCCACCAGCGTGAAGACGAGCACGCGCCAGTCGGGGGCGATGTCGAATCCCAGGTTGATGGGCAGGGGCGGCTGGAGGCGCCCGATCAGCCCCGACAGCCACGCCGAGAGGATCATCGCGATGCCGCCACCGCCCACGGCGAGCAGCATGCTCTCGGTGAGCAGCTGCCGGATCACGCGGCCGGAGGACGCACCCACCGCCACGCGGACCGCGAGCTCCCGCCGTCGCGTGGACGCGCGCGCGAGGAGCATGTTGGCCAGGTTGGCGCAGGCCACCAGCAGCACGAGCCCGACCGCGCCGAGCAGCAGCATGCCGACGGGCGCGACGGCCCGGTCGAAGTCCGGGTTGATGGCCACCTCGTTCGTGGAGAGGACCGTCACGCGTTCGCGCTCGTTGGTCTCCGGATACTGTTCCGAGAGCCTGGCCGCGATGCCCTCGATCTCGGCCCGCACCTGTCGGATGTCGGCGTCCGGCTTCATCCTCCCTCGGAGCCAGAGCCAGTGCTGACCGCGGCGCTCCAAGCGGGTCTCACCCTGGGACGCGCCCGAGTTGCGCTGATTCCCGAGCGGCTCGATCTCTTCGACCATCGCCGTGGGAATCCACATCTGCGCGGTGACCGCCGGGAACATCCCGCCGAAGGATTCCGGGGCCACGCCGATCACCTGGTAGACGATCCCGTTCATCCGGAACGTTCTGCCGAGGATGTCCGGGTCGCCGCCGAAGCGACTTTGCCAGAAGACGTGGCTGAGGACGGCGACGGGATAGGCGCTCGGTGCGCTGTACTCCTCCCGCAGGAAGGCCCGACCGAGCGTGGGTCGGATGCCCAGCACGGAGAAATAGTCCTCGGTGACGATCTCCCCGATGACCAGCTCCGAGCTGCCCTCGATCGAGAGGTTGCCGAAGAAATTCGTGTACCCGATCAGGCCCGAAAGCGTCTCGGACTGCTCTCGATAGTCGAGGTAGTTGGGGTAGGAGTTCGAGTCGTGGGAAGACGAGGTCGACGTGTGCCCGTAGATGTCGACCAGCTGCTCCGGACTCTCGACCGGAAGCGGCCTCAGCAGGACGGCGTTGACGAGGCTGAAGATCGAGCTGTTGACCCCGATCCCCAGCGCGAGCGTCACGATCGCGACGACCGTGAAGGCGGGCGATTTACGAAGGCCCCGGATCGCGTACCGAAGGTCCTGCAGCAGGTCGTCCATCTCGACTCCCGAAGGTTCAGCGTCCTCTGTCGCTTCCCCTACGGAGTCGGGCGGGATTTGTGTCGCGTTCGGTCCGGCGCGGAGCGCGTGCCCGAGCCGAGCGCGCTCAGAGTCGCGCCAGGTAGGTGATCTTCATCACCAGCCCCCGGTCCTGGAGCCGCCAGCGCCCGATGTCGTCCCCGCGATTCTCCGTGAAGACGAGGAAGAGGTCGCTTCCCGGCCGGTGCACGAAGTTGAAGCGCACGTTCGTCGAGAACTCGCGGTCGAGGCTGTTGTATTGGACCAGCAGGTTGGTCGCGAGCTTCGTCGAGAACGAGTAGGACACGCGCAGCGTCGAGATGTCCGCGTCGAACGACCCGCCCGGCACGTCGACCTTGTTGCGCGTCAGACCCGCAGAGAGCGAGAACTGTGGTGAAAGGTTGGCCGTCAGGGTCGTCCCGACGCTGACGAGTGTGCCACCGAAGAAGTTCCCGATCCTGCCCTGTCCGCTCAGATAGACCGGGCGGTTCGAGCTCGTGCTCCCGAACCACGTGACGCTGTCGTCCCGATACCGTCCCTCCGCCACGGACACCGAGTCCGACAGCTCGAAGTCCTCGTCCACGACGGTCTCCGACGCTCCGAACCGGACGAGGACGTCGTCTCCGGACTCCCAGTTGGCGCTCACCGCGAAGCCGGCCTCCCAGTCCAGCAGGTCCCCGGTGGAGATCGACGATCCGTACTCGGCCCCGCCCCAGAAATCGAACTCCCGAAGCCCCAGGGCCCCCTCGGGTCGCCAGGTCCGGCCGAGGAAGAGCTGTGTGAAGCGGATGTCGTCGCGAAGCACGAAGCCCGCCTCGGACTCCATTCCCTCGCTCACCCCGTAGTGGTCGAGGATCGAGCTCCATTGGTCGCCGAAGTACTGATAGGCGACGCGGTAGGAGTAGCCCTCACCCTCCGGACCCTTCGTAAAGGATCGGGCGGCATACCAGTCCCAGGTCCACGCCCCGCCGAGGGTGAACTGGCCGTCCAGCCCCGCCGAGGTGTTCCAGCTCTCCGAGCTGCGGCGATCCACCGCCATGGCGCCGATGTAGGCCGAGCTCCCCACGTCGCGCTTCACCCGGGCGACGCTGAAGTTCTCCCTCGGCTTCCCGTAGGCAGCGTCGGTGAGGACGTTCATGAGGCCGACCGTCTGGCCACCCACGCGGCCCGTGAGCCGCGCGCCTCCAAGGAGCGGGACTTCTCCGTCCTCGTCGATCCCGATCCGGCGACTGAAGAACATCTGATACCGGGGCGGCTCGAACTGGTTGGCGGCCGTTCCGAAGTCGAAGATCCCGGCGTTCTCGAGGAAGAAGTCGCGCTTCTCGGGGAAGAAGAGGCTGAACCGCGTCAGATTGACCTGGGCATCGTCGACCTCGACCTGGGCGAAGTCCGTGTTCACCGTCAGGTCGAGCAGGAGTCCCGGTCGCACCTCGGTCTTCAGGTCCAGCCCCACGTCGTATTCGAGATCGGTCTCGATCCCTCCCGGATCGTCGCGCTCCTGTGCCGAGCCGCCCAGAACGAAGGGTTTCGTCTCGAGGTTCAGCCCGGGACTCGGGAGGTCCGTCAGCCCGGTCAGGTGGCCGGCCCGGCTCACGCGCGCGAGCCCGCCGCCCTCGCGCTCCCACGACTGCCAGAGGGTCTCTTCGTTCTTCCGGCGGATGACCCGCGCGACGTTCAGCCCCCACGGAGCGTCACCGCCGCCGCTCGGATACCGGAGCGTCCGCCAGGGAATGGCGAACTCCGCGCTCCAACCGCCCGGCGTGCGCGCGGATGCGACTTCCCACACACCCCGCCAGTCGATGTTGATCTCCGATCCCTCGTCCGTGACGAGCGCTTCGAACTCCGCTCCGTTGGGGTTCGTGGCGAAGACCACGCCGTTGCGGTGGTCTTGGAATGGATCGAAGAGAATCGCGACCGCGTCGTCCCCGCCGAACCCGAACGATCGTCCGAAGCCGGACTTGGTCAACAGCTTGTCGCGTTGCAGGATGCGCGCGACGATCCGGTCGGGCTCGGAGTCCTGGGCGATGATGCCGACGTACAGCGTGCGGTCGTCGTACGCGATCCTGACTACGGTCTGCTCGGTGGCGGCCCGTCCGGCGAGGGGCTCCCTCTGCCGGAAGTCCGTCACGGAGGGCGCCTGCAGCCAGACGTTCTCGGAGAGGACACCGTCGAGCTCGATGCCTTCGGAGTCGGTCGCCGGAATGCGATACGCGGGCAGCTCGCCCTCCTGCGCCGAGAGCGGGGCACAGAGGAGCCACAGGGCCACGAAGGCGCTCGCACTCCTGGATCCGCTCATGGTGACCATCGACCTCCCCGGACGTCCGACTGCCCCGCCCACGGATGGTCCCGGGCGGCGGTGCAAGATAGGTCGAACGGGCGCGGTCGTGGGAGCCCCAAGTGGTGACGTTCCGTCAGGGCGGAGCGATGAGCTCGACGGTGGGGAAGTAGGTGCGGTAACGTTTGGGGTCGCGCGTCAGGAGTCCGTGACCCCGGATCGCGGCGTGCGCGCCGATGAAGAAGTCGGGGAGCGTCGAGCGGCGTGAGCCGCCGCGCCCCCGGTAGTCGACGAAGCACTTCGCGGCGAGGAACGCGCTCTCCCAGGGGAGCGGCTCCCGTCGGAAGAACCGGGGACTCAGGGCCTCGTCGAGATCTTCGATGCGGTCGAATCGCACGCTCACTTCCGCGTAGACGACGGGATTGATGACCGTGATCGCGTATTCGGCCGCAGCGGCCAGGGCGCTGGAGGACCACTCCTCCCACACGGGGTCCTTCGTCATCACGTCGAGCAGGACGTTGCTGTCGACCAGGACCGAGCTGGCCCTCACTCCGCGTCCCGGGTAAGGGCCATGATCTCGTCCGTGCTCAGCCGGGTGTCGCCCCTGCCTCGGAGGTGATCGACGATCGCCCGCCCGCGGGCCGGGCGATCTTCCACCTTTCGGAGCTGCACGACCTCGTCCACGACGACGAAGTCGACCTCGGTGCCCGGCAGCAGCCCGAACCGCTCGCGGATGCTCTGCGGGATCGTGACCTGGCCCTGCGTGGTGATTCGCATCGATTCATTCCGTCTTAAGATTATTATTTCTAATAATAATATTCATCATGGCCTGCGACCACGTCGCAATCGTGTCGTCGATGCCGGGCCTTGGGGATGGCGCGGTGCGCCTGGTGGAAGTCAGAGGCGGACCGGGTCTAGGACTAGCGCCTGCCCCCCACCCGCGCCTCCACTTCGTCGAACCAGTTCTGCACCAGCACGAGCGCGGTCGGGACGACCGAGCCCTGCAGGAGCATGAGGAAGCGCTCCCCGTCGGGGTGCACGTCGTACTGAGGATGTCCGGCTCCGGCCAGGAGCTGACCGACGGGGAAGAGCTCCGTGCGCCCGCGCACCGCGAAGCTCGGGGCGGTGGATACGGCCGCCGCGACGAAATGCGTCGGTCCGCGGTAGAAGAGCTCCGAGCCGTCACGCGACCATACCGGCTCCGTCCCGCCATCGACGGAGACCTGCTGTCGCGACGTCTGGGCGTCGGGGAAGGGCCTGACGTACACCTCGTAGCGTCCCGACTCGTTCGAGGCGTAGGCCAGCCAGCGTCCGTCCGGTGAGATGGCCGGCTGCCAGTCGACGAAGTCGGAGTCGACCAGTGTGGTGGGCTCGCTGTCCACTCCGGGCCGGATCGAGAGGATGTCGCTGTCGGATACGCCGCCCGTATTCGAGCCGACGCGGAAGACGACCTGGCTCCCGTCGGCGGTCGGGAACGCTTCGTTGGTTCCGACTGCGTGATCGTAGACGAGCTCGGCCGCCCGGCTGCCGTCTGCCGGTCGCGACCAGAGGTCGGAGTTCCCCCCTCGCCCGGAGAGGAAGTAGACGGTCTCACCATCGGGCGCCCAAGTGGGTCGTCGGTTGAACGTACCCTCGAAGGTGAACCTCGAGAGCGGTCCCGAGTCGAGCTCCTTGATCCAAACGTCCCAGACACCGTCGCGGAACATCGAAATCGCCAGACGTCCACCCTCCGGGCTGAGCGCGACGCTCGAGTAGGTCGAGTTGCCCACGACGTCCCAGCCCGGGTCGACCGGCTGCATGCCTCCGTTGCGTCCGACCCAAACGGGCGTTGCCTGGGCCGAGGACGTTCCGGGCAGGTAGACCAGTGAGCCGTCCCGCGAGAAAGACGCGCGCACGTCGAACGTGACGGTAGTCGTGAGCCCCTCCAGCATGAGCGCCGGCGCCGAGGTCACGCGCAGCTCGCCCAGGTCCAGCGGAGCCGCCATGATGGCGCCGTCGGCCGTGCCGAAGACGAGCGTTCCGCCAGGCGTGACGGCCACCGGCTGGGTCCCCTCGACGAGCGTCTTCATCTCGCCGGTCTCGAGCCGCAGCGCCCGAATCTCGGAGTCCGAGGCTTGGGCGAGCCTGAGCGCTCGTACGAGGAGGAGGCCCTCGTCCTCGAGCAGCGCGAGGGGACCGTAGAGCGAATCGGGGGGGGCCGAGATGACCCGCGTCACACTTCCACCGCCTGCCGGGACACGGCTGATCCCCCAGGTGGCGTCGAGAAAGAAGATCTCGCTCCCGTCGCTCGTCCAGACGCCGCCACCCCAGCTTTCCTCGGCGATCGTGCGCACCGAGCCGCCGAGCATCGGAGCGACGCGAAGGGGTCCGGGACCGCCGGCCGAGAACGAGACCTCGAGGCCGTCCGGTGAGAGCGACGTGCCCAACACGGGTCCCTCGGTGCCTCGGACGGGCGTGCCCGCCGTCTCGCTCCACTTTCGAGACCAGAGCATCGACTGGCCCTCGGGACCTGGAGCCACGTACACCATCCCGGTCCCGTCGGGCATGATCACAGCGGGACGGGTGAACGCCGTCCCGTCATCCGCCGGGATCGCGAACCGACCGACCTGCCGGGGCGGCTCGGGGCGCGTTGCGCTCCATCCGAAGGCCAGCGCGAAGGCCGCGGCCAACCCCCAGCCGACCATGGTGCGGCGCTTCCAGGGGCCCGGGTCGGCCATGGCGGTGGGGTCTGCCGGCTCCCCGTGCCGGAACGCGGGGTCGGCGAGAGCCTTCGCAAACTCTCCCACGCTCGCGAACCGGTCGGCCGGCAGCTTCTCGAGTGCCTTGCGGATTGCCGAGTCGACGTTGAGCGGAATCGACTTGCGGAAGGACGTGGCGGAGACCGGCTCGCCCTGGATGATCTTACCGAGCACGGCCTGGGCGGAGTTGCCCAGGTAGGGTGGCTCGCCGACGAGCATCTCGTACAGCACGCAGCCGAGCGCGTAGGTGTCGCTCGCTGGGCCCACGATCTGGTCACCCGTGGCCTGCTCGGGACTCATGTAGAAGGGGGTGCCGACGCTGAGCCCGGTCTCCGTGAGCCTGGAGCCCCCGGCCGCGCCCACGGCGATCGCGATGCCGAAGTCGCTCACGACCGGCTCGCCGTCCTGCATCAGGATGTTGCCGGGCTTGATGTCGCGATGGATCACGCCGCTGCGGTGGGCATGATCGAGGGCGTTGGCGACCGCGGTCGCGATCCGGACGCCCTCCTCGACGGGAAGCTGGCTCTCGCGCTTCAGCCGGTCGGCCAGGGTCTCTCCCTCCACGTAGGGCATGACGAAGAAGAGAAAGCCGTCGGCTTCGCCCGAGTCGAAGAGCGGCAGGATGTGCGGGTGGCGCAGGTTCGCCGTCGTCTCGATCTCGGCCAGGAAGCGGTCCGCACCCACGACGGCGCTCAGCTCGGGCTTCAGCACCTTGAGCGCGACAGGCCGGTTGTGCTTCAGGTCCCGGGCAAGGTAGACCTTCGCCATGCCGCCCTCGCCGAGCTCACGCTCGATCTCGTAGCGGTCCTCGAGGGCGCTGTTCAGGCGGTCGATGGCGTCGGACACGTCGGGCCTCGTCTGGGGAAACGAACGATCGACTGCAGAGCGCTGCCAACATCCGACCGGAGCGGTCCGGAGCGCAAGCCATCTCGGCGCGTCGGGCCGAGCCTGCGCGCCTCGGCTTCAGCGCTTCAGATGCCGGTCCGCGAAGTCCAGGAAGCGCTCCCAGTCGTAGGTGGTGACGTCGTGCCCGCCACTTCGGACGTGGTACCCGACAGTACCCACGAGGGGCACCTCCACCGACGGTATCTCGGACGCGGGCAGGCCCTCGAGCCCGAAGAGCTCGTAGACACGCGAAGCATGCAATGCGGAGAGGAACTCGCCCTTCGGGTCCGCCCAGCGGTCCTCGACGGCGCTCGCAACGTAGACCGGCCGGGGCGCCATCAGCGCGATCAGCATGTGCTGATCGACCGGCAGCTCGTCCTCCCGATCGTTGTATCGCTTGAAGCGGTCGCTGAACCAGTGGGGAAAGCTCGCGTTGATCCGGGCCACCGTCTCCCCGAAGCGCCTGCGTGAGAGCGCGGCGCCACCCGCACCCGAGTTGTTGGAGATCACCAGCGCGAAGCGCTCGTCCTGCGCACCCGCCCAGAGCGAGGTCTTGCCGAGACGGGAGTGGCCCATGACGGCGACGCGGTCGGCGTCGACGGCAGGATCGGTCTCGAAGTAGTCCATGACGCGGCTGAGGCCCCAGGCCCAGGCCCCGATCGAGCCCCACGCGTCTTCCGGCCGCTCGCCCTGCCCGGTGCTCGCGAAGTGCGGGTGGATGCCGTTGCCGAACCCGTCGTCGAAGTCGGGATCGATGTCGCCGTAGTAGACGGTCGCGACTCCGTACCCGCGCTCGAGAATACGTTCGACGGGCCAGCGCGAGACCCTGACGCCACGCGACGCTTCGGTCGCGCGATTCCCGACGATCCCGAAGTCGTCGTTCTGGCGCATCCAGGTCGTCGAGATCGTGATGCCGGGATCGGGATGGACGGACTGGTTCCCGTAGTAGTTCAGCCCGAGGAAGGTCGGCACCGGGCCGGGGGCGTCACTCGGCAGGTAGACGAGGAGGTCCATGCCCGGACCCCCCTCGGCGGCCGTGAAGTGGACGCGCACCTCCTTGCGGACGGCCGTGCCCTGAAGGGCCGATCCGTCGACCGAGCGCACCTCGAACCGGACGTCGAGCCGCTCCTCCGGGGTCCTGCCGTAGACGTGCTCCTCGAAGAGGCGCAGAATCTCGGCGCGCCGCACGGGCCAGCCACTGGCGTCCGCGACCCCCTCGCCGTCCAGGCGCACCAGCGGATCGGGCAGGACGTACGCCGGGACCGCCGCCTCGTCGTAGTTGGGCTCCCAGGTCGAAGGCTCGGTGGCGCCCTGCTGCGCGGCGCCCGGCCCGGCCAGGGCGAACAGCACGGAGAGCGACCCCGCCGTCGAAGCACGGATCGTCATAGCAGCCCGAACACCCGCGGCAGCCAGAGCGTCAGGGCGGGCACGTAGGTGACGAGCAGGAGCGCAACGATCATCGCCGCATAGAGTGGGAGGAGCGGCCGCACGACGTCGGCGATGGTGGTGCGGGCCACGCCGACCCCCACGAAGAGCACCGTGCCGACGGGCGGGGTGCAGAGCCCGATGCAGAGGTTGAGCACGATGATGATCCCGAAGTGCACGGGGTCGACGCCGAGCGCAGTGGCCACCGGCAGGAAGATCGGCGTGAGGATCAGCACGGCCGGCGTGATGTCGACGAAGATGCCCACCGCGAGGAAGGCGAGGTTCATCACGAGAAGGAGCGCGATCTTCGACTCGGCCAGGCCGAGCAGGAACGCGGCGAGCGACTGGGGAGCGCCGGCGTAGGCGAGCATCCAGGACATGCCCATCGACGTCGCGACGAGGAGCAGCACGACCGCCGTCGTCGCCGCCGTGTCGAGGAGGATCTCCGGAAGGTCGGCTACCCTGATTCCGCGGTAGGCGAAGGCGAGGATCAGCGCGTAGAGCACGGCGACGGCGGCCGCCTCGGTCGCGGTGAAGATCCCCGCGATGATCCCACCCATCACGACCACGAGCAGCAGCAGGCTCGGCAGCGCGTCCACGAAGGTCGCCCCGGTGTGACCGATGGACGCGCGCTTCGACGTCGGATACCCACGGCGCTTCGCGATCACGCCCCCCACGATCATGAGCGCCAGCCCGACCAGGAGGCCCGGCACGTACCCCGCCACGAAGAGCGCGGCGATCGACGCGCCGCCGCTCGCCAGCGAGTACACGATGAGGATGTTGCTCGGAGGGATGATCAGACCGGTGGTGGCCGAGGTGATGTTGACGGCGGCGCTGAAGTCCCGGTCGTAGCCGTCACGCTCCATCTCCGGACCCATCACGCCACCGACGGCCGAGGCCGTCGCGACGGCAGAGCCCGAGATCGCGGCGAAGAGCATGGCGGCGAGGATGTTCACGTAGGCCAGCCCACCCGGGAGGTGGCCCATGAGCGCCCGTGCGAAAGCGATGAGCCGCGTCGCGCTGCCCCCGCGGTTCATGAGCTGCCCGGCCAGCAGGAAGAAGGGGATCGCCTGGAGCGCGAAGGAGTCCAGTCCGGTCGCGAGCCGCTGCGCGGTCGTCATGAGCGCCGGATCGGCCGGCATGCTCGCGAGCATCGCCAGCGCCGTGGCGATGCCGATGCAGAAGGCGACCGGCACCCCGAGCGCCAACAGCAACACGAGCGATCCGCCGAGCAGCAGGACGTCCATCAGCTCGGATCCCGTCCGCGGAGGTGCTCGACGATGTCGCGGACGGCGAACCCCGCGATCGTGAGGCCGCTGAGCGGCAGCGCCAGGTAGACCCAGCCGATCGGGATTCCCAGGGCCGCAGAGGTCTGGCCGAGGCTGAAGGACAGTCCGACGAGTCGAATCCCGCCTCCGACGAGCACGGCGACGGCGAAGGTGGCCACGCACAGCTCGATGGCCACGGCCGCGACGACCTTGGACCGCCCCGCGAGTCGGCCCGGAAAGAGGTCGATGGCCAGGTGGAGCCTGCGACCCGAGGCGTACGCGGCTCCGATCAGCCCGATCCAGATGAGCAGGTACCGGGCGAGCTCTTCCGTGTACGAGCTCGGGTCCGAGAGCACGAAGCGCGTGAAGACCTGCCACAGGACGTTGACGACCGACACGCCCATGATCGCGACGAGGACCCATCCGAGGGCCTTCTCGAACGATGTCGGGGGTGCTCGGCGCACGGGTCCTCCTTGTCGCGGACGTCGGATGGCAGCCATAGTGCCGGCCGGGGAAATGCGATGCAACGCAGCCCGCGCTCATTCTCAGGACGAGGCCATCCGATGATCGACCGCCGAGAGGCCGTGCGCAGGATCTCCGTGCTCGTCGGGGGAGCGCTTTGCCCCTCGACCGTGGCCGGGCTGATGGCCGGATGCCGGGCGCCGGGCCTCGGGGAGCGTTACGAGCCCAGGACACTGTCGCGCACGCAGCTGCGGCGGGTCGAGACGGTCGCGGAGCTGATCCTCCCGGCGACCGACACCCCCGGCGCGTCGGGTGCGCGGGTGCACGAGTACGTCGACATGATGCTCAGCGACTTCTTCGGCGATGCCGAGCGCCGGCATTTCCTGGGCGAGCTCGAACACCTGGACGAGGTCGCGACGTCGGTGGTGGGTTCGCGCTTCGATGATGCGTCGCCCGCCGAGCGGACGCTGGTCCTGGAGGCGCTGGACGACGAGGCCTTTCCCGACCCGGCCGTCGAGCCCGAGCGGGCCGCCGCCGTCCGGGCGCGGGTCGCGGCGGGAGAGCCTCCCTTCATGCGCACGATGAAGGAGCTCACGGTGACCGGCTACTACACCTCCGAGGTCGGGCAGACGGTCGAGCTCCGGATTCCGCCCTTCGGGCCGTATCTGGCCGACGAGCCGCTCGACCGGATCGGCAGGTCCTGGGCGTGAGGCCGGGGGCGCAGGATTCCCGCACCGACTTCGACGCGATCGTCGTCGGGTCGGGCATGTCGGGCGGATGGGCCATGAAGGAGCTGACCGAGGCCGGACTCGAGACGCTGGTGCTCGAGCGGGGGCGCATGGTCGAGCACGGCACCGACTACGTGACCGAGCACAATCGACCCTGGGAGATGCCCCAGCGGGGCCGGATCCCGCCCGAGGTCCTGGACCGGGACTACCCCGTCCAGCAGCGCACCTTCGTCCTGAGCGAATACACGCAGCACTACTTCTATCGGGACGCCGACGTCCCGATCGTCGAGGAGGAGCCGTTCACCTGGGTGCAGACTTCGATCGTCGGCGGACGGTCCGTCCTGTGGGGGCGTCAGAGCTACCGCATGAGCGCGATGGACTTCGAAGCCAACGCCGCGGACGGATACGGCGTGGACTGGCCGGTCCGGTACGAGGACGTCGCACCCTGGTACGACCGGGTCGAGCGTGCGATCGGGGTCAGCGGGTCGGTCGAGGGCCTTCCGCAGCTGCCCGACGGCGTATTCCAGGCGCCGATGGAGATGAACGTCGCCGAGAAGCACGCGAAGGCGGCGATCGAGGGGGCTTTCCCGGGGCGCCGCGTGATCATCGGCCGCACCGCCACGCTGACCGAGCCGCTCGACGGGCGCGCTCCCTGCCATTATTGCGGACCCTGCGAGCGGGGCTGCTCCACGAGCTCCTACTACTCCACCCAGAGCGTGGCGCTGCCGGCGGCGCGCGCGACCGGCCGGCTCACGCTCCGTCCACACTCGGTGGTGCACTCGGTGCTGTACGACCCGAGCACGAACCGGGCGAGCGGCGTGCGCGTGATCGACGCCGAGACCCTGGAGGAGCGGGAGTACACGGCCCGCGTCGTGTTCCTGTGCGCCTCGGCGATGGGCACCGCGCGCATCATGCTCCACTCGGTGAGCGAGCGGTTTCCGGACGGCATCGCCAACTCGAGCGGGATGGTGGGCCGCAACATCCTCGAGCACCACGCACGGGTGGGAGCGAGCGGCCGCCTCGAGGGCTTCACCGACCGGTACTACCGCGGCAACCGCCCGAACGGGGTCTACGTTCCGCGCTTCCGCAATCTGGACGCGGCCTCGCGGCATCCGGACTTCCTGCGCGGCTACGGCATGCAGGGCGGCGCGTCCCGCGTGGGGTGGGGGCGCGGCGCGAGCATGGCCGGATTCGGTGCGAGCTTCAAGGAGCGGCTGCGCACCCCCGGTGAGTGGCGCATCTCACTGCAGGCCTACGGTGAGGTCCTTCCCGACCCCGACAACCGCTGCACGCTCGATCCCGAGGTGAGGGACCGCTGGGGGATTCCCGCGCTCCGCTTCAACGTCACCCGCGGCGAGAACGAGCTGGCGATGCGCACGGACATGGCCGCGACGGCTGCAGAGATGCTGGAGGCGGTCGGGGCACGGGACGTGGCGACCTTCGACCGGCCCGAAGTGCCGCCCGGCACGGCCAACCACGAGATGGGGACGGCCCGGATGGGCCGCGATCCCGACACGTCGGTGCTGAATCGCTTCAACCAGTGCCACGACGTGCCGAATCTCTTCGTCACCGACGGCGCGTGCATGACGTCCTCGGCGTGTCAGAACCCGTCGCTGACCTACCTGGCGCTCACGGCACGGGCGTGCGCGCACGCCGTCGACCTGCTCGGGTCGGGGGAGCTCTGACGGCGAGCCGTCATCCGCTCGCGCGGATTCGCTCGATCAGGGCATAGATCGCCGGATCGTCCCGGTACGCCTCGTACATCTCCTCCACGCGCTCGGCGAAGGGTGCGGGGTCGGGTCGGGAGACCTCCACGCCCGCGGCCTGGACGGCGGCCAGCGCCTCGTCGACCGACTCCCGCCAGAGCTGCCGCTGAAGGGCGGTCGACCCGGCCACCGCCTCGCCGAGCCAGCTGCGCTCCTGCTCGTCGAGCGCGCTCCACACCGCCCCGGAGATCAGGAGCACGTCGGGCACGCGCGTGTGCTCGTTGAGTGCGTAGTACCGTGCGATCTCGTAGTGGCCCGAGAGATGGAAGGAGGGCGGGTTGTTCTCGGCACCGTCGACGATGCCCTGCTGCAGCGCAGAATACAGCTCACCCCAGGCGATCGGCGTCGGTGAGCCGCCGAGGCCGCGAACCATGTTCATCGCGACCGCGCTCTCCTGTGTCCGGAGCTTGAGCCCGGCCAGATCGTCCGGCGTCGAGACCGGCCGCTCCTTCGTGTAGAAGCTCCGGCTGCCCGCGTCGTAGAAGGTCAGCCCACGCAGCCGGTACGGCTCGAGGCCGAGAAGCAGCTCCCGCCCGATCGGCCCGTCCAGGACCGCGAAGTGGTGCGCCTCGTCACGGAAGATGTACGGGAGCGAGAGCGCCTGGAATTCGGGCGCGAAGTTCTCGAGCACGGCCGCGGACACCTTGGTCATGCCCACCGACCCGATCTGCAGGAGCTCCAGGAGCTGCCGTTCCGTGCCCAGCTGCTCGCTCGGATAGATGTCGATCCGCATGCGTCCGTTCGAACGCCGGTCGACGTCTTCGGCCATCGCCACCATGGCACGGTGGACGGAGTGCGAGGCGTCGAGCCCGTGTCCGAGCTTGACGACGGTCACGCCGGACTCGGCGCCGCATCCGGTCGCGAGGAGGAGCCCCGCCAGGAGAGTGCTGCGCGTGACGTTCATGATCTCTCCAAATCGCGGTGGAGATGCTAGGTTGGCAACCCCGGACGACAACTCGCGGAGTCTCTGCATGCGCCCGAAGCTCGCTTCTTCCTCGCTGACGCTGCCGCTCCTGGCCCTCGGCGCCCTCCAGCTCGCGACGATCCGGGTATCGGGTCAGGAGGTCGATTGGCGGCCCCTCTTCGACGGCTCGTCGCTCGAAGGCTGGCGAGGAATCGCGAGCGAGGCGATTCCCGCGGGCCACTGGACGGTCGAGGACGGGGCCATCCGCAAGATCGCCAGCAAGGACGTTCCCACGGCTGCGGACGGGCAGCCGCTGGAGGGCGGGGACATCATGACCGTCGAGACCTTCCGAAGCTTCGAGCTCGTCTTCGAGTGGAAAGTCGCTCCCGGTGCGAACAGCGGAATCAAGTACAACGTCTCGCGGGAGATGTCGGCTTCGATGCCGCCCGCGGGTGCCGCGCTCGGCTTCGAGTACCAGGTGCTCGACGACGAGCTTCATCCCGATGCCGAGAACGGCCCGACGCGGCAGGCGGCCGCCCTCTACGACCTGGTCGGAGCGCCCGCCGACAAGCACCTGCGCCCGGTCGGCGAGTTCAACGAGGGCCGGATCCTCTTCGATCACGGGCACGGGGAGCACTGGCTCAACGGCGTGAAGGTGCTCGAGTACGACCTCGGCACGAAGCGTTTCGAGGAGCGGCTCCAGGCGTCGAAGTACGCGCCGATCGGGGGCTTTGCCGATTCGAGGGCAGGACATGTCGTGCTCCAGGATCATGGAGACGACGTGTGGTTCAGGAACATCAAGATTCGGGTGATCGAGCCATGACACCGATGGATCGTCGGGATTTCGTGAAGCGCAGTACCGTCGCCGGCCTCGGGCTGGGCATGTTGGGCGTGCCCCGCATCGCGACCGCGAGGAGCGCCGCCGATACGGTCAACGTGGCCGTGATGGGCGTGAACAGCAGAGGCGGTTGGCTCGCGCAGTCCTTCGCCGCGTCGAGCGGCGCCCGGGTCGCCGCGATCTGTGACGTCGACCGCCGGGCCGTCGAGGCGACGGTGGCGTCCGTGGCCGAGGTCCAGGGTGAGACGCCGTCCGGACTGATCGACTTCCGGCGTGCGCTCGACGACCCGGCGATCGACGCGCTCGTCATCGCTGCGCCGGACCACTGGCACATGCCCGCGGCGCTGATGGCGCTCCAGGCGGGCAAGCACGTCTACCTCGAGAAGCCCTGCAGCCACAATCCGCGCGAGGGTGAGCTGCTGGTGGAGGCGGAGGCGAAGTACGGGCTCGTGATGCAGATGGGGAACCAGCAGCGCTCTTCACCCGAGTCCTCGGAGATCATCACCGAGATCCACGGTGGGCTGATCGGTCGCGCCTACTATGCGAGAGCCTGGTATGCGAACACCCGCGGCACGATCGGGACGGGGCGCTCGGCGCCGATCCCGTCATGGCTGGATTACGAGCTCTGGCAGGGTCCGGCGCCCCGCACCGGCTTCCGTGACAACGTCGTGCACTACAACTGGCACTGGTTCTGGCGTTGGGGCACGGGCGAGGTGAACAACAACGGGACGCACGAGATCGACGTCGCTCGCTGGGCCCTCGGTGTGGAATACCCGGAGCGGGTCACCTCCTCCGGCGGCCGCTACCACTTCGACGACGATTGGGAGTTTCCCGATACGCAGGTCTGCACCTTCGAGTTCGAGGGCGGAAAGAGCATCACCTGGGAGGGCCGGAGCTGCAACGGCCGTCCGATCGAGGGTCGGGGTCGCGGCGTCTCCATACACGGGGAGAAGGGGACGGTCGTCGTCGACCGGAACGGGTACGTGGTCTACGACAACGAGAACAACGAAATCAGGCGTCGCGAGCGCGGCGAGACCGAAGAGACCATGGACACGCAGGGTGGGGGGAGCCTGACGGACCTCCACATCGAGAACTTCCTCGCGAGCATCCGGGGCGAGGCCACGCCGACCGCTCCGATTCACGACGGGCGCAAGAGTCAGCTCCTGTGCCACCTCGCCAACATCGCGCAGGCCACGGGCGAGGTGATCACGATGGACGGAGCGCGTATGGCGCACGCCTCGAGAAAGGCCCACGGGCTGTGGAGCCGAGAGTACGAGCCCGGGTGGGAGCCGGTTCTATGAGCCCGACTCGGCGCGAGTTTCTGGCGGCGGCCGGCGTCGGGGCAGTGGGGCTCGCCGGTGCGCGGATCGCCGAGGGGGCGTCGGCCGGCCCGCTCGGGAGGCAGACGGCGGCCATTCGTTTGGGCGTCGCCAGCTACTCCCTCCGCAACTTCTCCCGCGACTACGCGATCGGCGCGATCCGCGAGCTCGGGACGCCGTACGTCAACATCAAGTCCTTCCACCAGCCCTACGAGGCCACCCGGGAAGCGCTGATCGAGGGGCGGCGTGTCTTCGAGTCGGCCGGCCTTCGGATCGTCGGCGGCGGGACGATCACCCTCCAGACCGATACCGACGAGGACGTCCGGTCCTACTTCGAGTACGCCCGAGCCAGCGGGATGCCGCTGATGGTGATCGCGCCCACGCGCCAGACGATGCCCCGTATCGAGCGGTTCGTGCAGGAGTACGACATCCAGGTCGCCATTCACAATCACGGGCCGGAGGACGACCACTTCCCGGGCCCCCAGGACATCCTGCCGGTGATCCGCGACATGGATCCGCGGGTCGGCGTCTGCCTCGACGCGGGTCACACGGCGCGCACCGGGATCGACGTGGCGGAGGCGACCGAGATGTGCGGCGATCGGCTTCTCGACATGCACGTGAAGGATCTCGCCGACCTCGGTGACCGCGGGAGCCAGTGCGTCGTGGGCGAGGGAAAGATCCCGGTCGCCCGGACCTTCGCCGCGCTTCTGAGAATGGGATACGGGGGGTACGTGAACCTGGAGTACGAGATCGATGCCTCGAACCCGCTGCCGGGGATGAAGCGCTCCTTCGCCTTCATGCGCGGCGTGATCGCGGGTCTGTCGGCCTAGTCGGCTCGTTGGTCGGGGTCGCGTACGCCCGAGCGGGGCTTCTGGGCAACCCCTCGGACGGATACGAGGGCAAGGCGATCGCCCTGCCCGTGCGCAACTTCGAGGCACGGGTCACGGTGGAGCCCGGGGAGCGTGACGGGCCCGAGGTGCGGGCCGTCCCGGGTCTCGACCGACTGATCCACGCGGCCGTGCGGCGCCTCGTCCGGCACGTCGGCCGAGACGACCTCCTCCGGGACCCGATCGCGATCTCGTGCGAGACCACGATTCCGAGGCAGGTCGGCCTCGCGGGCTCGAGCGCCGTCGTCATCGCCACGCTCCGCGCCCTCGGGGAGCGTTGGGATGCGGGGCTCCCCGCCCTCGAGCTGGCCGAGATGGCGCTGGCGGTCGAGGTGGAGGACCTGGGGATCGCGGCCGGGCCCATGGACCGGGTCGTGCAAGCCTACGAACGGCTGGTGGTGATGGACCTGGCGCCTCCGCGCACCGAGGCATCCTACGGGACGCTCGATCCGGAGCTGCTCCCCCCGATGCTCATCGCGTGGGACCCGACCGGCGGAGCGTCGTCCGGCGTGCCGCACTCGGACCTGCGCGAGCGATGGCGGCGGGGCGACGCGGAGGTCCATCGAACGATCGAAGAGCTGCGGGCGCTCGTGGACCGGGGGGTCGAGGCGCTCCGGGCCGGAGATCACCGAGCCCTCATGGGGATGGTCGACCGCAACTTCGAGCTTCGCTGCCGTGTCTTCGCCGTGGGTGAAGCGGACCGGCGCATGGTGTCGATCGCCCGGGGCTTCGGCGCCGCGGCCAAGCTCTGCGGCTCGGGCGGCGCGGTGCTCGTCCTTCCGGCGGAGGAGGCGGATCGGTCCGCGCTCGAAGCCGGATTCCACGAAGCGGGCTTTCGGACCTGCCGCCCGGTGGTCGCGTGAAGGCGTACGTGCTGGCGGCCGGATACGCCACGCGCATGTATCCGCTGACGCGCGACGTTCCCAAGGCCCTCCTCGAAGTCTCAGGCGAGCCGATCCTCACGCACATCATGCGACGGGTGAGGGAGATCGAAGGGATCGACGAGGTCGTCGTGGTCACCAACGCCCGCTTCTTCGCCCAGTTCGAGGCGTGGCGGGAGGCGCAGGAGCCCTGGGCGCCCATCATCGTCCTGAACGACGGGAGCACCGCCAACGACCATCGTCTGGGCGCGATCGGCGATCTGCGCTTCGCCCTCGAGCGGGTGCCCCTGGACGGCCAGGCCGCGCTGGTGCTCGCGAGCGACAACCTCGTGGACGCGGATCTCACCGAGGCGGCCCGTGTGTTTCGGGAGCGTGCGCGGACGACGCTGATCGTCCGTCGGGTCGAGCATGACGGCGGCCCCTCTCCCTACAACGAGGTCACGCTCGGACCGGATGGGCGTGTGATCGGCTTTCGTGAGAAGCCCGCCGATCCCGCGACCGGGCTCAGCGCCATCGCGGTCTACTTCTTTCCCCCTGAAGACCTGTCGCGGCTGGACGAATACCTCGCCGCGGGCAATCCCGATGCGCCGGGCCACTTCGTCGCCTGGCTGGTGAGCCGTGCGGAGTGCTTCGCGGCTCCGCTTCGCGGTGACTGGTACGACATCGGGAGCCTCGAATCCCTCGCCGAGGCGCGTGCGCAGTATGGAAACGACGCGTAGGTCCCCGACGTTGGGTCCGAGGCGTCTAGTCGATCCTCTTCTCGAGCGTCTCGATGATGAAGCGGTTGATGCTGACGCCTCGTGAGGCAGCGGCCACCGCGACCTCACGGTGCAGTCCGGAATCCATGCGCAGTCGAAGGTGTCCGGAGTATGGACGGTCGGGTTTCTCTCCGCGTTGCTCGCATACGGTGAGGTAGTGGTCGACCGCACGCTTCAGGGACGCCTTGAGGGCGGGCACCGAAGCGCCCTCGAAGTAGATCTCGTCTCGCAGGTCCACGACGTGGCCGGAGAAGCATTCTGCCTCCGGGTCGTAATCGAAGACGCCTGTGTAGCCCTTGTAGTCGATCATCGACGCCACCGTGTCAGAGGCGTCCGACGCTCATCAGGTAGCGTCGGACACGCATCAGGTAGCGTCGGACACGTATGAGCAGCCCCCTCGCTTCTTGCCATGCGAAGAGTGCCATTCCCCGCCTTTGGTGTCAATCCATGACACCATTAGGAACCCGGTTCCGGCACTTCGTCACAACGCGTGCCGTCAGCTACGAAGGCCGAGTCGACCCGGCGAAGGGATGGCTGGATGGGACGCCTGTTGGGGCCGATGACTCACCAGGCACCCACCCACGGCACAGGCCTGACCCGCCAGATCGGCCTCCTGGGCCTGGCCGCCACCGGCATCTGCTCGATGATGGGCGCGGCGGTGAACATCATCCCGTTCATGATTCAGCGGAGCGTGCCGGGCATCGGCCCGCACGTGCTCGCCGCCTACGCCTTCGGAGCGTTGCCGGCCGTGTTGGCCGCGTTTTCCTATGCCATCCTCGCCTCGGCCATGCCGCGCGCCGGGGGGAGCTATGTCTACGCCAGCCGCGGCCTCCACCCGTACCTGGGGTTCGTGGCGAGCTTCTCGCAGTGGTTCGGGCTGTCGATCGCCATCGGCGTGGTGTCGTACGTGATGATCCCCTTTCTCCGTGACATCGCGACGGCCATGGGTTGGGCGGGGCTCGCCGCAACGCTGGACGATGGGACGGTCCGCCTGACGCTCGCGCTGGCCTTCCTGTGGGCCTTCGTGGGCGTGAACCTTCGTGGGGTCAAGCTCTACGAGCGCACGCTCGTGCCGCTGATGTTCCTGATGTTCGTTCTCGGGAGCGTCGTCATCTTCGCGGGCTTCTCCTTCGGGCAGGAGGAGTTCGCGGCGGCCGTACTGGAGCGGGAGGGCGTGGTGATCGCCGAAGCTCCGGCCGCGCCCTTCCGCTGGGGCACCTTCCTCGGCGCTTCGGCGCTGCTCTTCAGCAGCTTCATCGGCTTCGATTCGATCGCGCAGGCCGGCGGAGAGGCCAAGAACCCGAGCCGGTCGATGCCGCTCGCCATCGGGATCGCGGTCGTCACGGTGGGCTCCTTCTACATGCTCTTCACCGCGGCCGTATATCACGCGGTCCCGTGGAGCTTCATCGCCGAGCGCGCCCAGACCCAGGACCTGACCGCTCCCGGGCTGCTCGGCTACCTGCTGTCTCCGGGTTGGACGGTCCTGATCGTGGCGGGGGCCGCGGTCGCCCTCATCAACGACCTGCCCGCGATGCTCCTGGCCGTCTCGCGACTCATGTTCGCGTGGGCGGAGGACGGCATCTTCCCTCGGGGCGTGGCGACGGTGCACGAGCGGTGGCATACGCCGCACGTGGCGCTCGTGCTCAGCGGCGTGATGGCGTCCCTCGGGATCCTCGGCAGTCACTGGGCGGGCGACTTCTTCCTCGGTGTGGACATCCTGGTGACGTCGATGCTGGTGAACTTCCTCTTCATGTGCCTCACGGTGCTCACCCTCCCGGGGCGCAATCCGGCGTTGGCTGGGGAGGTGAAGGTGTTCGGGACGAGAGGCGTGCAGGTGGCGCTGGCGGGTCTCGGCGTCGTGATCCTGACCGGCTTTCTCGTGATTCACGTGTGGAAGGACCTGACCGCATCTCTGGGCGCCTGGTACTTCCACTCCACCCCGATCTGGATCGGGGTCCTCGGGCTGGCCACCATTCTGTATCTCGGTGAAGTCGCCAAGCTGAAACGCCGCGGCGTGGACGTGGAGGCGATCTTCCAGACCCTTCCTCCGGAGTAGCACGCCCGTGGCCGTCGAACGCGTCGAGCTCGCACCCGGCCTTGAGATCTCCCGGGTCCTGACCGGACTCTGGCAGGTGGCCGACATGGAGCGCCATGGGGCCGCGCTCGATCGGGCGGAGGCTGCGGCGGCCATGGAGCCTTACGTCGCGGCCGGGCTCACCACCTTCGACATGGCGGATCACTACGGCACGTCCGAGCTGATCGCGGGCCACTACCGGTCGGCGTGTGAAGGGCCCGTCGAGCTGCTCACCAAGTGGGTGCCGGAGCCGGGAAGCCATGAGCGCTCGGATGTCCGGGCCGCGGTCGACCTCGCGCTCGCGCGTACGGGGAGTGAAGCGCTGGACCTGCTGCAGTTCCACGCCTGGCGCTATGCCGATCCCGGATGGCTCGACTGCCTCTTCTGGCTGGACGAGCTGCGCGCCGAGGGGCTGATCCGGCACCTCGGGCTGACGAATTTCGACACGGCCCATCTGGCGATGGTGCTGAACAGCGGTATTCCCGTCGTGTCGAACCAGGTTTGCTTCTCGCTCCTCGACCGGCGTCCGCAGAAGGGCATGCTCGAGCTTTGCCGCACGCACGACGTGAAGCTCCTCGCCTTCGGCACCTTGGCGGGGGGGCTGCTCACGGAGCGGTGGATCGACGCCCCGGAGCCCGAGTTCGGCGCTCTCGAGACCTGGTCTCAGATGAAGTACGCGCGCTTCGTGCAGGCCGCAGGGGGGTGGGAGCCCTTCCAGGAGCTTATGCGGGCCGTCGAAAGCGTGGCGAATCGACACGGCGTCTCCATGGCCAACGTGGCCTGCCGTTGGGTACTCGAGCAGCCCGGTGTCGGGGGCGTCGTCGTCGGCGCGCGTCTCGGGAAGAGCGAGCACGTCGCGGACACGCTCCGGCTCTTCGAGTTCGCGCTCGACCGGGAGGATCGGACGGTGCTCGACGGCGCGCTCCAAGCGCTCTCGCCGATCCCCGGTGACAGTGGTGACGAGTACCGCAGGCCGCCCTTCCTCACGGCGTCGGGCGATCTCAGTCACCACTTCGAGGGATTCCCGTCCCCCTACGAGACCTCGAAGGACGCGCGCGGTCGCATCCATGCCCGGTCCGGCACGGTCTGGGAGGACATTGCCGGCTTCAGCAGAGCCGTGCGGCAAGGCGACCGGATCGTGGTCTCCGGCACGACGGCCACGCACCGCGACCGCTTGATCGGCGGGGACGATGCCGCCTCTCAGGCCCACTTCGTGATCGACAAGATCGAGGGGGCCATCCTGTCGCTCGGCGGGTCTCTCGAAGACGTGATCCGGACGCGGATCTACATCCGTCACGAGGAGGATTGGGAGGCGGTATCACGGGCGCACGGGCAGCGTTTCGGAGATGTGTCTCCGGCCAACACGCTGGTCCGCGCGGGTCTCGTCGGGGAGGGGTACAGGGTGGAGATGGAGGCCGAGGCCGTCGTCCGCGGCGAAGGCTGACCTCCCGTGCGGGTCGTCGTCGCGATGGACTCGTTCAAGGGCAGCTGTTCCGCGGCGGAGGCGTGTGAGGCGGTCGTAAAGGGGCTTCTGGAGGCCGATCCGGGGCTGAAGATCGTCACGAGGCCGATGGCCGACGGTGGGGAGGGGACGGCCGCCACGTTGCTGGCCGCTCGGGGAGGCACCTGGATCGAAGAGGAGGTCTCGGGGCCGCTGCCCGACCGCACCGTGGCTGCGGCGTATGCCTGGCTACCGACTCGAGGACCGGCCGCCGTGGTCGAGATGGCTTCGGCCAGCGGGATCGAGCTCCTGGCGGCGCACGAGCTGAACCCCCTTCGGACGAGCACGTACGGGACGGGGGAGCTCCTCGCTTCGGCCCTCGCCCGCGGGCCGGAGCGGGCCTGGCTCTGCATCGGCGGTAGCGCGACGGTCGACGGTGGGGTCGGCGCCGCGCAGGCGCTCGGATGGCGCTTCCTCGACGCCGCTGGCCGAGAGATCCAGGGGTGCGGCGGCGAGCTCACGGCCATCCGGAGGATCGAGCGACCGACCGTCGACCCCGCCGCGGATCCGACGGTCGAGGTGCTCTGCGACGTGGACAATCCGCTCCTCGGACCCCGCGGCGCGGCGGCCGTCTTCGGGCCTCAGAAGGGCGCCACGCCGGAGATGATCGTCCGTCTGGAAAACGGTCTCGCGAACCTGGCCGACGTGATCGAGCGCGACCTCGGGCTCGACGTCCGGGGCGTACCGGGCGCCGGGGCGGCCGGCGGCCTGGGGGGCGGTGCGCTCGCCTTCTTGGGCGCGACGCTCGTATCGGGGGTGGACGCGGTGATCGACGCGTCGGGGCTGGCAGACGATCTGTCGGACGCCGACTGGGTCGTGACCGGGGAGGGTCGCTTCGACGAACAGTCGTTTCAGGGGAAGGTCGTGTCGGGTGTGGCCCGTACGGCTCGCAGTGTGCGGTGCAGGGTCGCGGTGCTGGCCGGGTCCGTAGCGGTGGACCCGCAGGAAGCGCTCCACCGAGGCGTGGAGCACGTTCGGGCCGTCACTCCCGCACACATGACGGTCGACGAGGCCGTCCCGAAGACGCCCGCGCTCCTGACTTCGGCGGCGAAGCGCATGGCGCGGGAGCTTTTCGACGCCTGATGCGGCCGCAGCCTACCCGAGGAGCGCCCCTCAGCCTCCGAACAGGACCCGCTCGCCCTGCTCGAAGACGATGTCGCGCGGGATGCCCATGCGGTCGAGCCGGTCCAGATCCGC
>JBDHII010000171.1:0-2333 GCA_039587515.1 Gemmatimonadota bacterium
GTTGTCGTTGACGAGGAGGTAGACGGCGCGCGTCTCGGCCACCCGGTCCACCCGCGACTCGATGTTCCGCCCGGGGAACTGGAGCCGGTACCAGTTCCGGATCCGGTCGCGGTACTCGTTCCGGTCCCGGCACACGATGATCGGCAGACGGACGTCCGGCTTCTCGAGCCAGAGGTCCTCCCGGTACGTCGTCAGGAAGAACCGCCGGAACGCGGCCGCGTACTCGAGGATCTCCTTCACGACGCGGTAGTCCACGGGAGCGTGAACCTCGTGAACGCCGTCCGACAGAACCCACGGGTTGCTCCAGGTCCGGTGGAAGTCGTTCTCCCTCGCCATCTCCTCCGGCCCGACCCACCTCCCGTCGATCAGCTCGCGGCCGGTCCGGAGGATCGTCACGTGATCGGGGAGCATCCACCGGGAGTAGGGCTCGAACCAGACGAGATCGAGCTCGCTCTTCACGGGTTCGACCGGGAGCACTTCGAGGAACAGCTGCACGATCCGCTCCCGGTCCGCCTCGCGGCCCTCCTCCGTGAAGCGCCGGTACAGCGCGACGAGCGGCGGCCAGGCGCGCCGGAATGCCCAGTCCCACCACTCCTTCACCTGGTGGGCCGGCGGGCGCGTCTCGTCCCGCCGGCCGCGGATCCGCTCGAAGGCGTCCACGAGGTCCTCCGAGTCCGGGTCCATCCGGAACCCGCGCCGGATGAGGTCGCGCGCCACGGAGTAGACCCCGGAGCGGCTCAGGTGCGTGGCCGAGCGGAGGAACTCCCGCGCTGCCGCGCGCCGCGCGCGGATCTCCCCGGAGACCATCGTTTCCGGTCCCGTCCCGGTCTTCATCCGGACGGGCTTCGCGGAGGCGAACCACTGCGCGGGAGGAGGCAGCTCGAAGGTGATCCAGAGGAAGGAAAGGACGCCGAGGACGAAGATGATTCCAAAGGCGAGGAGGTCGAATCGGCGCATGAACCCTCCGGGGGTCCATTCTAGCGGATTTCCGCGTCCCTCCGCTCCTCTGATGGGATGAGAAGGCCGGCCTCCTCAGCGCAGTCACCGTAAGGTGCTGCCTAGCAGTTACGGGCTCGTGTGGCCCAGAGGAGACCAGCCATGAGGAATGCTAGCAGCAAGCACGCCTTCTCGCAGTGGTCCCGGTCCCGGGTCGTGATGGAGGTGGGGGTCCACTCCCCCTGGGCCAGCCATCTGGTCGAGAGCCTGGGACACGAGGTGATCGTGGCCAATGCACGCCACGTCCGGGCGATCTACCAGTGTGACAACAAGAGCGATCGCATCGATGCCGAGAAACTCGCCCGCCTGGGTCGCTTCGACGTAGAGCTGCTCCGCCCGATCCGCCACCGGTCACCGCAGGCTCAGGCCGACCTGGTCCTGATCAAGACGCGCACGTTCCTCGTTTCCCAGAGGACCGCTACGTCCAACCGCATCCGGTGTCTCGTGAAGAACGCCGGCGGACGGATCCCCTCGGACATCGGCCCGGCGGCGCTGGCGAAGAGAGCACGCACCTACATCCCTCGGATCCTCGAGGAGGCCATCGAGCCGTTGCTGCGACAGCTGGCCTTCACGGTCACGCAGATCCGGGAGGTCGAGAAGAAGATCCGAAAGCTCTGCCGGGACAGGTACCCCGAGACCGCGCAGCTTCGCCAGGTCGACGGAGTGGGAGAGATCACTTCTCTCAGCTTCGTGCTCACGATCGAGGATCCGGGACGTTTCGACCGGTGTCGCGATGCCGGGCCCTACCTGGGCATGGTGCCGCGGCGGGATGCGTCGGGGCAGCGGGACCCGGAACTCCCCATCACGAAGGCGGGAGACAAGCAGCTCCGGTGGCTGCTGGTGCAGTGCTCCCAACGCATCCTGAGCCGGTTCGGCAAGGACTCGGACCTGAGGAGATGGGGGCTCGAGCTGGCGGCCCGAGGGAAGAAGAAGGCGAGAAAACGGGCGGTGGTGGCGGTGGCCCGAAAGCTCGCGGTCCTCCTTCTCTCGCTCTGGAGGTCGGGAGAGGAGTACGAGTCACTCCGGAACAGTCAGCCGGCGCAGGCAGCCTGAGGCAGTCGGGAGGAGGGAGAGACGGGGCGAGCCGAGAGACAACGGACGAGGCAGAAGAACCGCCAGGTCCGGGTGACTGCGAAGAGTCGCAAGGCACACGATGCCGAGACTCTGATGGCAGCGCCCGCCTGGACGGACCCCATAGAGCACCGGGCCCGAAACCGCGGCCCAACAAGAGTGCGGATAGATGCCAGCGGTCAACTGCCCGGTCCGGAGACAGCTCAGCTCACAGCAGTGAGGAGCGAACGATCAATGACTTGACGGAGGCAGCCTTCTCATAGATG
>JBDHII010000096.1:0-6666 GCA_039587515.1 Gemmatimonadota bacterium
CCGCCCGCCGCCATCAGCACCGCGATCTGCCATCCCGCGACGCGCCAACCCCCTGCTGCCGTCGTGGGCGTGGCCACCCCTGCCGCCCTCGATGTCGCCATGAAGCGCGCATCGGCGAGCGCCTCGGCGAACTGCGCCGCCGACTCGAACCGGTCCGCCGGCAGCTTTTCCAGCGCCTTGGCCGTCGCGGCGGCTACGTGGGCGGGCACCGACTTGCGGAGATCGGAGACCGGCCGCGCCTCGTCGGTCACGATCTTCATGATGATCTGCTGCGCCGACGAGCCCGTGTGCGGCGGGTCCCCCGTGAGCATCTCGTAGAGGACGCTGCCGAGCGAGTAGACGTCCGAGCGCGGGGTGAGGTCGCGCTCGGCGGTCGCCTGCTCCGGCGACATGTAGTGCGGCGTGCCCAGCGAAAGGCCCGTCTCCGTCATTCTCCCACCCGCGGCCGCGCTGACCGCCAGCGCGATTCCGAAGTCCGCCACCATGACGCGGCCGTCCTGGAGCAGGATGTTCTCCGGCTTGATGTCGCGGTGGATCACGGCGTTGCGGTGCGCGTAGTCCAGCGCGTCGGCCATCTCCGAAGCGATCCGGACCGCCTCGTCGATGCTCAGCTGACGGTCCCGGTCGAGCCTGTCCCTGAGCGTCTCCCCCTCCACGTACGGCATCACGTAGAAGAGGAAGCCGTCCGCCTCGCCCGAGTCGAAGAGGGGGAGGATGTGCGGGTGCTGGAGGCCCGCGGTGGTCTTGATCTCCTGAACGAAACGCTCGCCCCCGATCACGGCGGCCAGCTCGGCGCGGAGCACCTTCACGGCCACCTTGCGATCGTGCCTCAGGTCGTCGGCCAGATACACGGTGGCCATCCCACCCTGGCCGAGCTCGCGCTCGATGGCATAGCGGCCCGCGAGGGACTCGTTCAGTCGTTCGATCGTGTCGGACATAGGGCTGCAAGATCCGGCAGGACCGTCCAGGGGCGCAAGAACGACGGGGCCTCGACCCGAGTCGATGACACACCTGCTGCTCGAATACTCCCTTCCGAAACAAGACTGGAGGGCGCCGCACACCTTCAACGCCCACCCCCCTGTGGGTGTCTTCCTTACACTGCCGGGCGTGACCCTTCGACCCCGCCGAATCGGCGACAGCTGATACTGGTCCTGCGCGCTGATCCGGGCTGCCGGACGGCGGGCAGAAAGCTCGGTTCTCGTTCTTTGTTTTGGGGGACTCAGTGAGAAGCAAACTCTCGGCGCTCTGCTTGACCTTCCTCATGGCCTCGGGGCTCAACGCCCAGCAGGCCACCCGCACCGAGCCCGTCTCGGCGATGCGGGACAACGCCACGGGATACCACGCCCTCGTGGGCGCGCGTGCCGTGACGGCCCCAGGGCAGGTCATCGACAACGCCACGATCGTGATCCGGGACGGGCTGATTCAGTCCGTCGGCCGCAACCAGACCGCGCCTGCCGGCGCGCGTGTTTGGGACATGTCGGGCCTCACCGTCTATCCCGGGTTCATCGACGCCCATGCCGACCTCGGCATGGACGACGTGCCCGAAGGTGGTGACGTCGGACCGACACACTGGAATCCGCAGGTCCGCGCGTGGTTCAGCACCACTGCCAACTTGCAGGACGACGAGGAGCGGCGTCAGGCACTGCGCTCGCAGGGCTTCGGCACGGCCTTGGTCGTTCCGAAGCAGGGGATCTTCCGGGGTACGGCCTCGGTCGTGAACCTCGGTGACGCGGGAGTACGCGACCGCGTGCTACGTCCCGACCTCGCGCAGTCGCTCGGCTTCCAGCGGTCCTTCGAGCTCGGCGACACATACCCCAACTCGGCCATGGGCGTGATCGCCCTCATGAAGCAGACCTTCATGGACGCCGACTGGTACATGCGGGCGTGGAACGCGTACGAGGCGAGCGGCCGCGCCTTCCTGCCGCCCGAGACGAGCGCCGCGCTCAGGGCGCTCGAACAGGTCGTCCAGGGTCAGCAGCCGGTGCTCTTCGAGACGCGAAGCGAAGAAGACTACCTGCGTGGGCAGAAGCTGGCCGCCGAGTTCGGTCTCTCGGCCTGGTACAGGGGGAGCGGCCAGGAGTATCGGATCGTCGACGTCCTCAGCGACAGCAACGCTCCGCTGATCGTTCCGGTCGACTTCCCGGACGCTCCTGAGGTGGACGATCCCGAGGCCGCGCTGAATACGAGCCTGAGCGAGCTCCGTCACTGGTACTTGGCACCGGCGAGCCCGGCCGAGCTGGCCGCGGCCGACATCGACTTCGCCATCACGACGGACGGGCTGAGCTCCGTAGACGACTTCCTTCCGAACATCCGTACCGCCGTGGCGCGCGGGCTCTCGCCCGACGACGCGCTCGCCGCTCTCACGACGACTCCGGCCGGCTGGCTCGGAATCGATCGGACGCATGGCACGATCGAGGCGGGCAAAGTCGCCAACCTCGTCGTGGCCGAGGGTGACCTTTTTACAGAAAAAGAGCTCGAGGTCCGTGACGTGTGGGTACACGGGAAGGCCTATGGGGTCACACGACCCGCGCAGATCGACCCGCGCGGCACCTGGATGATCTCCTCCGACGATCGTGGCGGCTTCGAGGCACAGCTAAGGCTGGAGGGGACGCTGGACAGGCTGCGAGGCTATATCGACGTGGCTCCCGGCGGACGCGTGGAAGAAGGCGTCCGAGTCGAGATTGAAGAAGCATCGGTGGTGACCGAGACCGGCCGGATCGAGGTTCAGTTCGACGGCGAGTTCCTCGGCTTCCAGGGCATGGCGCTCCTCGCCGGCTCGATCAGCGGTGACGAGTTCTATGGCTGGTCGTCACTCCCCAATGGCGCCAACCCGTCCTTCCGGGGCTCACGCACCGAGGGCTTCGCGGACCGCCCCGAGGGCGCAGTGGCCTCGGAGGTGCCCGAGCTCGACCTGCCGTGGATCCGGCCTATGATGGAGTACGGCGTGAGCTCCCTGCCCGAGCGGCCCGGTGCCGTGATCGTGCGCAACGCGACGGTCTGGACGCAGAGTGAGCAGGGCCGGTTGGAGAACGCCGACGTGCTGATCCGCGACGGCCGGATCGCCGAGGTCGGCATGAACCTCGATGCTCCCGGCGGCGCACTGGAGATCGACGGAACGGGCAAGCACGTCACGCCCGGCATGATCGATCCTCATATCCACTCCGGGGTCAGCAGCGTGAACGAGACCGGGGCCACCATCGTCCCCGAGGTTCAGATGGGGGACGTGGTTACGCACAACAACATCTCGATGTACCGGCAGATCGCCGGCGGACTGACGACCGCGATGATCAAGCACGGCTCCGCCAACCCGATCGGTGGCGAGAACATCATCGTGAAGATGCGCTGGGGCTCGCTGCCGGAGGATCTCAAGCTGGAGGGCGCCACCCGGACGGTGAAGTTCGCGCTCGGCGAGAACCCCAAGCGGTGCTGCTTCGAGGGTCGCTACCCCGATACACGGATGGGGACGCAGTCCATCATCCGTGACCACTTCATGGCCGCCCGCGACTACGAGCGCGAATGGCAGCGCTGGGGGGAGACCGGCGAGGGGCTTCCGCCTCGTCGCGATCTTCGGATGGAGGCCATCCTCGACATCCTCAATCAGGAGCTGCTGATCTCGTCGCACGGATACCGTGCCGACGGATATTTGGCCCTCATCCGGCTGGCCGAGGAGTTCGGCTTCCGGGTCCAGACCCTGCAACACGCGGTCGAGGCGTACAAGATCGCGCCGGAGCTGGCCGAAGCCGGAGTAGCGGCAGCCGTTTGGAGCGACTGGGGCGCATTCAAGATGGAGGCGTACGACGCCACCAAATACAACGCCCGGATCCTCATGGAGGCGGGCGTGACGGTCTCGCTGCACTCTGACAACGGGCAGATCGCCGGGCGGATGAACTGGGAGGCGGGCAAACTGCTGCGCACGGGCCTCACCGAGGAGCAGGCGCTCTCGACCGTAACCATCAACGCGGCTCGGGTCCTCGCCATCGACGATCGTGTCGGATCGCTCGAGGCCGGCAAGGACGCCGACTTCGTGATCTGGAGCGGGAACCCGCTCTCGCAATTCACGCGCGCGGAGCAGACCTGGATCGACGGCATGCGGTTCTTCTCCCTAGAGGAGGACGCCGCGCTCAGAAAGCAGGTCCAGAACGAGAGGCAGCAGCTCATTCAGGCCGTTCTCACCGCACGGGAATCGGAAGAAGAGGAGTTCGAGCGTTGGCGCCGCACGAGGGGGACAGAGCGATGATCAAGACGATGATTCGGCGCATGCCCGCACTGCTGGCGTTCGCGATCCTAGTGGCTCCGGGCGTCTCGAATGCCCAAGTGAGGATGACCGTGCCGCCCCAGGCGGAACCGATCGCCCTCCAAGGAGCGACGATCCACACCGTCACGCAGGGTGTGATCGAGAATGGCACGATCGTATTCGAGAACGGTGTGATCACTGCGGTCGGTGCCAACGTGACGATCCCGTCCAGGGCCCGCGTGGTGGACGTGAGTGGCAAGCACATCTACCCGGGCCTGATCGACGCCTACACGACTGTGGGGATCGCCGAGGTCGGCGCGGTCGACATGTCGAACGACGTGCGGGAGGTCGGTGACTTCAATCCGAACATCCGTGCCGAGCTGGGCGTGAATGCCGAGAGCCGCCACATCGGCACCTCCCGCTCGGCTGGAGTGCTCACTGCCCTGACTACGCCCGAGGGTGGGCTCATCTCCGGAATGTCCTCGGCGATGGCGCTCGAAGGGTGGACCTGGGAAGAGATGTCGCTCGAGGGTGCGGCTGCGCTGAACGTGAACTGGCCGAATCCAAACCCTCGTCGACGTCGCTTCGGAGGGTTCGGTGGCTTCGGACAGAACCAGGCCGACCAACCGACCTACGAGGAGCGGGTCCAGCAGATCAAGGACTACTTTGCGGAGGCGCGGGCGTACCGCGATGCGGTCGAGGCCGGTGAGGAAGTACGCACCGACACGCGGTACGCGGCAATGATCCCTGCCCTCAACAGGGACATCCCGGTCGTCGTGGCGGCCGATGGCGCAGCGCAGATCAACGACGCCGTCACATGGGGTCAGGAGGAGGGACTCCGCCTCGTCATTCGTGGCGGAGCGGATGCGATCCACGTGGCCGACCGCCTCGTCGCGGAGGAGATTCCGGTCATCCTGACCTCGACGATGGATTCGCCGGGCCGCGCCCACGAGGGGTACGACGGCGCGTACCGGCGTGCGGCCGATCTCTACGAGGCGGGCGTGAAGATCGCCATCTCCGGAGGGTCGAGCGCGCTGAACACCGATCGTCTCGGGTACGAGGCCGGCGTGGCCGTCGCCTTCGGGCTGCCGGAGGAGGAGGCGCTCAAGGCCGTCACGATCAATGCGGCCGAGTTCTTGGGCCTGGACGACCGTGTCGGATCGCTGGAGCCGGGCAAGCAGGCGACGCTCCTGATCACGACCGGCACACCCATCGACATGACCAGCGATATCGAGCAGGCCTACATCCAGGGCCGAGAGCTCGACATGAACGACATCCAGAAGCACTTCTTCGAGAAGTACATGATCAAGGTCATGCAGCGGCTTCGGATCGTGATGTAGCACGGTCGACGCCGCACGGTCGACGAGCCCCGTCCGGCGTGAGCCGGGCGGGGCTCTTTCGTCGATCCACTTCTCGCCCCGTCCCGATTTCCCGCCTAGCTTGCGGGGCCCCGACCCCCACACCGATCGGTCCATGTCACGATTCCGACCCCGTTCCGTCCATCTCGCCTGCGCGCTCGTCCTTCTCTCATGCGCGCCCGCGGAGCCACCGGCCGACCTGGCCATTCGAAACGTCACGGTCATCGACGCCGCGAACGGAGCCCAGGAAGCCCGGACCGTTCTCGTGCATGAAGGGCGGATCACCGCCGTGCAGGGAGCGGAAGAATCCGTTCGCGCTAACGAGACCGTGGACGGAAGCGGACATTACCTCATCCCGGGGCTCTGGGACTTCCACGTGCACCTCACCTACGACGCGCGGTTCACCGAGGCGATGCCGGGCCTCTTCCTGAGCCACGGCATCACCAGCGTGCGGGACACCGGGGGCCCGCTCGAGCTCGTGCTCCCGGTCGTCGAGGCGATGCGGGCCGAAGGCGCGACGGCGCCACGCGTGTTCTTCGCAGGTCCGCTGCTGGACGGAGAGCACGTCGTCTACGACGGCGCGAACCGCCCACTCCTCGGAATCGGCAATCCGGACGTCGAGACCGCGCGAGCGAACATGGCCCGGCTCGCCGAGGCAGGTGTGGACTTCGTGAAGATCTACGAGATGGTCTCACCCGAGGTGTTCGAGGTGCTCGTCGAGGAGGCCCGGTCGCGCGGCCTCCCCATGGACGGCCACGTCCCGCTCTCGATGCAGGCGAGGGACGTGGGGCCCCACGTGCAGTCGCTCGAGCACCTTCGCAACATCGAGATGGACTGCGTGGCCGATCCGACCGCGGCGCTCGCCGAGCGACATACCGTCCGTGACGGCCTACGACCAGGAGGAGTGCCGCGCGGTCCTCGCCTCCATGGCCTCTACGATCCAGGTGCCGACGCTGCGGCTGAACGCCTTGGCGCTGAATCCGCCTTTCGTGCGGCCGGATTGGGGGCAGGTCCTGGAGAAGCTCCCCGCCGAGGCGGCCGCGGAGTGGACCGCGGTGGAGGCCGGTTCGATGG
>JBDHII010000011.1:0-146413 GCA_039587515.1 Gemmatimonadota bacterium
CGGTCCGCTGCGCGGATCCTCAGTCCCCTTCGCTTCGCTCCGGGTCGAACCTACGGTTCAGCCGCCTGCCTCCGGCAGTCGGCGCCTCGGCGCCCCGCGCCTCGGCTGAATCCGCTCATCCCCTCGTCCGCGCGAAACCTCCCGGCACAGAAAACGGCCCCGCGATCCACTCGCGAGGCCGCTCCAGTCGGGGCGCCCGGATTCGAACCGGGGACCCCCTGCTCCCAAAGCAGGTGCGCTACCGGACTGCGCCACGCCCCGAAGACCTGAATGCTCGAAACCTCATTCTCCTCGCGGAAGCTGTCCAGAGCCCCCCGCGGGAAAAAAGCGAAGGGCGCGACCCGGGAACCCGGGTCACGCCCTCGCAGAGCCTCGAGAGTCTCGACTCTCGTGGGCTAGGTCCTTACTGCGTGCAGAGAACCTCACCCGCGGCCGACGGTGTCACGGCAGGTCCGGCCGGAATCGCCGTCGTGCTGCCGTAGTACACTCCGCAGCCCTCCGTGGTCTGCAGCGCCGAGTGCGTAGCAGACGCGCCCCAGCCGTCCGTGCCGGCCGTAATGGCTACGTTCACGCCCTCGGAGTCCACGAACTCGAGCAGGGTCGCGTCGGCCGAATAGGAGTAGTTGTCCGAGTAGTAGATCTCCTGCTGGCTCGCCAGGTTCTTCAGATCCGACTTCATCGCCGCGAAGTAAGCCTTCTCACGCGTTGCGCTGAACTTCGGGATGGCGATCGCCGCGAGGATACCGATGATCACGACCACGATCAACAGCTCGATCAGGGTGAAACCCTTTTTGTCCTGCATTGCCGTACTCCTGAATGGGTAAGCGCCTACTGTACTTCCAACCTCGTCCCTAGTGAGAGGTCCGTGCCAAAAGACGCCTTAAGCTGTCAAGTAACTCTCCCACATCGGTTTACGAAGAAGAAACTCGAGTATGTCGCCGGAGCATTTCTGGCTTTCACCTAGGATTATGCGAATGTGGTGCGATTTGCGGGACTCGCCGACTGCTCGCGAGCGGACCAAGGACCGCCAAGAAAACGTCAATCCGCTGTCGCGGGGTACACCCTCTGATCCGCTTCGCCAAGCTCGAGAACGGCCAGCGCAACGAGAAGCGCGCTGATCAGGAAGAACGCCCCCGCCGCCATCACCGGAATCGACACCCAGCCGAAGACCGCCACATAGCGGGCGGAGCAGGAGACGCCGGTGCTGCACGGGACGAGCTCCAAGCTCGGCTGCAGCTGCAGGGCCGCGTGGTAGCCCGCGATCACGAATCCCACGACGGAGAGCGGCATCGCGAATCGCCATACGCCGAGATCGCCCCGTATCACGCCGACGCCCAACACGAGCACGAGCGGGTACATGGCGATCCGCTGATACCAGCAGAGCATGCACGGCGCAAACCCCGCCACCTCCGAGAAGTAGAGGCTTCCCGACATGGCCGTCGCCGCGACGACCCAAGCCCAGGTGATGGGATGTCGAGGATGTGCTCCCAGGCTGTCCCGGAGCCAACGGCGGCCACCCTCGGGCACCAGCACTCCGAGCTGCAAGACCCCCAGCGACAGAGCCACGATCGTGAGCACGCCGAGCGTCTGGGCGATCGTCGTGTAGAGGTTCATCGGCTTCGGGTGCTTCCTGTAGATCCGTGATGGACATCCCCGAGGGTCTCGAGGAGGACGAAGGCGCTACACCGTGACCACCGCCAGGGTTCGCCGCTGCGGGAGGGCGAAGCCGAGGTCCGCGAAGCAGGTGCCCGGCATGGATCGTGCTTCGTTCCTTCGTCAGGACCGTGCGGCAATTGTCGATTCCGAGGAAGCTGTTAGCCGGAGATCGGCAAGTCCACGGGCGCGACAATCGGACATCGAGCGGCTCGGGCGATCTCGCGGCTGTCGCGCACACACAACAGTCGGCATCGTTCACCTCCGACATCGAGGCCCAGATGCGCCCGACCCCGCCCGTAGCGAACGGCTCGCAAGCCGAGAGCTCCTCGCGTGTCACGGTAGCTGACACGGCTTGGTCCGACGGAGACGTCGTCCCGGCCGCACCGCGCCCCCTGATCCAGTGGTTCGAGCAGACCTCGGCCTCCGACGTCTCGAGCGTCGGCGGGAAGGCCGCCTCGCTCGGGGAGATGTACCGGACGCTCGTAGGACGTGGGGTCCGTGTGCCGAACGGCTTCGCCACGACGGTCGAGGCGTATCGCATATTTCTCGATTCCGAGGTGTCGGACGCGGGCTGGGATGCCGTAGGCGAGGATTTGCGGGCGTACGCCCCTGCCCTCTCCCAGGCCGAGACGCTTCAGGAGGTACTCGAGGCGATCTTCGAGACGGCCCACGTAGGCGACACCCTGGATCTGCACAACAGGACAGCGCTCGCCAGAACGCTGATCTTGACCACTTCGGTACCGGCGGAGGTCGCGCAGGTGCTTCGCGAGGGTCATCGCGCCCTGGAGTGCCGATACTCGGAGGACCTGGACCTCGCGGTTCGCTCTTCCGCTACCTGCGAAGACTCCGAGATCGCTTCTTTCGCGGGGCAGTACGAGTCCTACCTGAACGTACGCGGCGAGGAGGCCCTGCTGGACGCGTGGCGAAAGTGCTGCGCATCGGCTTTCACGGAACGGGCGGTCGCCTACCAGCTGGATCGAGGCATGGACCCGATGGCCTCGGCCCTGGGCGTCGTCGTCATGAAGATGGTCCGCTCGGACATCGCCACCTCCGGTGTCATGTTCACGCTGGACCCCGACTCGGGGAATCGGAACGTGATCCACGTCACCTCGGCTTACGGCCTCGGTGAGTTGGTCGTCCAGGGAAGCGTATCGCCGGACACCTTTGTCATCTGGAAGGAAGGCGTGCGAAGGGGACGGCCGTCGGTCGTCCATCAAGCGCTCGGCGCCAAGGACAAGAAGCTCGTCTACTCGATTCAGGGAGGCACGGCGACCGAGAGCGTGGACGTGCGGTCGAGCCGCCAAAGGCAGTGGTCCCTGACGCGTGACGAGGCGGTCGAGCTCGCCCGTATGGCGTTGACGATCGAGGATCACTACGGGCAACCCATGGACATCGAGTGGGCCAAGGACGGCTACTCCGGAGAGCTGTTCATCGTGCAGGCGCGTCCCGAGACCGTCCATTCGGCGAACGGAAAGCACGCCGCGATCCGGACCTTTCGCATGGAGCCCAAGCTCCTGGAGCGGCTTCGATCGGACGGGAGCCTTCTTCTGACCGGGCATGCGGTCGGAAGCGCGATCGGACAGGGTCGCGTTCGTATGTACGCGAACTACGAAGAGGTCATCGAGCGCAAACGCCACCTCCGGACGCGACTCGGGGCGGGCGAGAAGCTCGAGGACATCCCGGTCGAAGAGCATGTCTTCGATCCCGGCGACGTGCTTGTCACCGAGCTGACGACACCGGACTGGGAGCCCTTGATGAAGGACGCGTCCCTCATCGTCACCGAGAAGGGCGGACGCACGTCCCACGCCGCGATCGTCGCCCGGGAGTTCGGCATCCCCGCCATCGTCGGCTGCAACGACGCCACCAAGGTTCTCGAACCGCTCATGGAGGTGACCGGTACCTGCGCCGAGGGAGACGAGGGACTCGTCTTCCGCGGGGTCCAGCCCTTCACGGTCGAGGAGTTCGAGCCCGCCGACCTGCCTGAGCTCGAGACGAAGGTCAAGCTCAACGTCGGGTTTCCCGGCAAGGCGCTGCAGGACGCCATGCTTCCCTCCGACGGGGTGGGACTGGCGCGGCTGGAGTTCATCCTCACGGCTCAGGTGGGCATCCATCCCCTGGCCCTCACGTGCTACGACGAGCTTCGGGACTTCGTCGCCGACGGTACCGTCGCACCCGCCCTCGAGCCGATCCGTGAGAGGCTGGAGGCCGAGGATCCGCACGAGCTCGTCACGCTCCTCGGCGCGATCGAGCGCCGCACACCCGGCTACGGAGACCGTCGTCAGTTCTTCGTCGACCAGCTGGCTCACGGGGTCGCTCTGATCTGTGCAGCCTTCTATCCAAGGCCGGTCCTCGTCCGCCTCTCCGATCTCAAGTCGAACGAGTATCGGGAGCTGCTCGGAGGTCGTCTCTTCGAGCCCCAGGAGGAGAACCCGATGATCGCGTGGCGGGGCGCCTCGCGTTTCGTCGACAGCCGGTTCGCCAGCGCCTTCGAAATGGAGTGTGACGCACTTCGGATCGTGCGCCAGACGCTGGGGCTCGACAACCTCCAGGTGATGGTCCCGTTCTGCCGCACGCCGGAAGAAGGGACGCGCGTGGTCGAGGTCCTGGATCAACACGGCCTGTCCCCGAAAGCGGGGGTGCCGCTCTTCCTGATGGTCGAGCTGCCGTCGAACGTTCTCGACTCCGATCGCTTCATCGACGGGATGGAGCTGACGGGCGGATCGATCGGCTCGAACGACCTGGTTCAGACCGTTTATGCGGTGTCGCGCGACGATCTGGAGCATTACGAGCCGGCCGTCGACGCCCGTTCGCCAGCGGTCAAGTCGATGATCCGCTCGGCGATCGAGGCCTTCCGTTCGCGTGATCTGGAAATCGGCATATGCGGCCAGGCGCCATCAGACTACCCGGACGAGGTCCCGGCTTTCCTCGTCGAATACGGAATCGACTCGATCTCGGTCACTCCGGACACCGTGCTTCGCGTCCGGTTGGCGGTCGCGAGAGCCGAGAAGAAGAGGACGCTCAGGGCGATCGACGTGGCCAGCCTGTAGGGGCTCGCGCTCAACCCACCTCGCCGCGAAAGCGGAGGGCCGCCGAGCCGAGGAGAAACGTGCCCAGGCCCAGGAGCCAAAGGTGCTGGGGCCACAGGACGTCGAGGCCCGCGCCCTTCAGGAAGACCGCGCGGACGATCTCGATGTAGTGGCGCACGGGATTCAGGAGCGTCGCCGTCTCGAACACCCGAGGCATGCTCTCGACGGGGAACATGAAGCCGGACAGCAGAAGCGCCGGAATGGCGATCATGAAGGTGACGAGAAACGCCTCCTGCTGGGTCCGGGAGACGCTCGATATCAACAGCCCGATACCGAGCCCGGCCGTGATGTAAAGCATGCTCGCGAGGAGCAGTACGACCGCGTTGCCCTCGAAGGGAATGCCGAACCAGAGGATCGCCACGGTGCTCACGACGACCAGATCGACCATCCCGATCACCCCGAAGGGTATGGTCTTACCTGCGATCAGCTCACCTGCCGTGAGAGGGCTCACCTTGAGCTGCTCCAACGTGCCGATCTCCCTTTCACGAACGACGGCCAGCGAAGTGAGGAGCAGACACACCAGGAGAATCAGTGCGCCTACCACGGCCGGCACGTTGTAGTCCCTGCTCGAAAGGTCGGGGTTGAACCACGCCCGGCTCACGAGTGTCACGCCGCCCGTCACGTTGTTGTCCGTCGCGGACAGAGCGAAGCGCTGCAGCATGCCTGCCAGGTACCCCTGCGCCACGGAAGCTACGTTCGAGTTGCTCCCGTCGAGCAGGATCTGCAGCGAGGCCTCGCCTCGGGCCAAATCCTCCTGGAAGCCCCGGGGGATCTCGATCCCCACGACGGCATCACCCCCCTCGAGCGCCCGCACAAGATCACCGGGCCGCCTTGTCGTGCGCACAATCTCGAAGTAACCGCCCGCAGTGATGGTCTGGCCGAGTTCCCTCGAAGCGGCGCTCGCATCGAGGTCCACGAGCACCGTTCGCGTGTTCGCGAGGTCGGTAGAGACTGCATAGCCGAAGACCAGGAGCTGCACGGCGGGGGAAACGAAGATCACGCGCAGCATACGGGGATCACGGAAGATCTGCCGAAACTCCTTGGTCAGGAGGCCGCGGATCCGCTCACGAGCGTCACGTGCGAAGCTCATGCGATCTCCTTCCGGAAGATCCGGGCGGCGGCGAACACACCAAGCACTGCGAAGGCGACCATGAGGAACGCCTCGAGCGCCATCGCCTCGAGCCCGACTCCCTTGAGGAAGATCCCCCTCGTGATCACCAGGAAGTATCGAGCCGGAATGAGATAAGTGATCGCCTGGAGCGGCACCGGCATCACGTCGATCGCGAACATGAAACCGGAAAGGAGGAACGTGGGGAGGAACGTCACGATGAGGGCGATCTGCGTGGCCAGAACCTGGGAACGGGTGGCTGCCGAGATCACGACTCCGATTCCAAGCGCGCCCGAAATGAAGGCGGCCGACAGTGCGGCGAGCAGCAGGATGCTTCCGCGAAAAGGCACCCCGAAGAGCAGAACGCCCACGCCCGCGACCATCATGACGTCGATCATCCCGATCGCGAAGTACGGAAGCATCTTGCCGAGTACGACCTCGGCCCGCGACACCGGTGACGAAGCCAGCTGCTCCATCGTACCACGCTCCCACTCACGAGCGAGCGTCAGCGAGGTCAACACCCCTCCGACGATCATCATGATCACGGCCACGAGCCCCGGCACGATCATGTTTCGGGATACGAGCTCCTCGTTGTACCAGATGCGGATGCGGACGTCGATCGGCGGGCGGACATCGAGAGGTCTCCGCCTCAGGTCGAACTCACGGACGATTCCCTCGGCGTAGGCGAGCGCGATCGTGGCCGTGTTTGCGTCGTCGCCATCCAGAAGCGCCTGAACGCGGGCACCGATCTCGGAAGTCAGGTCACGCTGAAAGCCCGGCGGAATCAGGATCGCGATCCGAACGGCGCCTTTCTCGAGAAGCGCCTGTGCATCGCTCTCCCGCTCCACACGCTCCGCGAGCTCGAAATACCCGGAGGCCAGGAACGCATCCACGAGTGCGCGACTCTCACGGGACTGGTCCCGGTCGAGAACGGCCAGCGGAATGTCCCTCACGTCCCAGCTGATCGCGTATCCGAAAAGGACGACCAGTACCAGAGGCATCGCGAAAGCGAGCAGAAGACTCCCCGGATCGCGACGGAGTTGAATCGCCTCCTTGCGGGCCATGGCCCACAGACGCGAAGGAACCATCGCTATGCTGCGGGAGCGCCGCCCGCCGCCCGAACCCGCGCGACGAAGATGTCCTCCAGCGAGGCGACGACCGGCTCGGGCGTGCCGAAGCCGACGCCGGCACCCGCCAACCGCTCGCGGATGAGGTCCGCTCCGGCCTGCGCGTCCTCGACGGTCACGTGGAGCGACCGCCCGAACATGGCGGCGTCGAGGATGCCGGGCTCGCCCAGCAGCACCTCGACCGCCCTTGGTGCATTGTCCGTGCGGACTTCCAGGATCGGACTGGTAGCCGCCTCCCTCAGCGCGCGTGGCGTGTCGAGGGCGATGATCCGACCACGATTCATGAGGGCGAGGCGGTCGCAGTACTCCGCCTCTTCCATGTAGTGCGTCGTCACGAAGACCGTGGTGCCTGCGGTCGAGAGATCGTAGATCAGATCCCAGAAGCGACGACGCGACAGCGGATCCACCCCGGAGGTCGGCTCGTCGAGGAAGAGGATGGGTGGTTCGTGCAGGACGGCGCATCCAAGGGCGAGGCGCTGTTTCCACCCGAGCGGAAGCTCTCCCGTGAGCCGATCCCTGGCCGCCTCGAGCCCCGCCGTCTCGACGACCCAGTCACGCCGCGCTCGCCGAGCGGCCTCCGGGACACCGTAGAGACGCGAAAAGAAATCGATGTTCTCTGCGACGGTCAGATCGGCGTAGAGCGAAAACAGCTGCGACATGTAGCCGATCCGCCGCTTGATCTCCCGCCGCTGGGTTGCCAGGTCGAGCCCGGCCACGGCCGCACGACCACCGGACGGCGTCAGCAAGCCCGTGAGCATCTTGATCGTGGTCGTCTTCCCCGCTCCGTTCGGGCCGAGGAAACCGAAGACCTCACCCGTGCGGACCTCGAAGGAGATCCGATCCACTGCGACGAAGTCACCGAAGAGCCGTGAGAGGTCTCGGGCCTCTACCGCAGGACCCATGTCAGGCCGCACGGCCCGTCCCACCTTCGATTTGCGCGATGAACACGTCTTCGAGCGACGGATCGGCCATCACCTCCACCGAGGCCCGATAGCCCTGGGCGGCGATCGCGTCGGCGACCGCAGAGCGATTCTGCAACGCGTCCTCCACGCGCGCGTGAAGCGCATCACCGAACCGCGCCACTCCACCTACCGACGGCATCGATTCGAGTACGGACTTGACCTCCTGCAGTGAGGAGGCCGTGATCGAGAGAACCCGGTTCTCGAGACGACTGCGAAGCTCGTTCGGCTCTCCGAGAGCACGGACGGTGCCCTCGTGCAGGAGCACGAGCCGATCGAAGCGCTCCGCCTCGTCCAGGTACGCGGTGCTGACGATGGCCGTGACACCCTCGGCGACCATCTCGTGGATGATGAGCCAAAGCTCTCGCCTCGAGATCGGATCCACCCCGAAGGTCGGCTCGTCCAGAAGCAGGAGCCGAGGGCGGTGGATCAGCGCGCAGGAAATCCCCAGCTTCTGCTTCATTCCGCCAGACAGATCACCCGCCAGACGGTTTCGGAACGGCTCGAGCCGGGAGAAAGTGTAGAGCCTCTCGAGACGCTCGGGTCTCTCCCGTTTCGGTACCCCGAAGAGGTCCGCGTAGAAGGCCAGATTCTCGGCCACGGTCAGGTCCGTGTAGAGCCCGAAGCGCTGCGGCATATACGCGACCTCGGCCTTGGCGGACTCGGGGTCCAGGTCCACGCGGTGCTCGAAGATCTCGATCTCCCCCGAAGTCGGGCCGAGTACCCCTGCCAGCATCCGCAGCGTAGTGGTCTTTCCCGCTCCGTCCGGCCCGACCAGCCCGAAGAGCTCTCCAGGAGCGACCTGGAGGTCGAGACCGGCGATGGCGTGGACGCCGCCGAACTCCCGACGCAGCCCGGCGACTCGGACGGCCGGGCGATCGCTCATCCCCCCACTCCCGTCTCGAGGGTCACGTCGGCCGGCATGCCGGGCTTCAGCTCGAGAGCCTCGTCCCCGTCCACGCGGACCTTCACGGCATAGACGAGCTTCGAGCGCTCCTCGGGCGTTTGCACGTTCTTCGGCGTGAACTCGGCCTCCGAGGCGATGAAGGAGACCACTCCCCGGTAGCTTCGATCCGGATACGTGTCGGAACGGATCTCGGCCTGTTGACCCAGGGAAACAGCTCCGATCCGGTTCTCCGGGACGAAGATGCGAACCCAACGGTCGCTCGGGTTCATGACCGTCACGACGGGTACGCCTGCCCCGACCACCTCGCCCGGCTCCCGATGCCGGACCGTCACGATTCCGTCGAACGGCGCCTTCAGCTCCGCGTTTCGGATTCCGACCGCGAAGACTTCGACCGCCGCCTCGGCCCCTTCGAGTTGGGCCCGGGCGGCCTCGATGCGCTCAGGCCTGGGACCGCTCTCGACGAGAAGTAGCGTCTGTCGTGCCTCTTCCCGAAGTGCCTCCGCTTGCGAGAGAGCCAACTCGGCCTTGTCGAGCAGCTCTCGGCTCACAGCGCCGCCCTCGTAGAGCTGCCGGGCTCGCTGCAGGTCGCGCGCCGCATCTGCGAGGCGCTCCTCGCTGGCACGATCCGCGGCCCGCGCCCGAGCGACATCTTCGGCACGTGATCCGGCCTCGAGCTCGGCGAGCGCCGCCCGCGCTGCCCCGACCTGTGCTTCGGCCTGGCTTCGCCGCGCCCGCAGCTCCGAAGTGTCGAGCGCTCCCAAGACGTCGGCGGCCGCGACGCGATCGCCCTCACGGGCGTCGAGCCTCTCGATCCGTCCTGGCGCCTGAAAGCCGATCCGTCCCTCGGTCGCCTCGACGGTCCCGGATGCGACGAGCCCGTTCTGCATGGGCTCGGAGCGGACAGCGAACCACCAAACTGCGGAGACGATGCCCACGGCGAACAGCAGAATGACCGGCGGAGGGGGGCGCCTACGGCTCATCGTTCACCTCCGAAGTCCAAGACCATGGCAGCGTGCTCCAAACGCCCCAGCGTGCGATCCAGACGGATCCTGCTGATCCAGGCCCCGTAGCGAGCCCGGGCCAGACCCGCCCTCGCCATGAGCAGACTGGCCTCGGCGTCCAGATAGTCGCTTTGGGTCGCCTGCTCGTTCTCGACCCTGAGTCGCTCGATGCGGACGACCTCCTCGGCGCGAGCCACCGCCACCGCGAGGCTTTCGCTTTGACTCAGCGCGCTCTCCAGCTCCGCGAGGCCCCGGTCCACCTGCTCGGCGACGCGAAGCTCCGAAGCTTGCAGTGTCGCGACCGCTCCTCGGTGGCTCGCTTCTGCCCGTTCGACCGTCGATCCGAGCGCACCCCCCGTGAAGACGGGTAGAGACACCCGCACGCCGACGTTCCACTCGGTGACGAAGTCTCCATCGACGCTTCCCTGCTCGTAGATCGAGCCGGCCAGCGCCAGCTGCGGAAGGCGGGAGCCCCGGGCAGCTCCGACCTGCGCCTGGGAGGCGTCCACAGCCGCACGAAGATCTCGTAGCATCAGGTTGCGCTCCACGGCGTCCCGCCTCAGCCGAGGCGGTTCTTCCGGCATGGACGGCACCCCCGTCGGCGCCGCCAGGGTGACCCCCTCGATCTGTTCCGGAGTCCGTCCCATCCAGCGCGCGAGGCTGCTGCGTGCCACGCGCGTTTCCGCGACCGCCTGCGTCTCTCGGGCTCGGGCTTCCGCCAGCGCCGCCTCGACGCGGAGCACGTCGAGCCGAGCGGCCCGGCCCACCTCCTCCAACTGGGCGACACGGCTCAGTTCCCTCTCCAGCGCCGCGACGCGCCGTGCGTTCGCGCTCAGCTCTGCCTCGGACATCAGCACCCGGAAGAAGGCGACGCCCGTGGCCTCCAGGACGGACGCTTCGGCGTCGTCCAGACCGGAGTCTGCCGATGTCGCGCTGGCCTCGGCCGAGCGTACCCGCCCAGAGCGCACTCCGCCGTCCCACACCGTGTACGTGGCCCGGGCGACACTCTGCACCAGCGTGCGGTTGAACGGGGGGATGCGGTCGGGCTCGAATCCGTGAATCGGTGTCACGACCATGGGCTCCGCGTAACGGACGAATGAGCCGTCGAGCACCAGTGTCGGGTACCGAGCGGCATTTTCGATGTCGACCGAGGCGCGAGCCCGGTCGACGTTCGCCAGGGCAGCCGAGATCAAGGGATGCGCTTCCACCGCAGCCGCCAAGGCGTCCTCGAGGTGAAGTACGTCGGGAGCGATCTGCGCTGCGCTGCCGGCAGGGCCGGAAAGGAACACGGTCAGGGCCAAAGCCCCGAGACGACGAGTCTGCATCATCGACCCTCCTCGCCGGGTCGGATCAGGGCCGTGCGAACGAAACGCACGGCGTGCTCTTCGATCTCCACGTCGCTCACGCCGTGCAGCGGGCCTGCCTCGCCTCCCAGGAGGCGCCCGACCAGGATCAGCTGGATCGGCTGTGCGATGACGCTGACGCCCGTCAGAGCGGCGTTCTCGATCGGGCGAAAGAGGCCTTCCCTTTCCCCTTCCGCGAAGATCCGAGCGAGCTCGCCCATGACGGTACGAATCGTCGCGCGTACGGGGGGGATCGGGTCGTTTCCGGCCGCCACTTGCTGGAGCATGAATTGAGGCTGGTCGGGATTCTCCCGCAGCTGCTCGAAGAACGCCCGGACCATGGCCTCGAGGCGATCGAGGGCGTTTCCAGGCCCCGCCGAGACCGCGGCGACGCGCCTTCGGAGGGGCTCCAACACGGCCTCCACGACGGCGTGGTAGAGGGCCTCCTTGGACCCGTAGTGGTATGTGACAGCCCCCAAGTTGGCCTCGGCGTCGGTGGTGATGGCCCGAATCGATGCGCCCTCGTAGCCGTGTCGGGCGAAGAGTCGCCGGGCCGATCGCATCAGCCGTTCCCGGGTCTGCTCTGGCTGCGGGTTCTTCGTCGATTCATTCATACGTTCGTATGATAGGAGAACAAGCTGGGAGGATCAAGACCTGCGGAGACTCTCGCGATCACGTCCGGCTGAACGACCGCTTGCTCAGGGGATGGCCGGCCCGCACCTCGGGATCTCGCTCTGCGACTCCGCCACCACAGTGAAGCGCCGAGCCACCACGGAGCCGATCACCCCACTTCCCTCCCCCTCGAGGCTCGGTATCCGGATCCCGCCGGAAGGATTGAAGCTTCCTCCCCTGACCCAGTTCACGTAGTTCCGGTCCGCGGCTGCGATGGTCACCGAGGCGCGGGTCCCCGAGGGAAGCCCGGCCTGAAGCAGCAACGCGATGTCGCGATCCAGGTCGAAGCGATCGAAGACGCCGAACTCGCTCGGAAAAGCCAGTGTCGTGTCGGCCGACGAGATCGCCAGCCCGATCAGATGCAGCGGGTCCTCGTCGAGTGTGGCGTCCAGACCCTCGCGCGCGATCACCTCGGCAAGCCCCTCGACCAGAACGTCACCGACGTACGCCCACGTGTCGGCGGACTCCGACCAGCGGACTTCGAAGTTCGTATCCGGTGACAGGCTGCACTCGGTCACGTCGGGCCCGGGTGTCCGAAGGGCGAAGTCCCCCGGGATCGTCGTCGCACCGGTCAAGAGGTCCCCCTCGAGTGTCTCGACGCGCAACGTCAATCGCTCACCGGGATCCGCAAGCCCCTCCGGCAACGCTTCCAGTCGGTAGCACGAGCCCGTGATGAGCGGCAGCGTCGACGCGAGCAGACACGCCTCGGCACCCTCGGCCTCCGGCAGGGTGACACTCTCCCCCGCTCCCGTCAGCGTCACGGTAGCCCCCGACACCTCCCCCTGCCCCTCCGAACCCAGCGTCCGATGCAGGAACGCATACGCCTTGCCGGCCGCGCCGTCGGACTCCACGAAGACTTCCGCGATGAGCAGGTCGTCCGAAGGCGCCAGCACCACATCGCTCAGCTCGCACCCCTGTACCGCGAGCGCGAAGCACACGAGAAAACCCCCGCGGCCACGGATCATCGGAACCTGACCTCGAGCCCGATGGTCGGCAGGAGAGGAAACATCGAGAGCCCGCTCCGGACCGGGGGGCTCTTGTCGTACTCGAAGAAATAGAAGAGAACGTTCTTGCGGTTGTAGGCGTTGATCACGTTGAGGTACGGCGTGAACGAGCCCCAGCCGCGGTCGTATCGCCTCCGAATACTCACGTCCAGTCGATGTCGCACGGGATACCGGCCGCCATTGCGACGGTTCAACAGCACGCCGTACCGCCGGCCCCCGGGGCTCGGGTCGTCGTCCTCGGCGATCTCCTCCCCTTCCAGGTCCCATTCCAGGAAACCGGTGCCCACCCTGGGCGAGAGGAACGGAAACGATGCCGCCGGCTGCGTGAACGGCAGCCCGGTCCCGAAGTTCCAGCGAAAGCCCAGCTCCGTCCGGTCGCCGAGTGACCGGGAGAGCACGAAATCGATGTCCCAGCGTCGGTCGAAGATCGGCGAATACTCCACCTCCGGCGCCGGCACACGACCGGTGTTGAAGTCCGGGAACGTCCTTCGGGCCTGCAAGAAGCCGACGGAGAGCCATCCCGTGGCCTGCTCCGTCGAACGCCGGACGAAGAGATCGACGCCGTAGGAGTAACCGGTTCCTGCTACGTAATCGTCGAACTCGTCGTTGGGATTGTCCGCGAAGTTCGTCGTCACCACTCCCTCGAAGTCCCGCACGTACCCCTCGGTGGAGAGGAACCAGCCGTTCCCCGGGCTGACCTCGACCCCTGCCTGGGCTTGATTCGACACGACGTGCGGAGCCTGAGGCCCGGTCAGCACCCACACGTCCAGGCCGAGCGGCAGCTCCTCGTCACGAATCGAGTGCAGGAACTGCGTAAAGCGTCCCACCGACGCCTTGAGCGCGACGGTGCCCTCGCCCAGAAACCGCTTCACAGCGAGACGTGGCGAGACCTCCCGCGAAGAATCCCAGTCACGCGGAGACCAGCCGTCCAGGCGCACCCCGCCCTCCAGCAGCCACTCTCCGGGGCGCCACTGCAGCTGGGCGAATCCGGAGCCACCCCAACCCGAACCGCCCCCCCCGGCGAACTCGGTGCCTCCGCTGACGACCAGATTGTCGTAGGAGAGACGCCTTCCCTCGAACCCGACCTTCGTGATCACACCCGCCGCCGGCCGATGCTCCCAGTCGGCCGCGAGCGTCGCCTGGGAGATCCCGGACCGGAAATCCGTGTCTTGAAAGTCCGGAAAAGCCAGGCCCGTGTTGAAGCGGGAGTAGCCCAACCGAACGTCGACCACACCTCCGCCGGGTCGAAGGTGGGTCCAGCGGCCGCCGACGAGATCGTTCCCCCAGTCCCAGTCGATCCGGAGCGGAAAATCCTCCGAGTCGATCGAGGTGAGGTCCAGGACGTCGCCTCCCGAATAGGCCGTGAAGGAGAGCCTGTCTCCGCTCTGCGTCCAGCCCTCGAACACCGCCTGCAGGTCGCCGAGCCGATACGGCACGTCGAAGAAAGGTGCGAACAGAATGTCGAAGTACGAGCGACGCCCCCCCACCCGCCATTTGGCATCGAGCAGGCCGAGCCTCTCCTTGGCGCCCTCGGACAAGCCCCCACCAGCGGTGATCCGACCTGTCAGGAGCGACAGCGATGCATCCGTTTCGAACCGTCCGCTACCGGGATCACTCTCGACCTCGAGCACGGAAGACACGCGCCCCCCGTACTCTGCCGGAAAGCCGCCGGACTGCAGCGACGCACGCTTCACCATGTCGGAGTTGAAGACCGACACCAGACCACCCAGGTGGGCAGGATTGAACAGGGGCAATCCGTCGAGAAGAATCAGATTCTGGTCCGCCGAGCCGCCGCGGACGTTGAACGCTGCAGAGAAGTCGTTGGTGGTGATGACACCCGGCAGAACCTCCGCTGCGCGAAGGGGGTCGGCCTCGATGAACCCCGGAAGGGTTCGAAGCTCCTCGGCGTCGATGGTCCGCACGGTCAATCCCGCCTCGATCTCGAAGGACACCTCCTCTGCCCGACGCGAGGTCTCCACTCTCAAGCCCTCGACCTCGATCACCTCGATGGGCAGCTCCACGTCCAGCGTCCTGAGCTCCCCGTCTTCCAGCCGGATCTGCGCCGTGTAGCTCCCGAAGCCGAAGCGCGACACCTCCACGAAGAGCGGATCCAGGGGGAGCTCGTCGATCCGATAGAAGCCCAGATCGTCCGTCACGGACACCCGGATCGGTGGCGATCCCTGCCCGCGCCGGATCAGCACGAGCGCGCCCTCCACCGTCGCCGACTGAGAGTCGCGAACGCGACCCTGGAGCGACCCGAGCTGACCGCTGACCCCCTCCGCGAAACAGAGCGTCAAGGCCGAGAGGATGCCCAATCCCGACACGACGTGACGTGCTCGCCGCATCACGGGGTCACGGCACAGTCGGAGCAGTCGCACGCGGCTCGCAGCAGTTCGAAAGTGTAGAATCCGGTCGAGTGCCCATCGCTCCACACGAACTGCAACGCGTACCGTCCGACGTAGTGAATGGCCGTCGGATACACCTCGGCGGGGACCATCGCCTCGGTCAGGATCCGGACGCCGGTCATCTCGTCTACGCACCCCGCACACGGACAGAGCATGCGCAGCCGGCGAGGCGCATAGATCGACTCGTGCCCGTCCCCCCAGGAGATTCGCAGCGCCGTTCCGTCTTCGGTGGGGGCGATCTCCGTGGGTTGGTTCTCAGGAGCCGCCATCGGACCCGACCTGACGGAAAAAGTCGGCCAACGCGCGAAACGCCTTGCCCCGATGGCTGTGCACGTTCTTCACCTCCATCGAGAGCTCGGCAAAGGTGTGGCCGAGGCGCTGGTCGTAGAAGAGCGGATCGTAGCCGAATCCGCCCCAGCCTCTCGGTCGCCCGAGAATCACGCCACGCGCCTCGCCCCTGAAAGAGCGGTCCTCACCGGCACCGACGAGGGCGGCGACGCAGACGTACTGTCCTCCACGTTCGCTCACCGGGCGCTCACCCAGCAGCTCGAGAAGGTATTCGTTGTTCGCGCGATCGCGCGCTTCTCCCTCGAGCCCGGTGTCCGGGGCGAAGCGCTTGGAGCGCACGCCCGGCGCTCCGCCGATCGCGTCCACCTCGATTCCCGAATCGTCCGCAACGGTGGGCAGCCCACTCAGGTCGTGGAAATACCGAGCCTTGGAAAAGGCGTTCTCCTCGAACGTGTCGTACGGTTCCAGGTCGTCTTCGGCCGCACTCGGCGCGATGTCCGCAGCATTCAGGTCGAGCAGCCGCACGTGTCCGAGATCACCCAAGATCCGTCGGATCTCCTGCATCTTGTGGGCGCTGCGAGTCGCGACGAGCAGATCCATCCGCGCGCTACCTCTCGAGCGCGTTCTGCTGCACCGCGACGAGACGGCGGATCCCGTCGAGCGCGACATCGAGCATGTCGTCGAGCTCGCCTCGGGAGAACGGATGCCCTTCGGCCGTCCCCTGCACCTCGACGAGCCGGCCGGATTCGGTCGCGACGACATTCATGTCCACCTGGGCCGCCGAGTCCTCCGAATAGTCGAGGTCGAGGCAGACGTTTCCACCGACCAGGCCGATACTGACCGCGGCGATCCACTCACGCACGGGATCCCGGTCGACCGCACCCGCCAGCACGAGCGCGCGCGTGGCCTCGCGCAACGCCACGGCAGCGCCCGTGATCGCGGCGGTACGCGTGCCTCCGTCCGCTTGAAGCACGTCGCAGTCCACCAGAACGGAGCGAGGCCCGAGCGCACGGAGGTCCACGACCGAACGCAGCGACCGTCCGATCAGCCGCTGGATTTCCTGAGTGCGGCCGCCGACACGACCACGCTCTCGAGGCGTACGTGTGTGTGTCGCTCGGGGCAGCATGGCGTACTCGGCGGTCACCCACCCCTCGCCGGACCCTTCTCGCCATCTCGGAACACTCTCTTCGACCGAAGCCGTGCACAGCACGCGCGTCGAGCCGGTCGAGATCAGGCACGATCCCTCCGCGTATTCGGCCACACCGACCTCGATCGAGATCGGGCGCGTGGACTCGGATGACCGGCCCCCGGATCGACTCATGCTCCTGCTCCTCCGGATCTTCCTCTGATTCGCTCGATGATGTCGGTAGTGGAGTACCCGTTTCTGAACGAGAGGATCACCAGCTCACCCCCGGCCGCTTCGACCTCTTCGCGACCGACGACCTCTTCCACACGGTAGTCCCCACCCTTGACCAGCACGTCCGGCAGGAGGGCCGTGATCAGAGCCCTCGGCGTGTCCTCGTCGAAGACGCAGATTCCGTCCACGGCGGCCAGGCCCGCCAGCACCGCGGCTCGATCCTCGACCCCCATCAGGGGTCTGCCCTCACCTTTGAGCCGTCGCACCGAAGCGTCGGAATTGAGTCCGACGACCAACGCGTCCCCGAGACCGCGAGCCTCCGCCAGGTAGGCCACATGGCCGGGGTGAAGCAGATCGAAGCATCCGTTCGTAAAGACGAGCCTCTCGCTGCGGGGTCGCGCCCACCTCCTCAGGAAGGCATCGCCCGACAGGATCTTGGAGGCCGGGTCGACTGCCCGCTCGCTCACGGAAGATCTCTGCGGAGGACCCGCTCCGCCCCGCGTCGACGAAGCGCAGCCGCAAGCAGGTCGGCCAGCTCTTCGGGGGCCTCGAGACTGCCGGTGACGTCGTGACGTACGGCCCGCCCCCCCTGCTCGTCGATCACGAGACCCCAGAGGCGCAGCCGATCCCCGAAGGGCACGGCCAAGGCACCGACGTGTCCTCCGTCCAGCGCGCCGAGGTTGGCGGCGAGCCTGCGCTCGGCACGTACGGCACGTAGAGTGGGCGGATCCGCAAACCCGGACGCCGCCGCCCGGCCCTGCCGATCCTCCGCCCGAACGACGAAAGCCGTGGCCCCTTGCCCCGGAGCCGGCACCCAGGCGGTCCTCTCGAGCCACTCGCTGACCCGATCTTCCCGGCCCGCTCGCCGCAGCGCCGAGCCGCCGAGCACCAACGCATCCAGCTCACCCGTCTCGATACGAGCCAGCCGCTCCTCGATCGAGCCGGACACCGACTCGACCTTCACGTCTCTACGGAACGCTCTCAGCAGAGCGCTGCGTCGACCCGGGTCGGTCCCGACCGTCGCGCCCCGCTCGAGAGTGCGCAGGGTGACCGCCTCACCCGACGGTCCCACCAGGACGTCACGGGGGTCGTCCCTCTCCGGGACGGCCGCAACCACGAGCCCCTCAGGCAGGTCGACGGGAAGCTTGAGAAACGAGGTGACGGCGACGTCTATGCGTCCTTCCAGGAGCGCGACTTCGATCGAGTCGGACAGCGCCTCCAGGCCCACCGCGTGGCCCGACTTCTCGAGGGCATCCGTCACGGCGCCCGCCTTCTCCAGAGCGGAGGCCGACTCCCTGGCGCCCAACCGGATCAACATGGCCTCAGAAGTAGAAGATGATCAGCGCGCCCAGGAGCACGGCCACCCAGAGCACCATGCTCCCCGTCGGCCATGTACGAGCGAGCACCCCTCGAGGTCCGTGACCCTTTTGGAACTCGCCGAGCGCACCTCGGACGACACCCAGAGTCGCCTCGCGCACGGCCGAGTCGATGCGCGCCACGGCCCCACCGATGCCACGTACGAGCCTCGGACCCAGCCAGCGGTAGCTCCACTCGGCGTCGATGTTCACAGAGCGCAGCTCGGGCGGATAGATCCCGGTCTTCTGGAGCCCCACGAACGCCATCGCTCCGAAGAACAGGAGCTGCGTCTGCGTGAGGACATGGGTCGCATCGTAAGGATGGTAGCTCGCGTCGAACGGGAGGATCCGATAGAGCGTCTGCTCCGGGAACGACCCGATCACGACGCACAAGATCGCACCCAGGAACATCGCAGCCAGCATGTTCTTGGGTGGCTCGGTCGTGCGGATCCCCGAATCGTGCGCGAAGAACGCGAAGAACGGGATCTTGATTCCCGCATGGTGGAACACGCCGGCCGACGCGAAGAGGAGCGCGGGCCAAACCCAGACGTATCCCTCCTCCAGGATCGCGGCCATCACCATCGATTTCGAGACGAAGCCGCTGAAGAGCGGGAACGCGGAGATGGAGCATGCTCCGACGATGCAGAGCCACGTGGTGATCGGCATGGACTTGTAGAGCCCGCCCAGGTCCGACCCGTTCATGCGACCCGTCTGATGAAGAACCGCACCCATCGTCATGAAGAGGAGGCCCTTGAAGATCACGTCGTTGAAGGCATGAGCGACGGCCCCGTTTACGGCCAACGCGGTACCGACCCCGATGCCACAGACCATGAAACCGATCTGGTTGATCATGCTGTACCCGAGCACGCGCCGCAGATCGTTCTCGATCACGGCGTAGAAGATCGGGAAGCACGTCATCACGGCCCCGATGTAGATCAGGGCCTCCGTCCCCGCGAAGCCCCGGGCCAGGGCGTAGACGGCCACCTTGGTCGTGAACGCGCTCAGGAACACGGTGCCCGTCGCCGTACCCTCGGGATAGGCGTCGGTCAGCCAGTTGTGCAGGAGCGGGAACGCCGCCTTGATCCCGAAGGCGAAGAAGAGCAGCCAGCCCGTCAGAGACCCGTCGAGCCCGATGTGGCCGAAGTCCAGGTTTCCCGTCTGATGAGCGGCCACCAGTGCCCCGGTGAGCAGAATCACGCCACTCACCACGTGGATCACCAGGTAGCGGAAGCCCGCCCGGATCGAGCGTTCGGTGTTGCAGGCCCAGATCAGGAAGACGGACGTGAAGGCCAGCAGCTCCCAGAAGACGAAGAGCGTGATGAGGTCGCCGGCGAAGACCGCACCGAGGGCGCTACCCGCATAAAGCTGGGCGGCGACGTGCTGGGCCGTCGCATGGTCGTCGTCCTCCAGATGGAGTGCGAAGAGGTTCCCGATAAACGCCGCGAGGTGGAAGAGATAGCCGAACAACAGGCTCAGCCGGTCCACGCGCAACGGCGTGATCGTGTAGTCGAGGAAAGCCCAGTCGATCCGTGCGCCGGCCTCGACTCCGAGGAGGTTCAGGCCACCGAGCACGGGCGTGAGCAGGAGCAGCCCCTTGCGCAGGTTCCCCCGCGTCACGGCGGCCAGCAGGCCGCCGAGGACGAGGATCAGGGCCGGATGCAGATCAAGCCCCATCGTAGTAATCCTCGTCTCGCATGAGCACGCGACGCATCTGCTTGGCGATCACGACCAGGATCCAGCACGCCCCGAACCCGTAGAGGGCATGGAAGGCGGGAATCCGCTCCCACGGATGGTAGATGTGGCGGTGGATCACGAAATCGAGAACGACCAGGATCACCAGACAGGCGTAGAACGCGTACAGGAAGCGCTGCACGTTCTTGGGATCGTCCCAGATGTGCGTGCGCTCGTCGACCGGCCCGTGGGTCTCGTGCTCGCTCATTGGCCCACCATCAGCTTCATGAGGTCGAAGAACGGGTTCGGGTAGAAGAAGAGCCCCATCGTGGCAAGCGCCGTGATTACGAGCGCGACCACAGACGGCCAGGGCGCCTCATGGAACCCTTCGGCGTGGTGCGCGTCCTCGGGCGGCGTACCGAAGAACGCCCGCACCGGGACCTCCAGAAGGTAGACGAGGCTCAGCAGCGAGCTGACCATGAGGACCGCCACAAGGCCGAGCTGGCCCGCCTCGAGGGCGCCCATCCCCAGATACCACTTGCTCCAGGATCCGCCCGCGGGTGGAACCCCGATGATGCTCAACGAACCGACGAAGAAGGCCCCGAAAGTGATGGGCATGGCCCGTCCGAGCCCACTCATGCGGCTGATGTCCTTCTCGTGCGCCGCCACCAGCACGGCCCCTGCTGCGAAGAAGAGCGTGATCTTCCCGAAGGCGTGCATCGCGATGTGCATACCACCGCCGATCGCGCCGAGCTCGTTGGCCAACAAAGCACCCAGCACGATGTACGACAGCTGGCTAATGGTCGAGTACGCCAGCCGCGCTTTGAGGTTGTCCTTCGTGAAGGCCACGAGCGAACCGAGGATGATCGTCGCAGCAGCGGCCCAGGCCAACCAAGCGGCGCTCGCCAAGGTTTCCAGCAGATCCAGGCCGAACACGTAGACCGCCACCTTCAGGACCGTGAAGACTCCCGCCTTCACCACGGCTACCGCGTGGAGCAGCGCGGAGACGGGCGTCGGCGCCACCATGGCCGCTGGCAACCAGCGGTGGAAAGGCATCACGGCGGCCTTCCCCACACCGAACACGAAGAGCACGAGCAGCACGCTGAGAGCCGCGGAGGATGCCGTGCCCTCCAGGATTCCACCCGGCCGGAAGTCCACCGTACCCGCGAGATGCCAGGTCCAGATGATCGCCACCAGCTGGAAGCCGATCGACGTGGTCAGCAGGATTCCCAGATAGACGCGTCCGGCCTTCTTGGCTTCCTCGGTTCCATGGTGCGTGACCAGCGGGAAGGTGCAGAGCGTGAGCACCTCGTAGAACGCGAAGAGCGTGAAGAGATTGGCGCTGAACGCGACGCCCATGGCCGCCGCGATCGCGATCGCGAAAAAGGCGAAGAAGCGGGTCTGGTTCTCCTCGTGGTGGCCGCGCATGTACCCGGCGGCGTAGAGCGTCGTGACGATCCAAAGGAAGGACGCCACCAGCGCGAAGAGCAGCCCGAGGGGCTCGACCTGCAGGCCGATCTCGATTCCGGGCACCACCTCTCCGAGCACCCACTCGGGGCGCTCGCCGGCCCGAATGGGCTCGAGGAGCCGCAGGACCTGCGCAAAGAGAACGCCGGCCGTCACGAGTCCCGCGCCCTCGCGTATGTTGGGCCACCGACCCAGCAGCAGGATCAGCCCTGCCCCGACCAGGGGCAGAAGAACGGCGACGGCCGCGATCGTACCGGGGCTCACGGAAGGACCCCCAGGAGACTCCGAGCGGCGGTTCCGGCCACGCCGGCCGTCAGGGTCGCGTCGACTCCGAAGTAGAAGTTGACGACGACCAGCGCCCACGTCGGTACGAGGAGGGCAAGGGGCGCCTCTCCGGGCGGCTCGTCTTGGTCGAACGAGTCACCGAAGTAGGCGGCTTCCACGACCTTCCAGACATAGACGACCGCCATCAGGGACGTCATCACGACCAGCGCCGCGACAGGCCACCATCCGCGCTCGAGCGCCCCGAGAATGAGGTACCATTTGCTGATGAACCCGACCGTCAGCGGGACGCCGATCAGGCTCAGTCCGCCCGCCACGAACGCGCCCATGGTCCAGGGCATGCGCCTGCCGAGCCCGCGCATCGCCTGGAGCTCCACCGAGCCGATCCGGTACATGACGCACCCCAACGCCATGAAGAGCGCACCCTTCATCATGGCGTGGTTGAAAAGGTGCAGGATCCCCGCCGTGAGACCGGTGACCGAGGCCATGCTGATCCCGAGGATCATGTACCCGATCTGAGCGACGCTCGAGTAGGCCATCATCCGCTTGACGTTCTCCTGGAAGATGGCGACCAGCGACATGCTGAAAATCGCGATCAGCGCGAGCGGCAGCAGCACCAGATCGAGCTGCATGACGTCGAAGGAGAAAGCGGCTCCGAAGATCGTGAAGAAGAAGCGGAGCAGCATGTAGACGGCGACCTTCGTGGCCGTCGCGGCAATGAAGGCCGTAACGGTCGACGGCGCGAAGGTGTAGGCGTTCGGAAGCCAGAGATGCAGCGGGAAGAGCGCGAGCTTGAGACAGATTCCCACCGTCAGGAAGCCGAAGGCCACGGGAATCGTGCGCGTACCCGCGACCGCCGGAAGACGCTCTGCCAGGTCGGCCATGTTCAACGTGCCGGTCATGACGTACATCATGCCGATGCCGATCACGATGAAGGTCGCGCCGATCGCTCCCATGATCAGGTACTGGAACGCCGCGGTCACGGCTCGGCGATTCTGGCCCATCGCGATCATCGCATAGGCAGACAGCGACGAGATCTCGAGGAAGACGAAGACGTTGAAGACGTCTCCGGTGACCGCGATCCCGAGCAGTCCCGCGAAACTGAGCAGGAAGGCCGTGTAAAAGAGCGCGATCCGGTCGGGGCTCACTTCCCGCTCGATGCTCTTCAGCGCGTAGGGCGCGACGATCGACCCGATCGCCGTCACGATCACGACGACGAAAGCGTTGACGGTATCGATCCGGTACTCGATCCCGTACGGCGCTGCCCAGCCGCCGAGCGCGTAGCTGATCGGGCCCGATTCGAGGACGAGACCCAAGAGCTGGATCGCGTTCCAGAAGCTGTACCACACGACGGCGACCATGAGGGCCCACACGAGCCGCGGCCTGCGCAGCACGACGCAGACCGGCGCCGCGATCAGCGGTACGATCACCTGCAGTGCAGGCAGTTGATCGATCACGGCATTTCGTCCTTCGCGTGGATCTCGTCCTCTTCGATCGTCCCGTACGCCTCGTGGATCCGCACGACGAGGCTGAGGGCCACGGCCGTGGTCGCGATCCCGACGACAATGGCCGTGAGGATGAGTACGTGCGGGAGCGGATTCGAGTAGAGCACGTCGGCGGCGTGACCGGCTTCATCCTCGATCAGGATGGGTGCCGTTCCGCCGATGATCTTTCCCATGCTGATGTAGAAGATGAAGACCGACGTCTGGAAGACGTTCAGGCCAACGATCTTCTTGATCAGGTTCCCCCTCGAAATGAGGATGTAGAACCCCACCATCATCAGGAAGATGAAGATCCAGTAGTTGTAGAGGCCCAGGACGCTCATTCCCTGAACTCCCGGCGGCCCGCGAAGGAATAGAAGATCGCGACCATCACCCCGAAGACCGTGATCAGCACCCCGAGCTCGACAAGGAGGATGCCGTAGTGCTGTCCGTGCTCGGGATCGTGGGCCAGCACCCCGTACTCGAGGAAGTTGGCACCCAGAAGCATCGTGACGACCCCGACGCCCGCGAAAAGCGCCACGCCGAATGCCGCGCAGAACTGCACGACGGACGGCGGCAGCACTTCCCGGACGTTCTCCAGCCCGTAAATGAGGCCGTAGAGCACGAACCCGGCGGCGAAGATCACACCCGCCTGGAAGCCTCCACCGGGTCCGAAATCACCGTGAAACTGTACGTACAGGGCGAAGAGCAGGATGTACGGCGTGAGGATCTTGGCCCCCACCCGGAGGATTACGCGATCATCCATCGCGTTCCTCCTCGGTGATCGGTTCGGCTTCCTCTTCGCGCCTCTTCGGGCCGGAAGCCATCAGGAGCAGGACCGCGACCGCCGCGGTGAAGACCACGGCCGTCTCACCCATCGTGTCGTATCCGCGATAGCTCGCGAGAACCGAGGTCACGATGTTCGGGACGCCGATCTCATGCCCGGACTCTTGGATGTAATGGGGCGCGACATGCTGGTGGACGGGATTGTCGGCATTCCCGTAGGGCGGTACGTCCAGCGTCCCGTATACGAGCGCTGCACCCGTGATCAGCACGACGAACAACGGAAGGATCGCCGGACGCGTGCGCGGCTTGGCCTCGTGCCCGACGAGCGACATGGCAGCGAGCATGAGAATCGTCGAGATGCCGGCCCCGACGGCCGCCTCGGTGAAGGCGACATCGACCGCGTCCATGACGACGAAAAGACTGGCCGACAGAAGACTGTAGATCCCTGCCATCATGGCCACTGCGAAGAGGTTGCGCAGCCGCACGAGCGCCAGGGCCGCTACGGCCAGGAGCGCCAGCAACGAGATCCCGACGAGGATGCTCACTCTCCAGCCTCCGAGAGCTCGGCCCGGACGGGCTCGACGCCACCGACCAACGCCGCCCGCGCGAGCGCGTGCGTGCCGATCGGCGAAGTGAAGAGCAGGAAGGCGTAGACGAGCAGCAGCCGGACGGCGAGCAGCCCGATCCCCGCCTGGACGCACAGGCCGAGCAGGATGAATCCGGCTCCCATCGTGTCGGTCATCCCGGCCGCGTGCAGACGGGTGAAGACGTCCGGCATCCGCATGATGCCGATCGCGCCCACCAGCATGAAGAAGAGGCCCGTGGCGATGAACAGCCAGCTGAGGACATCGGCGACCACGTCCATCAGCGGCGCCTCCGCGGGAAATCCGGGTTCGCCCTGCCGAGATCCCCGAACTCGAAATACTTCAGAACGGCGATGGTGCCGATGAAGTTGATCAGCGCGTAGACCAACGCGAGATCGATGAAGTCCGGTCTGCCTGTGAGGAACCCGAGGACCGCGATGAGGAGCACCGTCTTGGTGCCGAACGTGTTGAGTGCGAGCACGCGATCGTAGACGGTCGGACCGAGCAGCGCCCGGGCCATCGCCAACACCATGGCGATGACGATTCCGGCAGCTGCCGCGACGAACATCAGCCCTGCCACTCCACCATGGAACAACGCCGGTCCATCTCGTCCTCCTCACGCCCGTCCACGTCGGCGAGGGTGAGCGCGTGGATCTCGAACTCGTTGCCGTCCACACCGGTCGTGATGGTGCCCGGGGTCAGCGTGACCGAGTTGGCGTAGAGGAACCGACCCATGTCCGTCCGCTGAGAGCCGCGGAAATGGACGATGATGGGGCTGATCGGGAGCCGCGGGTCCAAGATGATCTTCGCCACCTTCACGTTGGCGACGAAGATCTCCTTCATGAGCCAGGGGATGTAGCGGACGAGTCTCGTGCCGAGGTACGGAACCCCCTCGTGATCCACGACGTCCATGCGGTGCGCGATGAAAACCACGAGCGCACAACTGCCGACCCCGAAACCGAGGATCAGCGGCTCGTAATGGCCCGACAGCAGGAGCCAGACAGAGAACAGGATTGCGCCAAGACCGACTGCTCGGGCCAAAGCAACTCCGCGATTCTTGGTGGATTCGCCAGGAACGGGGGTGAAATCCCGGATCGAAGGCCGCCTAAACTACCAGTTCGATTGTGCGCCGTCCACGATGCGCTGGACCAACAGCTCGATGGCCTCCGCGCGACCGACTTCTTCGCTCTCGGCGTCCTCCAGGAACTGTCCCTGGACCGACACCCCCTGGTCTTCCCAGAGGATGACATTGTCCACGAGATCGATGAACTCGACCTCGACCCTGAGGTTCACCTGTCGCTGGAGCACCTCCACCTGATCCTGTTCCTGACCTGCACGGAAGGAGGGGGTGTTGAGATCGTAGCGGAGGATCCGACCCCGAACGACGGCGTCGGCCACGTCTTCGCCCGCGTTGGTGACACCGAGCGATCTCGGTAGCTCGCGGAGCAACTGCTCGTGGATCTCCTGCGTGAGCTCGAACCGCGTCGTCTCGTTGTCGAAGGGAACGATCGCCACGGTGCGGATGTGCTCCGGGAAGCTTCCCGACTGGAAGCTGTAGTTGCATCCGCTCGCACCGACCACCAAAGCCAGAGCGACAACGCGCCTAGCGCCCAAGGCGCCAAATCCTCGATGGATACGAATCGACATCCTCGATGCTCGCCACAGTCACCTTGAGCTCACGAAACGCGGCAATGTTACGGTAGGTGGCCTCCTGGGGAAGCTCGTCCAAGTCGTCGACTCTGAGATCGACGGTATGAACCACGTCCCCACCCTCCAACATCTCCACCCCCGTCACGCGCGCACCACGAATCCGATAGTGCAGCTCGTTGCCGTCCGCCAGAAGATAGCGCAGACGCACCGCGCCGTCCGAGAGCGACTCACCCCCGAGAAGCTCCGAATCGCCACCGGGACGGAATATCCCGAACGCCGCCCAAAGAAGCGGGGACGAGGGCACGATCTGGCGAGGCAGGCCTGCTGGCAGTCGCAGCTCGTCGGAGACCAGAGCCACGGCGAGCACCGATGTCTCGCCACCGAGAAAGAGATCCAAGCGTGCCCGGTCGGGCGGCTCGACGCGCAGGACTCCCTCACCACCGACATTCAGGTTGGGCTCTCGCAGCGTCCAGTCGAAGCGCAGCCGCACGCGTTTCGGGATCGTGTTCTCGTCGAATGCCCGCGCTGCGAGGGCCGCGGCGTCCACGGCCGGCCCGACGCTTCCGAAGCCGGTGCCGCCTGTGCAAGCCCCGAGCAGAAGAACCGCGAAGGCCAGCGACGTACGACCGGGCAGCGTGCTTCTCGAAGGCCTCTCGAGGCCGGTGACGTTCATGGTTTCGGTTCGTGTGCCCTCGGCCGGACGGATCCGGCGCAGTCGGTTTTCGGGTCGAATGACAAACCCCGAAACCGAAGCGGGCGTTCCGCTCGCCTCCCGCCTCCTTCCCCCGCCCGGCGGACAGCCTTTACCTTCTGCGGCGATGTCCAAGAAGCCGATCTACCTCACCAGCGACGTTCATCTGGGTGTCGTCCCCGAAGAGACCGAGCGGTCCTTCGTGCGCTGGCTCGAGCACGCAGCGGCTCGAGCGTCCGGGATCGTGATCAACGGCGACCTCTTCGACTTCTGGTTCGAGTATCGGGCGGCGATCCCGAGAGGGCACACGCGCGTGCTGGGTGCGATGGCGTCCATCGTGGACTCCGGCGTGCCGTTGACGCTCATGGGCGGAAACCACGACTGGTGGGGTGGAGACTACCTCACGCAGGAAGTCGGTGTGCGCTTTCTGAGCGATCCGACCGTTCTCGACCTCTGCGGACACCGCACGCTCCTGGCGCACGGCGACGGAATCGGCGTGGGCGACCTGGGATACCGGCTGCTCAAGCTCGTCTTGAGAGGCCGCCTCACGGTCTGGGCGTTCGGTCGGCTTCACCCGGACGCCGGAGCGTGGCTCGCCCGCCGAGTCTCACAGACGGAGCACCGGCTCGGGGGTCCGACCGAGCACGAGAAGTCGCGCTCACGGAATCTCGCCGAGTGGGCGCACACGCAGCTCGCCGAGAACCGGCAGCTCGATCTCGTCGTGCTGGGCCACACCCACGTGCCCGCGCTCGAGGAGGTCGAACCGGGTCGCTGGTACGCCAATGCCGGGGATTGGCTGAATCACCGCACCTACCTCGTGCTCGGCAAAGGGGCGCCCCCGAAGATGGAGATCTGGGAGGAGCAGCTGCCCCTGCCCTGACGGGTCAGTGGAACGGGAGCATTACCGACATTTCGACCTCGAGCCCGCCCGCCGGCGTCGAGCGAATCGAGGTTTCGAGTGGATCCGGGAAGTCGGCCAGATGGGCCGAGACGAACGCGTCGGCCCCGCCGAAGAGCAGCATGAACAGGCCGAATGCGATCCAGTCCTCGCGCTGTTGGGCCCTCGTCTCGGCCAGACCTCGCACTTCCGTCATCTCCTCGTCGTCCTCGAGCGCGGCCTCGATCTGCAGGGGATCGGTGACACCCGACGCGATCAGCTCGGCTTCCTTGGTGGCCTGGAGCGCATCCGCGATGCGGAGCGCGCTCGAGTGCGTCTTCGAGGACTTGAGGATCATCCAGCCCGAAATGCCGTCCACGACGAAGTAGAAAGCCCCTCGGTTGTAGGCTCCGACCGCTGTCTGACCCCACCCCGGAAGCAGCAACGACCGCAGGAAGGCTCCACCGGGAGAGGCACGCTCGGGGCGTGGGAGTGAATCCGGAGACACCAGAGGCGCGGCCAGCACCTGCCCGGAGTCGGGCTCCGGCAGCGGCGGCACCTCCTCCTGCGCGGAGGCCGACGCCGACACGGCGAGCGCCAAGAGAAGGCCCGTGAGGCCCGATCGGCGGAGTCGTCGACGATTCATGGCGCTCACGTACCCCGCCCGGCCCTCAGGTGTCCCCCGGGCTGACGCTTTCGGGGCACGGCACCGGGTCAATCGTTCATGTGGAGCATTGCGGCAGCGCAACCCCTCGGACCGTGCTCGCTCCCGAGCACCAGGTTCAGAATCCCGTTCAGCCAGCTGTCGGAGGCCTCGTCCGACAGCACCGTTCCGGTCAGGGCGGCATCGAAGAGCTGGGCTTCGGCCTCGGTGCGCACCAGAGCCTCCCGCGCGCTCTCCGTCCAAGCCTCGAAGTCATCGGGGGGCCCGAAGACCGCCCGATTCAGGTTGAAGCACGGCCCGATGGCGTTCTGGAAGAAGAACCGCTCCCAGCGCAGACCTCGGACCGCATCGGAATCGGTTGCGGGATCCGGCAAGCTGAGGAAGGAAGAGAAGGCCGTCCGAAGGCCGCCCGCCTTCGCCACGGCAGCGGCGGCGCGAGCCGCTTCACGTGCTCTGAAGAGTGTCTCCGCCGCCTCGGCCTGCCCGGTGACGCGATACAAAGCCTCGAGCGCATCCGCACCCTCCTTCACCATGACCGTCCCCAGCAGGTTCCCGATGAGCGTCGGATCTTCTTTGGCCAGGAGAGAGCCGGCCGAGACGAGCTCCACGAGCCGCGCCTCCGCAGCTTCGACGTCGCCGTCGGCAACCGAGACCGTGGCGGCCGCCACTGTGGCATGAGCGGCCTCTCGGAGGCCCGAGAACCGCATGAGCGGAATCTCCCAGGGCGTCAGGTCGGTCGGCAGGCGCGATACCCACAACGTGCCCGAGTAGTCGATCAGCGTCGCACCGGACAGGATCCGAAGCTCTTCGAGCGCCGGGTGCTCGGCCTTCGATCGGAGATAGTCGAGCGTTGCCGGGTCGACGCCCTCGGCCAAGCTCGGCATCAGCTCCGTCGCCCACCGATTCGACTCTATCCCCGTCGGATTCTCCTGCTTTTCGCCCTCCTCGAAGAGCGGAGTCCCGTACGTGCGTGCCGGCGGCACCATGAGCTCCTGAACGGAACCGGCCGGTTGACCGGCTGCCGCCAGAGAAGCGAGTGCCTCGCCGGCCATGGCCGGTGTCACTTCCGGACGCGTCGTCGCTCTCCAAGGCTGTGCGGCTTCGACCTCTGCCGCGCCCGCAAGGACGTTGCTGTAGGAGGGCACGGCGATCAGGGTAATCACGGGCCCGATGCTGGCAGCCCCCACCAGCGGGACCCCCACGAGAACCACGGCCGCCGCCGCGAGCAGCGCACCCGCGGCGTAGACACGGTGAAGTATCGCGGCCCCACCTTCACCGGCCACGACCGGGAGTGCGCCGTCACGGCCGGCCATGGCTTCGTGCCAACCACCGATCTCGTCTCGTGCCAGATCTTCGGTCCAGGACGTCCTGTGCCACTGACGCCGGGCACGCCCCACGACGAACCCGTCCCACAGTCTGAGGGCTTGAGCGATCAGTCCGAGTAACAAAGGCGGATAGATGGTCAACGCCACCAGCCCGCCCTCGTCGAGCCCGGCCGGTCCGGACAGCAGCACCCCCACCACGAATCCCGAGGACAGCCAGGCCGACGCGAGAAGCTTCAGCCGCGCCTCCCAGACCCGCCGTGTCACGAGTCCACCTCTTCGTTCGGCCCCGAGAACCGAGTAGGCGCCACGGCCCTGCAGCAGAAAGCCGCTGTCGCGGCCACGGTCGGCGGCAACGAGCCGAACCGTGCTCGCGGCGTAGCCACGCTTCGTCGCCCAGGCGGTGCGCCGGAAAAGCCGGAAGAGACCGACGTAGGCTGCCAGGAGCGTCACGCCCCCGACGAGAGACGTGATCATCAGGATCCACCAGGCCTCCCCGAAGATCCCGAGACTCCAAAGGTCCTGCGTCGCGGTGGTGCTCGCGAGCAGCGGCATCGTGAATACGACGCCGCCGGTGAGGAGCAGGAAGGCAAGGTGACCCGCATCCCCCTGAATTCGCTCCAGGCCCGGAGGGGGCCAGGCCAGTGGTGGCTCCCTCAAGGGCGTGTGGTTCGCTGTCGTGGACTCTGTCGCACGCGCTTCGTCGGTCATGATCCTCTCCGCGTGGCGGTCGGCGCCAAGGTGCTGGCGATGGAGCGACACGCGAATCATTCGAGGCAGCGGCGACGTCCGCAACCCGTCTTGCACAGCCAACCACACGTGCGTAGCCTCGAAGCCCGCAACCCAGGAGCCCGATGTACCGATCGCCTTCGAAGACCAGCCGATCCGGGGCCGTCGTCGTCGCCTCGCTCATGGGGGCGTGTGGCGGATCCGACGCTCCGCTCGGCCCCGTAGAGCCCGCCCCTCTCGAGGTTGCACTCACCAGCACGGTGCTCGAGAAAGGGTGGGTCACACAGGACACGGAGTATCGCTGCAGCTACGTCATGACGGCGACCACGAGCGGTGGTGACGACGGCGAGCTGCTGGAATGGGTCTCCGGGGATGTCGCCGCCACGCGGCCCAACGGACGGAGGGCGACCACGCAGTTCACCGAGCGAGATCTACGGGACCTGTGGGGCAGCGGAGAGATCGGTTGGTCCGAGATCAGGACGGCGGAAGAATCCGCGACCTGGGACACGCATTTCCAGCTCCGGTACACTTTCACGCTCCGAGCCCGCGGCGGAGATCGGGAGCTTACGCGAGCCGTAAGCTTGGATTGCACGTGAGCGCCACCCTTCGGAAGCCGAGCGCGAACGGCCTGTGACCCCCGAGCGTCCCACCGCATCCGCAAAGGCGGCCCGGGGGGCGAACTCCCGCCCGGACTTCTCCGGAGGCCTCGCCTCGGGTGCGCTGGCGGTCGGAAGCAACGTCGCCGTCGGGGTGATCGCCTTTGCTCCGCTCGGCGACGCCTACCTGGCCCTCGGGGTCTTCGCCGCCATGCTGAGCTCGTTCATGGGTGGCTTGGGTACCTACGGCTTCGGCGGGGCGCCCGGCTTCATCGTCGGGCCCAAGATGACGACGGCGATCCTCTTCGCCGGACTCCTCACGAAGCTCGGGCTTCCCGAAGTCGAAGGCGGTCTGGGCATCCAGGAGCCGGAGCTCGTCCTGGCGCTCGGTCTCTGTGCCGTGCTGCTGTCGGGAGGCTTCCAGTTCCTTCTGGCGGTCTTCGGCTTCGGCGAGTTGGGCAAGTTCATCCCCTACCCCGTCGTCGCAGGGATTCGCACCGCCACCGCACTGCTGCTGATCAGGGGCCAGATCTGGCACGCCCTGGGGACGCAACCCAGGCGCGAGATCGCCGAGATCCGATCGTTCGTGAACGATCCCGAGATCCAGGTGGTGACGCTTCTCGTCGCCGGATCTGCGGCCGCACTGATGGTCTGGGGCAACAAGCTGCTTCCTCGAGCGCGCTGGCTCGTTCCGGTGACCGCCCTCGTGCTCGGAACCCTGTTCTACCAGGCGATGACCGGGCTGGGCATGAACCCGCTGGCGGACTGCTCGTCGTCACCGGACGAGTACTGCCAGACCCTCCGGACGCTGTCGTTGAGCTGGTCCCCGCCGGCCTTCGAGTCGGCCTGGGTAGCGCTGAACCGCCCCGTCGTGTGGGCGATCGTTTCAGCAGCGGGGGCGATGGCGCTCTTGGACGCCCTGGCACTCCTCTCCCTCTCGGCCTTCCAGGACATCGCGGGAGCGCGCTTCGACGGCAGAGGCCAGCTCCGGGGTCAGGGAATCGGCACGATGGCGAGCGCCCTGGTCGGCGGGCTCTCGACGAGCGGGATCCTGGCTCGAGCGATCATGAACCACAGCGCGGGCGGGCGGACCCGGATGTCCGGAGTCTTCCACGCGATCTCGGTTCTCGTCGTGGCACTTCTCGTCGCCGGTCTGCTCGGGCTGGTCCCGAAAGCTGCGGTGGCGGGTCTCGTTCTGGTGCTCGCCTTCCGGCTGTTCGATCCGTGGAGCCTGACCCAGATCCGTGAGATCAGGCGCGCCGATGCGCACCTGAAGGCCGACAACGTGGTCAACCTTCTTCAGATGCTCTTCGTCGTGATCGTGGGCATCGTGATGAACATGGTTTGGGCCGTGGGCGCCGGCGTCGTCGTGTCGGTCTTCACCTTCGCCGTCGGCATGGCCAGGGACCCTTTCCGGGGCGATCCGCGACTCGGGAAGGCGGCACGTTCGTGGCGCAGGCGCTTCGACCGATTCGAGAGGATTCTCGACGAATACGGCAGGGGCGTCGCGCTCATCCGCCTCAAAGGCGCGATCTTCTTCGGAACCTGCGACAAGATCGTGGAGAAGATCGAGGAGGTGGCCGCGGAGCTTCCGGACGACGTGGAGCGCCTCTTCGTCGTGCTCGATCTGGACCGCGTACCGAACGTCGACGCCACCGGATACAAGGTGCTCGGACAAACGTACGCGAGGCTCAAGCGCCGCCGGCCCCCGATCGACCTGGCCTTCAGCTTCGTGACACCCGGTCGGCGAAGGAAGGCCGTGGCCGAGGAACTGGTCGCCGTCGGGATTCCCGCCGAAAACATGTTTTTCACCTCGGACCATGCGCTCGAGACCTTCGAGGAGGAGATCATACGCACCCGGGACGCATACCGGGCCAGGCAAGTCGGCTGGACGGTGCGTGATTTCGGGAACACGTGGGGCTTGACCGAGAGGGAATCCGAGGACTTGGGCCATTTCGTGGTCCGCCGCGCCTTCAAACCCCGCGAGCTCCTCTTCGAAGAGGGAGGAACGGATCGGTCACTGTTCCTGATCGCAGACGGCGTGGTCGACGTGAGCATCGCGATCCCGGGTGAACAGCGGCGGCGGCGGCGCGTCGCGACATTCTCCGAGGGAACCGTCGTGGGAGAGATGGGCCTGCTCGACGGCACGCCCCGAAGCGCCTCCGTCACGGCACGAAGCGACGTGGCCGGCTTCGAGCTCACACTGGATGCCTTCCAACGGCTCGTCGTTGATCGATCCGGGATCGCCGCCAAGATCGTTGCCGAAATGGGCCGAGTGGCGCGTCACCGACTCAGACAGGCGAACGAGGTGATCAAGGAGCTCGAGTCGTGAGGCGCGACCGGCACGCCTTCCCCAGTGGGTTCATATCCTCTCGGAACCCCGGATCGCCCGTCGGGGCCGACACCTTGGATTTCACCGACCTACGTCATTATGCTGCCCACTGCGACTCGGGATCGGATGCATCGAGGGTTCGGGCCGGTCCACCGCAGTGCATCGGAGCGACGCCTCGATCGGGAGACTCATGGACGCCATCGACCGCCTGAAGACTGCGCTCGAGGGGCTGTACGGAATCGAGCGGAAACTCGGTGAAGGCGGGATGGCTACGGTCTATCTCGCCACCGACTTGAAACACAAACGCCATGTCGCGCTGAAGGTTCTGAAGCCCGAAATCGCCGCGGTCGTCGGCGGCGAGCGGTTCCTGGCGGAGATCGAGACGACGGCGCATCTGCAGCACCCCCACATCCTTCCGCTCTTCGACTCCGGCGAGGTCGACGGGATCCTGTATTACGTGATGCCCTGGGTGGAGGGCGAATCGCTCAGAGCCCGTCTCGACCGAGAGCATCAACTCCCGGTCGACGAGGCGGTCCGGATCGCGGCCGACGTCGCGGAGGCGCTCCACGCGGCCCACGAGGGCGGGGTCATCCACCGGGATGTCAAGCCCGCGAACATTCTGCTGAGTCGCGGCCGGCCACTCGTGGCGGACTTCGGGATCGCGCTCGCGGTCAGCGCGGCGGGCGACGGTCGCATGACCGAGACGGGCCTGTCGATCGGAACGCCCTTCTACATGAGTCCCGAACAGGCCTCGGCAGACGCCAATCCCGGGATTGCGAGTGACATCTACTCACTCGCCTGCGTCCTCTACGAGATGCTGATCGGCGAGCCGCCCTATCGCGGCGGGAGCGCGCAGGCGGTGCTCGCCAGAATTCTGCTGGAAGCTCCGCCGTCCGCCACGGCGCAGCGTCGCTCGGTACCGCCCAACGTGGATGCGGCCGTGAGAAAGGGGTTGGAGAAGCTCCCGGCCGACCGGTTTGGAAGCGCCCACGAGTTCGCGAAGGCGCTCGCCGCCCCCGAGTTCCGACACGGCACGCCGTCGGGTCCGGCGGTCAGCCAAGGATCGCGATGGCGTGGTCCCAGCGTCGCCACGACCATGCTCGCCGCCGTCCTCGGACTCGCAGCGGGCCTCGTCCTCTCCCCCGAGAGCGAGACCACGACGGAGGTCGTCGAACGATTCGTCGATCCGTTCGACGAGCGTCAGCTGCCTCTTTCGTCCGACCCCGGGTTTTCTCTCTCGAGCGATGGCACGATGCTCGTCTACCGTGGTCCGGGACCGGACGGCCCTGCCCTGCTTCTGCGGCGCTGGAGCGACCCGCAGGCGACGGTTCTCGAAGGCACGGAGCGGGGTTGGAACCCCTCATTCGAGCCCGGCGGTGAGCGCGTCGTGTTCTGGGATCCGGCCACAGCCGCTCTACAGGTCGTCTCGTCGAGGGGCGGGCCCTCGCGCCGACTGGCGGTCACGAAGTCGCCTTGGAGCCACTGGGGCCGGGACGGCTATGTCTACTTCCGATCCGACTCGGGTGCGGTCCGAATCGCCGCCGAGGGCGGCGCGCTGGAGACGGTCACGCGCTCGAGCAGTGAAGACCACTTCGTTTCGGACGTCCTGCCCGGGGGACGCATCGCGCTGTACTGGGCCGATCTCGTGGGTGGCTCCTCCGAGCTGAGGACGGTGGACCTCGAAACCGGCGACTCGAGAGCGTTGGGTCTGGAGCCCGGCAGGCTGCCCAAATACGCAGATTCGGGTCGGCTGTTGTTCGTCAGGACGGACAGCACGCTCGTGACGACCGGATTCGACGTCGAGTCCCTCGAGCCCACGAGCGAGGACGTCCACACCGTGCCACGTGTGCTCGACTACACGCTGTCCGACAGCGGCAAGCTGTTCTATCTCGCACCCGGACAGGCTGGTCCCGCCCTCAGGCAATTCGTAAGGGTGTCCCGGTCCGGCGACGTGACCCCGATCGACTCCACGTGGGTCTTCGAGCAGGGGAATCCGAACTTCGGGTTCAGCCTCTCGCCCGACGGGCGTAGACTCGCCTATCGGGACTATCGCGACGACAACTATGACATCTGGGTGAAGGAATTGGACGGCGGCCCACTGTCGCGGATCACCTTCGATGCAGGGCGAGACTACATGCCTCGATGGACCGCCGACGGAGAGCACGTGACCTTCGTCTCTCGACGGACAGACAAGTTCGAGGTCTATTCCAAGCGTGCAGACGGAGCGGGTGAGGCGGAGCTCGTTTTTTCCCACGACGTGGGCGTCATGCAGGGCTTCTTCAGTCCCGACGGGACGTGGCTGTTGCTCCGCACCAATCTTCCCGGCTTCCTGCGAGGCGACATCTACGCCGTCAGGCCGGATCAGGGTACGGAGGCCACTCCTCTCCTCTCGGGAGACTACGGTGAGAGGACTCCGGCCCTGTCACCCGACGGCGATTGGCTCGCCTACATTTCGAACGAGACGGGTGCGTACGAAGTGTACGTGAGGCCGTTTCCGGATGTCGATTCTCGGCGATGGCAGGTCTCCACGGACGGAGGCCTTCAGCCGGTTTGGTCCCGGGACGGTCGTGAGCTCTTCTACGTCACGCCGCTGGGCGAGATGATGGCTGCGCGGGTCGGTGCGACCGGGGAGTTCGAGATCGAGGAGCGCACCGCGCTGTTCTCCGTTCCGGAGCGTGCGACCGGGATGGAACTTCCCCAGGCCGGCAAGTACGACGTCACCCCGGACGGCCGAAGCTTCATCATGGCCGCGGCGGTGGCGGAACCCCGCTCGAACGAAGCGGCCGACGAGTGGATTCTCGTCAACGGTTTCCACGAGCTGCTTCGCGAGGGACGGGACCGGTAGGTCGACCGATGCCGGCCTAGCCCGGGGGGTCGATGAACACCGGGTGCATTCGACCACTTCGGGCTACGTTCACCCGCAGCTCGGGGCTGCTCCGCACGAATGCGAACGAGACCTCCCCGTTGATCGCCCCGATCGCGAGGTCGTGGCGGAAGGTCGCCGGATCGTTGAAGTCCGCCTCGAGCCAGGTGCTCTCCAGTTGCTCCTGGACCAGCCATCGGTTCTCGACCGCGAACTCGACAGCCGCTACCCATTCGTCCCCGGCGACCTCCCGGCCCATGACGACGCCTTTGCCGCGCGTGTCGAGCGGGCTCTTCAGCACGAAGGCGTCCTTGTCGGACTTCACCTGCTCCACGAGACCGCGTTCGCAAAGTCCGATGTTTCTCGACCACGGGATGTGGTCCGCCAAACGGTCGCGGATGTGCGGCTCGAAGAGGTGCTCGAAGGCAGGATCACTGAGCACGGCGAGGCAGAGTTTGTTGTCGCCCACCCAACGTCCGCGGAGACCGTTCTGTACGAAGAGCCGTCCCCCTTTGATGGCCTCGACAAGCGCGTCGAACTCCGAACGTCTCTCGAGAAAGGCTTGGATACCAAGCTTCAGGTAGGCATGTCCGAAGGATTTTCCGAACACGGTCGGAGTTCCGTCCGACGCCAGGGAAATCTCTTTCGGGTCGACTTCGAAAGCCTCGACTCCCACCGACTCGAGGCGCTCGGCTTGGTCCGGAAGCTCGAGGCGGTTGCCGCCCCCGGCTCGCAGGAGCGGGACCCGCGTCGGTCGAACGCCGGTAGCCTCCTCCGCGACGTCGAGAAACCACCGAGCGATCCATTCAGGGTCCTCGTTGGGAAGCGGCGCGGGTAGGCGGATTTCCTCATCCGAAAGGAAATCTCTCCAGATCCTGCATGCATCACCGGAGTATACGAGAAGCCCCGGACAGTTGGCGTTGGTCTCGAGGACCTGGAATCCGCCGTCGCCGTCGAGAAACAGATCGAGCCGACAAAGGTGCACGCGGTCTCCGTGAAGCAGCGGATCGGCGTCACCCCCGAGATCGGCCGACAGCGCCTCCGGCAGGGCGAGAACCCGCTGCACATCGACGTCGTGCCTCGAAAGCCGGACGATCTGCTCGATGGCCGCGTGATAGGCGGCGGTAAAACGTCGGAGCTGTGCCCCGTGGTCTCTTCCGATCGAGACCGGAGGGCCGAGAAGCAATGGCTTGACGCCACCCCAGCTGAACTCGTCGCGGAGCCGCTCGCGAAAGCGGATGCCTCGGTCTGAAGAGGCCAATTCCGCGACCTGGCCGGCGAAACCCCCGTCGAACCCGGGCCAGTGGACGGCTCCGCCGCGCGCATCTCCGTTTGTCATCGAGTCCGATCCGTGTCTGTTGCCCCCAGGCCCTCTCATCAGAGCGACCGAAGGTCCGCCCCGTGCTCACGGTGCGGGACACCCTGGGACGCCATCCGGTGAGGGATTCTGTGGCCTCGTCGCCTTGGACGAAACCGCGGCATGGGCGAGAGCGGCCCCGGCACGTGCCCGAGGCCGCTCAAAACGTTGCGCAGTCGGCAACTTCGCATGTGGCGGGAGCGTGTGGGAATCGAACCCACCAACCGGGGTTTTAGCCCGGCAAGCCGGTTTTGAAGACCGGTGGGGCCACCAGACCCCCTCCGCCCCCGAAGCCCTCAATCTATCCGTCCTCGGCAAAGTGCAAACTCCCCCCGGGATCCCCGCGGAGGCCGAGAGTTGCCCCGGGTCGGTCGACGCGCGCATCTTGGCGTCGAGCGCCCCGAGCACTCCCTGAGATTCGGAGAGGTCCATGGGACTCGAAATCCTGATCCCACTGCTGGCAATCTTCAGCGTGATCTTCGTACCGGTGACGGGCTTGATGATCATCCTGACCTCCCGCTTCGCACTCAAGCCGCTGGTCGAGACGCTCGCCAAGGCGCTGAGGGAGTCGGGCTATGCCGGGGTCGGCGGCCCGGACCAGGAGCAGCTCCAGCTCCTCGCAGAGCAGATCGAGACGTTGACCCACGAAGTCCGCCAGCTCAAGGAGGCCTCCGATTTCGATCGAAAGCTGCTGGGACCGGAGGCGGGCGTAGACAGCTGAAGGATCCCACCGATCGCCTGGTGACCCGCCCCTGTTCCGCTGAGCCTTTCAGGCCATACCTTTGAGGGCTTCACAACACCTGTTCACCCACGGAGGATCGTTGCCGGTCAAGTCTCCCAAGGCTCCCCGGAAGTCACCTCGCAAGGTGACCCCTGCCAAGGAGCAGCAGCGCAATCCGGGCATCCCGCTCGAGCTCGACTGGATCCGGGAAGTCCGCGTGAACCGCAGCGCCGTGGAGCGGCGGGCCGCGACCTTGGGCACCCGGCGTAGCGTCAAGAAGGACTGGCAGGCGGCATGGCTTCTCAAAGCCATATCCTGCATGGACTTGACCACGCTCAGTGGAGACGACACTGCAGGTCGGGTGCGCCGCCTTTGTGCGAAGGCCCGCCAGCCCGTGCGGCAGGACGTGCTCGAGGCGTTGGGCGTGGGCGATCTCGGGGTCCGAGTGGCTGCGGTATGCGTCTATCACCAGATGGTGGAGACAGCCGTGCGGGCCCTCGAGGGCTCCGGAATTCCGGTGGCGGCAGTGTCCACGGGCTTTCCGCACGGCCTCTCTCCCTTCCGGCTTCGGCTGGCGGAGATCGAAGAGTCCGTGGCTGCGGGTGCCCGGGAGATCGACATCGTCGTCACCCGGTCCCATGTGCTCACGGGCAACTGGGACGCGCTCTATGACGAGGTCCGCCAGTTCCGTGATGCCTGTGGGGAGGCGCATCTCAAGACGATCCTGGCCACCGGCGAGCTCGGGACGCTGAGGAACGTCTACAAGGCCAGTCTCGTCTGCATGATGGCCGGCGCGGATTTCGTGAAGACATCGACCGGCAAGGAAAAGGTCAATGCCAACCTGCCCGTCGGAATCACGATGGCCCGCTCGATCCGGGAGTACGGGGAGCAGACGGGTTGCCAGGTCGGGTTCAAACCGGCGGGAGGCATCCGGACGGCCAAGGATTCGCTGGTCTGGCTGATCATGATGAAGGAGGAGCTCGGGAACGCCTGGCTCGAACCCAGTCTCTTCCGCTTCGGCGCCAGCTCGCTGCTCGGTGACATCGAGAGACAGCTCGAACATCACGTGACCGGCCGGTATTCGGCCGCACATCGTCATCCGGTGGCCTGAGCCCATGTCCAAGGTCGCCGACGTCTTCGAGACGATGGAGTACGGCCCCGCGCCCGAGAGTCCCGAGCGCGTGCACGAATGGCTGGACGCCTACGACCGCCGATTCGACCACTTCATCGGCGGCGAGTGGGCCCCGGGTGACGGCCCCGAGCGTTTCGATTCGATCAACCCGGCAAACGGAAAGCCCATCGCGTCGGTGGCGCAGGGCACGGTGAGCGACATCGACCGAGCCGTTGCCGCGGCGCGCGATGCACTCGGGCCCTGGCGGAAGCTCACCGGCCACGCTCGGGCGCGGTTCCTGTACGCCATCGCCCGCGGAATTCAGAAAAGGGCGAGGCTCTTTGCCGTCCTCGAGACGATGGACAACGGAAAGCCCGTACGTGAATCGCGTGACCTCGACGTGCCACTGGTCGCGCGCCACTTCTACCACCACGCCGGATGGGCTCAGCTGATCGACTTCGAGCTGCCCGAATACGAGCCGGTGGGCGTCGTCGGGCAGATCATCCCCTGGAACTTTCCTGCGCTGATGTTGGCGTGGAAGATCGCCCCGGCCCTGGCGTGCGGGAACACGGTGGTCCTCAAGCCCGCGGAGTTCACGCCGCTCACGGCCCTGCTCTTCGCCGAGCTCTGTCAGGATGCCGGACTTCCACCGGGCGTCGTCAACGTCGTCACCGGAGACGGCCGAACGGGCGCGGCCCTGGTGGCGCACGACGACGTAGACAAGATCGCCTTCACCGGCTCCACCGAGGTCGGTCGGATCCTCAGGGCCGAGACGGCCGGAACCGGCAAGAAGCTCTCGCTGGAGCTCGGGGGCAAATCACCGTTCTTGGTCTACGAGGACGCGGACCTCGACTCGGTCGTCGAAGGTGTCGTCGACGCCATCTGGTTCAATCAGGGTCAGGTTTGTTGCGCCGGCAGCCGTATTCTCGTGCAAGAGGGCATCGCCGAAGTGCTCGAGAAGAAGCTGAGGGCCCGCATGGAGACGCTTCGCATGGGCGATCCCCTGGACAAGGGCGTCGACATGGGAGCGATCGTCGCACCCGTGCAGCTGGAGAAGATCCGAGGGCTGGTCGAGAAGGGGCGGGCGGAGGGAGCCCGGATCTGGCAACCGTCCTGGGCGACGCCCGAGGAAGGCTACTTCTACCCGCCGACGCTCTGCACGGATGTCGCGCCCGCCTCGACGATCGCCCAGGTCGAGATTTTCGGGCCAGTCGTCGTATCGATGACCTTCAGAACGCCGGAGGAATCGATCGAGCTCGCGAACGACACGCGCTACGGTTTGGCTGCCAGCGTATGGACCGAGAACGTCAATCTCGCTCTGCACGTCGCGCCGCAGCTCAAGGCGGGCACCGTCTGGGTGAACTGCACGAACCTGTTCGACGCAGCCTCCGGATTCGGCGGTTACCGCGAAAGCGGCTTCGGTCGGGAAGGCGGCAAGGAAGGGCTCTTCGAGTACCTGCAGCCCTCTTGGCTTCGGAAGGGACGCAGGGATCGGCCCTTCGGACCCAAGGCGTCGGAAGAGTCGGGGATTCTCGATCCCGCGGACGCGGGTCCGTCCAACGCAGACGGAACGCCGACGCCGATGCCCGACGTGGATCGGACTGCCAAGCTCTACGTCGGCGGCAAGCAGGTCCGCGCCGACGCCGACTACTCGCTGCTCGTCCGTGGGCGTGACGGGGCGATCGTCGGCGAGGTGCCCCGGGGCAACCGCAAGGACGTTCGCAACGCTGTCGAGGCGGCGCACAAGGGCGCCTCGACGTGGTCGCCCCGCACCTCCCACAATCGGGCTCAGGTCCTCTACTACTGGGCGGAGAACCTGGCCACGAGGGGCGACGAGTTCCGCGATCGGCTCCAGGAGCTCCTGGGCCTGAAGAAGCGAGAGGCGACGAAGGAAGTGCACGCGGCGGTGCGCAGGCTCTTCGGCTACGCGGCATGGGCCGACAAGTACGACGGCATGGTGCACCACACGCCCTTCCGCAACGTCACGCTCGCCATGCCGGAGCCCATCGGGGTCGTGGGCCTCGTCTGCCCGAACGAGGCCCCTCTCCTGGGCTTCGTCTCGACGGTCGCCCCCCTCGTCGCGATGGGCAACGCGGTCGTTGCGGTTCCAAGCGAGCGTTGGCCGCTCCTCGCCACCGACCTCTATCAGGTGATCGAGACGTCGGACGTGCCGGCAGGCGTCGTCAACATCGTCACCGGGCTCAGAGCCGAGATCGCGCCCGTGCTGGCCGCCCACGACGACGTAGACGGGTTGTGGTACTTCGGTTCCGCCTTGGGAAGCGAGGACGTCGAGCGACTCTCGACGGGCAATATGAAGCGCACGTGGGTCAGCCGTGGGAAGCACCTGGACTGGTGGAACGATGCGGAGACGGGTGGAGAGCCCTTCCTCCGAGAAGCCATCCAGTGGAAGAACATCTGGGTGCCGTACGGCGAGTAATCCCCCGCGTTCTCTTGGAAACTCCCCTGCTCCTGGCGGTCCCGACGCTCCTGGCCGCCTTCACGCAGGGCGCGGCAGGCATCGGCTTGGCACTTCTCGTCACGCCTTTCGCCCTGGTGCTGCTGCCCACCACCCAGGCCGTGCTCCTCGTTCTCCTACTCAACGTCGTGGTCGGGGTCGTTCTCGTTGCTCCGTTGCGGCGTGATGCCGACGCACGCCTGCTGGGCCAGCTCTTCCTGGGCGGACTCGGGGGCCTGCCCGTGGGCCTTTGGCTCGCCGGGACGCTCGACTCGGCCGGCGTGCGCATCGCCGTCTCCATGCTCGTGGTGCTCACGGGAGCCTTCCTGCTGCGATCGCCACGACCGAGCCACCTCCATGCGCCGAGGGCCCCACTGCCGCTGTTCGCCGGGGGCGCATCGGGGCTGCTCACCGTGAGCCTCGGCCTGGCCGGTCCACCCCTCGCGCTCTTTACCTCCTGGACCGGCACCCCCAAGGCGCAGGCTCGGGCGCTGATCCTGACGCTGTACGTACCGCTGTACGGCACCGCCTTCCTCGCCCGAGGTCTCTTCGAAGGATTCCCGACAGAGTTGTGGCGACTGGCGGTCTGGCTCGGTCCGGTTGCAGCCGTCGGTGCCGTCCTGGGCCACCTGGCGTCCGCACACATCGACGAGCTTCGTTTTCGACGGCTGCTGCTCCTGCTGGTCGTCGGCTCGGGCTTGTATCTGCTCTTCTCGACCGTGGTGGCCTGAGCGTGCGACCGCTCGACTCGTTCCCCCGCGTGCCATTGGCGCATCGGCCCACGCCCCTCGAGGCGCTCCCGAACCTGAGTCGGCACCTCGGTGGGCCTCCGATCTTCGTGAAGCGCGACGACTGCACGGGGCTCGCGATGGGCGGTAACAAAGCCCGACAGCTCGAGTTCTACTTCGGGGAAGCCCGCGAAGCCGGAGCCGATACCGTTCTCGTGACGGGTGCCGTCCAATCGAACTACGTGCGCTCCACCGCGGCGGCCGCGGCCAAGCTGGGAATGCGCTGCGTGGTCCAGCTCGAAGAGCGCGTAGCGGGGATGGGCGAGACCTATCACCGTTCGGGAAACGTGCTCCTGAACGAGATCTTCGGCTGTCGGATCGTGCATTACCCCGAAGGCGAGGACGAGGCGGGAGCGGATCGGTCCCTGGATGCCCTCGCCGACGAGGTTCGCATGGCGGGGGGACGCCCGTACGTCATCCACCTGTCGGCGGCCTATCCCCCTCTGGGTGCGCTCGGATACGTGGAAGCGGCCTCGGAGATCCTCGCCCAGGCTGCCGAGCTGGGTCTCGATCGACCGACACTGATCACCCCGAGCGGGAGCGCGGCGACGCACGGAGGTCTGCTGGTGGGCCTTGCGCTGGAAGGACGGCTCGACGTGCCGGTCATCGGCATGTGTGTGCGTCGGAATGCTCAGGTTCAGCGTGACCGTGTGATCGGAATGGTGCTGGCCCTGGAAGACATGTTGGAGATCCAGCCGAGCGGTGCACACCTTCGGGTGGACACACGAGACGACACCCTGCCGCCCGGTTACGGTCGGCTGAGCACCGGGGTCGTCGAGGCCATCCGGTTGATGGCCCGGACGGAGGGACTCGTGCTCGACCCCGTCTACACCGGCCGCGCGTTCGCCGGACTCGTCAGCCTCGTACGTTCGGGGGAGCTGGGGGCGGAGGACCCCGTGATCTTCGTTCACACGGGGGGCACCCCCGCCGTCTTCGGCTATGCGGAGGAGCTCACGGAGCCTTAGCGGGCTCTCTCCCCTCCCTCGCCCGCCCGTAGCGGAGCCGGGACATGTAGAGATCCCGCTCGATGGTCAGAACCAGCTGGTCCCCTGGCTTGACGCTGAACGGCATCGTCTCGTAGCGCTCACCACCCGCCGACCGACTGAGCTCGGCGACCAGCTCCGCCGTCCCGACCCACGGGAGCTCGAAGCGGCGCGTCTCCTGGGCAAAGACGAGGCCCAGGCGCAACGCCTGCTCCCCACCCCGCACGATCACCCTCGTGTTCGTCGTCGATTGGTTCACGACCGCGAAGAGAATCGAGCCCTCTTCGGAGAACGGACTGCGCGCCGTCGCCCGACACCCCCCCGAAAGCACGGCCGCCGCTACTCCCAGCATCGCGAATCGGCGGACCCCGGCCGAGCGCCTACCTCCGGATCGTCGTGCCACGAACGTTGACGCCGATGGTCAGCTCGAGAAGCTCCCCGGGCCCGGTCTCCAGCTCCGGGGTCGTGAACGTGTCTCCGGCGAGCATCTGGACGCGGAGCGCGATGGTCCCCCAGGTCTCCCAGGGCAGCGTGAGGTCGCGCTCCGTCTTTCCCTGGACGATCCCGAGTCGCCGCTCTCCGCCTCGCGTGACCGCGATGATTCGCGCGTCGTTGAAATTGCGGTTGTCGACCCGGATCTGGATCGTGCCGTCGTCGAGGTCGATCGCCTTGGGACGTGAGGACGTCGCGCAGGCTGTGCCGAAGATCAGCAGCGCCGCTGCGGCCAGCTCGATTCTCATTTCGGTGCTCCTGGGCGGGAGGCCACGGGGGGCGTGCCTCTGTTCGCGTCCTACACCGCGATCCGAGGCGCGTTCGCAGGCCGAACGCCGAACGGCGGGCACCCGAAGGTGCCCGCCGCCGCACTCCTCCCCAATCGGAGTCGTCAGTCCGTGATCAGGTTCTCCGTGTCGATCGGGTCGAGCCCGAGCTCACGAAGCAGCTCGTTCAGCTGACTGAGATCCTGCTGGAAGATGATCGTGAGCTGGTCGAGCTCCTGCTGGAGCAGGCCATCGAGGTACTCGAACACTTCGTACTGCTGTCGGGTCGGGGCGAACTCACCGCTCTCCACCTGCCCGAGCAGCGCGGCGAGCTTGTTGTTGAGCTTGATGGGGAAGTTGAGAGGATCCTGGTTGCTTTGGTTCCGAACCTGGTAGACCTCCTCCTCCACCGTGCCCAACCGGTTCTTGACCGACGTCCCGAGCGACCGCAGCTCGACGTTCTCGGACTCCTCGAACCGATCGTCGATCTGACCCTTGACGTCACGGATGCGCATGACGGCCTCGTTTGCTGCACTGACCCGATCGCGAATCCGGATGGCGAGATCGAAACGTTCCTGGAGATCTTCCTGAAAAACCGTGCCCTCGAGTCGAGGATCGATGCCCACCTCGAAGCTCCGGGTCTGCGACGCGCCGTCCACCACCATGTTCACGGTATAGGTCCCCGGGACGGACATCGGCCCGGTGCGCCCGGCCGCCCAGAAGATGCGCCCATCGAAGTCGGTCCAAGCATCGTGACGGAGGTCCCATACGAAGCGGTTCATTCCCGCCTCGAGTGAGGGCCGCGTATCCCCGCGTGATCCCCTTCCCCAGCCCTCTTCGTCTTCGGCTTCCTCCACTTCCTGGTCGATGCTCGCCATGAAGGCGCGGATCAAGTTCCCGCCCTCGTCGAGAAACTCGATCCGAATGGTCTCGGCGTCGTCGCGGAGCGTGTAGTAGAGCTCCACTCCGCGATCGAGCGAACGGCGTGCCGGACGCGGCTGGAACAGATGGAACTCCGCCGCCGCCACACGTTCGTCGAGCTGTCGTAGCGGATCGATGTTCCGCAGCACCCAGAAGGAGCGGCCGTGCGTACCGATCACGAGGTCGTGGTCCTCCACGACGAGATCGGAGACCTGAACCACCGGCAGGTTGAGCGTCAGCGGCTGCCAGCTTTCACCGTCGTTCCACGACACGTAGACCGTGCGCTCCGAGGCGGCGTACAGCATGCCCGGCCTCACCGGATCCTCGCGCACGGCCCGCACGAAGTCGTCCTCCGGGATGCCGTCGACGATCTTCGTCCATGACTCGCCGTAGTCCTCGGTCTTCCAGACGTAGGGGCTCCGGTCGTCGTCGACGAGATACCGGATTCCCGACACGTAGGCCTTGCCCGGCGTGTTCGGAGAAGCCTCGATCGTGTTGATCCGCACGAAATCCGGCGCATCGGGCGGCGTGACGTTGGTCCAGGACGGATTCTCCGATGTCGCGTTCCCGGTGACGTGCACGTAGCCGTCGTCCGAGCCCACCCACATCACGTCCGGATCGTGGTGGGATTGGGCGATGGCGAACACCGTCGCGTACGTCTCGACCCCGGTCTGGTCCTTGGTGATGGGCCCACCGGAGGGGCCGACCGTCATCGGATCGTTGCGGGACAGGTCTCCCGACATCTGCTCCCAGCTCGCTCCCTGATCGCGCGTGCGCCAGACCTTTTGCGTGCCGGTATAGACGATGCTCGGATCGTGGCGATCGAAGACGATCGGGAAGGTCCACTGCACCCGCTCGACAAGATCCTCCGACGACTGGCCCATAGGGTTCTCCGGCCAGACGTTGATCGAGCGCTCGGCCCCGTTGCCGCGGTCGAACCGTGAAAGGCTCCCGCCGTAGCACCCGGCGTAGAAGACGTCGGTGTCGATCGGGTTCGGCGCGATGTAACCACTTTCGCACCCTCCGACCGAGTAGAAGAGCTGGTCACCCGCCGACAGGAAGTCCCAGCCATCGGAGGGCACGCACGCCGTCGAGTTGTCCTGCTGCGATCCGCACACGTGATACGGTTCGTGCTCCGTCGTGATCACCCGGTAGAACTGGGACGTCATGTAGTCCTGATCCGTCCACGTATCTCCCCCGTTGAAGGAGACGTTTCCACCCCCGTCGTTGGAGTTGATCATGCGGGTCGGGTCGTCGGGGGCGATCCAGAGGTCGTGGTTGTCTCCGTGGGGCACCCTGAAACGGCGCGGAAACGTCTCCCCGCCATCATCGCTCCGATACATCGACGTATTCACGGCATAGACGACGTTCTCGTCCATCGGATCGGCATAGATACGGGTGTAGTAGAACGCTCTCTGCCGCAGCTTCCGCTCGTCGTTGACGTGCGTCCAGGTCTCCCCACCGTCCCCGGTGCGGAAGACCCCGCCCTCGTTGTGCTCGATGATCGCCCAGACGCGATCCGGGTTCGCGGGTGAGACGGCGACGCCGATCTTCCCGATGATGCCGCTCGGCAGTCCCGGACGACCGTTGGTGAGCTCGTCCCAGCTCTCGCCCCCGTCGGTGCTCTTGAAGAGCCCCGAGCCCTCTCCCCCCGAGGACATTCCCCAGGACTTCCTCCAGGCCTCCCACAGGGCGGCATACATCAGGTCGGGGTTGGCGGGGTCGAACGAGATGTCGACACCGCCCGTCCACTCGTTTCCAGGCCGGTTCAGCACGAGCCGCCAGGACTCGCCGCCGTCCGTGCTCTTGTAGATGCCGCGCTCCGGATTCGCCAGGGAATGCTTGCCCATGGCCGCCACCCAGACCTGATCGCAGTCCTCGGGATGGACCCGGACGCGGGCGATGTTCTGTGACTCACGCAGGCCGATGTGCTCCCAGGTCTCCCCGGCATCGGTCGACTTGTACACGCCGTCGCCCTGCTGGATGTTGCCCCTCAGCTGGGTCTCGCCGGTGCCGATGTAGACAACGTCGGGATCCGCTTCACAGACCGCGACCGCACCGACCGAGGAGGATCCGATCTTCCCGTCGGTCACCGGACCCCAGTTCTGGCCACCGTCGGTGGTCTTCCACAGCCCACCCCCCGTGGCTCCGAAGTAGTACTCCATGGGGCGTGCGACGCTGCCGGCGACGCCGGTGGAACGTCCGCCCCGCGCGGGGCCGAGGTTGGTCCAGCGGAGTCCGTCGTAGAGACCCTCGTCGAAGGTCTGCGCGTGAAGCGGCTCACCCTGTGGCAGGGCGAGCGCGGCAAGCGCACCGACGGCGAAAAGGGATCGTCGTAGGGGCGTCGTTGGCCCTGGCATGTCTGACTCCTCGGGAAGGGCGTGGTGCGGGATCGAACCTCCACACGGCTCGACAACTCACGCCCGGGAAACGTTGACGTGGTCCGGATTCGGAGACTGGGGACGCCCCTCTGAGGGCGCAAGACGCCGCTTCTGAAAAGCGACGGGCCGTCGAAGCCGGCCCCTCAGTCGAGCCGTGCGATCACGTCGATCTCGACGTCGACGTACTTCGGGAGGGCTGCAGCCTGGACCGTGGAGCGAGCAGGGCGATGATCCCCGAAATATTCGGCGTACACCTCGTTCATTTCCGCGAAGCGACCCATGTCGGACAGGAAGACCGTGGTCTTGACCACATTCTCGAGCGTGGCACCGGCCGCGGCGAGCACCGCCTCCAGGTTCCGCATCACCTGCGCGGTCTGCTCGGCCACGCTGCCCCCGAGGAGGTTGCCGGTAGCGGGGTCGATGGGAATCTGACCGGAGGCGAAGAGCCAGCCATCGACACGAATCGCCTGGGAGTACGGGCCGATCGCCGCAGGTGCGTCGTTCGTCTGAATCATCGTGATGTCGGTCATGAGGTGATGCTCCTCAACGGATTGTTTTCGTTCAGCTTACGCTGCTCGGAATCACGGGAGAATGGGACGCCTCGGTCGCAGAATGAAGAGTCCCTCGTTCATGCTCGACACCACGACCGACCCACTCTCGAAGAAGGGGAATGCGGTCCACGCACCCCCCGTGTAGCCGGGCGGGTCACCCCCGTACGGTGTCGTGTCGAAGAACCCGACCTGCACCGGGCGCTCCCGCTCCGTGATGTCGAAGACGAAGAAGCCGGCGTGGTAGTTCGCCTGGTACATTCGATTGCCGGCGACGTAGAGGTTGTGGTCGGTCGCCCGGTTCGGCCCCTGCACCTCGGACACCAGGACCGGATCGTCGAGGTCCTCGACGTCCCAGATCAGGGTGCGCGTACCTGGGGTCAACCCTGCCAGCTCGTCGAGCTCGTCGTTCTGGTAGAAATAACGATGATCTTCGGTGAGCCAGCCCTGGTGAATGTATCCGGTGCCGGGATACCGGCCGGCCGAAACCGGAATGGGATTGGCTTTGTCGGTGACGTCTACGATCCGGACAGCGGTCTCGTTGAGCGCAAAGCAGATCTGCCGTCCCCGATAGTCCTCGTCGGGGCCCCGGTAGACGACGCATTGGCCATCGTGCGTGCGGCCCTGCCAGATCAGGCCTTCGGTGTCCGTGTAGCATCCGGCGAAGACGGGATTGGACGGATCGCGGATGTCGACCATGTGGAGCCCGCCCCCGCACGTCTCGCCGCCGAGGCGGTTCCCCACGGTGAAGGCGAAGCCCGACTCCGTATCGATCACCAGGTTGTGCGCGCTGGCGATGCCCTCGTACTTGGCCGACGGCTCCAGCACGACCGGCCGTGTCGCAGCATTCCTCACCTGCTCGAGGTCGAAGACGAGCAGGCCGTGGTCCTCCGCCCGATCACCCGTCACGAACATGTGATTCCCGTAGACCTTGATGTCCCGCGCGTGCGTCCGATTCGCAGGAGCGTCGGCGACGTACACGGGCCCCGTCGGCTCGCCGATGTCGACGATCGCCACACCGGTGGACCGGCCCACCAGCGCGTATTCCCTGGAGGTCACCGGATCCGTCCAGCCCCACACGTCTGTGAGGGTCTCGGTCGGGTCGCCGCCGAGCGATTCGATGGAGAGAAAGGAGAGGAGGTCCACCTCGTCGCACTCGAATCCGGCGGCGACACCGTCTTCACAGCGGATCTCTCCGCTCGTGAGTGACTCGAGCTGCGTCCGTGGATCGAGCCAGGTACCGGCGTCCCACCGTCCCCCTACCGGTCGCGAATAGCCGACCGCCCCACCCAGGCCTCCCCGAACACCGGGCGCACCGACGACGGCGGCCCCCATACCGAGCGCCAGGGCCGCCCCGAACTCGTCCTCCGCGACCAGGCCCTCGGGCTGCAGCCGGCCCGCCAACGACCAATCTGTCCCAGAGCGGCGATACTGGAGAACAAGGCCCCTGCGATCGTCGGCACTCGGCGCTCCGACCCACAACTCGTCCCCGGCCACCGCGAGGGCGCGACCGAAGCCTTCACTGCCCGCGGGGCCGTCGACTCGGGCGACGCTCTCCGGTCCTCCGTCCTCGAGGGTGTATTCGAACACCGACCCCAGCGCGGGCGCGCCCACCCAGAGCGACCCGTACGAAGCCGCGAGCGAAGATCCGAAGGCGCTCCCCGCCGGCAGGTCAGAGGGCGAGAGCACTGCCGTCGCCTCCCACCCGCCGTCCGCCCCACGACCGAAAACGACCACGGCACCCACCCTACCGTGCTGCGGAGCCCCGACGAAGACGTGATCTCCCGTCGCCGCGACCGCCGAGCCGAAGCCATCGAACGCTTCCTGCGGGCGAAGCACCACCATTTCCCGCCAGCCACCCGAGTCGGTCGACTCGAACACGTGTACCGCCGGATCGCGCCGGCTGCCGTTGAAGACGGCAGCGATCCGACCGCCGGGATCGAGGGCGACCGTCCGCGGAGGCGGTTGCGAGATCGCGTTCATGAGCGCCATCGACATCGGCATCGGCTCGCGATCCGCTGCATCGGGAACGAGGCCGAGGCGAACGCCGCCGGCGTCGAGGCTGGTCGTGGAATAGACGTGACCCGCCCAATACCCACTGGGATCGGCGGCCCCGACGAGCACGACCGTTTCAGCCGCTGCGAGCGAAGGGGCGAGGCCGTCACCCGTATCGTCTCCACCGACCGGGTGCAGAGAAGCCTCGAGCTCCCAGTCACCGGACCGCTCGGCAAAGACGTAGACACCCGCCCTTCCCTGACCGACCATCGGCTTCACGACCAGCAGGCGCCCGTCGGCTACACCCACGGCGGACCCGAATCGATCTCCGAATTGCGCCACCGCCCCCGACGGGGCAAAGAAGAGGGCCGTCAGCACGGCCCCGATCAGTCTGCTCTTCAGCACCGGCTTCTCCCTCTCGTGATTACGGTTTGGCGTGCGCTTCGTTATCGGGTGCAGCGCGTTCGACCTGCCTGAGAAGCTCCTCGTACGAAGCCGGATGCACCCCGGATTTCCCCACGACGACGGCAGCGGCGTGGTTGGCCAGCACGGCCGCCTCAGCCGGCGTAGCCCCGCCCGCCAGCGCAACGGCAGTGACCGCCGTCACCGTATCTCCCGCGCCCGATACATCGTAGACTTGTCGCGCGACGGTAGGAATCCGAAGCACGTGACCGTCCGGGCCCTGAAGCACCATGCCTGCAGCACCGAGCGTGACCAGAAGGTGCTCTGCAGCCACGCGCAGCCTGGCTTCCTCCAGCCATGCCTCGTCCTCGGGTCTCACCGGCTCACCCATCGCCTCCGCGAGCTCCCGAGCATTGGGCTTGAACACGGTCGCACCCGTGAATTCGAAGAATCTCCAGCGCTTCGGGTCGACGATCGTGGGCACTCCCATCGCTACTGCCCGCTCGAGGGTCGCACGGACCACGGAAGGTACCAGCACGCCCTTGTTGTAGTCCTCCAGCACGATCGCGCGGCTCCCTTCGGCGGCTGATTCCATCGCGGCCACGAGCCGGAGCGCCGTGCGATCGTCGACATCGTCGTCGGATTCATGATCGAAGCGCACGATCTGCTGGTGCATCGCCATGACACGGGTCTTCACGGTTGTGGGCCGTTCCGCCACGCGTACGAGCCCGGCCGTCTCCACACCGAGCCCCTCGAGCTCTCGGGCGAGTTCGTCGGCGCCGGCGTCTTCTCCGACGCATCCGACGATTCTGCACCTCGCGCCGAGTGCCACCACGTTCGCCGCCACGTTTGCCGCGCCACCTGCCGTCGCACCTTCACCGGCGACCCGGACGACCGGCACCGGGGCCTCCGGGGAAATGCGATCGACCGAGCCTCTCAGGTACCGGTCGAGCATGAGGTCGCCAACGACGAGAACGGCGACATCGCCGGCCGCGTCGAGAATCTCTCTCGCGCGGTCGATCGTGAGACGAATCACCCGAAGACCTCGAATCGACCTCGACCGCGGCCCTCCAGCTCCAGTCTCTCCAGCGCTCCCTCCCGCAGGGCATAGATCGCGTCCTGGAGGTTGACGGACACGCAGACGTGATTGGGCACGACACGCACCCGGTCGCCGACACGCGGACGCCAGGTCGAATCGGTGAGGTCCAGAACGCCGTGCTCCTCGGATGTTGCCTTCACGCGCACTTCAGGGTGCTCGTAGAGCTCCCCGAATCCGTACCCACCCCTGCCCTCCTTGGAAATCGCCTTCGATCCGGCATCGATGACCGCCTGTCCCTCGAGCGAAGTGCTCACCACCGTTGCCAGAACCGTGTAAGCCAGCTGCTCGTGCTCACACACGCCGAGACCCAGACCCTCACGATCGAAGTAGATCGCGGTGCCGGGACGGATCTCTGTCAAACCCGGCATCTCGTGGCTCCGCCACAGGGTCGGGGTCGATCCTCCGCTGACGATCTCGGGCTCGAGCCCCTCCTTGCCCAAGGCCTCGTAGAGCTCGGTCAGGAAGCCCGAGACCTGTCGGATACCCTCGTCCTGTTTCGAGGGCTCGGCCCGAATGTGCCCCGGATAGAACATGACACCGCGGTATTCCACGCCAGCGCTGTCCCTGGCATGGGCAGCCAGCCCGACGACCTCCGGAATCGTGGCGAGTCCCACGCGGCGCATGCCGACGTCCGCCTCGACCAGGATTCCGGTCGTGCGACCGACCGCTCGAGACGCGGCCGCGATTCCGTCGAGGGCGTCCGTGGAGTCCAAGCCCACGGTGAGCCGCACACTTTCGGGCAATCCCATGATCCTGTCGAGCTTGCTTCGGCCCACTACCGGATAGGCCAGGAGCAGGTCGTCACAAACCGTGGCCATCACTTCGGCCTCCCGGGGCGTGGCCACGGTCAGTCCCCGCGCCCCGGCCTCCAGCTGCATCCGCGCGACGGCCCTGGACTTGTGCGTCTTGATGTGCGGGCGCCATGCGATCCCGTGGACACGACCGTACTCGACGACCCGAATCGCGTTTGCCCTTGCGCGATCCCAATCCACGATCGCCATCGGCGTTTCGAAATCTCGTAGGTCGGGAAGGCCTGAAACCCGAACGGCCTCGTTCAACCGAGCAGGTCCCGGACGGCCTGGAGGAAGGTGGGATCGTTCTCGACGATCGGGGCCATGAGGAACCACCGGACCACGCCTTCGCGATCGATAAGGAGGGTCATCGGCAACCCGAACGCCCCGAAGACCCCGGTCGACGAAGACTGCGGGTCGAGGAGGATGTCGTAGGTCACGCCCGCCTCGTCGGTGAACATCCTGACCGCGTCGACGGCCGAGGGATCGTCGGTGGAGATCCCGACCACGCGCAGTCCCTGGTCGTAGAACTCCTCATAAACGGACTGAAGGTACGGGGTCTCGGCGCGACACGGTGGGCACCAAGTCGCCCAGAGGTTGAGCAGGACGACATTGCCTTCGTAATCGGCCAGCTGGACCATCTCACCCGTCGTGAGCGATTCGTAGCTGAGCTCGGGGAGGTCGTCGCCGACGCGGGGCGGACCCTCGGGAACGCTACACGCGAGCGCGGCGGCAGTGAGGAGCACCGTGCCGGTGCAAACCGGGCGAAAGCTTCGAATCATCCGTCTTGTCCCACCGGCGACGTCGTACGCGCCATCTGCACGCGGCCCCCGTCTCCGGCCAAGGTCCAGGTAAACAGAACGCGCCCCTCGGCGTCCTGCGACATCCGTGGGAAGCCGCTGTCACGCCCCGGGGAATTCTCTCGCACGTTTCGCACCGGACCCAGCGTTCCGTCACCGCCGACACGCCGCGCCATGATGCTCCCCGACTGCCCCGACGCTTCGAGCCAGCTGACGAGCGCAGACCCGTCTTCCAGTAGCAAAACGTCTGTGCGTCCGAGAGGGTTCCCCTCGTCCAATCTCACGGGCGGACCGAAAGAGACCCCGGCATCCGAGCTGTACGCCACCTGGACACGGGGAGTCCCCTGTCCTGCGGAGAACCATGCAACCACCACCGTCTCCCCGCGAGCCGCCACCGCAGGGCCGTTGACCGGACAGGCGCCGAAGACCCATCCATCGTCGTGAACCGGCTGACCCTCGGTCCACGCTCCGTCGACAAGGCGCGTGATGTAGATGTCGCGGACCTCTTCATGCGTCCGGTCCCGGTAAACGACTACAGGCCCCCGGGAGGTGATCGCCGCGTCGGTCTGGCAGCAGTCGCACGTGCGGCCGTCCACCTCCATCTCCGGACCCGGGGTCCCGTCGGGGCCGACGCTCCGGAAGCGCAGGGTCATTTCGGCGGCGGCGTGATCCTCGACGGCCGCCGCAGACGCGAACTTCCTCCCGTCCAGCCAGACCATCCCGGCGCCGCCATCGGGCATCGGGAAGATCGTGACGAATCCGTGCTCCGTCGGTGTACCGTCCTCGTGAGGAATCAGCGGATCGGACCAGCTACGCCCACCGTCCCGAGATTGTGCGAAACGAACCCCGTAGTCGTAGCCCCCCTCGGGACCTCGCACGAGCCAGTGGGCCGACCACGTACCGTCGGGCAGCACCCGCACCGACGGAAAGTCCGCCCAGTTGACGAAGAAGTCCTGGTCTCCCGAGCGAGCGACCTCCGAGGGCGGACTCCACGAGCTCCCGTCGAAGACCGACGCGGACAGCGCCCACCCGTCAGGGCCTGCGGGTTCCAGCCAGCTCAGGATCGAGCCGTCCACCGTCGAGGACAGCTGAGACCAGCGACTGCCCTCTCCGGCGGGCACATCGATGGCTTCGAGCGCCCAGGTATCCGTCGGCGGAGCATTCTCGGAAAGACAAGCCGTGAGGCCGACCACGGCAACCAGATTCAGCGCGCGAAATAACCGCAAAACAATCTCGTATCGAATGGGGTAACCTGGTGTAATCGGGATGGGCAGGAATTTTGCACTCCGCCCGACCCACGTAAAGGACTCGTGGAACCATCCCCGCCCCACGTGGCCTTTTCTCTCAGGTCGGAGAGATGTCCGCTTCGACAGGATCACGGGGCGAAAATCGGTGCGTTTGGGTTGTTCCGGACAGCGCAGTAGCTTCGGAATCCGACCGCCGTCGAAATGAGGAACGAATGACCCAGTCCAGCTTGCGAGGCCTGGCCCCAGACGGAATCAAGAGCCTGGCGCGGCTCGCGATCACGCTGTCCGCGCTGGTGGCAATCCCGCTTCCGGCCTCCGCGCAGTATTTCGGGCGGAACAAGGTCCAGTACGAGACCTTCGACTTCAGAATCCTGAAGACCCCGCACTTCGACTTCCATTTCTACCCGGAAGAGGCGGACGCGGTCGAAGACGCCACCCGGATGGGGGAGCGCTGGTATGAGCGCCTCGCCCGGATGTTCCAACACGAGTTCGAGCAACCGAAGCCCGTCATCCTGTATGCGGACCACCCCGACTTCCAGCAAACCAACACACTGCGCGGTACGCTGAGCGAGGGGACCGGTGGTGTGACCGAATCACTCAAGAACCGGGTGATCATGCCGCTGACCGGCTCCTACTGGGACACGGACCACGTGCTCGGCCACGAGCTCGTTCACGCTTTCCAGTACAACATCGCCCAGTCGCGCTCGGGCACCGGCCTTCGGGGGCTGTCGCTTCTCCCGCTCTGGCTGGTCGAGGGAATGGCCGAATACCTGTCGGTCGGTCGCGAGGACCCGCTGACCGCGATGTGGATGCGGGACGCGATTCGCCGTGGCGATCTGCCGACGATGAAACAGATGACCACCGAACGCCGGTTCTTCCCGTACCGGTTCGGGCAGGCACTCTGGGCGTACATCGGCGGTCGGTACGGCGACGGCGCGGTCGTGGACGTCTATCGTCGGGCTCTCCGGGTGGGATGGGAGCCCGCCGTGCGCCAGGTGCTCGGCACGACTTCGGACACGCTCTCGGTCGACTGGCGTGAGGCGGTAGAAAGCGAATATCTCTCGCAGATGGCCGGTCGGCAGGCCCCCGGTGAGATCGGGGCACTCCTTCTTGCTCCTTCGACGGGCTCGGGGCAACAGAACGTGTCCCCCTCGGTGAGCCCGGACGGACGGTACGTCGCCTTCCTGTCTGAAAAGGACCTGTTCGGAATCGACCTCTTCATCGCCGACGCCCGCACCGGTGAGATCATCCGGAAGCTGGTCTCGGCCAACTCCGACCCGCACTTCGACGCCCTGCGCTTCATCGACTCGGCGGGAGACTGGTCTCCGGACGCCTCCAAGTTCGTCTTTGCCGTCTTCGCCGAAGGCGACAACGAGCTCGCGATCGTCGACACCGAATCCGGGGACATCGAGCAGAAGATCGACGTGGAGGGTGTCGGAGCGCTCTCGAGCCCGACCTGGTCGCCCGACGGGCGGACGATCGCCTTCAGCGGCATGAACGGCGGGGTGAGCGACATCTATCTCTGGGACATCGAGACCGGATCGCTGACCCAGCTCACGGACGACAAGTACGCGGACCTGCAGCCGGCATGGTCGCCGGACGGGAGCAAGATCGTCTTCGTATCCGACCGCGGACCCGAGACCGACTTCCAGAAGCTCTCCTACGGCAAGCCTAGGCTCGCCTTCGTCGACATCTCGACCCGAGCGGTCGAGGTGCTCGACATCTTCGGTAACGTCAAGCACATGAACCCGCAGTACGCCCCGGACGGGCGGAGCGTCTACTTCGTCTCCGACCAGGACGGGTTCAGCGACATCTACCAGTACACGCTCGAAAGTGGCGACCTCAGGAGAATCACCCAGATCGCCACGGGCGTGAGCGGGATCACGGGCATGTCACCCGCGATCTCGGTTGCTGAAGAGGCCGGGACGATTCTCTTCAGCGTCTTCGACTCCTACGAGTTTCACATCTACAGCCTCGCCGCCGGTGAGGCCGACGCCGGCGGCGTGGCGGTAGAGATTTCCGCCGAACCGAGCCCGGGGCGCCTTCTGCCGCCCTCCCGCCCCGTTCGGGCGAGCCAGGTGGCGAACTACCTCGACGACCTCGAGACCGGACTCGTCCCGGACGGGACCTATACCGCCGAGCAGGCGATCGAGTACGACTCGTCACTGATGCTCGACTACGTGGGCCAACCGACCCTCGGCGTGGGCACGGATCGTTACGGCAACTACATCGGTGGAGGTGCCGCCGCATTCTTCAGCGACATGCTGGGCAACCGGAGCCTCGGGGTCGCGCTGCAAGCGCAGGGTACCTTCAAGGACATCGGTGGGCAGGTCTTCTACATGAATCAGGAGCAGCGCCTGAACTGGGGCGTCTCGGGCGGCAGGATTCCGTATGTCCTGGGGTTCCAGACTTTCGGTGTCGACGACGAGACGGGCCAGAACTACATCGGACTGCTGCGGCAGCGGATTTTCGTGTCGAGCACCTCCTTCATGACGGCCTACCCCTTCTCGACCACGCGACGGGTCGAGGCGAACGTGGGGGTCACCCGATATTCGTACGACCTCGAGTTGGATCGTTTCTTCATCAATGCGTTCGGTCAGGTGTTCGGCTACGACCGGCAGTCACTCCCGACGCGTGACGCGCTGAACCTGGCACAGGGCTCGATCGCCCTGGTGGGTGACAACTCGTTCTTCGGCTTCACTTCCCCCGTCTCCGGCGGTCGGTATCGGTTGGAGGTCGGGGGCGTCGTGGGAACGGAGAACTTCTCCAACGTCGTGGCCGATTACAGGCGCTACTTCAGCCCGAGCAACGACGTGACGTTCGCGGTTCGCGGCCTCCACTTCGGCCGCTACGGCAACGAGCTCGACACGAACATCAACACCGCAGCGATCCAGCCGTACTTCCTCGGCTACGAGACGTTGATCCGAGGATATGCCTTCGAGTCCTTCGAGACGCCCGAGTGCGTGTCGGCGGCCCAGGAAGGCGGGGCGGTTTCCGGTTCCTTCTCATGCCCAGGTGTCGATCGACTGTTCGGTCACAAGATGGGTGTCATCAACGCCGAGGTCCGCGTTCCGCTCTTCGGCACCGAGCGTTTCGGCCTGATCAACTTCCCGTTCCTGCCCACGGAGCTGCTGCTCTTCGCGGACGCCGGGCTCGCTTGGAACGACTTCGACGAGGTCGAGTGGGAGTTCGAGCGGTCGGGCGGGCGTCGCGTCCCGGTCTTCAGCGCAGGCGCTTCGGCCCGCTTCAACATCCTCGGAATCTTCATCCTCGAGTCGTACTTCGCCTATCCCTTCCAGCGACCCGACAAGGGATGGCACTGGGGATTCGCGCTCGAGCCCGGAGGCTGGTAGGCCACAGCTTCTCCGACCGGACGCGAAGAGGCCCGGTCCCCGTCTGGGGGCCGGGCCTCTTCGCAGGTGCACCTCGGGAGAGCTAGAAGATCGAGAGGTTGATGTAGCGGCCGGGGTTTTCTTTGAGGTCTTCGAGCAGTCCGTGGAGGCTCTCGACGGTGGCCGTGAGCGACGTGTAGAGCGTGTCGTTGACGGAGAGCTGGCCCAGCGTCCCCTCGCCCCGCTCCATCCGGGCGAGGATGGTCTCCAGCGAGCTGCTCACGCGGTCCAAACGCTCCGTGGCACCTTGCATGTTGGTCATCATGGAGTCGGCGCGGGCGACGGTGCTGCGCAGATCGTCCTTCAGCCCTTCATCACCCGTGAAGTCGCTCACACCCGAGGCCGCCGCCTGAAGCGAAGCGACCAGGTCGCCAAGCTCTTCTCCCTGCGCCTCGGCCACGTCGCCGAGCTCCGCAAGCAGCGTGCGCAGCTCCGAAAGGCTTCCCTGAAAGTCCGAGACCGTCGAGTCCGTGAGCAGCCCGTTGAGCTTGTCGAGCAACTCGCGCCCGCGGTCCCCGAGCGAGCTGGCCTCCTCGAGCACGCCGAGGATCACCTCGCCCGGGATGTGGTCACCCGAGCCGACCATGGTGCTCGAAGTCCCTGGGACCACTTCCACGATCCGCCCGCCCGAGATCACCCCTCCGCTGACCAGCTGCGTCCTCGAGTCGGACGGGATCGACCAGTCGCCCTCGATCTCGAGCACGATCGTGACCGAATCGGCGTCACGGCTCATCTCGAAGCGGTGCACCCGGCCGATGTCGACGCCCCTCATGCGGACGGGATCCTTGTTGCGCAGCCCGGCGACCTCTTCGGCCGAGGTGCTGACGAGGTATCGCCCACGGAACATCGCCGGATCGGTCAGCAGGTAGAGAAGTGCGATCAGGGCAAACGCCCCGAACAGCACGAAAAGGCCGACCGAGGCATCACGGCTTCCGGTCTGCTCCGGCAGAGCCTGCTCAAGCTCCTGGTCGCTCGGACCCCTGTTGCCCTGAGTCGTCAAGGCTAGCTCCTGCTCCTCAAGAAATGTCTAGCACGTCCAGCGCCGCGTAGGCCTGCGCCCGATCGGCGAAGGCCCGGACGACCGGAATGTCGCTGTTTCTGAATTCCTCGGGCGTGCCGCAAAACTGCAGATGCCCGCCCTCCAACATCGCGACGCGGTCGCACATCTCCAGGCCGCCCTCTACGTCGTGGGTCACCAGAAGCGACGTCACCTCGAGGTCGTCCGAGAGCTGCTTGATGAGCCGCTCGATGGCCGCCGTATTCACGGGATCGAGCCCAGTCGTGGGCTCGTCCCACAAGAGGATCTCGGGCCGCCCGACGATGGCCCGGGCGATCCCGACACGCTTCTTCATCCCGCCCGACAGCTCGGCAGGCAGCTTCGAAAGCACCTGACGGGGCTCCAGCCGAACAAGCTCCAGCGCTTCCCAGGTCTTTGCAGCGACCTCCCGCGGGCTCAAGCGCTCCAGCACGGACTCGGGAAGCCCCATTCGGATATTGGCGAACACCGAGAGTGAGTCGAAGAGGGCCGCGTACTGGAACACGTAGCCCACCTTCTCACGAATGAGCTCCAGAGTCTTCCGCCCGCCGAAATACACCGACTCTCCATTCACCCGAACGTCACCGCGGTCCGGCACGATCAGGGAAAGGGTCGTCTTGAGCAGCACGCTCTTACCGGTCCCGGAAGGCCCGAAGAGCGCGAACATCTCCCCGGGTCGAACGGTCAGACTCACCCCGGAAAGCACGGGCGCGTCGAACGCCTTGTACACGTTCCTGTATTCGATGACCGGACCGTCCCCGTTCGCCATCCTCAGCCCCTACTGCAGCAGAAGCGGTGGGAACATGGTGTCCACGATCAGGATCGTCATGATCATGAACATCACGGACTGCGTGGTGGTCCTTCCGACCCCGGCCGCCCCACCCGACGTCCTCAATCCCATGTGAATCGACACGACGGGAATGATGAAGCCGAATGCGAGGGCCTTCATGAGGGAGTAGACCGCGTCGTACGAGTGCCAGTAGAGGCGGGCGCCGTAGAAGTAGCCCTCCGAGGCCAACCCGAGCGAGATCTCCGAGGCGACCATCCCGGCCAGGACACCGATGAGGTTGGCCATGGCCACGAGGATCGGCATCGAGATCAAACTGGCCACGATACGCGGAGCGGCGAGGATCTCGATCGGATCCCTGCCGACGGAGTGCAGGGCGTCGATCTGCTCGGACACCTTCATGGTGCCGAGCTCGGCCGTAATCCGGGCGCCGACCCGGCCGACCAGCACGATCGCCGTCAGGATGGGACCCATCTCCAGCACCATGCTCGTGGTGACGACACTCCCGATGATGTACGTCGGAACGGTGCTCTGGAACTGATACCCACCCTGCTGACCGGCCACGGTCCCGGCTAGGATGGCAGTGACCAGCACGATCGGAATGCTCTGGACTCCGATCACGACGACTTGCCGCATGATCTCCTGGCGTGAGACCCGAAGTCGCACGAGCGCACGGCCGGACAGCCATACGAGCGTACCGATCTGCCCCGCATGCTCGGCGCAGATCTTCGCGACACGCCCGATCGCGGCCAGCGGGCGAGCGACGGGCCCGGGCATCTCGGAATCCAAAGAGGTGGGGTGGTTCACAGGCTCCCAGCGACGACGGCCTCGACCCCGGTGGCTCGTACAGTCGCCATGGAGGTCGGGAGGCCGCGGAGTATAGGCGAAAAAGCTTCGACAGATCGGACCTGAAAATCAAGGAGTCTCCAGGCCTCTCGCGGCTGGAGCGCCCTCACATTACCCTGGCAGGCCACAGAGGCTCCGCGGACGCGGTGAGCGGCGTCACGCGGTCGCCCCGAGGTGCGGACCCGTCCATCGAACAGGGAGGAAACGGATCGATGCGCAATGGCACGAAGTGGCAGTTGACGTGGCTGGTCGCGGTGGGGCTCTGGGGATGCGGTGCGGAGCCCGAAGCGGAAGCCTCGGCGATCGATACTCCGCAGGAGGGGTTGCCGGCTGCGATCATCGGGGAAGCCGGACCGCTCCGTGGCGAGGCGGTGGCCTATTTCGCGGAGGATCCCGCGGTGCAGGGCTATCTCTCCCTTCCGGAAGGGACGGGTCCCTTCCCCGCAGTCATCCTCATACACGAGTGGAATGGCCTGGTGGACCGCATTCGAGAGACGGCGGACGCCCTGGCGGCCGAGGGCTACGTCGCCTTAGCCGCCGACCTCTACTCGGGGAAGACGGGAACGAATCGCGACGAAAACATCGCGCTCATAAGCGCCGCTCAATCCGATCCCGAGCGGGTGATCGCCAACCTGAATGCTGCGGTGCAGCACCTTCGCGGCCGCGAAGACGTCACCGGTAAGGTGGCCACGATCGGCTGGTGCTTCGGGGGCGGAATCGCCATGAGCTACGCTCTCGGTGGCGAGAATCACGACGGTACGGCGATTTTCTACGGGAGGCTCGTGACCGACCCCGAGGTCTTGAGGTCGATCACGCATGAAGTCTACGGCACGTTCGCAGCCCTGGATCGGGGCCCGCCACCCGAGCAGGTCGACGCGTTCGTGGAGGCACTCAGAGCGGCGGGGATCGAGAACGACGTCCACATCTACGACGACGTGAACCACGGATTCTGGCTGCACGTGGATGGTGACCCCGAGGCGCGGAGCGCACCCGCGCTCGACGCTTGGCAGCGCCTCAAGGCTTACCTGGCTCGCGCGCTGGGATGACGGACCGGTCGGCGGGTGCGTACGGCACCCGCCGCGCGGTCCCTACCGTGGCTCGGTGACGCCGGGCCAATCGTCCGTACGGAATGGGGAGGCTGGAAGTCCTTCGGCGTTGTAGAGACTGATGACGGGATTGTTCGCCCACGCGTAGCGCGCTGCGACCGGGGCTTCCACAGACGGGGTGCTCAGGACGATCTCGTCTCCCTCGATGCGCCCGTCGGCCCACACGAATGTCCGGTCTTCTCCGGCGATCGCGAAGCCCTCGAGCGTCCCTCCCCGCGCCACCAGCCCCCCGCCCACGTGGTCGAACCGGATTCTCACCTCCGACCCGTCGATGGCCATCCCGGCGTACACGGGTCCCGAGTGGACGAGATCCTCTCCGTGGGCGACGTGTCGGGCGGCGAGCGCCAGACGCACGCCCACGTCCAGCTTGTTGCGTGGATGGATATCGTCGGCCTCACCGATGTCGATGATCACGGCCTGACCCGTGTTGGGGAGCTCGAGCGCCATCGCCTGAGCCTCTCGAAGCTCGGGCCAGGTCTCGGCTTCGGAAGGCTCGTCCTGCATCTCCCGGAAGTTCGCGAGCTGCACGAAGAGGAACGGAAAGTCCCCGATTCCCCAGTGCGCTCTCCAGTCTTCGATCATTCCGGAGAAGAGGGCCCGATAGTTGTAGGCCCTGCCCGCGTTGGATTCTCCCTGGTACCAGATCGCCCCTCGGATCGTGTACGGGATCACCGGTGCAAGCATCCCGTTGAACAGAGAAGACGGGACCCACTGCGGTGACCCCCTGTCCTCCGCAATCGCCCGTACGTTCTCCAGGTCCACGCCCAGCTGCGGCATGGATGCCAGCTTCTCGGCGCTCGTCCACGACTCGGCCGGAGTCCCACCCCACGCGTTGTCGATCAGGCCGATGGGCACACCCAGCTCACCGTGCAGGTGGCGGCCGAAGTAGTACGCCACGGCGGAGAATCCGAGCACAGACTCGGGGGTCACAGCCGACCAGCCGTCCGTCTCCACATCCGTGAGCGGCACGTCCGATGTGGCACGCGCTACGGTGAAGAGCCGTATCTGAGGGTAGTCGGCTTCCTTCGCCGCATTCACCGAGTCCGCTGTGCGAGCCAGAGGCCATTCCATGTTGGACTGTCCGGAGGCGACCCACACCTCCCCGAGCAGCACGTCCGAGAAGCTCGTGCTCTCGGCCCCGCTCACGGTGAGCGTGAAAGGGCCTCCGGCAGGCATGGCCGGAAGATTCGTGACCCAGGAGCCGTCCTCGTGCACACGAGTGACGACTTCCTGGCCGTCGATCGAGACCCGTACCGTCCCCGGATGGGTCGCCGACCCCCAGACCGTCACCGGCGTTTCCCGCTGAAGCACCATCCCATCACCGAAAACCGCAGGGAGCCGAATGTCCTCGGCCGGCGGGGGGCCGCAGGCGGCCACGAGACTCAGCAGAACGAAAGGTATCTGGACGGCCCCTCGCGATAGACTCACCTCGACCTCACCTGCCCAAGTGACGACGGCGTGTATGCACGCCATCGGATGGCTCGAGAAACCAAGATGCGGCCGGCCGGCCCCGTAGGCCAACCGAGCCTACCCCGGGCGTCTCGCGGAGGTCGAGGTCCGTCTCAGGGGCAGCTGCGGAACCGAGTCGCCGGGCACGACCGTCCAGCCTTCGTAGCGCTGGTAGCGCTGGAAGTAGCGGCCATCTGGGACCTGGTGCCAGATGAGCGCCTCGGTCGGCAACAAATAACTCTCTTCGGGTGGACCCGTAACCGGGGCGAAGGTGGCCCTCCCTCCGGCTCTTTCGTACGGATCGGCGGTCCGAAAACTCCACTCGACGGAGGTAATGGTCGTGTCGGGTGCGAGAACGATGGTGCCCCGGATCGAGGGAAGGTCCTCCTCGCGGGGGCAGAAGGTCACCGACCACCCGTCGAACTCTTCGACTGCTTCCACGAACCGGTGGCGGTCCCCGAAGGTCATCCCCGAGAAGTGCGAGGCGAAGTCGGCCTCGAGCGGTGCGTAGACCCAGGAGTCGTAAGCGGCCTCACCGTCGGTCCGACGAACCTTGAACGCGTACCCGTCTCGTTGGACCCGCCGATCCCAGCTGAAGCGTAGGATCGATCCCGAGCTTCGCTGGCTGAGTGCCAGATCAGGCAGTCGCAGTGGTCCGATCCGATCGCGCGGTACGATCGTGTCCGCCTCGGAGAGGTACGTGGCGATTCCCAGGGTGTCGAGCGCCTGGTGGTAGCGTGTACGCGCGTGATCCCACAAGCCTCTCGCACCCCGGTCCTCCTGGCGCAAGCAGATGTCGCCCTCCATCACGACCTCGAGACCGGCAATCAGGAGCGGTTCCTCCGCCAAGACGATCTCGTAGGAGCGAACGCCTGCCCTCACCGGGACGGTCCGCGTCCGAAACCCCAGCGCACCTGCCCGGATCTCATCCGCGTTCGCGACCGTGGAGTCGGCGAGCAGAAAAGCCCCCTGTGCGTCCGTGAGCGTAGCGACGAGCCGCCGTCCAGCGCCCCAGGCCTCCACGGCTACGCCCTCGAGCGGCACGCCGGTGGAGGTCGTGACGACGCCGCTGATCTGCGACTCGGCCGCGACAGGCCAGAGCGCGATCAGGACGAATCCGATGGAAACCAGGCGATCAAACATGTCGGTAACGTTGCAGAGCCATGGGGGGGCGGCCTCCCTGCGCTCCTTCTCTATGATCGAGCGACTCCCGGTGTTCCCGTCCCCGGGCGCCAACACCCCCGTGGAACGGGAAGGGGCCGACCTGAGAATCCGGTCGACCCCCGTGTCGTTCCTCGCCCGTCTATTGAGTAACCGGCTTCGTGCCTCGAGCAGATCCGTAGAAGATCCCGTTGAAGAGTAACGGGAAAGCCTGGTGGGCCTGGGCGCGGAAGGTGATTTCGGGCGTGAACGCGAAGAGTTTGCCCTCCCCGACATCGGCCTCGAGCAGGGCCGTTCCGCCCTGCATGTGCTCCTGTCCCCAGGCCCAGCCGCTCCGTAGCGGAGTCAGCGTGTCGAACCAGCCGATGCGCTTCACGCCGTGATCCTCGAACCCCGGCTCGAGTCCGTACAGCAAGCTGTGGCTGATCATCACGTTGAGTCGGTCCTCCAGCCCGTGCGTGAGGGGACTCCCGTGCTCGATCTTGAGCTCGTGCACCGACCCCGGCGTGTAGTAGTCGTCACTGCCGAGCGGGCGCCCGTGCTTGACGAGATGGTTGGTGACCGGCAGGCCGGCGTGGGCGGCGAGAGAGGCGGAGCTGCCGATGGCGATCGCCGTCCCGCCCGCCTGCATGAACTCGATGATCTGGGGAATCGTGCGCTCGACGGTGATCGAACCGAGCCGGTCCCGGTACTCCGCCGGGATGTCCTCCGGATCGACACGGCTCCGCCGCCATTCACTCGGTTCGCGGTCTCCGAGCTCCGGAATCGCCCCGTCCTCGAAAATGAGCACGTCGAAGCGCTCGCGCAGGTTGCCGGCATCGAGCTGGGGAGGAAACACCAGCTCGAAGTCGAACCCGAAGTCTTCGAGGATCATCCGGGTCCAGCCCGAGGACATCGACCCGCCGTACTCGTCCCAGAGTCCGATCCTCGGGCGTCGCAGCGTCATGCCTTCCACGTCGGGAGCCACGGCGACCGCATGGAATCCCAGACCCTTGTCACGCGCCAACTCCTCGAGGAGCCCCCGGTCGACCCCTCCGGCATCGATCCAAAAGGTCCCCGGTGTGTGGTTCATCCCGTCCGCCACGACGTCCCCCATCAGCCAAGCGACCTCCCCACCGGCCTCGAGGATCCGGTTGACCGCGTAGAAGGCATCGTTCGCCTCGTGGATCAACAGATAGCCCGCGGGATCACTGGCACCACCGATTCCTCCAGGCAGCGGCATGGCGAGCTCGTCGGTGATCGACTCGAACGGACCGTCGAAGCCGTCCGTGACCCGATCGAACTCCACGCCCATCTGGTACGCCAGCGTCCAGCCGGCATTGTCGTAGGGGCGATTCGGCGGACCGCCCGGATAGGCGAAGTCGTTCGGGTGCTGCTGGGGTTCGAACATGTCGAGGACGTGCGGACGGAAGGCCTGCGCCGTCTTCACGACGAAGGATCCGGCGGGATAGGACTCTCCGGACACCGTAAAAGCGTCGGTGGCGCGATGGACGTCGACCCCGTTCTTGAGCAGCGCGTTGACGAACTTCGTCGCCGTCCCGAAGTCCCATTGGCTGCTCGGAATGATGTAACCCCGTGCGTCCCGGTCGGCCCGATTGCGCAGGATCCGATCGTAGTCCTCCCGTGTTCCCTCGTCGATGACCTCGGCGGCAGCATCGATCTCGAAGGGCAGCACCGTCCAGTGGTCTCGGCTTCCACGCTCGATCGAGTTCGCGCCCATGCGCCAGATGTTGAAGAGCAGGTGGTCCTTGTTGCGCGAAGCGTAGTCGAGGACCGCCCAGTTGGCCGTCTGGGAGTACTCGATCGACTGCCGGAAATGCCAGGTCCCGGGCTCCACCGGAAGGGGTGCGTCTCCCCGCGGCAGCTGCTTCTCCGGAATGAAGGGAATCTCGATGGGAGTCGGGTGGCCATGGGTCTCGGTCAGGAGACCGATCATGTTCTTGAAGTAAGGGGTCGTCCTCAGCCCCCCGTTCCACCATGTGGAGTAGCTGGCACCGGAACGCATCGTCGTGCCGCCCTTCCCCTCCCGAACGAAGCGCCCGTGCATGGCGGCACCCACGGCATCGAGGCCGGTGATGATGAGGGGATCCAGGTTGTGGTTCGGCGGATCACGGAAAGGCGGCGCGAACATGATCATTCCGTCCGGGCCCGTCTGGTGATGGTTGTAGACGATCTGGGGGAACCATTCGCGATACATCACCCGGTTCATGTTCGTGGTCTCCGCCAGCGCCGACATGAAGAAATCCCGATTGTTGTCGTGCCCGGCGTACTTCTCGTAGAGGACCGGGATCTCCCGCGTGTTCCGGCTCATCGGGTCGGTCATGTACCAATCCGATACGAGCTCCATTCCGTCCGGGTTGGCGTGGACCGCCAGGAGAACCACGTCGTCCAGGATGCGGAGCGTCTCGGCGTCGTCCTTGCTGACCATCCGATAGACCAGCTCGGTGAGCTGGTGGGCACCGAGCACCTCCGTGGCGTGAAGCCCTCCGTCGATCCAGATGACCGCCTTGCCTTCCTCGGCCATGGCATGCGCCTCGTCTTCGCTCACACCCTCCGCCTTCGCGAGTCGCTTCGCGATCTCCCGATATCGATCGAGATTCGCGCGATTCTCGGGCGCCGTGATGACGGCCATGATCTGAGGTCGACCCTCTTCGGTGAGACCGATGTCGTGTACGGTCATCCGATCCGATTCGCGGGCGAGGCGATGCCAGTACTCGTAGAGCTGCGTGTAGTTGATCAGCGTGTAGTCGGCACCGATTTCGTGACCGAACTGCTCGACCGGCGTGGTGACCCGCTGAGCCGAAAGGGGCACGGCCACCGCCATCACCAGAGCCAGAGCAATCCCCAGAGCTCGCCCGTATCGCATCATTTCACCTCTCTCTACCGTCGGTGCTACGTTGTCTCGTCCTCTGAAGATATGCCCGCACACCCGATCCCACACCGGAGGCCTCTGGAGTGCTCAGAAACCTCTCGACAGGGTTGGTTTTCGCACCGATCCTCGCCCTCGCGCCCATGGGAGCAAACGCCCAGCAGGGCGGCCTGCGTTTCGTCGCGAACCCCTCCGAAATCACGTTGCGGGCCGGAGAGGCGACGCCTCTCTCGATCGCGGTCGTCGACGAGAACGGATCCGAAGTGGACGTCTCCTACAGAGCCGCCTATCCGCGATGGGCCCTGAGGCTGAGCCGTGACGTGCTCCAGGCCTTCGAGGCGGGTGAGTTCGAGGTCGTGGTCACACCCAGCGCCCAGGGTTTGGGAACGCCGGACATCGAGCTCCTCCGCATCCCCGTCCACGTCATGGGGCGTGCCATCGAGGCCGTCGAAATCACCGCTCCCCCGGGCAAAACCCTCTACGTGGGGACGACGCTGAGCGTGGGGGCGCGGGCCCTGGAGGCGGGCGGCAGGAGGCGTACCGATGTCGCGATCCGATGGACGTCGTCGAACCCCGAGATCGCGTCGGTCGCGCGGGACGGCAGCGTCACCGGTCTCGCGCCCGGGGAAGTCACGATCGTAGCCTCTGCCGACGGTGTGAGCGGCAGCGTCGATTACCTTGTGCACCCTCTGAACGATCCCCGTCTCGAGATCACGGGAGGGCTCGTCGAGGCTCGAACGGGCGACGTGCTCACCTTCGAGGCCGACCTGCGAGCCGCTTCTGGGCAACGTGTGACGGATGCGCCGATCACGTGGGCCTTCACTTTCATCCCCGACGACACGATCAAGGCGCCGAGGCCCTCGGGCATCATGAACGACGGGCGCTTCGTGGCGGACGTACCGGGGCGATACACGATCCTGGCGTCCGCCGGCGGTGCGCTCGGGAGGCGGTTGGTGAACATCCGTCCGCGCGGCGTCATCCAACGAGTCGAGGTCGTCGGCCAGGGGGCCGTGCGCAATGTGCACACCTCGGACCTGTGGGTCTTCGAGGGACTCGATGGCCGCGACTACGCCATCACCGGAACGTGGAGCGGCGACGGGTACGCGTACGTCTGGGACGTCACCGATCCGGCAAGCATCGTGAAGACCGATTCCGTCCAAGTCGATGCCCGAACCGTGAACGACGTCAAGGTCGCGCCGGGCGCCCGTTGGGCGGCGCTGAGCCGTGAAGGTGCTTCGGATCGACGGAACGGAGTCGTCATCCTGGACCTGGCCGACCCCGCCCATCCCACGATCGCGGCGAGCTATGACGATGGTCTCACCGGCGGTGTTCACAACATGTTCGCTACGGACGATCACCTGTTCGCGCTCTCGGACGGTGACAAGTACGTGATCCTGGACATGACGGACTTCAGGAATCCGCGCTACGTGAGCGAGTACAATCACCCGAACAGCCGCATCCACGACGTATGGGTGCAGGACGGGATCGCCTATTCCTCGGAGTGGAATACCGGCGTCGTCGTCGTCGACGTGGGCAACGGCCGATGGGGCGGCAGCATCGAGTCACCGGTCCTGGTCACGAGCTTCTCGTATCCCGTCGGGCAAACGCACGCCGCTTGGCCCTACTTCCAGGAGTCCACGGGCAAGTTCTACCTCTTCCTGGGTGACGAGATCAGCGGAGGCACCGGGCGGGCCTACGAGGGCTTCGGCACCAACTCGCCGTTCGACCCCGCAACCGGTGCGGGAGGTGTGGTGAACCCGATGAGTGGCTACGTGCACATCATCGACTTCACCGACCCGACCAATCCCGAAGACGTGGCCCGTTACGAGGTCCCCGAGGCGGGCGCGCACAACTTCTGGATCGAAGACGACGTCATGTACCAGGCCTACTACGAAGGTGGCTTGCGGGCCGTCGACATCTCCGGCGAGCTCATGGGCGACCTCTTCACCCAGGGACGGGAAATCGCCGTCTTCAAGGCGTGGGATCCGCTCGGCTTCATGCCCAACCAGCCGAACGCATGGGGGCCGCAGGTCCACAAGGGTCACATCTTCTTCAGTGACTTCAACTCCGGGCTGTGGGCGGTGAAGCTCCAGCCCAAGACCCGCCCGGTGAGCGAGTAGGTCCCGGTCATGCTCGACCTGGACCCGACGCTCGGCGTCCTGCTGTACGCCTCCCTGGCCGCGTTCGCCGCGGCATTGGGCGTCCTGCCACAGGCGATCTACGGGCGCCTTCCACTCGCCGTTCTCGGCTGGTCGAACGCGCTGGCCGCAGGCCTGATGCTGGGCGTCGCGTATGCGCTGCTGCATGAAGGGCTGGACGACCAGGTCGTCCCCGCCGCGCTCGGAGCGCTCCTCGGTATCGGGTTCGTCCGCTTGGCCCACTTCGGAACGGGCACACAGGACATGGACCTGAACGAGCTCGAGCATGTGAGCCCCGCGTACGGGTACCAGGTCGTCCTGGTCAACTCCCTTCACGCGGCTGCCGAGGGTGTGGCGATCGGGGTGGCGATGGCCGTCTCGATGCCCTTCGGGATATCGATGGTCATCGCTCTGGGCGCCCACAACGTGCCGGAGGGCATGATCCTGTCGACCATTCTCGCAGGACGAGGCGTCAAGCTACGACACGCGGCCGGCCTGGCCGCCGCCTCGAACCTGAACCAGGTGATGCTGGCGGTGCTGACCTTCGTGCTCGTCGGCGCCGTTCCCGCGGTCCTCCCGTGGGCGATCGGATTCGCGGTCGGGTCGCTCATCTATCTCGTGCTGGCCGAGCTTTTGCCCGAGTCCTACCGGCAGGCGGGCCACACGAGCATCGCGTTGGTGACACTGGTCACCATGGGCATCGTGGTTGGCCTGGGCAGGCTACAGTGATCGACGTTTGGCTCGTCTTCCTGTACGCGCTCGCGACCGCCGTCGCGACCGGCTTGGGTGCGCTCCCCTTCCTATTCGTCAGCACCATCTCCAGTCGCGTCGTCGCGCTCTCCAACGCCGTGGCAGCGGGGCTCATGCTCGGTGCCAGCTTCGGTCTGGTCTCCGAGGGCATCGGGTACGGACGCCTCCAGACCCTCGGCGGCGCCTTCCTGGGTGTGGTCTTCATCCTCGTCACCCAGCGCGTATTGGGAGATCACGCGGACGAAGAGCTGATCTTCGAGGCCTCCACCGGTGAAGACGCGCGAAAGATGCTGCTCATGATGATCGTGATGACCGTCCATTCCTTCTCGGAGGGCGTGGCGGTCGGCGTCTCTTTCGGCGGAGGGATCACGCTCGCCACCGTCATCACGGTGGCCATCGCCGTCCACAATATCCCCGAAGGCGTCGCGATCACGGCCGTCATGCGGCCCCGCGGAGTGAGCGTCGCCCGCTCGGCCGCGTGGAGCATCTTCTCGTCCCTGCCTCAGCCGCTGATGGCGGTTCCGGCGTTCTTGTTCGTCGAGGCGTTCCGACCGGCGCTGCCCTGGGGACTGGGTTTCGCTGCGGGAGCGATGGTCTTCATGGTCCTCGTCGAGCTTCTTCCCGAGGCCTTCGGTCAGGGGCGGCGTGCCGAGGTCGCGACCGTCGCGACCATCGCGATCGTGGGGATGGTGCTCTTCCAGGCGCTGCTGTAGGCGACGCTCGCATCAGGCCCTCCCCCGGGTTCGGGCTTCAGCCGCCGATGATGGCATGCTTCGGGGCGGCTCACATCGGGGCTCTCAGTAGGCGCGCGAAGGAAGGCGACGCAGGCGTAGTGGATTGTACGTCGAGGAGCCTTCCTGAAGCGCAACGACGTCCGAGGCCGATTTCAGCCGCCCTCTACCATCTTCCAGAAGACGATCCCCCCGGCCTGCTGCCCCACCTCCACCTCGGCCACACGCTCGAGCGTCTCGAGATCGAAGATGTCCACCTTGCCCGGCTCGGCGCCCACCCCCTCGACCGAGACGAACGCGTACCGGGAGTCCGGGCTGATCACGACCCCGTGCGTGACCGTGGTGGAGGACCCGGCACGTCCGACACTGGTGCCGCTGTCCAGGTCGAAGAACTCGACGCCGGCACCCTGTTTGAGGCTTCCGACGAGCATGCGCCCGTCCTGAGCCAGGTCCAGGTTGTAGATTCCGCGGCCCGTCGGAATGGTGCGCACGAGCGCCCATCGATCCACGTCGATCTCGAGAATGTGATCGGCCTTGTTGCACGCGACGTAGACCCGCTGGCCGTCCAGGGAGGGCTCTGCCCAGGTCGGGCTGCAGCTGTTCATGGGCATCTTCCTCGGCCCGTGGGTCTCCGGGTCGGCCTCCCAATCGGTGTCGATCCCCCGCTCATCGCCGACCGAAACCGAGAACCTCCGTGACACTTCGAAGGTCTCGGTGTCGATCTCCACGAGCTGGTCGTCCATCATGCAGTTGGAGTAGACGAACCTCCCGGAGGCCGTCACCCGGGCGCCGTGGGGCATCGTGCAGGTCTCGATCCGGTCCAGCTCGATCATGTCCGGTGTGAAGACGACGGACACCGAGGACGGCACGGGATCTCCATGCAGATTGAAGTTGACCACGAAGGCATAGAGTCCGTCGGGCGTCACATCCAGCGTCGCCGGAAACCTGCCCAGGAGGATCGGCTCGGCCACGAGGGTGTCCGCGCCGGTTTCCAGCTTCCAGAGCTTGCCGTCCGGAATGCCGTGTCCGGTCGTCATGTAGAGGAACCGCCCGTCCGGCGAGGTCATGAGGCCGTGAGGCCCTTCCGTCTCCAGAGACATCTCGCCGACCACGGTCGTCTTTTCGACCTCGGCCCCGTCCGGCCCGAAGCGGATGCGGTGCAAAAGGTCGGCGGATTCGGCGCCGACGTAGACGTAGTAGACGTTCTCCGGTGAGCTGCCACTCCGCCGCGCCGACTCGTCCTCGGACCCGGACAAGAGGCCCGCAGCTCCGCTCAACACGAGCGCGAGCAAGAACCCCATCAAACCCGCTCCTCGAGCTCGGAAAGCGTAACCACCTCTCCCCCTTCACCCCAGCGTGCCAAGGTCTCCGCCTCGGCCTCGAGCCCCAGGCCCCACGTCGCGTCGCGCACCGCGACCGTGTGGTAGCCGCGGGCCCGCATCCCGTCGATCGCCTGAGTGACGCAGACGTCTCGAGCGACGCCGATCACGACGATCTCGAAGGGCTCCCCGAGCGCTGTCCTCAGCTTTCCCAAGAAGGCCCCGACCGCGGCATTGCCCCGAAAGACGTCGAAGCGGTTCTTACGAATGAAGACGTCCCGACTCCCCCGCACCGCTTCGCCTACGATCCGGATCGCTTCCTCCTCCGCCATTCCCATCTCCAGCACCAGAGGATCGCTCGGTCGAAGCGCTTCGATGATGTCTGCCCCTGTCCGCTCCTCCGGGTCGTCCGAACGACCCATACAGTGCGGGGGATAGGTACCCTGCCCCGGATCCGGAGCCTCGGCATCGATCTCGTCGTCGTCGTACCCGTGCCAATCGCCGGTGAAGACCAGGACGTCGCAATGCGACCGCATCCACTCCACGGCGCGAGAGAGGTTCCCCGAGATCTGCACCGCTCCGGCATCGCGCTCGTCGAAGAGGTCGTGGATGTAGAGCCGTCCCTCCGGCTCCATGAAATCACGCTGACAATCCACGATCCACCCGATCCTCGACATCAAAGAACACGCTCCATCCGAGGGTTTTCCCTGAACCACCGTCCCCGCTTGGAGACGTCCGCGCCTTCGAGCCGCACCACGTCCGCGGTGAAGTCGAAGCTCCCCTGGACGAGCGTGGAGCCCACACCGTATGCGTCGACGGGTACACCCGCCTCCTTGAACCTGGAGATCTTTTCCGCGTCGAATCCGCCGGAAACCACGATCTGTACGTGGTGGAAACCCTCCCTGTCGAGGGCGTTCCTGACCTTTGTGACGAGTCGCGGATTCACCCCTCGCGGATCGAAATCCCCCATCTCGTCGATGAGAGACCGATCGACCATGTCTCCGCCAGTGTCCAGGCGTACGCCGTGCAGGCGCTCGCCGAGCGCACGCGCGACCTCGAGAGAGGTCTGCACGCAGTCGTTGTCGAAATCCACCAACGAGATGATCTGCACTTCCTCGGCAAGGTGCCGCGCCAGCGCCTCGGTCGCCTTGACCGTGTCGCCCCCGTAGGCGGCGATCAGGGCATGGGGCACCGTACCGATTCCCGCCGAGCCCCACCAGGACGCCTGGGCGTCCGTCGATACGCCGATCGCTCCCGCCACGTGGGCGGCCCACCCGTCCCCCGTCTGAACCATCCAGTGATCGTGGCGGGCGGGAAAGAAGAGGACGGGTTGGGGCCAGGCCGCCTCGACCACGACGCGCGTCCGGGTCGCGATGCGCGTGCGGCGCGCAAGCACTCCGATATAGAGCGTCTCCAGGTGAGCGAAGGCCGCGTAGGGGCCCGTGATGTGCATCACCGACTCCCACGGGCTGATTCGGTCCCCATCGCGCAGCGCACGCACCTCGAGCTGGCTGAAATCGTAACCGTCGGTCAGGCAGAGCTTGAGGATGGCGATCGCCTCGTCCAACCCGGCGATCCACGCGCTTCGCTTTCCGAACACCTGCATCGTGACCGTGGGATCCTGCCCGTCCACGACGAGGAGGTCACGCGCCCGGACGAAATACTTATCCGAGTAGTAGCCCGCGCGCATCTTCTCGACCGGAAGCTGGAAGATGGACGGGTCGAGCCGCGCCTCGCGGATCGGTGACGGTGGCCCGGACGGGTCTACCATACCTCTTGAATCCCTCCCCTCGTATAGAACAGGACGCGCTCCTTCACACTCTCTCCCACCAAGAGTTCCCAACAAGCTGCGTACAGCTCGACCTGAGCGCGATACCCGGCCTCGCGAGCCGGGAAATCCGGGTCGGTACGCACATCGGTCTTGTAGTCGGCGATCACCCGGCCGTCCGGCTCCCTGAAGGCGAGGTCGATGACGCCTTCGACGTGGGTTCGGCGAGCCGCATCGGGCTCCCCTTCCCCGGGTGCCGCCCACCCGGCGGGCGCCTCGGTGGTCCACCCGCCGCTCAGGAGCGCGCGGGCGCGCAGGAGCTCGCTCCCTTCGCCGAAGGAGGTCGCGACGAGCAGCTTGGTTGAAAGAGGGTCCTCGCGGGCGATGCGGGCGAGGGATGGGACCAGGACGGTCGGTGTCATCGGTGGAGAGTATCCGCGGCGCCAGGAGGACGCCAGGCAAGACCTCGCGCTGCGCTCAGACCTTGTGACGCAGGGTGTGCCGGGACGATACTCACCTGGTCATGATCACTCTTCTCTGGGTCGTGGGGATCTCCCTCACGGTCTCGTTCACGTGCTCCATCCTGGAAGCGGTCCTGCTTTCGGTGACGCACTCGTACGTCCAGGTCCTGAAGGAGGACCGAGCGAAAGCGGGCGCGCTACTGGAGCGGCTCCAGATCCGGATCGACGAGCCGATCGCGGCGATCCTCACCCTCAACACGATCGCACACACGGTCGGAGCCGCCATGGGCGGGGCCCTCGCCCAGGAGATCTGGGGAGACGAGTGGATCACGCTCTTCTCGGCGATTCTCACGTTGGTGATCCTCGTCTACAGCGAAATCATCCCGAAGACGCTCGGGGCCACCTTCTGGGAACGGCTCGCCGTGCCGACGGCGTACACATTGCGCTGGATGATCGTGCTGATGAAGCCGATCCTCGTCCCCCTCAATCTCTTCAGTCGCCTGATCAAGGGAGAGCGCCAGTCCTCGGTGAGCCGTGAAGAGCTTGCCGTGCTTGCGGAAATCGGTCGGCGCGAGGGCACGATCGACGAGGACGAGTGGGAAGTCGTGACGAACGTCATCAAGCTCGACGAGGTCCAGGTGAGCGAAGTCATGACGCCTCGAACGGACATGGTGGCGATTCCGCTGGACTCCTCGATCCGAGACACGATTCAGGTGATGCTCGATGAGGGCCACCTGAGGCTGCCGGTCTACCGGGGCTCCGTCGATCGCATCGAGGGGATCGTGGTCGCGCGCGACGTCTGGCAGGCCGACCGCGACGGAACCGAAGAGCTCACCGAGGTTCTCCGCCCGGTTCAATTCGTGCCCACCAGCAAGCTCGTCGAAGACCTTCTGCCCGAGATGCGTGGACAACGGTCCAAGATGTCCATCGTCGTCGACGAGTTCGGAGGCACGGCCGGCCTCGTGACCCTCGAGGACCTGATCGAAGAGATCGTCGGCGAGATTCAGGACGAGCACGAAGGGGACGAGCCACTCGGCTTCCAGGACCTCGGCGAGGGGCAGATGCGTATCTGGGGCGGCGTGCCCGTTCGCGAAGTCAACGACAAGCTCGACCTCGACCTCGCGGACGAGCCGCACGACACCCTGGGAGGCTTCGTCTTCGGTGCCCTCAACCGCCTTGCGCGCGTGGGTGATGTCGTCGAGGTCGGGGGCGGCCGCTTTCGGGTGACCCGGGTCCGCGGACGCCGGATCGAGTTCGTCGTTTTCATCGCGGACAGCGTCCCCGAAGTCGACTAGCGGGCCACAAGCCCTTCGGCCTTGACGTACAGCGTCTGTGAGGGGAAGGCGAACTCGATTCCCTCCTGCTCGAATGCTTCCACGAGCTCGAGGTTGATGGCCTGCCGTGTTTCGCCGTACACCATGTAGTCGGGGATCTCCATGTAGTAGACCACCTCGAAGATCATCGCCGAATCGCCGAACTCGATGAAGAAGCAGCGGTCGAAGCGAGCGTGCTCTTTGGGCTCGACGATCGACCGAACGATCTCGGGGATCTTCTCGAGCTTGGATTTGGGCGTGTCGTAGGTCACCCCGAGGGTGAACGCGATCCGCCTCTCCTGCCGCCGCTTGTAGTTCTGAATCCGAGACCCGAGAAGGTCCGAGTTGTTGAACACGAGCTGCTCACCGGTGATCGAGGTCAGCCGGCTCGTCTTCAGCCCGACGTGGTCCACGGTCCCCTGGTAGGAGCCCACCTGAATGAAGTCACCGACCACGAACGGCTTGTCGAAAACGATCGAGAGAGATGCGAAGAGATCTCCGAGCACGTCCTTGACGGCGAGCGCCACCGCGATCCCTCCGATCCCCATCGAAGCGATGAGCGGGCCGATCTCGATGCCGAGGTTGGCCAACCCCATCAAGAGGAAGACGGAGAAGACCGCGACGCGAACGATGAAGCCGATCGCGCCGAGGGCGGTCACGATGCCGGGGTCCTCCTCGATCTGGCTCTTCTTGTAGCGGTTGAGCCCGTAGTTGATGATCGCGTTGGACCAGTAGGCGCCCTGAAACAGGAGCCCGATGACGAGGATCTGCCTCAGCCCGTTGTCCCAGGCGGTCGGCAGATCGAGGTAGAGCGATCCCGCCCAGAGAGAGACGATCGCGATGAAGCCGCCCTTGGTCTTGTCGAGCAGCTCCGTAACGAGATCGTCGATGTCGGTCTCGGTCCGCTCGGCCAGCCGACGAAGTCGACCCATCACCAGCCGCAGGAAGGTGTACGACAGGATCTGGACCAGGATCGCCACCCCGAACGCGATCAACCATGACCGGAGGGTGTTGCCGAGGAGCACGGTGTCGAGCATGGGGTCTCGCCCTTGATTCGGGTGCAGGTCGGAGCGGACCGCTCGGGGCCGCGACTACCAATCGGAAAAAGTGCAGCACGACCCGGTCGCGATCAACGGCTCGCCAGCTGTTCGACACCCTCCAACAGCCTTTCCACCTCCGTGACCGTCGTGTAGCAGGCGCAGCCGGCTCTGACCAGGCCCTCCCCTTCGAGGCCGAGCGCCTCGGTCACGCCGGTCGCGTAGAAATGACCGTGCGAAAGAAACACGCCCCACTCGGCGGCGAGGTGCTCCGCGACGAGCGCGGACGGAACCCCGGCGAGCCGGAACGCGACCGTCGGCGTGCGAGGCGACCCCGGTCGCGGGCCATAGAGGTCGACTCCGTCGATCGACTCGAGCCCCACCCACAGGCGGGAGAGGAGCCGTGAACCCCGGGCGTGGAGTCCCTCGAACGCGTCTCGCAGACGATCCGGAAGCCCGTCCTCCGACTTCGAGAGACCCGCGATGAAGTCGACGGAGGCCGCCGCACCCGCGATCCCCTCGTGGTTGAGCGTACCCGTCTCCCAGCGCTCGGGCATATGGGCACCTGCGCACGGCAGTCTGGGTGGCGTGATCTCACTCCCAAGCCCTTCCTCGATGTAGAGGACACCGATGTGAGGACCGTAGAACTTGTAGGCGGAGCACGCGAGGAAATCGCACCCGAGAGCCTTCACGTCGATGGCGGCATGGGGCGCGAAATGCACCGCGTCCACGAAGAGGCGGGCCCCGACACTGCGCGCCAGTGATGCCGCTCTGGGCACGTCGTTGATCGTGCCGAGCGCATTCGAAGCCGCCCCGAACGCGATCAACCGGGTCCGGGCTCCCGTCACCCGCTCCATCTCCCCCCAGTCGATCTGACCGTCCGGCACGGTCATCGGAACCGTGTGCACCGTCACGCCTCGTTCGGCCTCGAGGGCCCTCCAGCAGGCCTGGTTCGCCTGGTGGTCGAGCTGCGTGACGACGATCTCGTCACCGGGCCCCCAGGCCTGCCCCAACGCTCGCGAGAGATGGTACGTGAGCGTCGTCATGTTCGCTCCGAAGACCACCTCGCGATCGCTGCAGCCGAAGAAGCCGGCGAACACGTCCCGCGCACGAGCCAAGACCGCATCGGTCTCGGTACTGCTCGGGTAGTGCCAGTGCGTGTTCGCGTTGTGGTCGACCAGATAGCCCTCACAGGCTCGGAGCACCGCCGAGGGCACCTGGGTTCCGCCGGGCCCGTCGAAGTAGGCGACGGGGTAGCCGGCGTGCTCGCGAGCCAGCGCCGGAAATGCGGATCGAATCTCCTCGGTCGGGGCGATATCCGCGCCGACAGGCCCGGTCCGGGAGGGGCTCACGGGGTGGGCTCGGCCTCGACCTCCGCCCCATCATCCCCTACTTGGAGCGCCTCCTCGGCGCGTCGCTCTTCCCGCTCCTCGAGCCAGAAGGAGATCGCCAAGAGAACCGCGCCGCAGGAGATCGCCATGTCCGCCACGTTGAAGATGGGCCAGAGCATGAAGCCCAGATCGATGGGTCCGATGAAGTCCACGACCCCCCTGGCCTCGGTGACCCGGTCGATGAGGTTCCCCACGGCCCCCGAGATGACCAGAGAGACCGAGAACGTCCGCAGGATGTCGCCCGGACGGGCGTGCTTGAGCAGGTAGAAGAGCAGGAAGAGGGCGATGATCGTGATCGGGATGAAGAACCACCGGGGATCCTCACCGATTGAGATCCCGAATGCGGCACCCCGGTTGAAGGCGAGCCGAAGCGGAACGAGTCCTCCGAACAGATCGATCCGCTCTCCACTGCCGAGAGCCTCCAACGCCCATCGCTTGGTGATGATGTCCAGCGTCAGAATGACACCGAAGAGCGTCGCGAATGTCGTCCACTTTCGACCCAATTCTACGTCCTGACTGCGTTTCTCGGTTTTGCGGGCCCCCGAATCTCACCGAACCTCGACGGGGACGCCAGAGGTCACGCGGTCACGCTGTAACCGCGTGTGTGCCGCCGGTGTATCGCATTGGCCCACCAGTCCTGTCACAGACCGGTGCGGTCATTCGTTCCTCCGTGTGAGCCACGTGGATTTCGACACCACCTTCGACGAGCTGTACGAGGCGCTTTTCAGATACTGCCACCGGTTGACGGGAGACCCCGACCTCGCGGACGACGTCGCACAGGAAGCGTTCGTGCGGTTCTACCAGGGCGAGGTCATCGGCACGCCGGCCGGAGTGCGGGTCTGGTTGTTTCGAACAGCCACGAACGTCGTACGCGACCGCCATCGGGTCGAGACGAACCGCGCTCGCCTCCTCGAGGCGAATCCGGTCTCTCCAGCCCGGCCGGAGGCGGCCGACCGGAGGGTGGAACGCACCGAAGAAATCGCGGCGGTGAGGAGGGCGCTGGACGCCCTGAACGAAAGAGACCGGGAGATGCTGTTGATGAAGCACGAAGGATTCAGCTATCGCGAGATCGCGGCGGCAGTCGATGTCGCAGCGGCCTCCGTCGGCACGCTCTTGGCACGCGCCGAAGCCCGGTTCGTGGTCGCCTACGAGGCCGGTCAGGAGGACTCGGATGCATCTCGATGAAGGCCAGCTACGGGCGCTCCTGGACGACGAGCTCGACGTCCAGGCAGAAGCCCGCCGCCACCTGACGAGCTGCCGAGCCTGCACCGACCGGCTCGAGCGTGTGGAGGCGCGGCGAAGAACCGTGGCAAGCGCGCTCGCGGCCCTCGATACCGCCGCTCCCAGTGCCGACGCACGGGAGGCGATCCGGAAGCGGGCTGGTCTGGAGCCCCGGGTCACTGGAGCCGAGGCGGGCGTGTCACCGGCGCGCCTGTCCTTCGCCAAGGCCGCCATGATCGTCTTGTTCCTCGGAGCCGGAGGGGCTGCCGCAGCGCTCCCGGGCTCGCCGATCCGCGCGTGGCTGTCCGTTCGGACGGATGCGACGAGCAGCGATGCCGTCGAGAGTCAACTCGCTCAGCCGGTGGAACCCGCCGGCGTGCGTCTGGATGTCGGACGCGGATCGCTGGTCGTATCCCTCGAGGAAGTCCGGATCGGAACGGTGATCGTCGCCCGGTGGGTGGACGGCACGCGCGCCTCGGCACTGGCCGGATCGGATGCCCGCTTCCGGACATCCGAAGGTCGGATCGTGGTCTCCGAGGTAGCGGACTCGATCCGTCTGGAGCTCCCTCGTGCCGCTTCGGACGTAGCGGTCGAGGTCGATGGGCGTATGTACCTTCGAAGGGTGTCCGGCCGAATCGAAGTCACCGGAACCGTTCTCACCGAATCGCCGGACGAAATCCGGCTGCGGGTGCAGTAGCGCCCGCGCCCTGAAGTAGAGGAGCGAGAGTACATGCTCGCACAGTGGACCCTTGCGGCCGCGATCGCCCTGGCGCAGGTACCGGCCACGGGGGACATCGAAGGGGTCGTCCGGGGATACCTGCAACAGCCCGACCAACCGCTCCCGTTCGCGGTGGTCGAGGTGCGGGGAGCCGGAATCCTGAGGCGGACCGTCGCCGACAGCCTGGGACAGTACAGGATCGCAGGCTTGCCGGCCGGTCCGTTCGTTCTCACCGTCACGCATCCCGGTCACCAGTTCAGCCCGATCGAAGTCGTCGTGGCGGCCGATCGGACGGTGCTCGTCGACGTGGACCTGGTGCGATCCCCGGTACCGGTCCGTCCACTCGAGGTGGTCACGGAGGCGGATCCGGCGATCGAAGTCTCCGACCCGACGGAGGACTCGGTTTTGCTCCCGGACATGTCCCTCTTGGCTCTGGAGGGCACGCCCGGGCTGGGTGAGGTGGGCCTGGGAGAGGCTGCCGCAGCCCTTCCCGGCAACGACCCGGCGGACCCGTCGGACGTGCTGTTCATGAGGGGCTCCACCACGGACCTGAAGCTCGTCCTGCTCGACGGGGCACCGGTCTACACCCCTTTTCATTTGGGTGGTCTGCTCCAGAGCTTCGACGCGGCCGCGCTGGGAGGCGCGACCCTCCATGTCGGAGGTGCTCCCGCTCGCTACGACGGGGGCCTCGCCTACATTCTGGATCTGCGGACCAGGCGACCGCGGACCGACCGTTTGCGGGGTCGGGGCAGCGTAGATCTCATCTCGGCTCAGGTCGCGATGGAGGGTCCGATCGGCGCGCGCACGGGCTTTGCGATCTCCGGACGCGCGCTTCACGACGCCGCGGCGAGGGCTTTCGGGGATCCCGAGGGGCCCTACGGCTACGGCGACGTCCTCGCCCGTCTCGAGACCGATCTCGCTCCGGGCCACCGCATGACCCTTAGCGGCTTCTGGAATCGTGAATCGGTTCTTCTCGACCTCGACGGGGTCCGCGAGGGCGAAGGCGTCCTGTCGCCCCACCCCGAGGACGCGAGCTGGGGAAACGGCTCCGCCTCGCTCGCGTACCGGGCCGACCTCGGCCGCGCCACGCTCGACGTCACCGGCGCGGCGTCCGCATACCGGGCCGATCTGCCGCTCCAGCCTTCATCCGACGATGCCGATCCGTTCATCGCCAGCGCACGCACTCGACGCTATCGGCTCGCAGCGGACGGATCGCTTCCCATGGAGTCGGGCCGCTTGCGTCTCGGGGCGCTCGTCGAGCACGTCGACTCGCGCTACGAAGCACGACTCTTCGACGATTCGGAAATCGCGGGAGAGGCCGGCAGCTCCCAGGGGGAGCTCGCCGGAATCTACGTGGATGCCGTGCGCAGGGTCGCTCCCGAGGTCGACCTGAGGCTCGGCCTTCGGGCCGACGCGTTCTCCACGGAGGACGGTCTGCGGATGGCTCCAAGAGTCGCGCTGCTTTGGAGTGTCGGGCCCGAGGCCATGCTGACGGTCGCTGCGGGCCGGTATCACCAGTACACGCGCGCCGAGGACCCGGGAGGCGAGCTGGCGATCTCCGGGGACGCCTCCGGCGGCGTCTCGGGACCGGGTCTTTCGGTCGCCACCTCCGACCACGTCGTGCTGTCACTCGACCAGCGCTGGACGAGCGGGATGCGGCTGGGACTGGCGGGATTCTGGAAGAGCTTCCGTGGACTGGGCGAGGCGGGAGGCGCCCCGCTGCACAGCTCGGGCTTGGACGTGCGGGTGAGGCGCTCCGGGACGCGAGGGACCGCGTGGCTGGGCTACAACCTGACGTGGTTCTGGTCGGCCTCCGACGTCTTGGGGACCACCTCCGAGTTCAGCGGTCGACAGCTGTTGAGCTCCGGCCTTCGTGGGTCGCTCCGCAACGGCCTGGGTGCGGACCTCCGGCTCGCTTACAGCGCCGGCCTGCCCTACACCAGCATTCCATTTGGTCGCACCAGCTCGGACGACGGCGGCGCCGGCCCCGATCAGGGGACCGGCGGTGGGGATTTCGAGCAGCAGGATCCTCCTCTGCCGGGAGCTCCGGACGACGGGTTCCTCAGGCTCGACCTCGAAGTCTTCGGCCGCCTGCGACCCGTCATCGGCGGGCGAGAGCTCGATCTCAAGCTCTACCTCCGCGTTCTCAACGCCCTCGAGCAGCGGGACGCGCTCTTCTATTACTTCCAGCCGTGGCGTGACGACGAGCTCCGCCCCCTCGCAGACCGAAGCCTCCTGCCCGTCCTGGGTCTGGAGTGGCGATTCTAGCCTGAAGCTGTCACGAGATCGGCCTTCGACTCGTTCCTCTCGTGGAACCCGGGCACGGAGGCCCCATGAATACTCGCATACGGATTCTGGCGTTGGCCCTCCTGGCCACCAGCGCTCCTGCATCCGGTCAGGCCCAGACGATCCAGCTCAAGACGGTACCGGTCGCGACGGGTGACCAATTTCTCACGCCGCCATCCGAGCGTCTCGGCATGGCCGGCGTCTCGATCGCGATCGACGACGAGCTCAACGATCTGTTCGTGAACCCCGCCAAGGGAGCGCTCCTGGTGGAATCACGGTTGATCGCGGCGCCCACCTTCTATGGAATCTCGAACGACAACGGTGCGGGTCGAACGCTCCCACTCACGGCGCTCTTCCGGTCCGAGCGCGCCTTCGGCGGCGTCAACTTCGCCCTCCAGGAGATCGACGGAGCCGGCTCGGCGGGTCGGATCTTCTTCACAGACGCGATCTGGCCGGGACCGGCGGAGCGCCTCGACCAAGAATCCTCCACCAACATGTACCTGACCGCCATCTTCGGCCGCGAGCTCGGCTCACGCGGCATCTCCCTGGGTGGCAGTGTCTCCTACGCCGGCCTGAACGCCGTGGATGGGGTCGAGCATCTCTACGCGCTCGCCGAACACATCGATCAGTCGGGTCACGCCTCGGATTTTCGCCTCGGCCTGTTCTCCGACCGGTCCGGTCGCCACTTCGAGGTCCTGTTGCTGCATAGCCGATTCAACATGACCCACGACGTATCCTATCTCGACTGGGTCGGGGACCTCGTACTCGACCGGCCCATGATCCGGCCACGCCTCGAGACCAACCTCGACAGGACAAGAACCTGGGGCACCCATCTCGCTTTCGCTCAGCCACTTACAGAGAGCGGATGGCGCGTGGGTGCGACCCTAACGGGCAACCGCAAGTCACACCCCAAGATCCCCAACTACGAGATCATGAACATCCCGCGCGACCCGGGGACCTCATGGGCCTACGACATCGGTGTCGGGCTCGCCAAGACGAAGGGGCCCGCGACCTTCGGGATCGACGTGGTCTTCGAGCCCATCTGGAGTGATACATGGGTCGAAGCCGAGGCCGACACGGTCTCGGCACGGGGACGCAGGATCCGGAAGGGCGAGAAGACGATCGAGAACGAGTTCTTCTTCACGAACGTGCACCTCCGCATCGGCTTCGGGCACGAGACGGAACGCACCGCCTTCCAGATCGGTGTCGAGGCGCATTCGTACGATTACACGCTGGAGCAGCGTCACAACGTGGAGGTCACGTTCAGAGATCAGGACGAGAGCTGGATGGAATGGACGCCGAGCTTCGGAGCGAGGCTGAAATTCCCGGAGTTCGAGGTCGGGTACGTCGCAAGGGTGACGACCGGCTCGGGGCGTCCCGGCACGCGGTGGGAGCCGGACGGTCGTCTGGACGCGGCCGCCGACGCCGACTTCATCGTCGCCCCCAGCGGGCCGCTGACGCTTCAGGATGCCACGGTCGTCACGCACCGGGTCTCGGTATCGATCCCGATCCGGTAGCGAATGTGCATCGTCGGTGTGTCGGTCGGTATCGGTCAGCGGTTCCAGGGCACCCGCTCGTAGAGACCGGTCATCAGCCGCTCTCGCCCCTGCTCGGCTTCGGCGAAGAGCGTCCATCGATAGTGGTCTTCGCCCTCGAGCGTCCAGTGCTCGACGTAGTCACCGCCCATCTCTCCGTACGACCGGAGGCGATGGATCGTCGTATCTCCATCGAATCGCGTCTCGTATTCGAAGAACGAGACAGGCATTCGGATCGCCGTGACCGTGCCCCGGATCCGTTCCTCTCCGGGATGCCAGTACCACATGCCTTCCGAGACCAGGGTCGTGTCTCCCTCGATCTCGGCATAGCTGCGAGCATGGACGACCCTGCGATCGAGGCCCCACTCGAAGACCTGATAGGAGCCGTCGAGGTGCCAGGCACCGCCGATGAAGCGCTCGAAGGGCGCGAGGGGCTCCGACGGTGGTCCGTCCTGGCCAGCAAGCGGGTCGACCGCCAGGCCCGGCAGCAACCCACAGATTGCCAAGAGCGCCCAACGTCCGGCCGGAAAGCGCACCACCTCAGAGAGCGCGGCCCCGGGGGACGGAAATCCCCCGGGGCGCCCGCGCTACCGATGGAAGGTCGTGAATCTCAGCGGCCCTCACCGACCATGATCACCACACGTCGGTTCAGCCGACGCCCCTCGGGCGTCTCGTTCTCGGCCACCGGCATGGACTCACCGAACGCCTCCAGCTGGAAGCGGCCGGCCTCCAGCTGGGAGAAGTTCTCCAGCAGGTAGGCCCGCACGGCCTCCGCTCGCCTCTGGCTCAGCCCCTCGTTGTACGACTCGCTCGCGGTCGCGTCCGCATGACCTCGAATCTCGACGTCACCCGGGCGTGATACGAGCACACGACCGACGTTCTGGAGGATACCCCGCGCCGTCGAATCGAGCTCTGCCGAGTCCGAATCGAAGAGCACATGCTCGAACGTCATCGCAGGAGCCGGCTCGGGCTCCGGCTCGGGTTCCGGCTCGGGCTCGGGCTCCGGCTCGACCACCGGCTCGGGTTCCGGCTCGGGCTCGGGCTCGGGCTCCGGTTCGACCGCAGGCATCGGCTCGGGATCTTCGTCGCCACGGATGAAGAACGAGCCGCCGATGGTAAGGGTGGGCGCGAACATCGTCTCGCCCTGGGCGTCTGCTGTCGAGGAGGTGCCGTGCAGCGCCTTCAGCTGGTGCATTCGAGCATCGAAGCGCACCGCGAAATCGTCGCTGACGAAGAGGCGAAGGCCGGTGCCGTAATTCAGTGAGAAATCCGACTCGGAATCCAGACCGTCCGGGCTCCAGCGGAACGAGCCCAGACCGGCATCCAGGTACAGCTGGGCCCTGTCCCCGAGGGGGATGTTGTAGCCCAACCCGAGACCGAGAACGAGCAGATTCGTATCTCTGCGCGTTTCGCCGGCCGGGGCATACTCCAGCGGTATGAACCCGAACTCACCCTCGATGAAGAGGCCCGCGGGAAAATGGTAATCCAGATAGGCTCCGAAGAATGGGCTGCCCGCCGGATCGACGAAATCGTCGCTGTCGTCCGGATCGTACTCCGGAACATCGTCGAACGTCCCGATGAAGGGTGCGATCTCGAAACCTCCCTGCCGGGAGGGTGCCTCGTCCTGACCGGACACCGACACGGGAATGATGAGTGCGGCGATTACGCCGAGCCAAATGTTTCGTCTGCTCATGTTCGTCTCGAAGTTTAGGGACCGTCCTCCTCAATGTCCGCGCAATAATCTAAGGCCTGCGCAAGCCGAAGCTAAGCGTGAAGAAGCAGGCTCCGTGCCAGGCTTGGGCCGCCTGTGCGGCCGACCGGGTTCAAAACCTGTACGTGTAATTCAACTTCACACTTGCGCCGCGTGACAGCGTGACGAAGTCGGCGTCGTCCGCGAAGAGTCCGCCCCCGAGATTCTGCCAGTTCTGCGTGAATACGAGGAAGAGCTCGTTCCCGGGCTGCACGATCCAGCGCGCCCGCATGAAGAGTCCGACGACCTCGGAGACGTCATCGTACTGGACGTTCCCCGTGATCGAAGCCCAAGGGCTTACGTCCCAGCCACCACTCAGACGGAAGAGGTTGGCCTCGAACGAGCCTTCAGTCAGGTCCACCTCGTTGTGCTCGACGTCCATGGACAGGTTTATGCCCGGTGTCGGGCGGAGATCGATCCCGCCCTGGAGACTCGTCCGGTTCCCGCTCCAGAAACCGCCGCGGCTCGCCTCGACACTGAAAGAGACCCGACGACGACTGGCGGTTCTTCCCCTGAGGCCCCACTCCCAGTTGGCATACTCGCCGACGGGTACGATCACGCCGTCGCTGATCTCGAAATCGGCGTCGAGGTACTCGGACTGACGCTCGAGCGTGATATCCAGGTTGTCCTGGCTCTCGAAGTTGATGCCCAGGACGTTGAACCTCCACTGCTGCTCCTCGGTGATTCCCGTATCGATCCCCTCGAGGTGCCTGAACTGGGCGGAGAACTCGAGCTGGCGGATCCAGGAGATTGTGGGACGCGGAGACCACCCGATTCTGGGCTCCACGCGTCGGAAGCCGTTCCGCGTCACAAATCCCACCGCCGGGCTGTACGCGTCCCCGAACTCCCGGTAGGAGATGTGCCCCGACCAAATATCGTTCGGGTAGCTCATGCGCAGACCCCGCGCGGTGAGGTCCGAGGGGCTCCGGTCGACATCGGGTTCGGGATTCGAGTTCCAGGCGACAAAAGCCTGAAAGCGGAAGTTCTTGTCACCGAAGAGGCGTGCGGTTTGAAGCAGCAGATCGGCTCCCGCCGTATGCCGATCCACGGGCGCCTCCGCGCCGACGATCCCTGGATCGGCGCCAGTAGCCCTTCGTGTGTAGATCGCGCCGATCGAGGACTGCTCGAACAGCGTGCGCTTCACGCGGGCGACCGTGAACTGCTCACCCGCGAAGGAGCCGCTCTCGGCCTGCTCGGAGGCGATCTCGGCCGTCGAGACATGGAAGAACCCCATCTCGTACCGGCCAGCCTGACCGCCGAGTCGAGCCGCGTAGTTGATCGGCACCTGCTCGCCTTCGAGAAGCCCGATCCGGCGGCTGAAGTACGGATCCGCACCGTTGCTCGGTGCGAACTCGAAGACTCCGGAGCCCTCGAGGAAGAAGTCGCGGCGTTCGGGAAAGCGGAGGGGGAATCGCGTGAGGTTGATCCGCCGTTGATCGACCTCGACCTCGGCGAAGTCCGTATTCACGCTGAGGCCCGCTCTCACGCTCGGGGTGATGCTGTAGTTGAGGTCGATGCCGACATCGCTCGGATACGTCGTCGGATCGGCCTGATCGGGGACGTTCCTCCAGTTGCTGACGGCATAGGGCACGGCCTCGATCCCCACCCCCTGTGACAGCCCGGTAAGCCCGGTCAACCGACCCGCGTGGACCGACTGGCGATGGGGCTGGTTCCGCCGAAACCCGCGCCACACGATTTCCTCGTTCTTCCTCTTGATCGTGCGTTGAAAGTTGATGCCCCAACTGTCCGCCTCGGGATCGAAGTTCAGCGTTCGGAACGGGATCTCGATCTCGAGTGACCATCCGTCCGGGCGGATGTGCGTCGCCACGTCCCAGATTCCGTCCCATGCCCGGCTCGTGCCACCGCCCCCGCCAGGCCCTCCACCACCTCCACCACCTCCACCACCCCCACCTCCCGTGCCGGTGATGAGGCCGTCGCCGAGCAACCCCTGAGCGTTCGTCTCGAAGTAGTAGCCCGTACGCTTGTCGTTGAAGGTATCGAGGATCCACATGAACCGGTCGTCGCTGCTCAGAAAGGCGTCGCGACGCTTGGCGAAGGCGAGGATACCAGCGGGATCGTCGTAGAGAATCGCTCCGATATAGAGCGAGCCCTGATCGTAGACGACGCGGATCTCGGTGGGCTCGGAGGGCGTTCCTCCCTCCACCGGCTCCTTCTGCGTGAAGTCGGTGATCGGTATGGCCCGCTCCCAGACGTCCTCTTCGATCCGACCATCCAGCCGGATTTCGTCCGTCTCCACCATGCGGAGCGCCTGCAAGGTCACCTCCGCCTCGCCGACCTGTCCCGCCAGGCCGGTGTCGACCATCGGGCCCAGGAGAGAGAGCAGTCCAGCCAGCCCGACCACACGTTTCACCATCGAAGCCCTTCTTTGTCCTCGTTATCGCTTCCTGAATCGCCTTCTTCCCTCCACTGGACACGTAGATCCGGGTAGTTGTTGGGTGCCAAAAGCCCGTAACTTGTTAGACGTCGAACCTCATCACCCGGAGTCGGCAATTGCGCGTCACTGGCGGCCGGCACAGTGGTCTGACCCTGATTTCACCCGGGGCACGGGTCCGTCCGACCTCTGAGGCGGTTCGACGCGCCTGGATCGCGGCGATCGAGCCCCAGCTGGAGCGTGCCCGAGTCCTCGATCTCTTCGCAGGCTCGGGAGCGCTCGGGCTCGAGGCGCTGTCGAGAGGCGCGGCCACCGCCGACTTCGTGGAGAACGGTGCAGCGAGCCTGCACGCCCTCAAGGCCAATCTCGCGGCGCTGCGTGTCGGCCGCTGCACGCGCCTCTTCAAGCGGGACGCCATCCCCTTCGTCGAGTCTTTGCAGGCCGGCGCCTACGACGTCGCCTTCGCCGACCCGCCCTACCACTCCGGAAAGCTGGACAGGGTCGTGGCTCACTGGTTGGAAGTCCCCTTCGCGAGAATCCTTTCGTTCGAGCACCACCGGGATCACACCCTGGGGGTACGCGGACGCGTGTTGAAGTTCGGCGAGACCCGGGTGACGATCCTGGTGGCGAAAGGAGGTGCGTGATGTTCGATCGTTCCGCGTCCTACTACGACCTCATCTATGATCCCCACCGGGATTACGCGGCCGAGGTCGACGAGATCGATCGGATCGTCAGGAGCAGCCTGCCCAGCGCGAAGACGATGCTCGACGTGGGCTGCGGCACCGGCCGCCACGCGGCGCTGCTGCAGCTGCACGGATACGAGGTCTCGGGCATCGACATCGAGATCGCGTTCGTGGAGATCGCCTCCGAGCGGAATCCGAAGGGCCGTTTCGAGGTGGCCGACATGGCGGCTTTCGACCTGGGAGAGGGGTTCGACGTGGTCCTCAGTCTCTTCAGCGCGATCGGCTACGTCGAAACCGAAGAACGCCTTCGACAAGCCGCGCGGTGCCTGGCCGCGCACACGAGACCCGGGGGCATCGTCTTGATCGAGCCGTGGTTCGAGCCTGGTCAGATCACCAGCGGGCGCATCTACATGCGCGCAGTCGAAGACGAGGAGGTGAAGGTCTGCCGCATGAGTCGCACGTTCGTCGAGGGAGACGTCACCGTCCTCCAGTTCGAGTATCTCGTGGGATCGGCGGAGTCGATCGAGCGCTTCTCGGAGACGCACCGCATGGGTCTGTTCTCACGTGAACAGATGACGGCCGCCTTCGAAGAAGCCGGCCTCGAGGTCGAGCACCGCACCGAGGGCATTTCGGATCGCGGGCTCTATCTCTGCCGGAGACCCGAGGCGTCCTGAGGCCAGCGGAGTCGAACGGTCAGCGGCGCTTCCTCTTCGTCCGAGCGTCGATCTTCACACGAAAGCCCTCGAGCTCCTCGCGGCTCGCTGGAACGGCTCGACCCGAGGCGTCGAGCCTACCGAGCACGGGTCCGTCTCCGGCCCCCGTACGATCGGTGGGCGATGCAGCGCCCCTTCGGCCGACCGGCGGAAGAGGCTCACCCGAGACGGGAGCACTGTTGACGGCGAACCACAGCTCTCCGGCTGGGCTCGAGATGTCGTTGGCCGTAAAATCGACGCCCTGCCGCCACCAGTGGAAGTTCCCCGAGTATCCACTACCCGAGACGAACGCCCTCATGTCCGTGTTGTCGAAGAGCAGATGATACCAGAGCGAGTAATCCACCTCGCCCGGGTCGACCTCACAACAGCGTACCTCCTGATCGCGTCCCCAGTTGACCACGAAGTCGAGCCCGACGCCTGAGTTGTTGGTCACGAGAGGAACGAAGAAGACGTTGTCGCCGACGACATTGTCGATGCTGAATTCCTCCGTCTGACCGGCCCCGGTCGCGCGATCATCCCATCTGAAACCGAGATTGCTTTCCTCGTCGAAGAGATTGGGACCGTAGAAGTTGAAAAACGCGAACAGGTTCATCGTAAGCACGGGGGGGATGAAGAAGCTCTCCGCCTCTTCCCCAAAAATGTGCCCGATGACGTCCCCGTTTACGTAGATATCCATGGTGTGGAGGAGCTGGTTGTCGAATGTGACTTCAACCCACTGGCCCTCACGCAGCAGGCTGAGGCGATAGGCACCGACGACTCCAGAGTCCCAAGTGCTCGCGAAGATCCAATACTCGCTCGAGGCCGGAATCGTGATGAGCATCCTGGAGTTGTAACCGGGTCCGCCATCGTCGTCGAAATCCAACACGACCCGATCATCCAGGAGGAAATTGGTCCCCGCTGGCGTCAAGAAAACGAGCGGGTCCTGGATCCATCCGTCGCTCTCGAGGAAACCCGACGTGAGCTCGATCTGTACCCTCTGCCCAGCGAAAGCCTGGAAGCTCCAGATCTTGAAATACTCACCTCCGTTGCGGCGACAGGCGTCGTTCGCTTCAAGCGTAGAGACAAGGGCTTCAGCCAAGCCGATCTCACCGGCGAAGCAGGTGGGTGAAAAAGGCATCACCTCCACCGGGACAGGCGGCGCGCCGACACCGTCCACCGCGACGAAGATCTCGGCGCCTCCGTTGGAGAGGCCGGTCACGACACCGGAGGCCGAGACAGACGCGATCGTGGCGTTGCTGGACTCGAAGGTGACACTTCTGCCGCCCAGGTCGATCGCATTGCCGGTCTGACCCGTTGCGGAAACCTGAAGCTGCACCGTCTCGCCGACGGCGATCACCGCCTCGGGCGGACGGACTTCCACCGAAACGACCGCGTCTCGAACTTGCACCGTTGCGACCGCTGTCACGGAGCTCGTCCGATTGGAGCGGACCGTGATATTGGTTGTCCCGTCGCCGACCCCCGTGATCAGCCCCGAGCTGGAGACCGTCGCCACCGACTGATTCGCGGACGTGTAGCTCAGAGACTCGCCGGTGAGCTGCGCTCCCGTGCTGCTGAACACCTGCAGCTGGAGCTGCACCGTCTCTCCGACCAGGAGTTCGAAAGAGTTCGAAAGCCGCTTGAGCGAGCTGGATCGAGCCGACCACGATCGTCGGCCCGGTTCCGCCACCGCCGCCACCACCACCTTTGCCCCCGCCACCACCGCTGTCTCCGCCACCACAGCCCAGACCGAGAGAGGTGGCAAGGGCGACCGAGAGAGCAAGAACTGGCGAAGAGACGGAGCGCCGGCGGTCGTGCAGCATGACGGACCTCGATGGCTTGAATCGGCGTTGACCCCTGTAAAGTAGGCGATCCCGACCCGGTCTCGCCACCGAGGGGTCACCCCGGAAATGCCGCTGGACACTGAGGACGCGCTCTATCCGTGTGGATTCGCTCGGAGGAGCTCCGAGAGGTCCGGCAACCACGGGCTTGGGGCCAGGCGCATGTCCGATGGGCCGGAGCAGGGCGAACGGCCAGAGCTCAGTCACCGCCCACGCGCTTCAGCTCTTCCGAGAAGTTCTGCACCAACACCAGGTCCGGGGATGCGCTCCCGGTCGCCACCGCGGGACGGATCATCAGAAAGCGCTGCCCGTCGAGCGACACGTCGTAGAAGCTGTTCCCATCGACCGCGAAGGCGGAGGGGGGGATGGCGAACAGGACGTCCTGAGTCAGCACCCGGCCCGCTTCGGAATCCCACGCAGCGGACACCATTCGACGCGCCCCGTCCACGAAGAAGAGCTCGCGCCCGTCCCTGGACCACACCGGGGCCATGCCTCCGTCCGTAGACACGCGAACGCGTGTGGAGTCCACATTGGGGAACGGTCGCACGTAGACCTCCAACCCACCCGTCCCATTCGACGTATACGAGAGCCATCGGCCGTCCGGGGAAATCGATGGCGCCCCCTCGATGAATTCCGCAGTCGCGACCAGCGGCCGTGGCATGCTGTCGATCCCGGGCCGGAAGCCCAGGACGTCCCGACGGCCGATACCCATCCCCGCCGTGGCACCCGCTCGCATGACCAGCCAGGACCCGTCCGGGCTCCATGCGCCCTGGGCAAGGGACCGTTCCGGATCGAGAATCAGCTCAGGCACGCCCGTCCCGTCGGCACGTCGCGACCATACGTTCTGGTCCTCAAGGTCCGGACCCTCGAAATACGTCACCGAGCGACCGTCCCGGCTCCAGAAGGGCCGACTGCTCTCGTCGCCGGTGAAGGTGATCCGCTCCTCGGGACCGTCGGGAAGGACCTTGATACGGATGTCGCTGACTCCGTCCACCACGCTGTTGAACACGACTCGTGTGCCGTCCGGAGACAGCCCCAGGGCGAAGTTCGTCTGGGCCTGGAAGCTGTGGTCGGGATCCACCGGTTCGGCCTGTCCCGATCGCGAGACCCAGACGAACTGGGATCCCCCCGCCCCCCCGGACTGGTAGACCAACGTGCCGGCGGGCGAGAACGCATAATAGGGGACCAGGTCCGTCACGAATACGCCCTCGACGAGGGGCACGGCAGCGGCCCGGAGCTCAAGAGCGTCGGCGTCGAAGGGTGCGACCAACAGTTGACCATCCGGAGAACTGAAGAGCAGGTGGCCGGAGGATGTCAGGTAGGGCTTGAGGCCGGGTGCCAGGGCGTTCGGCACCGCCCCCTCCTCCAAGCGGACGGCTTCGAGCCGGGCTTCACCAGCCGACTCCCAGACCGTGTAAACCGCAGCGTCGCCGCCGGGGAGCAGCCTGAAGAAGCCAAGCTGTTCCGAAGTGCTGTCGGGCAACTCGATCACCGTCTCGGCCGCTCCGCCCTGCGAAGGGATTCGCCGGATCTTTTTGTAGCCGTCACTCGGGGCGTACAGGTCCCCGTCGAACCCATATGTGATGCAGCAGAGCCCTTCGGTCGCCAACGTGCGAACGAGGCCACCGCGGACCGGCGCCACGCGAATGTCTCCGTCGACGATGAAGGCAACCTCCGATCCGTCGGGGGAAACGATGGGCTCTTGAACGTCCCTCCCCTCCGTCCCGGCAATGGGCACAGGCACGAGGTTCTCCCATCGGCGAATCCACAGCTGTTGAAAGCCGGCCCCGGCCGGCGCGGAGCCGACGAAGACCACCGCCGACCCGTCCGGAGTGAGATCGGGCACCTCGCCCGACACCGACCGATCGCGCCGGCTCCGGTCGAATGAGCGCCCACGCGGCCACGCCGGCCGCCAGAACGAAGAGCGCGGCGAACGAGGCCGCCAGCCCCTTCCAGGGCCCCACCGGGGCTCCCCCGAAGGCGGGTACCGCGTCTCCGTATCGGAAGCCCGGATCGGCCAGGGCCCTCGCGAAGGCATCGGCCGTGGCGAAGCGGTCCGCAGGCAGCTTCTCCAGCGCCCTACGGACGGCACCGTCGATGTTGGTCGGGATGGACGGGCGAATCCGCGTGGCCGCACGGGCATCCTCCGTGAGGATCTTTGCAAGCACCGCCTGCGCGGACCCTCCAGTGTAGGGCGGCTCGCCCACGAGCATCTCGTAGAGCACGCACCCCAGCGAGTAGACGTCGCTCGTGGCGCTGGGGTCCCGATCGGCCGAGGCCTGCTCGGGGCTCATGTAGTACGGCGTGCCCATCGAGAGGCCCGTCTCGGTGAGCCGGCCCCCACCCGCCGCACTCACGGCCAGCGCGATCCCGAAGTCCGCCACGAGCGGGCGCCCCCCGCTCAGCAGGATATTCGCCGGCTTGACGTCGCGGTGAATGACTCCCTGCTGGTGGGCGGCATGCAACGCCTCCGCCACGTCGATCGCCATCCGCACGGCCTCGTCCACGGGAAGCTGCTTCTCCCGCTCCAGCCGGTCCCTCAGCGTCTCGCCCTGCACGTAGGGCATGACATAAAACAGAAAGCTGTCGGCGACGCCCGAGTCATGGAGGGGCAGGATGTGCGGGTGCTGCAGATTCGCCGTCGTCTTGATCTCGGCGAGAAAGCGATCGGCCCCCACCACAGCCGCCAGTTCGGGCTTGAGGACCTTGAGTGCCACCTGCCGCTCGTGCTTCAGATCGTCGGCGAGATAGACCGTCGCCATCCCGCCTTCGCCCAGCTGGCGCTCGATACGATAGCGCCCCTCGAGGGCCGCGTTGAGACGCGTGATGGTGTCGGGCATGGCTCCATTCAGGGGCTGGGGCTGAGAAGTCCAAACGCCCGTTGGGTGTGGAGGCCAAGCTAGGACGGGCGTCACCGGCGGACAAGCACGCGGCGGGAGGGAGCGTGGCAGGGTCGATCGACCACGGCGGAGACCTGCCGGAGACGCCCAACCCGAACCGCCGCCCGGAGCCGAAGCCCCGGACGGCGGTTCGAATTCATGGGAACAGTGGACCCGAACGCGAAGAATTCGAACCGCCGGGGCCCTCCCCTTCGAGGTGGTTCTTGCAGAAACTGAGGAGGAGCCGCCCGTGTATCAGCGGATCGCGACGAAGGCCCGCCACCTCCGCGAGCTCGGCCTCAGCGACCGAGTGATCGCCCAGCGCCTCGGCGTCTCGGACAAGACGGTCGGGAAGGCCATTCGGTGGCTGGGTGGCCTCTCCCCTTGACCCCGCGCCCCATGGTTCTCCCGGTTGTTGAACCGGGTCTGGAATTCGCTCAGGTACAGCGGCAGATGCTTGAGCGAGACATGGTGGTAGGTGCCTATCACGCCTCGCTTGAGCAGGGACCAGAAGTTCTCGATCCCGTTGGTGTGGACCATGCCATCAACGTAGCGCTCTATGTGATTGATGGCGGAGTGCTTGTAGCCCATGTGCCGGAGTGGATTGTAGGAAACCCACTGGTCGGTGAAGATCTGGGCTCCGGGCTCGACCGTGTTCTCGATCAGCGGGAGCAGGATGCCACGGGACACGCCGGGGACGGGACCAGCCCGAACCTTACCGCCCCGCTCCAACACGCATCAGCGGGGCGCACTTCTCCCAACCTTCGTCGACGCTCCGTACCAAGGACTCCTCGACGAGCTCGATGCCGCCGGCATGCCGGGCACCCGCCGCAGGCGGGTCGGGCAGGGCTCGGGCGGCTTCAGCGTCGACGCCTCCGTGCGTATCGAGGCCGAGGACCGTGCGGGGATCGAGCGTCTCGTCCGCTACTGTGCTCGTCCGCCGTTCGCGCTCGAACGCCTGCACGGACTCGGCTCGACCTCCTCCCTCGCCTCACCCGAGAGCCGCCTGATCTACCGATTCCCCAAGCCTGACATCCACGGCCGCACCGAGCTGCTGCTGACGCCCCTCGAGCTCCTTGAGGCCCTCGCCGACCAACGCTTCGCGTCGGTGCCCTCGTCCCACCCCCGCGCGTGCATCGTCATCGCTACCACGGTGTGCTGGCTCCCAATGCCAGGCTCAGGCCCCACGCGGTGGCATAGTGGAGTCGGGGCGAACAGCCCTCCGGTCGCTGCTGGGGGGCTCTGATCTCCAGGCCGGCCGGATCCCCGTGGCCGTCTCCATCGCATCGTGATCCGATCTGGACCCGCGACCGACGCTGTGTACGCGAGTTCGGCGTTGGCAGGTGTTCTTCCCCCGCTGCCCAAAGGGGACTGGCTACTGGCCGACGGAGCATATACGGATAGAGGAAGTACTCGAGCGACGGACGGAGCAGTCGGCGCTCCTCCTCCGCGACGTCCTCGGGACAATCCGCTTGGAGCCTCAGCGAGGGGATGTTGGCCGGCCCTACTACCTGGCCCAGACCTCCATCGATTGCATCGCCCTAGTCGAACCGCCGCCCGGAGCCGAAGCCCCGGACGGCGGTTCGAATTCATCGGAACAGTGGAGGCGGGGGGAATCGAACCCCCGTCCGCAAATGGCTCCTACTCGGTGTCTACGTGCGTAGTCCGTTCTTCGATTCGCGACCGGGCGGTGAACGAGCGACCGCATCCGGAGCTATCCGTCAAAGTGTCTCGCCTCTCACGCGACGGAGTCGCGAGTGGCCAGCCCGACTTTTTGACGTCTCTTCGACCCGCCTCGGGCGGGCAGATCGGGAGACGGACCGCGTTGTTTACGCAGCCAGCGCCAGATCGTTGTTGGCAGCTATAAAGTTTCCCGGAGGTTTAGCGAGGTCCCGGGGCCTCGGCACGCTACCTCGTGTTCACCAAACGCGTCGAAACCGTGTCGCCCCCTGTCATGAGATCCTTTTCTGCTCGGATTCCTGGGTACACTGGACATCGCTGCGCGGTCCCTCTCCCGAGTTGCGACCGACGGGCAAGACCCGGTCAGCCCACGACCGCCTGAGCCTCGTACCGCTCGAGATATGTCCCCAGGAGCGCCTCGACTTCTGCCAGCTCCGTGACGTGGAAGAGTTGCGTGCGAAGCTCGCGCCCAGCGGGAATCCCCTTCGTGTACCAACCCAGGTGCTTCCGGAAGTCGATGACGGCTCTCTCCGCATCGTGCTCGAATTCCATGGCGTTACGCGCGTGCTCGATGCAGATCTGAAAGCGCCTCTGCACCGGCGGCTCCGCCGGGATCGGAAGGCCGTCCAGAGCCGCCCGTGCCTCCGCGAAGATCCACGGACTGCCGTGGGATCCGCGAGCGATCATGATTCCCGCGCAACCCGTCTCCTCGTGCATGCGCCGGGCATCCTGGCCACGGCGGATATCGCCGTTTCCGACAACCGGGACATCGAGCGCTTCGACGAGCGCGGCGATCTCCTCCCAGCGCGCTTCACCCGAATACATGTCGGAACGCGTGCGCGGGTGCAGCGTCACGATGCGGGCCCCCGCATCCTGGCAGCGGAGCCCGATTCCGACGGGATCGCGCGTCCGCTGATCGAATCCGCTCCGGATCTTCGCGGTGACCGGAAGCGGCGTTGCATCGGCCACCGCACGGATGATCCGCTCGACGAGATCCAGGTCACGCAGGCACCCGGATCCACCGTTGCGCTTCACCACCTTCTTGACCGGGCAGCCGAAGTTGATGTCGACGTAGTCGGGTGCGTAGACGTCCGTGACGAGCCGGGCCGCCTCGGCCATCCTCGCCGGATCCGACCCGAAGATCTGAATGCCGATGGGTCGCTCGTCGTCGTGGAAACGAAGGTAGTCCCGCGTACGCTGGTTCCCACGCACGATCCCCTCCGCGCTCACGAACTCCGTGGACACGACGTCGGCCCCGAAACGCCGGCACAGACGCCTGAAGGGCGACTCGCTCACGCCGGCCTGCGGCGCGAGGAACAAGGGGACCCGCGATCCCGAGAACAGCTCGAAAACACTCTGGCTCATGCCAAAACCTAAGAACGGGCCGAGAGCGCGAGAAGAGCGAGGTCACTTTGACACCGCATCCTCGGCCTTGTGATATTACGCCGCTGACGAGAAGGACTCGATCGACCATTGAAGCCCGAGAGGCTTTCGCATGAAGCTCCGTGAGCTCTTTACGGCAGAAGCCGTGAGCCTGGATCTGGCCGCCGACGCGAAGGACGACATACTCAAGGAGCTCGTGGGGCTCCTGAGACTCGACGAAAAGTCGGAGGGAATCCTCTACAAGACGCTCAAGCGAAGGGAGAACCTCGGTTCGACCGGAATCGGCAAGGGGATCGCCATCCCGCACTGTCGGTCGCTCGTCGTCAGTCGCCTGCGTCTCGCCTACGGACGCAAGGCTCGCGGCGTGGACTTCAAGGCGATCGACAACGCTCCGGTGCACAACTTCTTCCTGATCATCGCCCCGCCGCTCGAGGTCTCGAATCAGTATCTACCGGTCCTCGGCAAGATCGCCCAATTCGCGAAGGATCCGGAAGTGCCGTCACTCCTGGATGCGCTGCAGGGTCCGGAGGAGTTCTTGACGCTGCTGGAGGAGCGAGCGTCCTGAGTCCGTAAGGCTCGAGCGGCTACTTCGTGACGTACATCCTGATGACGGCGCGTCGGCCGTTCACCGTCAGCTGAACGAAGTAGATCCCCGACGCCACCTCCCGACCGGAATGGTCCCGGCCGTCCCAGAAAACCTCATAGGCGCCGGGCTCGGGATACTCCACGTCGATCGCAGGCATCCCCTCCGAGGTCGGATGACGAAGAGCCGTCGGCGCCGCCACGAACTGCTGCAGCACGTTGAAGATGCGCACCGATACAACAGCCGCTCGCCCGTCGACGAAGAGATCCTCATACAGCTCGAACGGGATCCGTGTCTCCGGGTTGAACGGGTTAGGATAGTTCTGTCCTAACGAAAATCCGCTCTCCCGACGCTGATCGGACCTGTCCTGGCCGGGCGCCTGCGCCGACAGCGCAGAGGAAGGTCCAAGAATCGCAAGGAGGAGGATCAAGACGCAGGTGCAGCGTCTCATGCTTCCCCTCCGCACTTCATGCTGTGCAGTAGCCGTTTGACGTTCGCCTCTCCTGGTCGGACCGATCGACCGGGACGCACTGCCCCGATATTTCGAATGTTACCCCTGCAGTTGGCAAGCTGCAAGACGACGGTCTCCCGTGTAGGACGCCGTGCCGCGGCTGGATGTTCCCGCCCCTTGCTTCACGGATCGAGACGGATTCGCGGGGTCAATCCTCGAGCACGTCACGACCGTGGGGACCACGAAGCGTGACTCCGGTTCGGTCGAAGTACGCGAGGAGCGGAATCAGGTGCTTTCGCGTGACCGGGAGCACGTCTCTGAAGTCGGAAGGCCCCAGCCCCTCGCGCCCCCCCAGCGAGGCTCGCACCGCGCGCGCAGCCTCGTCCAGGGCCTTGGCGTCCACGAAAAGATCGTCAACGAGTGCAACCAATTCCGCACTCGACTCGAGAAGCTTCAGGATCGGCCATAGGTCGCTGTCCTGCCGAAGAGAGCCCGGGAGCTCATCCACGGTCGGCGGTGCGAGCCCTGCTGCGCGAAAGGTGCTCAGCAGCTGATCCCTCACCCGGACCTGGGCGTCCGACAGCGAGGGTCGAAAGCCTGCCCGTCGAGCCATCCCCTCGACGATCTCCAGCAAGCCGTCCTCGACCAGTGTCCCGACCAGTCCGTCCACGGCCCTCGGATCCGCACCAGGCAAGATCTGGCGAAGACGTTCGAGTGGTAAGCCGGGGCGCAGTGGGTCCGATGCGTGAAAGCGGTCCACCCCGTCCAGCAGAAGCGTTGTCCCCTCCTCGACGGTGCTCGCCGCCAGCGCCGAAGTACCCCAGATGCGCGAGCCTTCGGCGGAGAGCTCTGCCAGCGCCTCATCGACCCGATGCGGAGGCAGGCCCGTAAGCACCTGCAGGGCGTCGGGGTCCGCACCCCGCCACCCCCGCAACTCCAACGCTGCACGAACCGCGTCCACGGCCGATCCGGTCCGCAGCGCCTCCAGCCGCTGTCCCGAAAGCCCCTCGAGGCGCCGCCTCTTCGGCGGATCGGGCTCGACGACGACCCCGCCACCGATCGTCGTCACCGGCGAGTAGGACCGGATCACGAACGGATCGCGTCCACGAGCCACGAGAGGAGTCTCCAGCCTGAGCTGAGCCCATCCTGCCGCTCCCGCGGAGAGATCGCCCCCCGAGAGGAGTCTCACCCGTGCCATCACCTCGGCCGTCCCGAGGTGGACCCGGACGCGCTGCCCGTCCACGATCTCCCAACTCGAGCTTTCCAGCACGGTCAGCCAGACGGTGAGCATCGACGAAGTCACCCATCCGGAGCCGGTGACCACGGTGGCACCCCTTTCGAGCTCCTCGCGCTTCAATGACGACCCGGTCAGTGCCACCGCCGTCCTTTGGCCCGCGGCCGCCCGATCGCTCATAGTGCCGTGCACCTGGAGCCCCCGAATACGCCCGTCGACCCCGGTGGGCAGGATCCGGACCTTGGCGCCGTCCCGAAGCGTGCCGCTCCACAGCGTGCCCGTGACGACAGTTCCCGTGCCGTGGACGGTGAAGACCCGGTCGATCGGAAGCCGGGCCAAGTCTTCCTCCGCCCCGCCTTGGGTGTTCTCGGCCGCGGCGATCAGGGCAGCACGGAGATCCGCCAGCCCGGAGCCGGCCGCCGCCGACGTGTGGACGATCGGGGCGTCCTCGAACACCGTGTCGCGAAGCAAGTCCCGGACGTCTTCGCCGGCCAGCTCGAGCCACTCCTCGTCGACCAAGTCGCACTTGGTCAGCGCCACGACCATCGTCTCCACTCCGAGAAGCCGAACGATGTCGAGATGCTCTCGAGTCTGGGGCATGACCCCCTCGTCGGCGGCCACCGCCAGGAGCACGACGTCGATCCCGGTCGCACCGGCGAGCATGTTGCGGATAAAGCCCTCGTGTCCGGGCACGTCGACGACGCCGAACTGCACGCCCTCACCAGGCATGAACTCGGCGAACCCGAGGTCGATCGTGATCCCTCTCTCTTTCTCTTCCCGAAGGCGATCCGTGTCCACGCCCGTCAGAGCCCGCACGAGGGCGGTCTTTCCGTGATCGATGTGCCCCGCCGTGCCGAGGATGAGCGTGCGGCCCATCACGCCTCCTCCGAAGGGCCGGTCTCACCGGCGAGCAGCGACGCCAGGAAGGCGAACGATTTCAGGGGACGGCCCTCCGACACGTGATAGGTGACGAAGTCCGAGAGAAGCTGGAGCTGAGCCCGGGGCTTCTGAAGGTTCGAGGGAAGGCCTCCCGAGAGCAGCGTCTCGAGCTGATCCCGTGCCCCCGGTCCGACGAGGGGGCCGCCGATCTCGGCAGCGCAGCGAGGACACCGCACTCCACCGGCCGAGAAATCGAAACGACCGATGTCGGCGTCGCCCATCGACGTCTCGCAGTGCACGCACGGATTCAGCTGCGGGGCGTAGCCCAGAGTCACCACGATTCCCCACCCCTCGGCGAGCACCATGGCCAGGAGGTCTCTCCGCTGGGCCCGATCCAAGCGGGCCAGGCCCCCGTCGAGCCGTCCGAAGAGATCTTCGTTGGGAGCCGACCCGGCATTCTCGAGGACGAGCTCGGCAAGGATGGAGGCCCCGGAAAAGCGGATCATGTCCGCCCCGAGGCTGCGCCGCCGAGACTCCGGAGCGAACTCCCGAAACGTCTGGAGGTCGCGCGATTCCTTCATCCCGACCGTCAGCAGGCCTCGCGCGAACGTCTCCAAGCCGGTTCCTGCCCTTCCACCGGCTCTGCGGACACCTTTCGCCACGACACTCACGAGCCCGATGTCGCGGGTGTAGAAGCGGAGAATCCTGCTCGTCTCCGAATAGTCGTATGAGCGGAGCAGAACGGCTGGAGTCGTCTCGAGGCTCACGTCCCACCCGTCACGAAAGCGAGCGGAGCTCGGCCAGGAGCGCGGCCCGGCGGGCCTGCAGACGGTCGCGTTCCTCCGAGGCCTCGTCCGCCAGCACGTCCAGCGCCTCGTCCACCCTGGCGACCTCCAGAATCAGGGCTTGTCGATCGCCGCTGTCCCTCGACGAAGCGTGCTTCGGAGCACCTTCTCCCGCCGACACCCGGGCTCCGGCGGCCCTAGCCCTAGGCCGATAGTATGCGAGAAGGCCTGCCAGCGTCATTACGAAGGCAAGCATGACCGCAATCTCGCGCACCGGGACCGATGCGGGAGGATCGGCCTCCTCGAGTACCAGATCGACGCCTTGCAGGCTCGTAGCCGAATAGCGGCCGTAGCTGGACCCGTCCAGGGCTACGGTTTCGACGCGCTGCAGAGGCGCGGCATCCAACCAGGGTGCGGGCTCCAGCACCAGAAGCTCCATCACCTCGGTGGGCGAAGTGACAGGAATCGAGAGCGGTAGCGCCGGGAGCATGTAGCGGATCAGGAGTAGACGCTCACCCGGAGGCAGAGGTGCCCGCACCTCGACCCGACCGTCCCGAAAAGAGACACCTTCGGGAGCGAGGTCGCCCTGACCCAGCTGCGGATCCGCCGCCGCGGGTGGAAGCGGATGGGCCCAGACGACTCCCCCGTCCGTCGTCACGAGCGTCGCCGGGCCGTCATTGCGGATCTGGTAGAGATCCGTCGCACGCCACCCGCTCTCGACCTGCTCGAGAAAGAGGTTGCGGACCGTAAGCGGGAGATCGGCGCCGGTGACGGGCGCGGCTACGGCGTCGTGAACCCGAATGACGTACAAGCTGTCGAGCTGTCTGGCCTGTGCGATCGCCTGCCCGAAGTAGAGCACGTCCTGGTGACGCACGGACGCGAAGTAGATCCGGGAATCCTCGCCCCCGTCGAGCGCCGCGGTCAGCTCGAAATCGAAGCGCCCCTCGGGATCGACCCGTACCGAATCGACCTCACCGGCGCTGTCCGGCGAGACGTAGTGCAGCACCACCGTCGCCTCGGCGAGCGGCAAGTCGTCGCGCAAGACCTGTCCGCGAAGGGGGACTTGGGCCGAGGAGATATCCGCGCCGAGCAGCGTCGCGATGGCGAGCGCGCAGACGGACGCCGAACGGCCGCAGGCGTGACGAGACGTCGACGTCACTTCTAGGGCGTGAACCGACCGAAGTCTTCCGGGTTCAGCTTGCGGAGGTGCTCCTTCAGCTCCTCGGCATTCATCTTCGTCGGACCCTTCGTGGCTTCGTCATCGAGAACCGAATCGTCGTCGTTCACCTCGATGTTGACCCGCTCGAGCAGCGAATCTTGCGCGAAAATCCGAGCCCCCATTCGGAGCGCTACGGCGATGGAGTCCGAAGGCCGTGCGTCGACGGTGATCATCTCCCCGTTTCGCCGAATCAGCATCTCCGCGAAATAGGTGTCGTCTTCGACACGACTGATCACGACCTTCTGGAGCGCTCCGCCCAAACCGCCCAAGACGGTGACGAGCAGGTCGTGTGTCAGCGGCCGAGGATACCGGATGTCCGCCAGCTGCATCGCGATGGCACTGGCTTCTCCCGGACCGATCCAGATCGGCAGCAGGCGCTCGCCCTCCGATTCCTGAAGGATGACCACCGGTGTATTCGAGCCTTTGTCCAGCCCCAGGCTCTTGACCCTGACCTCGACGAGCACGCTTCCTCGACTCCGTTGCGGGGCATCAACCCACCGCTCTCGCCGCCACGCGGCAACCCGACCTTGAAGGATACTCCCGACTGCCTATGGAGTTCAGGGGCTCCGACGAACTCCGCTCGGATGCTCGCGGACTCGGGTCAGAGACCGAGCGCGGTCTCGAGGTCGTCGATCCGGTCCGTCTTCTCCCAGGGGAAGAGCTCGACCGTCCGCCCGTCCTCGAGCGCTTTCGTCTCGGGCACGCGACCGAAGTGTCCGTACGCCGCCGTGGGCCGGAAGATCGGGTCTCTGAGCTTGAGGGCTCCGATGATCCCCAGCGGGGTGAAGTCGAACACCTCGCCGAGCGCTTCGGCGATCGCATCGTCCGGTCGCGTTCCCGTCCCGAAAGTGTCGACGTGGATGGACACCGGTTCGACTACGCCGATCGCATAGGCGAGCTGGATCTCCACACGGCGCGCTGCGCCCGCGGCAACCAGATTCTTGGCGGCCCAACGCGCGGCGTAGGCCGCCGAGCGATCGACCTTGGTGGCGTCCTTCCCGCTGAAGGCCCCACCTCCGTGACGGCCCATGCCACCATAGGTGTCGACGATGATCTTCCGCCCGGTCAGCCCCGCGTCCCCGTGCGGACCGCCGATCTCGAACCTTCCGGTCGGATTGATGTGGTACACGCAAGCTTCATGGTCGAGGAGCTCAGACGGGATCGACGGCCGGATGACGTGCTCGATGATCGCTTCATGAATCTCGCTCTGCTCGATGCCCGGATCGTGCTGCGTGCTGACGACGACCGTGTGGACCGCAACGGGGCGCCCGTCTTCGTAGACGACCGAAACCTGGGCTTTGCCGTCCGGCCGAACCCACGGCAACGTCCCTTCCTTGCGAACCTCGGCCAGGCGCCTGGTGAGGGCATGGGCGTAGAAGATCGGCGCGGGGAGCAACATTGGAGTCTCGTCCGTCGCGTAGCCGAACATCATGCCCTGGTCGCCCGCTCCCCCGCCGTCGACTCCCATCGCGATGTCCGGAGACTGCCGGTCGAGGGCGACCAGGATCGCGCACGTGCGACCGTCGATTCCGAAGTTCGCGTCGTCGTATCCGATGTCGAGGATCGCCTCCCGGGCCACGTCCGGAAGTGACACGTCGGTCTCGCTGGTCACCTCTCCCGCGAGAAAAGCCATTCCGGTCGTCACGAGCGTCTCGCACGCGACTCGTGACCGGGGATCTCCCGCGAGGAGGTGGTCGAGCACTGCGTCCGAGATGGCATCGCAGATCTTGTCCGGATGTCCTTCGGTCACCGATTCCGACGTGAAGAGCTGTTTACTCACTACGCGTTCCTGCGGTTCGAGGGGAGCGGCGAAAAAGTCTAGCGGGATCGCTAAGGCAGGGACAGGTTCCACCGTCCGGAGAACGCGGAGAGGTCGACCGACGTCCCGAGACCCTCCGCGAGAGCCGCGACGACCTGGCGTCCCGTCGGTGCCTCCACCGCCTTCCGGGCAGCCGCACGAGCATCCTCGACCCGCATCTCCCGGAGGAACTTCTTGACCTCGGGCAGCGACGGCCACGCAACGGAAAGCGCGCTGATGTCCAGCCCCAGGAAGAGGAAGGCCCCCAGGGGATTGGCTGCCATCTCTCCGCAGACGCTGAGCTCGATCCCCGCCTGGCGCGCCACCTTCGAAACCGATGCGATCTGCCGAACAACCGCTGGATGGAAGGGATTGAACAGCTTGGCCAGGCGCGCGCTGGTTCGATCTACCGCCAACGTGTACTGCGTGAGGTCGTTCGTGCCGATGGAGAAGAAATCGCAATAGCGGGCCAGCTCCACCGCGTCGAGCGCCGCCGCGGGCGTCTCGACGAGAATGCCCAGCTTGTAACCCGGATTGTAGGGGATGCCTTCTTGGCTGAGCCTCTGCTCCTCCTCACGCACCATCTCCCGTACGCGGGCGATCTCGTCCACGTCGTTGACGAGCGGGACCATGATCCGCACGTCCCCGTGCGCCGACGCCCTCAGGATGGCACGCAGCTGCGTCCTGAAGAGCTCGGGCTGGTCCAAGCATACGCGAACCGCGCGCCAGCCCAGGAAGGGATTCTCTTCGGCCGGCATGTGCAGGAACATCGGAAACTTGTCGCCACCGAGGTCGAACGTCCGGATCGTCACTCCGGCCGTTGGAAAGGCTTCGGCCACGCTTCGGTAGGCTTCGTACTGCTCCTCTTCGCCGGGCATCACCTGCCGACCGACCACGAGAAACTCCGTACGGAAGAGCCCCACACCGTGGGCGCCGTGCTGCACCGCACGGACGGCCTCGCCAGGCAGATCCAGGTTGGCCCGCAGGGCGACCGGCTGCCCGTCGGCCGTGACCGCGTCGAGCTGCGCGATGACCTCGAGCTCCTCCTCCCACTGCAGGATCTGGGTCTCACGCTGCTCGAAGATGCGCCGATCGTTCTCGTCGGGGTCGATGATGACACGCCCGATCCGGCCGTCCACCATCGCCTCCTGCCCCTCCCGCACCTCCCGGCTGATTCGACCGATACCGCAGACCGTGGGAATCCCCAGCGATCGCGCGAGCATGACCCAGTGGGCCGTGCGGGTGCCCTGATCGGCCGCAATGGCGAGAACGGCACCCGGGTCCATCTGAACGACGAGGCTGGGCGTCAAGTTCGGGGTCACCACGACCACGCCGTCTCCCGGGGTCGTCAGGTCGGTGGGGTCGGCCAGCCCGAGGAGCCGGTGCAGCAGCCGTACCTGTACGTCCTCGAGGTCGTTCAGGCGATCGAGCACCATCGGGTGAGCGGTGCGGGCCCAACGCGCTTGGAGCTCCATGATGCGCCAATCGAGAGCCCGGGCCGCGGTCAGTCGGTTCTGGCGGATGTAGGCGATGGTGCCCTCGACGACCTCCGAGTCCTCGAGCATCAGCCTCTGCGGCTCGAAGATCCGGGCTTCGACGGGTCCGAGCCGTTCGGCGGTGTGCATGTGCAGCTCCGTGACACGCCGCTTCGCCCATTCCAGAACGTCGTGGAGCTTCTCGATCTCCTGTTCGACGGCATCGGGCTCGACCATCTCGTGTGGTACGGTGGGAACACCCCAGTCGAGCAGGTGCACAGGACCGACCCCGAACCCCTCGGCCGCGCCGACTCCGTCAAAGACCTTCGACACCGTCAATCTCCTGAAAGCCCCCGGCCACCAGATCGACGAGCGCGTCGGCCGCTGCCTCCGCATCGTCTCCGTCAGCCCGGATGATGAGGGTCGCGCCACGCTCGGCCGCGAGCATGAGCACGCCCATGATGCTCTTTCCGTTCACCTCGATTCCGTCCTTTTCGAGACGGATTTCAGCGCCGTATCGGCTCGCGAGCTTCACGAATTCAGCCGCTGGCCGGGCATGAAACCCGAGCAGGTTCACGACCTGCACACTGCGTTCGATGTGAGCGCTCATACGAGTCCCGAGATTGTGATGATCACCACGGCCCCGACCAAGGCGAGCCGCGCCGAGCGAATGGACAGAGAGCCCCGGATCAGGCCGAAGCCGAAACCGCCGGCGGCCGCTGCGGTCCACACCCATCCCCAGAGTCCCATCCCCAGTGAGCCCGCTACCAAGACCCCGCAGAAGACACCCAGTGCCATGGCACCATGACCTCCGATCCTCCCTGCCCGCCTCGCGAGATCGACTTCCTGAAGACGTCGTGCAACCCTCGGACCCTCGCTGAGCCCGACCTGCAGCCCCCACCAACGCAGCCCCAGGTGCACGGCATTGTACGCGACCAAGAATCCGATCGAGACCCACAGCGGCGGCCCCCCGACCGCCCATGCGAGGAGCGCGAGTAGCAGCAGTGTCGGTCTGATCGCCGCCCAAACCAGACGATCACCGAGGCTTCCGAGTGGTCCTCGAACGGCGGCCTTGAATCGGCGGATCGTTTCCGGATCGACACCCTCCTCCTCCATGCGAATCACGGCTCCGACCGCGATCCCAACGAGATACGGGTGCGAATTGAAGGGCTCGACGTGCCGGGCGATGGCCGCCTCCGCGTCTTCCCCGTGGATCCTCCGGAGGGCCGGGATCATCATCCACGCGAACCCGCCACCGATCAAGAGGCGGAAATTCCAGGATCCCTGGATGAGAAGGCTCCTGACGAGGGCGCCTCGGGCCAGTCCGGCGAGCATCAGACCAGCATCCCGATCGAGACCCCCACGACGATGCCGAAGAGAAAGACGACTCGCCGACGGTGCCACCCTCCGAAATTCTTCAGCAGCACGCCCATGTCGACCGCGGCGAAAAGCAGGAGGACGGAGAAAGTCGCGGCCTCGTCGAGTGGCCACAGGTCGGCCACACCTCGAAATGCGAACCGACCGATCAGAGCACCCCCACCGGCCACCACGGCTGCCCGAAGCCCGTCGAGAGCGATCGCTCTCCAGTGAGTGACCGTGACCCGATGCGCCGTAATCCCCTGCTCCTCCACGGCGGCCCAGCGCCTGGCGTTCCATCTGCGAAGCACCTCGACCCCATAACCCCCCGCATGTGCCAGGACGAGTCCCCATACGACCGCCACCGGGTAGGCACCCGGCACGGGAAGCGCAGCCGCGGTGGCGACCGCCGCGACCGTCCCACTCGCGGACGCCGCCAACCTCGTGCCTCCAGAGGGAAGAGCCACCAGCGAAAACAACTCGATGAAGGCGCCTACCGTGAAACCCATCAACGGCTGACCGAGAAGCCACCCGGTGAGCGCCCCCGAGATGATGGGTCGCGACACCATGAACTGACCCATCGACGTAGAGTCGAGCCCGAGTAGTCCACCCAGAAGAGGAACGGCCCAGTGGCCCAAGCTCAGCCCACCATCTCCGAGAGGGGAATGGCCCGGGCGTTCGGCAGATCCTGCGCGGTCACCTCGGCGCCATCCTCTTCGAGCTCCGTCAGCGCCTGAGCGTCTTCCTCTCCCAGGTGCACGTACGACAGACGCTCCGTACGTCCGGGCCCGTGGTGGAGACCACCCACGTTCACCGGCCGTCCCGCCAGCAGGCCGTCCCGCCCCAGCTCGCGCATGGCCGTGGCCGAGCGCGTGAGGATGACCGTGGGCTGTCGGTCACCTGCGAACTCCGAAAAGCGGGCCCGCGCCTCATTCACGGAGAGGAACTCCGCCGTCGCATCCTCGGGGAGCCCGAGGCGGTAGATGTCCTGCTCCCACTCGCTCTCGGCGAGCGCGTCGTCGACGACCACGTAGCGATCCGGTCGCAACTGGGTCCCCCAGCCCACGACCACCTGCCCGTGGATCAGTCGTTCGTCGATTCGCAGCAGGGAAACCGTCATGCGTCGCTCTACCCTACGTCACTGAAAGGCACGGATGCCTTCGCGGCCCTTCTCCACCAAACGAGGCAAGAGCTCGTCGAAAGGCATGGTTCTATTGAAAACGAAGTCCAGCAAGATCGGCAAATTCACTCCGCAGAGAACGGCCCGCCGCCCCCGATCGCGACAGGTGACGAGCGCCGCCATCGCACAGCTGCCCGCCGCCATGTCCGAGAACACGACAGCCGACGTGTCTCCGAGCGCATTCTCGATCGCTTGCTTGAGTGACTCGGGCCCGTGTCCCTCGTTCGAGAGCGGCACCAGCACGCCCTCGATGCCCGAGATTCGCTCGACTGCGCTGACCAATCCCTCGGCCATCTCTCCATGTGCCAGGACGACACCCCGAAGCGGCTCGTCCTCACTCATAGTCCTGCTCGAGGTATTCGCGTACCGGGCTCATCGCGTCCTGTAGGTGCTGGTTGAAGAGCGCGGCCGAGTCCGTGCCGGTGTATTTCAACAGGTGGTTCATCGCGACCACCTCCGAGATGACCGTGATGTTCTTGCCCGGGTTCAGCGGCACCGTCACCGTGGGAATACTGACCCCCAAGATCTCGGTCGCCTTCGGCTTCAGGCCGGTGCGGTCGTAGGGCTTGGAGGAATCCCAGTACTCGAGCTCCACGACGACTTCGATTCGCTTCTGCTGCCGTATCGCACGAATCCCGAAGAGCGCGCCGATGTCCACGATGCCGAGCCCGCGGATCTCCATATGGTGCTTCTGGAGCTCGTGTCCCTTACCGATGAGGACGTCGTTGCCCTCTTCCGACACGATCACGAGGTCGTCCGCCACGAGGCGATGGCCACGCTCCACCAGGTCCAACACGCACTCGCTCTTCCCCACGCCACTCGGGCCGGTGAAAAGAAGCCCGACACCATGGACGTCGGCGAGCGAGCCGTGGATGTGCACCCGCGGTGCGAGCTCACCCTCGAGATACGGCTTCAGCCGCCGGTAGAACTCTCTCGTGCTCAGACTCGACCGAAGCAAGGGTGTACCGGCGTCCGACGCGATCTGCACGATGTAGTCGGCGATCTCTTGGGCCTTGGTGACGAAGACGGCCGGCACCTTGAACTGCAGGATCCCCGCGAACAGCTCCCGGGCACGAGGCTCTTCGAGAGAGGCGAGGAAGCTGACCTCCGTCTCACCGAGGACCTGGATCCGACCCTCGGCAAAGCGCGTGGTGAAGCCCGAAAGGGCGAGTCCCGGACTGGAGAGATCGGCGTCGGTGACCGCTCCGCTGAGCGCTACTTCGGGGTTCAGGAGCTCGAGGCCCAAAGCCTCACGCTTCTGTTCCAGGATGTCCTGCACGGTCAAGCGCCCGGCCTGCGGGGCGGAGGCCTTGATCATCGAGCGCTACTCCGGGGCGGTCGCCTCGAAAAATTTGTCGGCCTGGTGGTCGGTGGCGCGGGCACGCCCGTCGCGAAGCTGTCTTTGAAGTCGGTTCACGAGCCGATCGAGTACGCTGCGGTAGTCGTCTCCCTCCGCGTGCGCGACGATCGGGTCGACCCGATCGAGGTGGAGGATGGCCTCCACTTTCTTGCTTCTCTTTTCTTCATCGAAGACCACTTCGGCTCGGGTGAGCCTGGGGTCGTATTTGGTGAGCTTGGCGATGAGCCCTTCGGCTCTCGCCCTCAGGTCTTCCGGTAAATCACTGTGGCGCGCAACGATACGTACGTTCATCTCTCCTCCGTCCGGAGGTTTTCGTTCGTCCGATGGGGAATCGGCGACGGCTCGAGCATCACGCTGCCGTCCGAGAGAAGACTCCCCACTCTTCGAAAAAGCTACACGGGTGCACGAGACTCAGCCACCCGCTCGTTCATGAACCGCTCCATGCTCTCCGCGGCCCGATCCCACGTGAATCGCTCCGCGAACCGAATCGCGTCGCCGGACATGCGCTCCCGAAGCCCTCGATCGCTCAGGATGTCCGCGATGCGGTCGGAGATCCGACCGACATCCCCGTGGGTCACGAGGAAGCCCGAATGCCCGTCCAGGACGGAATCCCTCAGACCCGGTGAGTCCGAAGCTACCGTGGGCGTGCCGGAGGCCGCCGCTTCGAGATTCGCGATCCCCCAGCCCTCTTTCGTCGAGGTCAGCACGTGAACCCAGCTCCGTGCGAGGAGCTCCCGCTTGCGCTCCTCCGTGACGAAGCCCTCGAAGATCACACGATCCTGCAAGGCCAGGCTTTCGACCTTCGCGCGCAGCACGTCCTCGTAGTCCCCCTTCCCCGCGATCCGGAGCCGCACGAACACGTCCCGGGCCCTGAGCTCCCCCACCGCTTCGATGATCAGGTCGATTCGCTTGTAGCGCTTCAGGCGCCCCAGATACAGCGCGGTCGGCTCGTCGAACCGCTCCGACTCGGGAACCGGGGAGAACCGTCCGGGCTCGATGCCGTTCGGTATGACGGAGATCCAGCCGGGTCGGATACCGCGTGCAACAAGGTCGTCCGCCGTACTCTTCGACACCGCTACCGTCGGCGTGCGATGGTAGACCCGGGCGATCGGTCTCTCCAGCAGCCATGTCGCGGCAGCGACCGGGAACGAAGCTTCCTGAAAGGCGACGCCACCGAACAAATGGTGCACGAGCAAGACCACCGGAGACTCGACCCACCACGGCGAGAAGAACGGGACCTTGTTCAGATCCTCGACGACGACGTCGTATCGCTGTGAGCCCAGGTGGGACTTGAAGTACCGGGGAGCCGACAGCGGAAGCGTGTAACGGCCTCCCGTACGATGGACATCGATGCCGTCGAGCACGCAACGGGGCTCCGCTCCGGGCCAGCCGGAAGTCAGGAGTGTCACGTCGTGCCCACGCGCCGCGAGCCGGCCGAAGACCTCGTGGAGGTGGACCTCGGCGCCCCCGGCCTGGGGATTCTGTCGATCGAGCCAGTTGAGAACCAGGAGCTTCAATCGAGCTCGGCCACGGCGTGGTGGAAGAGTGCGTCGAGGACTCCGTTCACGAAGCGCGGAGAGTCCAGTCCCCCGTACCGCTCCGCGAGGCGGACCGCCTCCTGGATCGAGACCTTGGGAGGAATGTCCTCGAAGTGTAGAAGCTCGACCGCACCGATCCGCAGGATCCCCCGATCGATGATCGAAAGCCGGTCGAGGCGCCAGTTGTCGAGGGATGCCGCGATCGACGCATCCACCTCCTCGAGATGCTCGTCGAGCTTCGAGAGCAGCCGGCGGATGTACTCGAGGCGCTGCGGCGCGATCCTTCGCGTGCCCTGGATCTCGACGAGCGTATCACGCAGGCGCTGCCCTTCCCCCGAGGTCTCCCACCGGTAGTGCACCTGGAGCGCCCACGCACGCGCGCGGCTGCGGTCGATGTTGGCCGGCGCCTTCTCCCGGGGCGTCACTCGAGGCCCTCGAAGGTCTGGACCATGTGCAGCGCGCTCAGAGCGAACTCTCGCCCCTTGTCCCCCCGGTCCCGGCCGGCCCTCTCGACCGCCTGCTCTGCCGAGTCGGTCGTGAGCACACCGAAAATGACCGGTACGTCGAGGGCGCGGGCAGCGTGGCCGAGCCCGTGGGCCGCCTCTCCGGCGACGTAGTCGAAGTGAGGCGTTTCGCCACGTATCACGCAGCCGAGGGCGATGACCGCGTTGAAACGGCCGCTCCGCCCGGCACGCTGTACGGTCTGCGGCAGCTCCCAGGCTCCGGGAACGTACAGAACCTCGATGTCGTCGGCCCCAACACCGTGATCGGTGAGCCCTTCCAGACAGCCCTCGAGGAGCATCTCGGTGACCTCGGCGTTGAAGCGTGCGACGACGATGCCGAACCTGCGTCCCGGAAGAGACGCCGGAGCGGGAAGATGGGTGCCGGGCTTGCCGGTGTGCACGGTCAGGACCCGATCTGCGTCAGTGAGTGGGCCACGACCTAGAGCAGGTGACCCATCTTGTCGCGTTTGGCGTCCAGGTACTCCTGGTTGTGCTCGCCCGGCGCGACCCGAAGGGGCTCTTGGTCCGTGATCTGGAGATTGTAACCCTCCAGGCCGACAATCTTACGCGGGTTGTTCGTGAGCAGCCGAATATCGGAAAGCCCCAGATCGAGAAGGATTTGCGCCCCGATGCCGTAATCCCGCAGGTCCGGCTTGAAGCCCAGACGCTCGTTGGCCTCGACCGTGTCGTGTCCCTGGTCCTGCAGCTCGTAGGCGCGAAGCTTGTTGTGGAGGCCGATGCCTCGGCCCTCCTGCTTGAGGTACACGATCACCCCGGCTCCCTCCTCGGCGATCTGCCGCATGGCCGCGTCGAGCTGCTGGCCACAGTCGCAGCGCATGGAGCCGAAGACGTCGCCGGTCAGGCACTCCGAGTGCATCCGAACGAGGATGCCCTTCTCCCCGTCGATCTTTCCTCTCGTCAGCACGACGTGCTCCCGATCGTCGATCGGGCTCTCGTAGCCGATGATCCTGAACTCGCCGTAACGCGTCGGGAGCTTGGCCTCGGCCACTCGCTGGACGAGCCGCTCCTTCGCGAGCCGATACGAGACGATCTGGGCGACGGTGATGAACTTGAGTCCGTGCTCCTGCGCGAAGAGCTCGAGTTGGGGACGACGAGCCATGCTGCCGTCCGGATTCAGGATCTCGCAGATCACGCCTCCGGATCGAAGGCCTGCCAGGCGGGCGAGATCCACGGCCGCCTCTGTCTGGCCCACGCGCCGGAGCACCCCACCGGGACGAGCTCTCAGCGGGAAGATGTGTCCGGGTCGGCGCAGGTCGGCGGGCTCCGTGTCGGGATGGACCAGAAGCTCGATGGTCTTCGCACGGTCGTGCGCGCTGATCCCCGTCGTGACACCGAATCGTCGATGGGCGTCGACGGAAACCGTGAAGGCCGTGCCCTGCGGATCCGAGTTCTCGTCCGTCATCGGGGGGAGTCCGAGGGCATCGGCACGGTCCGGAGTGAGGGCCACGCAGATCAGACCACGGCCGAACTGCGTCATGAAGTTGACCATGTCCGGAGTGATCATCTGTGCGGCGCACACCAGGTCGCCTTCGTTCTCGCGATCCTCGTCGTCCGCGACGATGATCATCCGGCCTTCGCGAATGTCGGCGATGGCCGCTTCGACGGAATCGAACTCCATGTCGTCCAATCGTTGTGCTGAGACGCTCCCGGGAAGTCGATCCCGGACCAGCGTCAAAGATATCAGCGGGATTCGCTGTCGGGCAGGATTCGTTCGACGTACTTCCCGATCAGGTCGCCCTCGACGTTGACCGAACCCCCTACGCCGAGCATCGCGAAATTCGTGGTCGACCAAGTGTGCGGGATGATCGCCACCTGACAGATGGCGGGCTCCCTGAGCTCGTTCACGGTCAGGCTGATCCCGTTGAGCGCGATCGAACCGTGCAGGATCGTGTGCCTCCACACCGGTTCCGGGATCCGGAAGTCGAGAAGCCGGTACTCGCCGGACTCCCCTGTCCAGACGAGCTCGCCGAGCCCGTCGACGTGACCTTGAACGATGTGGCCGTCCAAACGGGCACCCAGCCGCGCGGCACGCTCCAAGTTGACTCGGGAGCCCACCACATAGGAGGCCGTCAGGGTACGGCCGAGGGTCGTTCCGATGCTGTCCACCGAGAAGCCGTCCGAATCGACTTCTACGGCCGTGTGGCATGCGCCGTCGATGGCGACGGAGGCACCGACCGTCAGGTCCTCGACGACCGTTCGCGCCCCGATTCGAATGCGTCGGGCTCCGTCCCGGTCCTCGACCGAGCGGACCTCCCCGACCTCTTCGACGATCCCTGTGAACACGCGATCTCCTAGCGGACTCGATCCCACACGGTCAACACGTCGGCGTCCATTGGCCTCGGACCCTCCACCAACTCCCAGCCCTCGGGCGGCCTTCCATCGATCGACGCGCGCAGCCACGCTCGTGTCGCTGCTTCGTCCACTCCCAGAAGGCCTGGGCCGCCCACCCCCAACACCCCCTCCGCCCGGTAAAGATAGAACCGTTCGACCCGATCGGCCCTGAGCAGCGACGCGGCGACCTCCGCGCCGCCTTCGCAGAGGAGGGAGCGCACGCCCATCCCCGACAGGACCTGGAGCACGGCCTCCACCGCCATGCGTCCACCGTCGACGCCGACGGTTCGAACCGTGGCCCCCGCACGCTCCCAGGCGCTCCGGACTGCATCGTCCGTCCCTTGGGAGGTCACCATCAATAGGGGGGTGACGTCCACGTCGCGGAAGAGCGCAGCATCGGTGGACACACGACCACGGCCATCCAGGACGACCCTCAGGGGTGCGACGCGCGGTGGCGCGTCGCCACGCACCGTGAGCAGCGGATCGTCGACGAGCACGGTCTCGGAGCCCACCAGAATGGCGTCGAAGCCCGCCCTCAGCCTGTGAACGTCGGCCACGGCCTGCGGGCCCGTGACCGCCGTGCGCTCACCGACCCGCGCCGCGATCTTCCCGTCGTGACTCGCCGCCAGCTTGAGGGCGACGTAGGGGGTATCGGACTCGACCCCGTGAAAGAATACGGGGTTCTCGCGACGTGCCCGACCGTCGTCGAAGTTCGGACCCTCGGTCTCGATTCCGGCCGCCCGCAACGTGTCTGCCCCACCCGAGGAGTTCGGGCCGGGGTCCGCTGCGCCGAAGACGACCCGACCGATGCCGGCCTCGATCAGAGCCCGGGAGCAGGGCGGCGTCTTGCCCTGGTGGTCGCAGGGCTCGAGGGACACATAGGCGGTCGCTCCCGCCGCCCCGGATCCGGCAGCCCCGAGCGCGGCCACCTCGGCGTGCGGACCGCCGTATTCGGCATGCCAGCCCTCGGAAACGACCTGCCCGTCCTTGACGAGGACACAGCCGACCATGGGGTTGGGATGCACGCGCCCCCATCCGCGCCGCCCCAGCTCGACAGCTCGCTCGAGCCACTGCCGGTCGTCCGCCCGACTCACCATCCGGCGCCCGCTCCCGGCATCAGAAGGTCAGGCGTACGCCGAGGTTCGCGAAGACCGCGGACGATTCGGGGGCGTAGTCGCCCGTGTACCCCTCCGCGTCGTCGAACCCGCCGGCCCAACCCAATTCGAGCGAGGTCTGGAAGACGAGGTAGGTGAACTGAACGCCGCCGTAGGCGATCGGGCGGGTCGAGCTCCAATCGGAGGTCGACGCGACCGCCTCTCGAGAGGCCGAGAGCGGATCGAGCACACGCACCTCCCCGTCCCCGTCGTAGCGATCGAAGCCGATCCCTCCGATGAGCCCCAGCGGAAGGAAATCCTTCCCGATGGTCGCCCGCAGCGAGGTCACCGAGGGAGCGAAGACGACCTGAGCCCGGTCTTCGTCCCCGACCAGGCCGATCGAGACGTCTTCACTGCCCTGCCGGCGCATCACCGACAGGGAGACCCCGGGCACCGTGAACGACTCCTTGAGGATCCCGACACGGGCTCCGAACCCGTACGTGAGCAGGTTCTCCCGGAAGCCGTCGCCCTTCGACAGAACCGAGAATGCCACCGAGCCCAACAGGTCGAGCGAGAGGATGCCGCGGGTGGCGGGCCCGGTCGTGAAGCCGTCCAGCACGCCCAACGCGAAGCCGGCCTGCACGGTGGGAATCACGAACGAGCTTCCCTCCGCGGGCAGTGGTCTGCCGGGGCCGGCGAAGTCCGGCGCCTCGAACCGCGAAAAGCCGATCCGGGCGGTCGCCGTCAACAACGGCCGTCCGCCGAGCCCGCGACCGACCGTGCTGGCGAAACCGGGAACGTCGGTTCCCTGGGTCATCGAGAGGCCGACGCCGGCACGGAAGGCCTCCAGTGCGAGAACGGCCTCCTGACAGACGAAGGTCACTTCCGGGTTGGGCCCTGCCGCGCAGGCGATCGCCAGCGCCTCCCGCTCCTGCGCGGGCGCGCCCTCGACGGTGAGACATGCGAGGAGGGCGATTCCGGCAGACCCTCTCAGCAAAAACTTCAAGCCAGCTCCACCTCACCGGAGTCGGTGACCTCTCCGAGAACCCATGCCGTCTCCCCACGGCTCTGGAACGACTCGACGAGGCCATCGGCCTCGTCGGGCGCGCAGACCGCGATCATTCCGACGCCCATGTTGAAGACCCGGAACATCTCCTCATGGGCCACGTCACCCGCTCGCTGGAGCGCGTCGAAGACGCTCGGCACCGTCCACGAGCCGAGATCGATTCGCGCACCCGATCCACCGAGGCTGCGTGGCAGGTTGCCCGGGATTCCACCCCCCGTGATATGTGCCAGGGCACGCACCGTCCCGTCCTCCACCGACGGCAGCACGGCGGACAGGTAGCTCCGGTGCACCGCCATGAGAACCTCGGCGACCGACGCCGTCGAGTCCGGGAACGGATCGTCGATCCCCAGCCCGAGCACGTCGAAGACGATCCGCCTCGCGAGGCTGTACCCATTCGTGTGCAGTCCAGAGGAGGCCAGCGCCACAAGCGCGTCGCCCACCCTCACGCGGGACCCGTCGAGAACGTCGGCTCGGGGCGCCACCCCGACGATGAAGCCCGCCAGATCGTACTCTCCCCGTCCGTAGAAATCGGGCATCTGGGCGGTCTCGCCGCCGAGAAGCGCGCACCGGTTCGCCTTGCACGCGAGGGCCACGCCTCGGACGACGTCGGGCACGACGTGCTCCTCCAGCTCGCCGCAGGCCAGGTAGTCCATGAAGAAGAGCGGGCGGGCCCCCTGGACGAGGATGTCACCGACACAGTGGTTCACGATGTCCTGCCCCACCGTGTCGTGGACGCCGGACATGAAGGCCAGCTTCAGCTTCGTCCCGACCCCGTCGGCGCTCGAGACGAGCACGGGAGATTCGATGCCCGATGGAAGCTCGTACAGGCCCCCGAAGGCTCCCATCTCCGAGAGCGTGTGGACGTCTCTCGTCGATTCGACCAGGGCCTTCAGGCCCTCTTTGGTGCGTTCCGCTGCGTCGAGGTCGACGCCCGTCGCACGATAGTCCAGGCTCATCAGGTATCCTCGTCGAGCTCGTGCTCGAAGGCCGTGATCTCGCGGAAGTCTCGAACCCGCTGGTCGATCTGGCTACGTGTCAGGTCACGGAACCGGTTGATGCCGAAGCGCTCCACGGCGAAGGAGCCCGTCACCGAGCCATAGACCATGGCCCGACGGAAGGTCGAACGCTCCAGCTGCGAGTGCGTCGAGAGGTAGGCCATGAACCCGCCGGCGAAGGCGTCGCCCGCACCCGTGGGGTCGAAGACCTCCTCGAGGGGATAGCCGGGGACGAAGAAGAGCCAGTCGTCCGCGTAGAGGATCGCGCCGTTCTCACCTTTCTTGACGATCACGGTGGACGGCCCGCGATCCTGGACCCAGCGCGCCGCCTGGAGCAGGTTCGGCTCGTCGGCCAGCTGTCGAATCTCCTCGTCGTTGACCAGGAGGATGTCGACGCGCTCCAGCAAGGCCAGCAGGTCCGCACGACTCCCTTCGATCCAGTAGTTCATCGTGTCACAGGCCACGATCTCCGGGCTGTCGACCTGATCCAGCACGTCCATCTGGAGGCGGGGATCGATGTTGCCCAGGAAGACCATGCGCGCGTCCTGGAACGCCTCCGGGATCGTCGGCTGGAAGTCGGCGAAGACTCCGAGGCGGGTCTCGAGCGTCTCGCGGATGTTGAGGTCGTAGTTGTAGCGACCCGCCCAGAAGAAGCTCTCTCCCTCTCGCTGCTCGACCCCGGCGAGATCCACGCCTCGGGCCCGGAGAAAGTCGAGCTCGTCCATCGGGTAATCTTCGCCGACCACACCCACCACTTGCACCCCGTTGAACTGGCTGGCGGCTGCGCTGAAGTGCACGGCCGAGCCACCGAGAACCCGGTCGGCGCTTCCGAAGGGCGTCTCGATGGCGTCGAGCGCCACACTTCCGACCACGAGTAGTGACATCGCTCCGATCAGCCTTCCTCTTCGCGCTCCATGCGCTCCGGGGCGGCGATCCCCAGAATCGTGAGGCCGTTGCGGATCACCACCTGCACCGCTCGAGCCAGAAGCAAGCGGGCACGCCGAAGCGCGTCGTCCTCCACGAGGACGGCGAGCTCGGGGTTGCGTGTGGGATTGCCGGCGTGGTACCACGAGTTGACCTGCCCGGCGAGCTGTTCCAGGTAGTCGCAGAGCAGGTGGGGCGTGTGCGCCTCGGCGGCCCGGTCGACGAGCTCGGGGAACTCTCCGAGCACCTTGATGAGCTCTCTTTCGGCCTCGGTATCGAGCCGATCGAGCGCCGCTCCCTCCACGGAGATCTCCCCCGCCGACAGCCCCGCCTTGCCGAAGATGCTGCACATCCGCGCGTGGGCGTATTGGATCTTGTAGACCGGGTTCTTTTCGGACTGATCGAGCGCCAGGTCCAGGTCGAAGACCAGGTGTCCCTCCGGCTTGCGCATCTGGAAGAAGTACCGGACCACGTCGGTTCCGACCTGGTCCACGAGCTCGTGGAGCGTCGTCTGGGACCCCATGCGCTTGCTGAACTTCACCTCTTGGCCGTCCCGCTCCACACGCACCATCTGGTGCAGCACATACTCCGGGAAGCCCTTCGGGTAGCCCAGCGCTTCGAGTCCCGCGTGGACCCGGTCGACAGTGCTGTGGTGATCGGCCCCCTGCACGTTGATCACGCGCTGGAAGCCCCGCTCCCACTTGTCGGTGTGATAGGCGACGTCGGGGAGGAAGTAGGTGGGCGACCCGTCACTCTTGATCATCACCCGGTCCTTCTGGTCTCCGAACTCGCTGGTGCGGAGCCAGACCGCCCCGTCTCTCTCGTAGACGTGACCGGTGTCACGAAGTGCGTGGATCGTGGACTCGAGTCTGCCGCCGTCGTACAGCGACGACTCGAGGAAATACACGTCGAAGTAGACCCGAAAGTCGTGCAGGTCGCGATCCTGCTCTTCTCTGAGCCACTCGACGGCGAAGAAGCGCATCCGCTTCAAAGCCTCACCGGAGCGATCGTCGACGTACGCCTCGCCGTGTCGTTTCGCGAACGCGGCCGCGATTTCCTTCACGTATTCGCCGTGGTACCCACCTTCGGGGATCTCGCTCGTGCCGCCGAAGTGCTCCTGGTAACGGGCCCACACGCTTTCAGCCAGTCGCTCGATCTGCGAGCCGGCGTCGTTGTAGTAGTACTCCCGGGACACCTCCCACCCGGCCCAATCCAGGAGAGACGCGATCGCATCGCCCAGCGCGGCCTGCCGCCCGTGGCCCAGATGGAGCGGTCCGGTCGGGTTGGCCGATACGAACTCGACCATGACGGATCTTCCCGCACCGGCCTCGCTGCGGCCGAACGCCTCGTCCGCCTCGGCGATGCGCACCAAGGTCGAGGCCACGGCGTCGGTGGCCAGCCGGAAGTTCAGGAAGCCGGGACCGGCGATCTCGACGGCCTCGACACCGGCAGACTCGAGGGAGAGACCGTCCGCGATCTCCTGCGCGATGGCTCGGGGGGCCTTCTGCAGCTTGGAAGCGAGCGTGAGCGCGACATTGGTGGCCAGGTCCCCGTGGGCCGGATCCTTGGGGCGCTCGAGACGGATGACGGCATCGGGCACGCCCATCTTCTCCAGCACCGAGCGGAGAGCCGTTTCGATCTGCCCTTGAGCCACGCGCCTACTCGGAGGAGGAGGAGGAGGACGAAGAAGACGACGACTTGGCGGATGTACCCCCCGAGTCCTTCTTGGGCTTTTCATCACCCTTCGCCTTCTTCGGTGCCTCCTTCTCCGAAGAAGCGGCCTTCTTGTAGGAGTCGCTGCGATAGTCCGTGATGTAGAACCCCTCGCCCTTGAAGAGGAGACCGGCCCCGGCGGACAGGAGACGCTCGGAGTCCTTGCCGCACTCCGGGCAGGGCGCCACGGGCTCCTCGGACATCTTCTGAAACAACTCGAAGTGGTGCCCGTTCGGGCAACGATACTCGTATGTAGGCATGCGTCGATTCGCGTGGACAGGCCCAAGCACACAGCGGAAAAAAGTAACGCAAGCTGACGCTGAAGAAACCTCGGCGCGCAACCATCGATGGCCCACGAGCTCTTCGGCGCCAGCGGATGCTAGGGGTCGTACGTACCCCACTCCTCTCGCAGCACGTCCGAGATCTCCCCCAGCGTGGCGAGCGCTTTGCCCGCCGCTACGATGGACGGCATCAGGTTGTCCGACGAGGCCGCGGCCGTACGTACGGCCTGCAGCGCGTTCGCGACCGCCGAGCCGTCCCGGTCGCGCTTCAGCGCGGCGAGACGCCCCTTTTGCTGCGATTCCAGTTCCGAGTAGTCGGGCTTCGGGAGCACCGACGACTCCTCGTCCTCCACGAACGCGTTGACGCCCACGACCAGACGATCTCCCGACTCCACCGCGAGCTGATGCGCGTACGCCGTCCGGTGGATCTCGTCCTGCATGTACTCGACTGCGCGACTCGCTCCACCCAGCGCATCGATGCGCTCGACGTAGGCGAGCGCGTCGGACTCGATCCGATCGGTCAAAGCCTCGATGTAGTGACTTCCACCCAGCGGGTCGACCGTCCGCGTCACCCCCGACTCGTGCGCGAGCAGCTGTTGCGTGCGCAGCGCGAGCCGGGCCGATTCCTCGGACGGGAGCGCGAGCGCCTCGTCGTAGCCGTTCGTGTGGAGCGACTGCGTCCCACCGAGCACGGCCGCCAGGGCCTGGATCGTGACGCGGATCACGTTGTTCATCGGCTGCTGCGCCGTCAGCGTCGACCCGCCGGTCTGCGTGTGGAAGCGAAGCAGGCACGCGCGGTCGCTCGCTCCGTGCCGCTCCCGCATGAGCCTGGCCCAGAGGCGCCGGGCCGCCCTGAACTTGGCGACTTCCTCGAGCAGGTCGTTGTGAGCCGCGAAAAAGAACGACAGCCGGGGAGCGAACTCCTCGAGGTCGATGCCGGCGTCGAGCGCCCGACGCACATACTCCAGCCCGTTGGAGAGCGTGAACGCCACCTCCTGCGGCGCCGTGGATCCGGCCTCCCGCATGTGGTATCCCGAGATCGACACCGTATTCCAGCGGGGAACCTCCCGAGCGCAGAAGGAGATCAGATCCGATACGAGACGAAGGCTCGAGTCGATGGGGTAGATGTAGGTCCCCCGTGCCACGTATTCCTTCAGGACGTCGTTCTGGACGGTCCCGCCCAGCACGTCCCTCGCCACACCCTGTTCGTCCGCGACCGCGATGTACAGCGCGAGGAGAATGGGTGCCGTCGCGTTGATCGTCATCGAAGTCGTCACGTCCGCGAGTCCGATTCCCTCGAAGAGCACCCGCATGTCCTCGAGGGAGTCGATGGCGACACCCACCCGTCCGACCTCACCGGCCGCCATCGCGTGATCCGAGTCGTAGCCCATCTGGGTCGGAAGATCGAACGCGACGGACAAACCCGTGGTGCCCTGGTCGAGCAGGTACCGATAACGCGCGTTGGTATCCTTCGCCGTGCCGAAGCCGGCATACTGCCGCATCGTCCAAAGACGACCGCGATACATCGATTCGTAGATCCCCCGCGTGAAGGGGAACGCACCCGGCCGCTCTCCCTCCTCCGTCCCGTAGAGGCCCTCCACCGGGATCCCGCTGTCGGTGCGGAAGTCCTTCTCCCGACTCAAGGCTCGGCTCCCTCTTCGAGAGGCTCCAAGTCGATCAGGACCTCGTCCTTCTCGACGGCCTGCCCCTCCGACACGTGGATTCGGGCCACGCGGGCGCTCGTCTCCGCCGTGAGCTCGTTCTCCATCTTCATCGCCTCGACAATCACGAGCCCCTGACCCGGTTCGACGCGATCACCTTCTCCGACTTCCACGCGTACGATCATGCCCGGCATCGGCGCCCGCATCGGAGCGGGCCCGGCCGGTCCCGCTCCCGTGCCGGTCATCTCTTCGATGTGGTGCTGCCGCTCGTCGACGACCCTCGCTCGAAACGACTCCCCACCGATCCTCATCGACCACTCGCCGCGAGCACCGCTCGTCGCCACGACCCGATAGGACGACCCCTCGAGGAGTAGAGACCAGACGTCGGAACCCTGCGGACCGTGCAGGTCGGCCTCGACCACCGCTCCATCGAGTCGGACCACGTCACCGGTGATCTCGACCTCGTGAGTCCGATCTCTGATCGACACGAAATACTTGGTCAACTCCCCGGCCTCCGGTACTGGCAGACGACCACGGTCTCCACGTGAGCCGTCTGCGGGAAGAGGTCCTGCGCACGCGTGGCCGTAATCTCGTACGCGCTCCCGAGCCGTTCCAGATCCCGAGCCAGGGTGGCGGGATCGCAGCTCACGTACACGATGGTCGGGACAGCCTGCTCCGCCAGCACGCTCGGCACCGCCGGATGCACACCCGTGCGCGGCGGGTTCAGAATCACGAGATCCGCGGGCAGCGCATCCGGAAGAAGATCCTCGACCCGGCCACACACCACCTCGAGCCCCGGAGGCGCTCCCCGACGTGCCACCTCGACAGCCGGTTCGCTCAGCTCGATCGCCAGAGCCGCCATCCCCTCGCGGGCCAGCCGCCGTCCGTACATACCGACGCCCGCGAAGGCATCCACGATTCGTTCGGGTGAGCGGGCTCGGACCTGCTCGAGCACCCACTCCATCAGCTCGAGGGCCGCGGGCCGGTTCACCTGGACGAAGCTCTCGGGTGTCAGAGTGAACGTCTCCCCGAGCCATTGCTCCCGAAGCGACGTGAGCCCGGCCGCATGGCTTCGTCGGCCCCGCTCGTCCTCGAGCCAGATCGCCTCGAGCCCCTCCACCTCGGAGAGGAGGCGCTCCGGTTCACCCCGGTTGCGGCCGCCCCTCACCAGAAGCCCGACGCCGTCTTCGGACGCCCTGAGCGTGAGCCGGAGCCGAGGCCCCGAGGGCAGTCGCTCGGCCCCCGACCCCCACACGCGCCTCAGTCCCGACCATACCTCGCGGATCTCGTGGGCCGGCAATCGGCACTCGTCGTGCATATCGACGACGCGACGCCCATCCCCCTCCTCGTGGAAGCCGGCCAGAACTCGACCCCCTTGCAGGCGTCGGAGCGTCAGGTCGACCCTTCGGCGGTACCCGAGGGTCTCCGGACTCGGCAGCACCTCCGGGATCGGCACCTCGAATCCTCCGATCCTCTCGAGCGCGTCTTTGATCCATCGGCCCTTCCAGCGGAGCTGCTCGTCGTACGTCAGGTGTTGCAGCTGACACCCACCGCAACGTCCGAAGAGCGAGCAGCTGGGCTCCGTGCGGACTTCCGAAGTCTCGAGCAGCTCGATCAGCCGACCTCTCGCCCAGCTACGGCGCGCCCTCACGACCTCGGCCTTCACGCGGTCGCCCGGGGCCGTCCTCGGCACGAAGAGCACGCGGCCGTCCGGCATGGCCCCGATCCCCGAGCCGTCCGACGACAGCGCGCGAATCTCGGTGACTACCGTTTCCGCCACGGCCGGACACCCCTGCGCCACGCTGAAAGACCTGCGTCTTCGTTCGAAGCCGTCCGCGGAACACGGAGAAGCCTGCGTCGACCATCTTCGAGAAGCGCGGCTACGACCGCAGCGGACGCGAAGTCTCCGTCCTGCTCCGCACCGTCCAACAGATGCGCGTGATCGTCCAGGAACCGGATCGTGAGATCCCCCGCTCTGAAGCTCGGTTCCTCCATGAGCTTCACGTGAAAGTCGACCGAGGTCTCCACACCGCGGATGACGAGCTCCTCGAGAGCCCGGGACATCCGGTCGATCGCCGCCTCTCGATCCGGTCCGTGGACGATGAGCTTGCCCAGCAGGGGATCGTAGTGCAGACCCACGTCGAAGCCCTCGGCGATGCCGCCGTCCCAACGCACACCGGGCCCGTTCGGAAGCTCCAGGCGCTCGATCCGCCCCGTGGACGGGAGGAAGTGGTTGTGCGGGTCCTCGCTCGTGATCCGGCACTCGATGCTGTGTCCACGCATCACCACGTCTTCCTGGGACACGCCCAGAGGCTCGCCGGACGCGATCCTGAGCTGCCACTGTACGAGGTCGAACCCCGTGACGAGCTCGGTCACCGGGTGCTCGACCTGAAGCCGGGTGTTCATCTCCAGGAAGAAGAACTCACCGTCCTGATAGAGGAACTCGACGGTACCGGCTCCGACGTAATCCGCCGCCCTGGCGGCCTGGACCGCGGCATCGCCCATGGCCGCTCGAAGCGCCGGCGAGACAACCGGAGAGGGAGACTCCTCCAACAGCTTCTGATGCCTCCTCTGGATCGAGCACTCGCGCTCTCCGAGGTGCACGACCTCGCCGTGCATGTCTCCCATCACCTGGATCTCGATGTGACGCGGACGAGCCAGATACCGCTCGAGGTAGAGCGATCCGTCTCCGAAGGCCGCTCCCGCCTCGCGGGCCGCGGCCTCGAAGGCTCGCTCGAGCTCCGAGGGTGCCTCGACGGCCCGCATGCCCTTTCCACCCCCTCCCGCCGCTGCCTTGAGCAGGACGGGGTAACCGACCTCCTCGGCGACGGCAGCGGCCCGGGCCGAGTCTTCGATGGCGTCGACGACACCCGGGACGATGGGTACGCCGGCCTCGGACATGATGCGTCGGGCCGAGGTCTTGTCGCCCATCTTTCGGATCGTCTCTGCGCTCGGCCCGATGAATACGAGACCCGCTTCGGCAACCGCCGCCGCGAAGGGCGCACGCTCTGCGAGAAAGCCGTACCCGGGATGCACCGCTTCGACCTTCGCGCGCGCCGCGACCTCGAGAAGACGATCGATCCGCAGATAGCTCTGCGTGGACGGTGCCGGTCCGATCGGGTAGGCCTCGTCCGCCTCGAGGACGTGAGGGGCCATGCGATCGGGTTCGGAGTAGACGGCGACCGACCGGACACCCATCTCGCGGCACGCGCGGATGATCCGGACGGCGATCTCGCCGCGGTTCGCGATCAGAACGGAATCGAGCAGGGTGTGGGCCCTCGGACGTCGGGATACGGAGGACGGCCGCGAAGTGTAGATGCAGATGCCGACCCGATCCAGTCCCCGGCGCCTCCCCGAGCGCACGACACGAAGAACGGGACGGGGGCACAGAGCCCCCGTCCCGCACGAGAACGATCTTCGTGAATGCCGGGTCTATCGATCCAACGTCCCCTCCAGAACGACCCGCGCACCCTTGCGAATCACCGTCACGCGGACAGTCTCGTCCTCGTCGTAGGATCTCAGGAGGCGCCGCACGCGGCCGATGGAGTCGGTCTCGCGATCCCCGACCTGCACGATCACGTCTCCCGGCATCAGGCCGAGCGGGTTTTCGTCCGACACGTCCAGAACCAGGACACCCGACTCTGCCTCGAAGTACTCACCGAGAGCAGGCTCGAGCTCACGCACCTCGGCGCCCATGAGGCATCCTCGATCCCCCGCCATGAAGAGGTGGCCACCCGACGGACACGCATCGATGCCCCCACCGATGAAGAAGTCGGCCCTCGGGCTGACGACGGCCATGCCACGCGCGCGCTCGGCGAGGGCGCGGGCCTCGGCCGCCTGCTCCCGCGCGAGCTGCCCACGCTCCCGCATCACCTCCCTCAGCGCCACGAGCGGCTCATCGTCCGAGCTCCAGGAGTAAGCGAAGGCGCCAGGCCAACCGTCCTCCTCGGCTACCACGGTCGCCGAATAGCTCTGGCCGTCCCGGATGTAGTCGAGTCTCACCTCGTCTCCATCCTCGAGATCACGCGCGAGCGCGAGCAGTCGCTGCGCCGGCATCGACTCGTCCGGATCCAGGTCTTCCTCGGACTCCGCATCGGCCAGCCGGTCCGTGAGGGATTGTCCGTTGAAGTGCGTGACGATGTCGCCCTCCTCCAGACCGGCTTCGTCCGCTGGAGAATCGTGGGCCACGCCCGTCAGCCGAGCCCCACGATCGTCATAGCGCGTCGGCTGGTGCACGTCGAGGTAGATGCCCATGCGGGCCTGCTGATCACGGGCGCTGAAGCTGGTCACGAACGCCCGGGCGATCCGATCGCGATCGCGATCTCGCTCCCGCCGCCGCTCACCGTCACCCTCCTGCCCCGCCACCGGCTGCACCGACAGTGCCGCCAACACGAGCACCGCCATCCACACCTGGGTGGTACGAAAGCTCTTCACTTGGGTCCTCCCTGATTGGTCGGTTCACCGGGGCTGCTCGATACGCACGAGCCTCACCCCACCGACCATGTGATGCCCGAGCGCAGGACGCGGGTTGCCCCGGAGGGGGACGGATCGCCTACAGGTGTCGAAGAACCAGTGATTCAGGGAGGATCGGGCCGATCGTCACACCCGTGGAAGGTCAGAGCGGGATGTTGCCGTGCTTCTTGAGCGGGTTCTCGTCGCGCTTGTTCCGAAGCATGTCGAGGGCGCTGATGAGGCGCGGGCGGGTCTCCCTCGGGTCGATGACGTCGTCGACGTAACCGCGGCTGGCTGCGATGTAGGGGTGCGCGAACATCTCCCGGTATTCTTCGATCCTCGCCGCAGTCGCGGCCTCGGGGTCGTCCGACTCCGCGATCTCGCGGCGGAAAAGCACTTCAACGGCACCCTTGGGTCCCATCACGGCGATCTCGGCGGTCGGCCACGCGAGGTTCACGTCTCCCCGGATGTGCTTGGAGTTCATCACGTCGTAGGCGCCACCGTACGCTTTGCGGGTGATGACGGTGATCTTCGGCACGGTCGCCTCGGAGAACGCGTAGAGCAGCTTCGCACCGTGCCGGATGATGCCCCCGTGCTCCTGCCCCACGCCGGGCAGGAAGCCCGGAACGTCTTCCAGCACGACGAGCGGAATGTTGAAGGCATCGCAGAAGCGAACGAACCGCGCCCCCTTGTCGGACGAGTCGATATCGAGGACGCCCGCCAGCACGGCCGGCTGATTGGCGACGATTCCGACCGAGTGGCCCCCCAGGCGCGCGAAACCGACCACGATATTCTGTGCGAAGGCCGCATGCACCTCGAAGAACTCGCCGTGGTCCACGACGGCCCGAACGACCTCGTGCATGTCGTACGGCTTGTTGGGGTTGTCCGGTACGACCTCGAGCAGCTTCTCTTCCTGTCGTTCCGGCGCGTCATCCAGCCCGCCTCGGGGCGCGTTCTCCGCGTTGTTCTGGGGAAGGAATCCGAGCAGGGCTCGGACCGCGGCCAGGACCTCCGGCTCTGAATCGTAGGCGAAATGGGCGACACCGGACTTCGAGGCATGCACGTCCGCCCCGCCGAGGCCCTCCATGTCGATGTCCTCGTGCGTGACCGTCTTCACCACGTTGGGGCCGGTCACGAACATGTAGCTGGTTCCCCGGACCATGAAGACGAAGTCCGTGATCGCCGGCGAATACACGGCACCGCCGGCGCAGGGCCCGAGAATGACGCTGATCTGCGGGATCACCCCGGAGGCCAGCGTGTTTCGCAGGAAGATGTCCGCGTATCCACCCAGAGACACGACGCCCTCCTGGATTCGTGCACCTCCGGAGTCGTTCAACCCGATCAGCGGAGCACCGTTCTTGAGCGCGAGCTCCTGGAGCTTCACGATCTTCTCGGCGTGCGCCTCCGACAGTGAGCCCCCGAAGACCGTAAAGTCCTGGGAAAACACATAGACCAGGCGACCGTCGATCGCGCCGTATCCGGTCACGACGCCATCGCCCAGGATCTTCTTCTTCTCGAGTCCGAACTCGGTCGAACGGTGCGCTACGAAGCGGTCGAGCTCCACGAACGACCCTTCGTCCAGAAGTAGATCGACCCGCTCGCGGGCGGAGAGCTTACCGGCCTCGTGCTGGCGTCGAAGCCGCTCCTCACCCCCGCCATTCTCCGCCTCGGCCCGGAGCTCGTCGAGTCTCTGGAGCTTCTCGTGCATCGACATGAGCGAATGGCTCCTACCGGCGACTTCGCCGCAAGAAGACGAGCGGGTCGCGCGACGTGAGGGTGTCGGGTGGAAGGGTATCGGGCAAAATGTACGCCGAGTCCGGGTGGAAGATAGAGTCGGGCAACGCGCCGGGCGGAAGCGGAGCCCCGGGGCAACGGAAACCCACGATACGCGGGGGCACCCCGGGCGGTATCGAATCCGTCTCCGGATCGGGGAGCGGCGGCATCAGCGTCCAGTTCGGACGCTCCCCCGCCTGGAGGTCCTGCGGTCGTTGATCTTGGATGCAGACCACGTAGTGCTCGCGAGTCAGGCGGCCGTCACGGACCGAGAGCCGGCCGGTCGCCCCCTCGAAGTCTCGAAGGCCCTCCAGCGCGCCGGTCACGTCGCCCGCGGTCCGAGCCCCCCGCCGTACGGCCTCGAGAAGCAGACGCGCGGCATCGTATCCGTACGCCGGGACCGTGCTCCTGAGCGTGTTGCTGAAGAACCGCTCGTAGGCTTGCCGAAAAGCGCGCGCGCCTTCGGGCTCTCCCTCGGCAGGCTGCGGCGTGGCGGCCACGACACCGTTGGTGTGCCTCGGGTCCACACGTCCGAGGATCTCGCGGTCGGTCCAGCCCCTCGTGCCGAGGACCTCGATCCCCAATGAGTCGAGGCCGAAGAAGGTCACCTGAGGGGCGACCAGCTCGACGTCACGCGCGGGAATCGGCAGCACGAGCACGTCCGGACGCACGGACGCCGCAGCCCGCATCTGCTCCTCGAAGTACGTCGAGCCCGGGAGGTACGAGATGGAAGCGAGCACCTGTCCACCGAGCTCCTCGAAGCCGGCCCGGAAGGCTTCGGCCTCGAAGGTCGCGTCGGGATTGTCGGGGTGCAGAATCGCCGCCGTGAGGATGCCCCTGTCGGCCGCGTACCGGGCGAGGGCCCGGGAGGCGCCGTCTTCCGCTCCCTGGAGCGAATAGACCGCGCCCCCGGGCCCGGGAATCGTCGGTGAGGTCGGAGACACGATCGTCAGACGATCCGTTCGGACCCGGGCGACCTCCTCCAACGTGACGTCCTGCAGCGGGCCGATGATCCCCAGCGCCCCGTCCCGCTCGAGATCCCCGACGATGCCGGTGGACGGCTCGATCGTACCGCGGTTGTCCCGGGTGACGAGTCGCGCGGGGCCGGTCGTCGTCGTCGTCGAGTCGAACTCGTCGACGGCGACCTGAATGCCCTGACGAATCTCCTCCGCGAATTCGCGGAGGCGGGGCGAGCCGGTCGTCGGGAGCACCACCCCGAGAATCGGCGTGAAGTCGGTCGAGGCCGCCAGAGCGGCGGTGAGCGCTTCGCCGAAGGGGCTTCCCTGCGGGAGGCGCGTGACGAGCCTGCGAAGCTCGTCTCCACCCAGCATCGGTGCGAACGCTTCGATTCGTGCACGGGCCGCACCCAGAAGGCGGACGTCGGCGTCGGCCGGAATGCGAAGCCATTGCAACACGGCGTCGGTGGGTCGGTCGTCCTCCAGCGCCGCATCCCCCGCCAGGGTCCAGACGTCGACGACCCGGTCGTCCGCCGGCGGCAGGAGTCGGGCGTACTGCTCCGCCCAGGACTGCGTCTCGGCGTAACGGCCGGCTCGAAGCGTACCCTGCACGAGGATCCGCAGCGCTCGCCCCGACCCCGAGGCCTCGGGATGCTCGTCCACGACACGCTGCGCGAGCCGAATCGCCAGCTCCGGATCGACCTCCAAGGCCTCGAGGGCCCGCACCATCAACTCGCGTGCCTCCGCATCCTCTACGGCTCCACCGGCGCTCAGTCGAATCGGAGGATCGAGGGGCTCGGCCGCCGACGGGTCGCCGACATCGGATCCGACCGTGGTGCACGAAACGGCTCCTGCCAGGACGAGCAGAGCCCAGAGACCACGACGCCCGGACGCGGTAGGCGTCCGGGCGCGTGAGAGGAGCGGGATCATGGTCGCGCCGCTATTCCTCTTCCTCGCCACCCTCCTCCTCGTCGGAGGAGTCCTCGGCTTCGGCCGCGGTCTCTTCGGTGACTTCGGCCGCGGTCTCTTCAGTGACTTCGGCCGCGGTCTCTTCGGTGGCTTCGGTGTCGGCTTTCGCAGTCGCGTCCTCACCCGGCTCCTCCGCCGCCTCCTCTTCGGAAGGCTCGGGCTCGGGCGGAAGAACGACTTCCTGATACTCGGGAAGCGTGAGGACCTCGAGCACGATTCGCCGGTTGGCGGCATCGGATTCGATGATACGGACCTCGACGTCCTCCCCGGCGCGGTAGTGCTCGGCCAGCTTCTCCGGGTCGGAAACCTGGCTGTGCGTCCCCGGCACGTAGCCCTCGATGTCGTCCCCGAGGTCGACCACGACGCCGCTGTCCTGGATGCGAACGACCTTCGCCGCAGGCTCGACCCCCGCCTGGAGGCGGTCGGCGATCTCCGGCCATGGATCGTCCAGCAACTGCTTGAGACCCAGGGAGATCCGCTTCGCCTCGGCGTCGACGTCGAGCACCATCACATCGACCTCGTCGCCCTTGTCGACGACTTCGGACGGGTGCTCGATGCGCTTGGTCCAGCTCATGTCCGACACGTGGACGAGCCCGTCGATTCCCGGCTCGATCTCCACGAAGGCCCCGAAGGAAGTCAGGTTGCGAACGGTCCCGTGGAGCTTGGTGCCGGTGGGGTACTTCACCGGCAGCGCCAGCCACGGATCCTCCTCGATCTGCTTCATCCCGAGCGAGATCTTCTCGTCCTCGGAATCGACCTTGAGAACGACGGCCTCGATCTCGTCCCCGATGGTCACCAGCTTCGAGGGGTGACGGACGTTGCGCGTCCAGGACATCTCGGAGATGTGCACCAGCCCTTCGACACCCTTCTGGAGCTCGACGAAGGCACCGTAGTTCGTGATCGAGACGACCTTGCCCCTCACCCGCGAACCGACGGGATACTTCTTGTCGATATCGGTCCAGGGGTACGGAAGCAGCTGCTTCAGGCCGAGCGAGATGCGCTCGCGGTCCCAATCGATGTCGAGCACCTTGACGTCCAGCGCCTGGCCGATGTCGACCACCTCGGAGGGATGACCGACGCGCCCCCACGACATGTCGGTGATGTGGAGGAGACCGTCCAGCCCACCGAGATCGATGAAAGCACCGAAGTCCGTGATGTTCTTGACCGTTCCCTCGCGCACCTGACCGACGAGCAGCTCCTTGACCAGCTTCTCGCGCTTCTTGGCGCGCTCACCCTCCAGAATCACGCGGCGGGAGACGACGATGTTCCGACGGCGCTTGTTGAGCTTGATGATCTTGAACTCGTAGGTCTCTCCGAGGAGATCCTCGATGTTCGGAACGCGCCGCAGCGCGATCTGCGAACCAGGCAGGAATGCATCGACGCCCATGAGGTCGACCGTGACCCCGCCCTTGATCTTGCGCGTGAGCGTGCCCTGGACCGGCTCGTCGGCCTCGTGCGCTTCCCGGATCTCCTCCCAGACGCGGAGGAAGTCGGCCTTCTTCTTGGAGAGCACGACAATGCCGTCGTCGTCTTCGAGGCTTTCGAGAAGCACCTCGACCTCGGCGCCCGGCTCGGGCGGATCCTTGAACTCGTCGAGGGCGACGGAGCCCTCGCTCTTGAAGCCGAACTCGAGGATCACGGCCGAATCCGTCACCTCGAGCACCCGGGCGTGGACGATCTCGCCCTCGCGGAAATCACCGACCGCGTCCGCCCGCTGATCCAGCATGGCGAAGAACTCGTCGGTGGAGATGTCCAGCTGCTCTTCCCCGTAGGGATCGTTGAAGAGCTCCGGGGAGATCCCTGAAGGCATTTCGGCCGTTGCGACGGCCGGAGCGGAAGCCTCGAAGGACTCCGCCTCGGCGGCGTCCGCCTCGGGGGCGTCTTCCGTTTCCTCGGCGGAAACGGCAGCGGCCTCGACTTCCGCGGCGGGCGCCTCGGTCTCGGCTACTTCGGTGTCGGGGGTCTCTTCGTCGGGGGTGAGGTCTGAGGCCTCGTTTTTGTCACTCATGATGCACTCCACTCCGGATCGAGCGATCCGAAGCTCCGCCGGGGGTCAGGCGACGCGCCCGGGTTGAGGTTTCCGTTGAAAAAAAAAGCCCCGGGGGCTGACCCCCGCGGTGGCCTTTCAGAGCCTAGAAAGGGAAACCTATCCGAGCCTTACGAGGGGGTCAAGTTGTTCACGTGCTGCAAGATGGCCTCCACCTGTTCCTCGAAGTCCAGGTGGGTCGTGTCGAGCTCGACGGCACCTTCGGGGCGCCTCAGTGGCGAGGCCTTCCTTTCCGAATCCAGACGGTCACGCTCGTCGATTCGCCGGGCCTCGGCAGCGACGGATTCCGGAGAGGGATGGCGGTCTCCGTCCTGGATCAGGCGCCGGCGAGCGCGCTCCTCGAGATCGGCCACGAGAAACACCTTCAGGTCGGCGTCGGGAAAAACGACCGTCCCCATGTCGCGGCCGTCCGCGACCAGGTTGCCGTGCTCGGCGATCCGGCGCTGCACCGTCAGTAGCCACTCCCGGACACCGGGCAGCCGGGCCACGGTCGAGACCGCCGCCGTTACGCGGGCGGATCGCAGCTCGCCTCCGAGGCGCCGTCCGCCCAGGACGAGGTCGACCGTTCCCTCCCCGGGATGGGCCCGGACCCCGAGGTCGGAGAAGTCCGTGGCACTCATCCTCGACCACGCTTCTTCGGCGATCCCCGCTTCGAGCAACGCGTAGGTCAAAGCCCGGTAGAGCGCACCCGAATCCAGGTGGCGGAAGCCGAGCCGCTCGGCCACCTCTTTGGCCGTCGTGCTCTTTCCGGAGCCGGCCGGGCCATCGACCGTGATCACGGGACCGACGGCGGACGAGCGGGCGCCGCCCCCGTGGTGAGCGGATCCGCCGGCGGAGGTGACTTCCCGCAGCAATTCCCAGAAGCCCGGGAAGCTGACCGCGGCGACGTCCCGGTCGTCGATCTCGATCTCGTTGCCGGGCTGGGCGCCCAGAACGCCGAACGCCATGGCGATCCGGTGGTCCCCGAACGCGCGGACGCTTCCGGTGAGCGGACGGTCCGTTCCCTGGATCTCGAGACCATCTTCCATCTCGTCGACGTCGATGCCGATCGAGCGCAGGTTTTCGGCGAGCGCCCGAATGCGATCGCTTTCCTTCAACCGCAGCTCCCCTGCCCCACGGATCTTCGTCGTGCCCTCGGCCCTCGCCGCCAGGACCGCGAGCACGGGGATCTCGTCGACGAGGGCCGGCACTTCAGAGCCCGCGATCTCCGTCGCCCGCAGCGAGGTCCGGCCACCGAGCTCGAGATGCCCGACCGGCTCCCACGGGACATCCGTGCGTGCGGCGGATACCAGATGCACCCCCATGCGCCGCACCACATCGAAGAACCCCGTCCGCGTGGGGTTCAGGAGCACGTCCTGGATCCGAAGCTCCCGCACGGACACACCGAGCGCATGCGATGCCACCAGAAACGCCGCGGACGAGGGATCTCCCGGCACCTGATAGTCGAGCGGGTCGATGCGCTCGGGTGGAGAAGCGAGCACGACGCTCCATCGCCCGTCCTGCGCTCCCGACTCCACGCCCGCTCCGACGATGCCGAGCATCCGCTCGGTGTGGTCGCGGGATCGGGCGGGCTCGACGACCGCGGCACCGCACCCCCCGGTCAATCCGGCGAGGAGGACCGCGCTCTTGACCTGCGCGCTCGCGACCGGCGAGACGTGCTCGACCGCGTGGAGCGTGCCGCCTCGCACCCGGATCGGTAGGCGGTCGGCCTCCCCCAGCTCCTCGAAGGTTGCCCCCATCTCGGTCAGCGGGTCCGTGACACGACGCATCGGCCGGCCGCGGAGGGACGCATCGCCCGTGACGACGGCCTCGAGCTCCTGCCCCGCCAGGACGCCGAGCATGAGGCGCGCACCGGTCCCGCTGTTGCGAAAGTCCAGCTCTCCAGCGGGAGCTTCTAGGCCGCGCAGGCCACACCCGTGGACCCGGATCTCCGAGCCGTCGTCCGGTGGGGGCGGCACGTCCGCTCCGAGCCGGCGGAGCACGGCCGCGGTGCTGCGGGGATCTTCGCTCGGAAGAAGGCGCCGCAGGCGGCTCTGCCCGTCCGCGAGCGCCGCGAGAATCAGGGCGCGCTGGGTGATCGACTTGTCCCCGGGGACCCGAACGTTCACGCGAGCTGCCTCCGATCACGCGTGAGGCTCACCCCGACGAAGCCGAACCGGCTGGGCACTGGGTCAGACCTCGGCGGTCGCTTGTGGCAGCGAGATCCCCTTCAGGCGCTCGACGAGGCGGGGTCGAAAGACGAAGAGGAGCGACACCTGGCCGAGCACCGGATCACGACTCGCCCACGAGCGAAAGAGCCGCTCGCGCCGGAAGTGCTGCTCCGGATCGACGAACGGCACCTCGAGCTCGAGCATGCCCTGGAAGGCGACGGTCCTCGGGAAAGCTCCGACGTCGCAGCAGCAGCTCGCACCGAAGACCGCGTCCGCCAACAACCGCGCCCTCCACAGGGCGGACTGCAGGGTCCAGTGATGCCTGGGGTCCCGCTCGATTCGGGGGTCGACCGTCGTGGTGTGGTCGAGCTCTCTCGGAGCCCCACCACCCGGATGCCGAAAGAGCTCTCTCACGCCTCGGAACCTCCATCCTCGGCATCTTCGTCCTCGTTGTACGGCAGCTCGATCGTCAGCCCGTCTCGAGCGACTACCGCACCCTCGAAGATGGTCCGGGCTTCCTGCTCGAGCGGCTCCGGGTCGTCCGAGTAACGGGCCGACAGGTGGGTGAGCACGAGGCGCCTCACATCGGCCTCACGCGCGACCTGTGCCGCCTGCGAGGCCGTGCTGTGCTTCGTATCCCTGGCCCGATCGGCCTCGTCCTCACCGAAGGTCGCTTCGTGGATGAGCAGGTTCGCGCCCCTGGCGGCATCCACGGTCCAGGGGCCCGGCAGCGTATCTCCCGTGTAGACGACCGTCCGGCCTTCCCTCGCCTCGCCCACGACCTCGGCCGGGTCGATCGTCCGTCCCTCGACCTCGATCGTCTCACCCCGATGAAGAAGCCCGAAGAGCGGCCCCTCGGGGATGCCGAGCTCCCGGGCCTTGTCCACGTCGAAGCGACCGAGCCGGTCCTGCTCGACGAGCGCGTACCCGAGGGCACGTCCCCCGTGCTGCACCGCGAAGGCCCGGATCTCGTACTCGTCGCCGAGGACCGCCTCTCCCGGCTCCATCTCGTGGACGCGGACCTCGAAACCCACCCGCTCCACCCCGAGCTCGACCGCGGCCCGAAGGGTCCGACTCGAGCCGGGCGGGCCATAGACGGAGATCGGGTCCTCGCGCCCCTGCAGACTCATCGTGCGCACGAGCCCGGTGACGCCCAGGAAGTGATCGGCGTGGAGGTGGGTGACGAAGATCCGATCGATGCCGAAGCCCGTGGTGAAGCGCATCATCTGGCGCTGCGTGCCCTCGCCGCAGTCGAAGAGCATGGCATCGCCCTCTCGCTGCACGAAGATCGCGCTCACGCCGCGCCGGACGGTGGGCCTCGCCGCGGCCGTCCCAAGGAAGGTCACTCGGATCATGGCTGGGCAAGGTAGCGAGGCGTCCGGCAGGGACCAACCAGTCGCACCACTGCCCGGGCTCGCGACCTAGAAGAGGCTGATCTGGAAGCGGAGCGTCCTGCCCGGCTGCGGCAGGCCGCATTGGTCGAGCACCGCCGCGTCCGTCAGGTTGGCGATCCCGACGACTGCATCGAGCTGGTCGAACTGCGCCAGTCCGGCAGCTCGGAAGACCCTACGCAGCTCGAAATCGAACGACCGGTTGGGCTCCAGCTCGTCGAATCCCCCCGTGTCGACGTTCAGGCACTTCTGCGATCCCTGGTAACGGACGTCGAAGCTCCCCTGAGCACCGCCCACGAGCGGGAACGACAGGTCGAGCTTACCGAGGAAGTTCGGCTCGTACTCCGGCTCGGATCGGACGCCGGCATCGTCGAACTGCCGAACACTTTGAAGCGTCGCATCCCCGGCGAACGCCACCGGTCCGAGTCGACCGGAGGCCACGAGCTCGACCCCCGTGCTGGTGATCCGATCCCGGTTGACGCGCTGACGGAGATTGTCCTCCGGCGTATCCACCGAGATGCGCACGATCCCGTTGTCGAGCTCCTGCCGAAATCCGACGACCTGGAATTCTACCGGGCTGCCGTTCCACGTGACCCCGAGCTCCCCGGCCCACTGGGTCTCCGGGCGAAGGTCCGGATTGGGGAGAAACCGTCCGAGCGCGCCGGAATAGAGCTCGCGAAGCGAGGGGAAGCGCACGCGGCGCGAGAGCCCGCCGTGCATGAGCACGCTCCCGCCGGCGGTCACGGAGCTGACGCCGAGCCGGGCACCCCAATCCCACAGCTGGTCGAGCGCCGGCTTGTCGCCCGACTTCGGCGTATCGGCTCCGTCCACGACACCTCCGAGGCTGACGCGGGTGGCGTCCAGCCAATCGACGCCCAGGAGCCCTCCGACGCGCCACTCCGTCTCGACACCCGCGCTCCAGAGGCGCTGGCGGTACTCGTTCTGTCCGCCCGGGATCAGCCGCTCGAGATGGGAGACGTCCCCATAGGTGAAGGCGGCCCTGAGATCGCCCTGCTCTCCGAGCGTGTGATCCCCCAGGAGGCGAAGCGTGATCGTCTCGTCCTCGCCCTGCTCCACCCCCTCGACCGTCTCGTAGGCGAGCGACTCGAAGGAAGAGATGGTGAACGACCCCAGGTCGACGCCGACGCTGGCCTCCAGATCGCCGAAGCCGAGCGCCGTCCGGCGCTGACCCGTCCCGCCCGAAAGAGCCGCAACGAAGCGGTCCTGGTCCGGATACCGCCACAGCCGAGGCTCGGCCTCGTGCGTCTCGGGTGGGACACCCCGCTCCGCCTCGAAGCCCGAGGCGGTGAGCGAGGCCCACGCACCGCTTCCCGACTGATAACGGCCGGCGACGAAGGCGTCGAACTCCCGGAAGTCGCTGTTGAGGCGTAGGTCCCCGTCCTCGGGATCGACCAGACGAGCCCGCTCGTCCGCGTCCGTCGGCGACGCTCCCGGGAGGGTCACACCCGAAGCATTCCTGAAGCCGATCCCTCCTCGGACGAGAAACTGCCCCTCCCCGGGCTCCAGGAGCCGCCCGGCCGACGCCGTGACGTTGGTCGCGCCGGTCTGGTCCACCCCCAACGCGAGTGACATCGGAGCGGGCGCGATCATTCGCTGTGCCCCTCGGACCACGTCCACCTCGACCACGCCACCGAGCACGTTGGGGCCATAGAGGACCGAGGACACGCCGCGGTGGAGATTCACGGAACGGGCAGCCGTGAGTGGGATGACCGAAAAATCCGTGCGGTGATCCCAGCTCAGCGTGAGCGGAACACCGTCGACGAGCACGGCGATCTGCCGGTCCTCCGCACCGCGCATCGCCGGCTGCGCTTCACCCCGGGAGTTACGTCGGATCTGGATCAGGGGGATGCGGCGAAGCACGTCCTCGAGCGTCGGCGCGGGGATCACGCTCATCGAGTCCAGGCGAATCTGGACCGTGCTCGCACCACCCGTCTGCGTGAGGCGCGGCGGCACGGGCACCCGTACGCCCTCCAACACGAACACCGAGTCGAAGTCGGGTCCCCGGAGGGAATCGGGTGTCTGGCTGGCGGCGGCACAGGGTAGTGCCAGGGCGGCGCCCCATGCGAGCGTGCGCCCGAGACGCCTGAGCGGATGAGTCATGCCGGAATGTACTCGAAAAGCGCGCACCGAGAATGTCCTCTTGGGGCTCTCTAGTCCGTCGAACCGGCTTTGTTCCTCCGCGCATCCACCTCCGACGCACCGGGAAGACGGGTCTCGATTGTCCCTTCCGCCACGAGGCGGTGGGGGACGTTGGACACGCTTTCGGGCAAGCCCTATTCTGGACGCGGTCGAAGGGCTCTGCTATCGCGTTCAGCCTGCGGCACCGGGAAGGAAAGGCACATGCCCAGCCGTCGAGATTTCATCGCTGCGATGTCGGTACCGGCGGCGATCGCCGCCACGGGGCTGCCCCTCGCGGCTGCGCGGCCGCGACGCCGGTGGATCGACATCGCCGCGGAGTTGGCCCGCCATCCGGGAAATCCGGCCGAGGTGGCCGACGACGAAGACTTCTGGGCGGAGATCGCCCGGGCGTTCGAGGTCGACCGCAGCATCGTCAACTTCAACAACGGCGGCGTCAGCCCGGCCCCCGCGTACGTACAGGACGCGCTCAAGCGTCACATCGAGTTCTCCAACGAGGCCCCTGCCTACACCATGTGGCAGGTCCTGGAGCCGCAGAGGGAGGCGGTGCGAGCGCGCATGGCCCGGCAATGGGGGGTCGATGCAGAAGAGGTGGCGATCACGCGCAACGCCTCGGAGAGCCTCCAGACGCTGCAGCTGGGGATCGACCTGGAGCCCGGCGACGAGCTGCTGACGTCGACGCAGGATTACGGCCGCATGATCACGACGTTCCAGCAGCGCGAGCGCCGCGAGGGTGTCGTCCTCAAGCAGATCCAGCTTCCGATCCCCGCGGAGGATCCGGCCGAGGTGGTCCGCCGTTTCGAGGCCGGCATCACACCCCGGACGCGGGCGATCCTCATGTGTCACATGATCAACATCACGGGCCAGATCCTGCCGGTTCGGGACGTGGTGGAGATGGCGACCGGATACGGGATCCCCGTCATCGTGGACGGGGCGCACGCGCTGGCGCACTTCGACTTCTCGATCCCCGAGCTGGGATGCGAGAACTACTCGTCGAGCCTCCACAAATGGCTCTTCGCCCCGATCGGGGCCGGCTTCCTCTGGGTCAAGAGGGAGCGCATCCCCGAGATCTGGCCGTTGATGGCCGCCCCGGAAGCCAAGGACGACGACATCCGGAAATTCGAAGAGATCGGCACGCACCCCGAGGCCAACTTCCTCGCCGTCGCCGAGGCGCTGACCTTCCACCAGGGCATCGGTCCCGCTCGGAAGGAGGAGCGGCTCGTCTACCTGCGAAACCGTTGGGCCGAACGGCTGCTCGAGCACGACCGCGTTCGCTTGCACACGAGCTTGAAGCGGGGCTTCGCATGCGGGATCGCGACGGTTCAGGTGGAGGGCATCGCGACCGGGGAGCTGAACAGCTGGCTCTGGAACCGCCACCGGATCTTCACCGTCGCGATCCACCACGCCGAGTTCGAGGGACTTCGGATCTCTCCGAGCGTCTACAGCACGCTGGAGGAGGTGGACCGCTTCAGCGAAGCGATGGAGCATGCCCTGCGCCACGGCATCACCGCGTGAGCACGCTCTGAGCCACTCGAAGTGAGACACCCCAAAGCGTTATCCCCCCACGTATTGACGAGCCCATGAGCTTCGCCGCTGCATCGATTCTGAGCCTGTGTGTCGCGGTCTGGCCGCCCACCCCGTGGACGGCTCAGGACGGAGCTCCGCAGACACCGAGCTTCGCCGAGGCCTACGCCGGAGGCGTGCCTTTCGCGTCCTTCTTCGAGAAGGTCGAGGCTCGACACGACATGTGGCACCGGAATTACGAGAACGGGGCTCCATCGGCCGAGCTGGTGCGGCGTGTCCGCGCGCTCCCCGACCACTTCAGGCTCCTCGTCGTGGCTGTCGATTCCTGCAGCGACTCCGCCAACACGATTCCCTACGTCGCGCGCCTGGTCGACGAAGCGGAAAACCTCGAGATGCGGATCGTGCACCCGGATCTCGGGCGATGGATCATGGAGGCCCACCGGACACCGGACGGCCGCGCCGCGACCCCCACCGTCCTCGTCCTGGACGAGGAGGGCGAGAGGGTCGGGTGCTGGATCGAGCGGCCGTTGCCGCTTCAGGAGTGGTACGCCGGCCAAGGCCATCTGAGCGCCAGGGAACGCCTGCGGCGCAAGTTCGCCTGGTACGACGCGGACGGGGGCGCGTCCACCGTCGGTGAGATCGTGGAGCGACTCGAAGCGGCGGCGGCCGGGCGATCCATCTGCCCCGGTGCCTGAACCGTCGTGAGCGCAGCCGCCACGCTGCTCTTCGCGGCATTCCAGAGCACCGGCGTCTGGAGCGCCGGACCGTCCCTGCCCGTCCCCGCGGCCAACAACGCCGTCGCGGCGGTCGAGCACGAGGGCGGCTGGGAAGTCTACTCCTTCCTCGGCCTGGACGAGACCAAGCGCTGGTCCGGGGTGCACACACGGGTCTTCCGTCACCGTGTCGGATCGGACGAGCGCTTCCGCGAGATCGCACCGCTCGACGGTCCGGGTCGCCTCGCCGGGACGGCTCAGTCGGTAGGCGGCCTCGTCTACGTCTTCGGTGGGTACACCGTTGCCGAGGACGGCAGCGAGAGATCCGTTCCGACCGTCGAGGTGCTCCGTCCCGGCAGCGGGTGGCGGCAGGGGGCTCCGATCCCGGTCCCGACCGACGACGCCGTCTCGGGCGTGCTCGCGGACTCGCTCGTCTATCTCGTCTCCGGATGGCACGACGACGGCAACATCGCGGACGTCCAGGTCTTCGACCCGACCGCAGATACGTGGTCGATGGCGACGCCGATCCCGGGTCCGCCCGTATTCGGGCACGCCGGGGGGCTGACCCGTAGGACGCTCGTCTACATCGACGGCGTGCGCGTGGACCCCGAGCCCCGACGCTTCGTGCTGGAGTCCTCCTCCTGGCGTGGCGACATCGATCCCGACGACCCGACCCAGGTGCGTTGGCGGCGCATCGCCGATCACCCGGGACCGCCGCTCTATCGCGCGGCCGCCGTCGGCCTCGGCGATTGGGTGATCTTCGCCGGGGGATCGACCAACCCCTACAACTACAGCGGCGTGGGCTACGATGGACGACCGGCCGAACCCGAGGCCGGCGTTTTCGCCTACAACGTCGTGACCGACAGCTGGCGTGCGCTTCCCTCGCTGGACACGCCCACGATGGACCACCGCGGCATCGTCCGGGTCGCGGACGAGCTCTGGATCATCGGCGGTTTCGAGAGCGGCCAGCAGGTCACGACACGCGTGAGCGTCGCGAAGATCGAGGAGCTGCTGGGACGCTGAGGCGTCAGCCGCTGCTTCGAAGCGCTCGGAACTCGGGGTCGGCGGCGAGGTTCTGGTACCACCAGTGCAGCCCGCCGGCGATCTCGAAATCGTGCCCGGGGTTGGCCGACAGGTAGCGCTTCAGGAGCTGAATCGACGTGTCGGTGTCCCCTACGATCGACCGGACGACCGCCTCGTACCCGAGCAGCTCCTGGTCGGGATCGATATCGACGCCGGCACGCGCCGTCTCGAGCACGACCTGTGCGCTGTCCGCCATCCCCGCCTGCATGATCACGCCCCCGACGATCAGCTGCGTGAGACGACCCTGCATCTCCCGCTGACCCTCGGGTACGAGCTCGAGCATCTGCTCTCGGAGCGCCCATGCGCCATCGACGTCGGGAGTCGCGACGGGTGTCAGCTTGAGCCAGAGCTGGCAGTCGATGAAGCGCCAATCGTTCTCGAATCGACGATGACCCTCGGCGCACCACCGCTCCGCTTCGCCGAACTGGGCGAGGTCGTAGGTGGAGAGGTAGAGCCGCCGGAGGATGCCGGCCGCCTGCGTGAGGTAGGCGTCGGCCTGGTAGGCCCGCCGCGCGTCGATCACCGCGCCGGCGATGTCGCCGTTGGCATAGCGGAGCTGGCTGAGCCAGTAGTGCGGGCCGGCGCGTCCCTCGTCGATCTCCGTGGCTCGCTCGAGATCTTCGCGGGCACCGTTCAGCAGCTGCTCTCTGAACTGATCGTCGTCGTCGATGCGACGGGCGTAGCGGTAGTACCGCATGGCCCCCCGGTACTCGAGCGCCGCCGCGTTGGCCGGATCCATCGCCAGGGCTTCCTGCGCGTGCTGGAGCCCGGCGTCGAGGTGCTGCCGGGCGACCTCCCGGTCGCGTCGACCGAGGAATCGACCCCTGGCGAACGAAACCTGACCCGCGAGGTTCACCGGCTCGACCCACGTGGACTCGAGCTCTCGCGCCTCCTCGATCAGGGCATCGGCCCGATCGAACGCGCCGACGGCCGCATCCAGATCGCCCTCGAGGGCCCGCGCCTCACCCGAACGCAGCTCGGACTGGGCGCGCTGAACGACGATCCAAGCGCGCGGGTTTTCCGTGTCACCCTGCCGCCGGCGAAGCTCGATCTCACGTCCGAGCCAGGACCGGAGGGCGAGCGCGACCTCGCTGGCCACCTCGTCGCGGAGCGCCAGCACGTCGTCCGCCCCTCGCGTGACCGTGAGGCGATCGATCGGGTTGCCTCCCTCCGACTCGCGCAGGCTGACCGATACCTGGACGTCGTCTCCCCGTCGGTCGACCGTCCCCGTCACGAAAGTCCCCGCGTCGAGAACGCGCGCGATGCTGTCGGAGGCGAGCGCCGAATTCCGGAACTCGGCGGAGCCGTTGCGGGAAACCACGCTCAGGGCTCCTACTCTGGCGAGCTCTTCGATCAGCGATTCAGTGAGGCCGTCCGCAAGTGCCTGGTCGTCCCCCGACGCGTCGTCGAAGTAGAGCACGGCGATGCGGTTGGGGTCGAACGCCCCTCCGAGGTCCGCGGCGGTAATGATCGCGCCGCGGTTCTGGACGACGGTCCATCCCGACATCCCGAGCAACGCTACGGTGAGCATGCTGAGCAACAGCACCTCCGCGCGCGGAACTTCCTGGGCGCCCTTCTCACCGTGGTACCAGCCGATGATGGTCGCCGCAAACAGCCCGCCCACGTACCAGACGAGCCCGACCACGTAGACGATGTTGGGCACGACACCGCGGTCGGCGAGCTGGTCGAGCACGGAGAGCGCGATCCATCCGGCAGCGGCATAGGACACGACCCACTGAAAGAGTCGCCGCTCTTTGATCTCTTGGATGAACGACATGTTCGGCGCGCCTTCGGCCCTGAGAAACCCTTCTACACCCCAGTCAAAGTCCGAGTCGGAAGGGCCGGTGTCAACCGACTCGCGTCAGCCTGAAAACGAGGCAGGGCGCCCCCTCGGGCCGCGGCTGGGCCTGCGGGCATGAATGATGCCCCTTACGCGTTCGTCGAACTCGACCACCGATGAAACAGTTGGGCGTCTAACGGTGTATCGAAGTGCCGCATCACCTTGCCGGACAACGCTTTCGCACGGTACTTTGGGAGTGTCGGTGCTGACCGCTGGGGCATCGGGTTGTAGGGTGGACGCAACAGGTCGACGAGGGCACGCAGGCCCGCGCCGGAACGCCTCGACTTAAAAAGGGAAATCTTTGCCATGAAACGCCTCGTCGCTCTTTTGGCGTTGGTCTCGGCTGCCGCATGCACCGACGACTTCAACTCCTCCGGGCTCCCGGACGACCTCGATCCGCCCAGACTGGGCGTCAACGTGGACCCGGTGGAAAATCCCGCGTTCTTCTGGATGCCGCCGCTGGGTCCGGGTCCGGAGGGCAACGGGCTGCCGAACATCAGCCTCTCCCCGTCGATGGTGATCTGTCAGGCGGTCAACGACCCGCCCCCGGCCGAAGGCGAGCCCTGGGTTTGCGACGACGACCCAAACGCGTTCTACAGGGACATCGGGTCTGAGGAGATCGTCACCGAAACCTCCCAGTACTCCTTCGGTTGGGAGTCTCCGAACAACCTGCGGGGAGCGATTCTCGTCACGGTCTACGGTCTTGCCCCTTCGGGTGACGACCCGGGCATCATCGTCGGCGACACGCTGCTTTGGGGGAGAACCAACAGTCCGCAGTACGGGGAGCAGCCGTCGTTCGCGCACGAATACAACCCCGGCAGCAACGTGCCGCTCAAGTTCAGGCTAGACGAGGGTGTGCTGTGCTCCGATGCGAATCCCTACCTTCCCGATGACCCTTCGAGCATCGACGAGTGCGTCGAGGGCAACTACACGATCGAAGGCCTGATCACGGGCGACAAAAAGGCAGCCATTCAGGCGAGCGGCGAGCCCCCGCCCGGCGGCGAGACCACGCTGCTGGCCTACCGGAACATCCTCAACGGGGCGCTCTGCATCCCGGGGCTGGGTTTGTTTCAGCTGGCCGACGGAGAGTGGGGTTGCTACACGGTTCAGAACCTGACCGGAAACCCTCTCTTCGATGCGGGCACGGAGAAGGGCCTGATGATGATCTGCCTGCCGCAATATCTCTTCGACGAGGTCCCTGATCCGCTCTTGACCGATGGGGACGAAGGGCGTGGCGGCACCACCGGCGACGATCACGCGTGGCAGGATTTCGCTCTCGGGATGTTCCGCTGGGGTGTGGGAGAAGACGGCCTACCCAACACTGCGGACGACGTAATCGAGCTGTTGAAGTCGAGGGACTCCTTCGCATTCACCGATCCCTTGGTCGACTGCAACACCGACCCGGTGGCGAGCCGTGAACTCGGGGACGACGGCTCCCGACTCGCGTCCCTCGTCGCGGACGGCGCGAAGGGGCTCATCGACTTCCTGGGCCCACAGGAGTTGACGGCCTACCCCATTCTTCTCGACTGGGGGCGCGGCGGTGAGATCGACGAGTTCAGCACCTTCGTCGTCGGCGTGATCGCGGAGTTCAATGCGGTAGCGTCCGTGCCGAACGGCGAGACCTGCGATGATGCGGATCCTTATGCCAACTGCGAGCCGTTTTCGCCCGGTGTGCCGGTCCTCACGATCGTGGACGCGACCGGCGATCCCTATCCGGCGGGTGCCGAGGTCGTCGTCAGTGTCCCCGGCTCCCCCAGCGCATGTCTGATCGACACGGACAAGGTGGGCGACGGGTGCCAGACGTCGCTGACCATTAACTCCGATGAATCCGGCAACCTGCCCTTCGAGTGGTACCCGGGTTCGGCACCGGGCGACTACGATCTGACGGCGGAGCTTCAGGTGCTCTACCCGGCCTGTTACGGCCTCTCGGGCACCGAACTCACCGACTGCGAGGCTTCCGATCCGGACCCGGTGAAGCCGTCCATCACGCTCACGGCGCTGGCGATCGGGGATCCCGTGGCGTGCCTGCCCTATGACCCGGAAGATCCTGACTGCCCCGATCCCAACCCCCTTCAGCTGATCACGGGAACTGCGGGGCAGTTCGTCCTCGTCGGTGATGGACCCGAGGAGCAGCAGTTCACGGTGACGGTCACGGACGGCGTCACGCCCATCGGGGGCGAGACGGTCGTGTGGACGTGGACCGGCGGCGGCAGCGTCTGCGGGGATGGGACCTGCTCGGAGGAAGGCAGCACTACGTTCCCGACCACGTCGGGCTCGGATGGCACGACGTCGGTCACTTGGCAGCTCGGCGACGTGTCGGGTCCCAACACGCTGACGGCCTGCATTGGTGGGTACGACGGCCCGGTCTGCACCACGTTCACCGTCGACTGGAGTGCCACGGGTGACCCGGGGACCGCAGCGATCCTTACGATCCAATCCGGGAATGAGACGACCGGAACGGCAGGCGAGACAAGGACGGTGACGGTCCTCGTCACCGACGGTATCGGGCCGTCCAACGGAGGACTTGGGAATGCCGTTGTGGCCGCGCCCGTGACCTGGACCGGGTCCGCAGGCTCCAGCTCCGGATCCTCGGCCACGGACTCCAACGGTCAGGCCAGCTTCGACTGGACACTTGGCACCGACGCATCCGTCGACTACACCCTGACGGCATCGATCGCGGCCGGACTGCCGGACGGCGAGAAGTCCTTCACGGTCGACGCGGATCCGGGGCCCGCAGCAGTCCTCGCGATCCAATCCGGTGACGAAACGACCGGAACCGTTGGTGAGACACGGACGGTGACGGTCCTCGTCACCGACGGCATCGGGGACGGGAACCCCGTGGGGAACGAGCAGGTGACTTGGGCCGGGTCCGCAGGCTCCAACTCCGGATCCTCGACCACGAACGGCGACGGGATAGCCACCTTCGACTGGACGCTGGGAACCGACGCATCCGTCGACTACACCCTGACGGCGTCGATCGCGGCCGGACCGCCGGACGGCGTAAAGTCGTTCACGGTCGACGCGTCCCCCGGTCTTGCAGCCCTTCTGGTTGCGAAGTCACCGACGACCGGACTCACGGCCTCGCCCGGTGGCACCGTAGCAGGCCTGGATGTCCTGGTGACCGACGGCATCGGGACACAGAACGGCGGAGACGGGAACGCGGTGCCAGGCACCAGCGTGACCTGGACGCCGGGAGATGCCGGCAGCGGCAGCCCGTCCGCGTCGCCTACGACGACAGGTTCGGACGGGCGCACGAGCATCGACTGGACACTGGGCTTCGTGCCAGATGTTCTGCAGACCATGACGGCGAGCGTGAACGGGGTGGCGTCCTCGGTCACCTTCAACGCCACGGCTGTGTGCGTCGACTATGTGGGTACCGCTCAGGTCGGCAGCGTCGACGGTGGTGACGGGTCGACCAGCTATGAATGGATCTGCGCTCACGGGGCCAACCCGCGCAACGGCGACACCGAGACCTTCTCGGCGAACCTATCCGGTGGAAGTGGTGCGTCGACGTACGTCCGCTGGATGAACGACGACGACTTCCTTTACGTGGCGATCCAGATCGAGCGCGCCAACGACCTCAAGAACAACGGGGTCCGGCTCGACTTCGATTCGGATGGGACGCCAGGACCGAGCGCCGACGACGACGTTCAGGTCGTCGACTTCGACGGCCAGGGCAA
>JBDHII010000172.1:0-2310 GCA_039587515.1 Gemmatimonadota bacterium
GGTCGACCGACCGACGCACCTCCGAGATGGGCAGCCCTTCTTCGATACCTCGCTCGGGAAACCCATTTGGCGCCTTCGTGCATCCTCGACTGGATGGGTCGATGCCACCGGAGCGGAAGTATGAGCTTCCTCTTCAAGCCAGGTGGGAGCGTCGCGGGGACGGCTGTCGATCCGATCAGCCCTGGTGGTGTGCTCATCGACCCCAGCGAGATCACGCAGCCCGGAGCTTGGTCGCCGGCTGACGCTCCGGCGGGCTACACGCTCGTCACCGACGGCGCTGGCGGCTGGACCCTCGAGCCTCTCTCCACGAGCCAGCGCAGCATCGACCTCCAGCTGCATCACGACCTGGGCGTGCCCTCCTCCGGTCTGCGTTACCTTCGCTTCGGCGACGGTCTCATCACGTCCACGTCGGGCTTCCGGCTCCCGGACGCGACGGCTCGGCTCAAGGGCATCGTGATCCAGTTGGAAACGACCAGCGTCAACGACTACCAGTTCGACCTGCTTTCCGATCCGGCTGGCCGGGCCGCCGGGCCGACGGTCATCGCGGGTACGAGCATCGCGCTGCCGGCGGGCACGCTCCAGGTACGCAACCGGGGCTTGGACGTTGCCATCGGCGACGTGGAGCTTGGAGCTTGGATCACCCGAACGGCCGGCGCGGCCGGAGGTAGCCATCTTGGGCAGATTGCCGTGGTCCTTGAGTTCGAGATGGCGGCGCCGTGAGCAGTTACACGATTCGCTCCAATCTGGATCGTGGGACGGTGGTCCTGGTTCCCGATCTCGGCTTCGTGGTTCCGGCTGGTGGTGGGTCTGTCTCCTTCTCGGACGACGGGAACATCGCGGAGATCAACCAGAGCTTGGTGCTGGGGGCTTTGGCCGCACTCACCAACGACTCCGCGTTCGTGGGCGGGACGGACGCTTCCGACCACACGCTCATCATCGACATCAACGGCGAAGAGGTCCCACCGGGCGAGGGTGATCGCGCGGTCAACTCCATCCCCCTCGCGGCGGTCAACTCCATCCCCCTCGCGGTGGAGGAACAGGACGGCGTGCCGGCGGTCCTGGCCGTCACGAAGATCAAGGTCTCGAACGGCTCCCTCACGGACGAAGGTGGTGGCACGGTCAGCCTGGCCGCCGGTGGCGGTGGGACGCTCACGGTCAAGGAGCAGGACAGCACGCCGACCGTCGGATCGGTCACCGAGCTTCGCGTTCCCAACGGCTCGCTGACCGACGAGGGCGGCGGCGCCGTCTCACTCGACTTCGGGACCAGCGACTACGCTGGGAAGTTCGAGGGAACCACCATCGGCACAGGCGACATCCCGGACGGGAAGTGGGGGTGGTGGTTCGACACCAACGTCCCCAATCGGATGTTGCACGTTAGGAACCGTGGCGGGACACTCTACGCCACTGAAGCAAACCCACTCTAGGAGACGACATGGCGACCTCTCACCTCAAGCAACACGCGCTCAACGAGACGCTCGACCACGCTCCCGGCACGAACGGGACTCTCCTGGGCACCGAGTCCAACGCTGTAGCCGAGAAGGCGTTCGGCACCACCGCGACGGCGAGCAACATCGTCCAGCGCGGCGCGTCGGGCCAGATCACGCTGCCCACGGCGGATCCCGTGGCGGCGACCGATGCCGCGTCCAAGGGCTACGTCGACGCCAAGGTCACCACCGGCGTCACCTGGAAGGAGCTTGTGCTCGCGCCGCAGCAGCTGCTCAACGGCGCTTCGGGCGGCATCCTCCAGGGCATCCTCTGCGCCATCCGCACCAACGTGGACAACGGCGGCGCCGAGACCTTCATCATCACCGACGGCACCACGACCGAGACCTTCACCTTCGTCGTCGCCGAGGGCGCTGCCTTCCAAGTCACGGTCGGCGGCAGCGCGGCTGCGACCACGACCAACCTGGTGCAGGCCATCAACGACGACTCGACGCTGTGGAGCGCGGTCGAGACGACCGGCCTGGACGCCTACCTGGCCAGCGGCGAGGACCCGCAGTTCGTCGTCTACCGCACCGCCGTCAGCAGCGCCAACGACCGCGTCTACGGCACCCTCGGCACGACGGGGCAGGCCGGCATCCGCGTCGTCGAGTTCGCCACGGGTACGCAGGACTACCGCGAGACGTCGGGCACCGAGTCCGATCTGCCCTCCGCTGACCCCGCCGCGAAGCGGTTCGGCTTCGGCCGGGCGCTCGCCGCTCCGATCCAGACCGGCGACACGCACCGCGTCGCGGAGGACAACACCGCCTTCACCTGGGACGGCGACGATCAGGTCTGGCAGAACGTGGACACCGGCGGCGCGGCCACCGA
>JBDHII010000097.1:0-6246 GCA_039587515.1 Gemmatimonadota bacterium
GACAGCCCGGAGCTCATGTTCGTGAAGCTTCGCTACAAGCGCCCGGACGGCGATACCAGCATGCCGCTGGAACGCACCGTGCCCGATCGGGTCGGAGCGCTCTCCGAAGACTTTCGGTTCGCGGCATCCGTCGCCGCATTCGGCATGATTCTGAGGAGCTCACCGCATGCGGGCAACGCCACGCTCGAGTCGGTCACCGCGTGGGCCAAAGCGTCGCTGGGCGCGGACCCGTCAGGCTACCGCCACGAGTTCGTGCAGCTCGTCGAGGCGGCACGAGCGCTCGCCGCCACCGAGGAGGACGACGAGCGCTGAGCCGGGTGGCACGCCGCCGGCCACGCTCGGCCGGCGGCGTGCCTCAACGGGATTCGCTCCGCAGCGCCTCGACCGGCTGGACCGAGACGGCCTTGCGGGCCGGGAGGTAGCTGGCCACCAAGGCTACCCCCAGCAGAACGGCGGGCGCGAGCAGGAGGGAGGTCGGGTCTGTCGCCGAGACTCCGAAGAGCAGAGACTCCAAGAGTCGGCCTTCTGCCAAGGCCACGCCCACACCCAACACCACGCCGAGGGTCGTCAGCGCCAGGCTCTGGCGGACGACCAGACGCGCCACGTCTCCGCCCCCGGCTCCAAGAGCCGTGCGAATCCCGATCTCGCGCGTTCGGCTTCCCACCGCGTAGCTGAGCAGCCCGTAAATCCCCAGTCCGGCGACGACGAGGGCCACGAGCGAGAAGAGCGTTGCCAGCACGGAGGCGAAGCGGGGCGCGGCAATCGTCGCGGCAAGCTGATTCGCATAGCTGTCCACGGACGTGACCGGTACGGCATTGTCCAGCTCCCTGACCACTCCCCGGACCGAACCGGCGATCGCGGTGGGGTCGGAGCCGGCACGTAGCACGAAAGCGGCTCCCCGCGTCGTCCGCTGAGCGAACGAGAAGTAGACGAACGGGTCCGGCGTGCTGCTGAGGCCGTTGTCCAACACGTCGTCGACCACGCCCACGACCTCGCTGATCCGCTCTTCGTCACGCCACTCCCATCGCAGTCGCTCGCCGACCACGTCCTCACGCCCCCATGCGCGACGGGCCAGCGACCGGTTCACCACGACGACCGAGTTGCCCTCGGGGACATCGGAGGACGCGAACTCCCGTCCGGCCAGGACCGGAATTCCCATGGTCGAGAAGTAGTCCGGACTCACGTAGCGGATTTCGTAGCTGGGCCACTGCTCCCTCGGAAGGGGCTGGTCAACGAGATCGAACGCGCTGAACCAGTTTCCGTCCAGCATGGGGAGCTCCGAAGCGTAGGCCACCTGCTCGACCGCCGGAAGCGCGGCGAGGCTCGCCTTCACCTCTTCGTAGAATGCCCGGATGGCGTCTCCGTCCTCGTACCGGTCCGGAGGTGCCGAAAGCTGGGCGGTCAGGACTTCCGACGCGGCAAAACCGGGACCGACCGACGACAGCTCCTGAAAGCTCCTCCCCAGCAAGCCGGCGCCGACGACGAGCGCGGCGGCGAGCGCGACCTCGGCGATCACGAGCGCCGAGCGGATTCGTTGGCTTCGCCGAGAGCCGCCTCCACCGGCGCTCTCCTCGGTCAGGACGGCCCGTACGGGCGTCCGAAAGAACTCCCCGAGCGGAAGCAGCCCGAGCATCAGTGTCGTGAGGAGCGCCAGCACGACCGCGAAGGCGATGACCGAGTAGTCCACTCGGATGTCGCCGACGACCGGAAGCACCCTGCCCTGTACCCCTCGAATGACGTCGATCGCGAGGAGGACGGCCAACACGCCGCACCCGGAGCCCAGGAGCGCGAGGATCCCGTTCTCGACCAGGATCTGCCGTGCGATGCGACGCCGCCCCGCCCCCAACGAAGCGCGGACGGCGAATTCCCGCCGGCGGGTGAGCCCACGGGCCAGCGCGAGGCTCGTCAGGTTCGCACAGACGATCAGGAAGATCACACCGGCCCCGGCGAGGACGATCAGCAACGCACTCCGGCTCGAGCCGAAGAACTGATCGCGCATCGAGATCACCTCGGCGCCCGTATCGATGTTCTCGACCGGTCTCACGTCCTGCAGGCGCAGGGTGATCGCATCCATCTCCTGTTGAGCCTGCGCGATGCTCACACCTGTCGAGAGGCGTCCGAAGACGCGGAGAAAGCGTCCCGTGTCCCCGACCCACTCCTGCATGTCGAAGGGCGCGAAGAGCTCCGTCTCCATGAGGGGCCTGTGGGGATCCGGATGTCGGTAGTCGGCCGGTAGCACCCCCACCACCTCGTGCGGCTGGCCGTTCACCCGAACGTCTCGCCCGACGACCCCGGGATCGCCACCGAAGCGGCTGCGCCAGAGGCCGTACGAGAGCAACACGACTTGGTGGGGTCCATCCGATTCTTCGGCCCGGAAGGTCCTTCCGAGCAACGGCTGCACGCCGAGCACGTCGAAGAACTCCGAGGACACACGCCCCGCGAAAAGCCGTTCGGCGTCGCCCTCTCCGCTGCTGATGACGGGAAACCAGAGGTTGTGCGCCGCCAGCCGCTCGAAGCTCTCTGCCGAGCGCTTCCAATCCAGGAAATCCGCCGGACTCACCGTCATTCTGCCGGGCTCCGACCGGCTGTCCAGGACGCTCCAGACCAGGACGAGCTCTTCCGATTCTTCATAGGGCAGCGGTCTGAAGAGCACGCCGTTCACGACCGTGAAGACGCCGGCCGTCGTCGCGATGCCCAGAGCCAGGATGGCGACCACGACCGTCGAATACCTCCAGTGCTTGCGCAGCGATCGTGTCGCGTACGCCACGTCCCGCCAGAGATCCGAATACCAGCGCTCTTTACCCACCGGCCACTCCGTCAGCTTCATCACTTCCTCCTGTCCCGTCCTTCTTTCCCGTATCGCTGTCGAGCCCAGGTCCCAGAGCTCCCTGAAGATCAGTTGTGTCGCCCGCAAGCCACCCCGGGCACGTGCTTCCGCATAGAGGTCATCGAACGTCTCACACTGCACCGGCCCGAACCGCTCCCAGTGCCTCGCGGGCAAGAGCCGTCTGGCCAGCCGACGGTAGAGCCGTCCCGCCCAGGTCGACTTCACGCCCACGTGCCTACTCCCCTGCCACCGCCACATTGGACAGGCGCTCTGACGCGAGCGCGGTCACGCGTCGCAGGCGCTCGGCCTCCAGAAGCGCCACACGGCGTCCGTGTCCGGTGATGCGGAACCGACGTCGGGGGGGACCACCCGAGGGCAGGGCCCCCTCCTCGCCCGCTTCTTCCACCAGGCCCCGGTCGGAGAGCTTTCCCAACGCGGCGTAGAGGCTGCTGGTGCTGAGCGCGACCGTGCCCCCACTCTGCTCGCCGACCTTCTTGACGATGCCGTACCCGTGAATCGGCCCGTCGCTCAAAGCCAGCAGGATCTCGAAGACGTGCGGTGGGAGCGGGAGCTCCGAGACTGCACTGCGAGGTTCGTCCTTTCCCATCCCTCTCACCATTCCGTGCGTTGATCCGACTATTCCACTTCCTGGAATAGTAGACGGGACAAGTCGGGCGAAGGTTGGGAGCGGAGGCGAACCCAAATCGGGACGGAAGCCTAGGCGAGCTCCGAGAGCACCATGTCACCCATCTCCGAAGTGGATATTCCACTCCGTGCATCGAGAGAGGTCACGCGGCCACTCTGGAGCAGGCGCGCCACGGCACCATCCACCTTCGCGGCGGCGGCCGCCTCCCCGAGGTGCTCGAGCATCATACCGACGGCCATGATCGCGCCGAGCGGGCACGCCACGTTCTTGCCGGCATACTTGGGCGCCGAGCCGTGGATCGGCTCGAACATCGAGGCCTGCCCGGGATGGATATTGCCCGAAGCGGCGATCCCCATGCCTCCCTGTAGCATCGCGCCGAGGTCGGTGATGATGTCACCAAAGAGATTCGTGGTGACGATGACGTCGAACCACTCCGGGTTCTTGATCATCCACATACAGCACGCGTCGACATAGGCCGCGTCCTGCTCCACGTCCGGAAAGTCCTCGCCCACCTGCGCGAAGACGTCTCTCCAGATCTGGTGAGGCCGGATCGCGTTCGCCTTGTCGACGAGGGTCAGGCGAGCGGGCCGACCACCTTCGCCACGCGCTTGCCCCCGGCGCCTCGCGAGCTCGAAGCCGTAGCGGATGACCCGCTCGACGCCCTTGTACGTGTAGACGCCCGTGACGCTCGCGATCTCGTCGGGCGTGCCGATGGCTCGGCGACCTCCGATCTGCGAGTACAGGCCTTCCGTGTTCTCGCGCACGACGACGAAGTCGATGTCGTCGGGGCCCTTGTCCTTGAGGGGCCCGAGGTGCTCGGCGTAAAGCCGGATCGGGCGAAGGTTGACGTAGAGGTCGAGACCGAACCGCAGACCGAGGATGACCGACCGCTCCACCAGTCCCGGCTCGACGTCCGGATGTCCGATCGCCCCGAGCAGCACGGCGTCGAGGCCCTTCCACTCCTCGATCACGTCGGGCGTCACAAGCTTTCCCGTCTCGAGATAGTGCGCGCCGCTGAACGGATACTCCGTCGTCTCGTAGCGAATCCCTTCGCGTTCACTCACGGCGTCGAGTACGCGAAGCCCCTGGCTCAAGACCTCGGGACCGATACCGTCGCCTCCCAGGACGCCGATGCGGTAGGGACGGTCCGAAGATTCCGGCATGAAGCGCTCCACTTCGAGAGTCGTAGGCGAGTTTCGAATTTTCGGCCCCACCGTCCGGGGCGGCCAGTCGGGAAAACCCTGAAAGAGAAGCCGGTTCGACGGCCGGGGCCGCCGACGCATCGCTGTTGGCGGCCTCCCCCGATCGACCTGGCGAGCCCTCGGCCACCCATCTACAATCGAGGATGCGAGCAAGCCTTCCCCAACGAGCAGGAGGATCGAAACCTCGATGATAATGCCCAAGATTCTCTCCGTGACCGGCATGACCTGCGAGAACTGCGTCAAGCACGTTCAGGAGGCGCTCGAGTCGATTCCCGAGGTCACCAGCGCGGTCGTATCGCTGAATGCCGGCGAAGCCGTCGTCTCGGTTTCCGAGGAGGTCGACGACGGCCGTCTGATCGCCGCGGTCAAGGAGGCCGGGTACGACGCGACGGTGGACTGACGGTCCATCCACGTGACCACGCACACCAGCGTGATCGAGGTCCGCACCGGCGGCAACGACGAGGTTCTCGACATCACGCCAGACATCCGCCGCATCGCGGACGAGAGCGGCGTCCATACGGGGCAGCTGACCGCAATGGTCGTCGGATCCACGGGTGCGCTCACGACGGTCGAGTACGAGCCCGGGCTGGTCACCCACGATCTGGCCGCCGCGCTCGAGAAGATCGCCCCGCGAGACGGCCGCTACCTGCACGAGGAAACCTGGCACGACGACAACGGGCACAGCCACGTCCGCGCGAGTCTGATCGGTCCCTCTCTCGCCCTACCGGTGGTCGGTGGCGAGGTCCCGCTCGGGACCTGGCAGCAAGTCGTCCTCATCGACTTCGACACACGACCGAGGCACCGGAGGGTGGTCGTGACGGTGGTCGGTGAATAGCATCATCTCGGCGACTCACGGAGGGGGTACCGCACGATGAACCGTCCCTGGCGACTTCCGATGGTCCTGGCCTTCTCGAGCCTGCTGGCATCGACCCTGAGGGCACAGGAGCCGGACGCTCCGCTCTTCCAGGCGCACGAGACACTCCATCTGACGCTGGAGACCGACGTCGACAAGCTCCGGCGGGATCGCCGCCAGGAGAGCGAGTACATCGAAGCGGTCGTCAAGGTCGCGTTACCCTCGGGAGCGGAGGAAGCCATCCCGCTTCGGGTCCGAACGCGGGGCAACTTCCGCCTCGACCGCAACTCGTGCTGGTTCCCGCCCGTTCGCTTCAACTTCCGCAAGGAAGACGTCGTCGGCACGACCTTCGCCGGCCAGGACAAGCTCAAGCTCGTCACGCACTGCCAGGAGCGGGACGAGTACGAGCAGAACGTGCTCGAAGAATACCTGGTCTACCGGATCTACAACCTCCTGACCGACATCAGCTTCCGCGTTCGGCTGGTGAGGATGACCTACGTGGACGTGAACGGCGGGGACGACACGATCACACGTTACGGTTTCCTCATCGAAGATGCGGAAGCGATGGCCGCGAGGTCCGGTGGAGAGCTTCTCGAGATGAATACGCTGCGGGCGGCGATCTACGATCCCGAGCCCGCGGCGAGACTGGCGGTCTTCGAGTTCATGGTCGGCAACACGGACTTCTCCATCCAGGTCTTCCACAACGTCGAGCTGCTGC
>JBDHII010000173.1:0-2410 GCA_039587515.1 Gemmatimonadota bacterium
GACCGCGGCCATCTCGCCGGTCTCCTGCGGGCGGGGCCGGTAGCGGTAGCCCTCGTCCGTGAGCGCGTTGCGGAACTCCTCGGCGCTCTCGAAGCGGTCGGCGGGCAGCTTCTCGAGCGCCTTGGCCAGGACCGACCGGATGTGCGTCGGGACGCTCTTCCGGACGTCCGTCACGTCCCGCGGCGCCTCGGTCAGGATGCGCATCAGCACGGCCTGGGCGCTCGGGCCCGTGTGCGGCGGGTCTCCGGCGAGCATCTCGTAGAGCACGCAGGCGAGCGAGTAGACGTCGGAGCGCGCCGTCAGATCCCGGTCGGCTGTGGCCTGCTCCGGGCTCATGTAGTGGGGCGTCCCGAGGCTCAGGCCCGTCTCGGTCATCCGCCCGCCGCCGGCCGCGCTGATCGCGAGCGCGATCCCGAAGTCGGCCACGACGGGCTGGCCGGAGTGCATGAGGATGTTCTCGGGCTTGATGTCGCGGTGCACGACGTCGTGCTCGTGCGCGTACTGCAGCGCGCTGGCCACGGCCTTGGCGATGTCGATCGACTCGTCGATGCCGAGCTGCCTCTCGCGGTCGAGCTTGTCGCGCAGCGTCTCCCCGTCCACGAAGGGCATCACGTAATACAGGAAGGTGTCGGCCTCACCCGAGTCGAACAGCGGCAGGATGTGCGGGTGCTGCAGGCTCGCCGTGGTCTTGATCTCGGCGACGAAGCGTTCGCCGCCGATGACGGCGGCGAGCTCGGGCTTGAGCACCTTGAGGGCGACCTTGCGGTCGTGCTTCACGTCCTCGGCGAGGTAGACGTTGGCCATCCCGCCTTCGCCCAGGGGCTCGATGACCCTGTAGCGCCCTTCCAGGGCCTTGTTCAACCGCTCGATCGTGTCGGACATGGCCGGCAACATGCGCTTGGCGGGCGGGAAGGCACAAGCGACGGGCTCGATTCCGGGCTAGGTCACTCCGCCGCGGGGTGCCTCCCCGAGAGTCCTACCCGGTCCCAGAGTTCCTGGAAGCGGGGCTCACGGGCTACGTTGTCCCACTCCGGCGCCCGGAGGTAATAGATCCCTCCCTCGTTCTCGAAGCTCCTCTCCAGCCAATCCAACGCCAGCTCCACCTCTCCCAGCACCGAGTATCCCATCGCGATGTATGACGCCGCCACGTCGCCCCCGGAGTTCTTCCGCCTCACCGCGGCCTCCAGGGCCTCCCGGGCCAGGTCCTCTTCACCCACCCGGGCCAGTACGGAGGCCCACCCCACGTCGTACGGACGGGGGAGCATCGGGAGGATCGGCTCCAGCATGGCCCGGGCATCTTCCTTTCGGTCCGCGAGGGCGAGGTACGACAGCATCATGCTTCCGACCGCTTCATTGCCGGGGTCCAGGGCCAACCCACATCCGAATGGTTCCGATCTGCGGCGAGAAGGGGTCGACCTGCTCCGCACGCTGCAGGTACTCCAGCCCCCGATCCGCGTTTCCGTCGATCACGCCGTGCCATTCCGCCAGGCCCCACAGAGCGGTGACGAAGTTCGGGTCCAGCTCCAGTGCGCGCTCGAAGTCCCTTCGGGCCGCATCCCAGTCCCACTCGATCGGCCAATGAACGGATGTCATGGCCGCGACGGAGAAGGGATCGTTCGGGTTGAGGCGCATGGCGGCCTCCGCGTGCTCCCTCATTCGGGGGAAGAGCTCTCCCTGTACGCCGCCCCCATAGTTGTTCAGCCAGGCCAGGACCCCCGCCAGTCGAGCGTGGGCACGCCCGAAATCGGGATCCAGGTCGACGGCCCGCTGGAAGTGTTCGGCGGCTGCTCGCCAGTTGTCGTGGTCGAACTGATGGGACTGATGGACGCCCCGGAGGTACTCGTTGTAGGCCTCGAGGCTTCGGGTGGGCGGCCCGAACTCCGGAAGGCCCCGGTCCACGGCCAGGGTGCCCCCCAGCGCGGTCGCGACCCGTGCGGCCAGCACGCGATGGACCTCGAACAGGCCCTCAGGCGTGCGTCCGCTGGGAAGGGTCACCGACCACAGATGTTCGTCGGTCGCGGCGTCGATCAACTGCACCGTCAGGGCGATGCTGTCGGGTGTCGAGCGGACGCTGCCTTCCAGGACGTACTCGACCCCCAGGGAGTCGGCGATGGCCGGTATGGTCAGCGATTGGCTGCCGAAGTGCACCAGGGATCTGCGCGAGATCAGCCGGATCCCCGAGATCGTACCCAGCTGGTTCAGGATCTCGTCGTGAAGTCCGTCCACGAAATAACCCTGGTCGCCCTCGGGGGAGAAGTCGTCGAAGGGGAGGACCGCCAGGCCGGGATTGCCGGTGCCGATCGGCAGGCCCGGCTCGGCCGTGAGCGGTTGCCATAGGCGCGCGCCCATCCACACGATTCCCACGAACCCCGCGCCGACGAAGGCCGCCTTGAGCCGGACCCAACGGTCC
>JBDHII010000040.1:0-27725 GCA_039587515.1 Gemmatimonadota bacterium
TCGTTCTCGAGCGCCGCTCTGATCGACGCGCGCATGCGCATCGACGTGAAGTCCTTCAGTCCTGTTCCGGCCTCCGGATCACGCGCCTCGTAGCGCGGACGCAGCTGTCCGTTGAACGTGATGTCCTGAGCGCCGAGGGGCGCGGCGGACAAGGCCGCCACGCCCACCATGAACACCTTGATGTATCGGAACATCGCCAAGTCCTCGGGGGAGCGTCCTCGCTCCGGTCGTGTTAGTAGATGTCTCCCGACGTGTTGAACACGTTGAACTTGCCCGTCGGTGTCACGAGCCAGTCGCCGGTGATCCTGCGCTTTTCCTCGAGCGTCGCATCGTCGTAGATGACGATCTCGCCCGCCTTGTCCCATATCGACAGCCAGACCTCGGTGCCCTGCTTGTTGTATTCGAAGTGTACGGCGGCGCCGTGGTCCGCGGCCAGCCAGCACCGCTCGATCTCGCCCTTCGCCTTCGAGTACACACAGGTCTGACGGGTGCCCTCGGGGACGTTGTTGAGCGGCATGTCGAACCACACCCACTGCGAATTCGGGTGCGTCTTGATGAAGAGGCTCCCGGTACCCTCGAACTCGATCTGCCTCACGACCTGCCAGGCGACGTCCGGACGTCCGACGGGGTCGGCCCCGTAGACGGTGACGAGACCCTGACCGATGTGTGGGGTGGCGTTGACCCATCCGTACTCGGGGTCCTCCCAGTTGGCGCCGCGACCGGGATGCGGGCGGATGCCGGTCTCGAAGGTCGTCACGAGCTCCTGCTCCTGGACGTCTACGACCGCCATCTTGTCACGCATGTTGGCCGCGATCAGGAAGTAGCGGCCGGTGTGGTCGAAGCCCCCGTCGTGCAGGAAGCGCTCGGCCGCGATCCGCTTCACGAGCGGGAAGCCGTCCTGTGAGTAGTCCACGATCCCGACGTGGCCGGACTCCTTGAGCCCGAGCACCCAGACGGGGTCGTAGTGCGACGCCACGATGGCCGCGACGCGCACCTCCTGGAGCGGCTCGTCGGTGTCGAAGGTGTTGGCGAGGACGTTCTCCACCTTCAGGGGCTCCAGCGTCAGCCCGTCGTAGACCACGTACTGGGGCGGCCAGTAGCAGCCCTGAATCAGGTAGCGGTCCTCGTAACCGTCGAACTTGCTGCCGTCGATGCTGCGGGCGTCGCTGCAGCCCTGGGCCTGCGCGACGAGCGTCGGGGTGTCCGTCCACAGGTCGATCAGGGTGACCCGTCCGTCACGACCGACGGCATAGAAGTAGCGCCCCGTGGCGGACGAGCGCAGGATGTGCACCGCGAAGCCGGTGTTGATGATGTTGACCTGCTCGTATGTGTCGCCATCGATGATCGCGACCTGCCCGGCGTCGCGGAGGATCACGCCGAAGTAGTTCTGCCAGTCACGTTCCGTCTGCGGTGAAGTCGGTCGGTCGGCCACCGGAATCACGAGCTCCCACGAGTCGCGGATCTCGCTGAGCGGCTTGGGCGGCGCGTCGGGAGGATCCATCTGGACGTAGGCCGCCATCATCTGGATCTCTTCCTCGCTCAGGATGCCGGCGTCTCCCCAGGCGGGCATGCCTCCGGGCAGGCCGTGGCGAAGCGTGGCGACCAGGGCGCCCGTGCCGATCTGGGTGGTGCGCTCGGGCTGGATGTTCGGCCCTGTGGCACCCGCCCGCATCGTGCCGTGGCATCCCGCGCAGCGGTCGAAGAAGATGGTCCTCGCCTGCTCGAACTGCGCAGCGCTGAGCTCCATCGTCTCCATCTCGCCCGCTACGGCAATCGTGCCCTCGCTCACGCCGATGATGTAGTCGAGGACCTGGTTGATCTCCTCTTCGGAGAGGAACGACGGGGCCATGGGAACATTGTTCCACTCGGCGAGGAGCTCCTGGCCGATCGGATCGTTCTGACCCATGCCGATCGGGTCGTCGATCCAGCGAACCAACCAGTCGCGCTCACGACGTTGATGGACATCTTTGAGGTCGGGTCCGACGCGAGGGCCTTCCCCGATGCTGTGACATGCGAAGCACGAAGACTCGAAGATCCGCTGTCCGGGATCCCGATCGTCTACTGCCGTCGCCGCGCCACCCGCAGCGTCGCCAGCCTCCTGGCCTGCATCGCCGCCACCGCATCCCAGGACGAGGGCGCAAGCGCACCAGAGCGCTGCCAGTCGGCTCCAACGGTAGCTGGTCTCCACGATTCTCCTCCGGTTCCTTCGTATTGATCACAACGATGTCCGCATTCATCACCTTGACATGAGGAATGATGCGCGTCCCCGAAGCGTGCGGCTGTCGGGGAATCTCGGATGGCCCTGTAAGGAAACTCCCCACCGTTCTCGGCGTACCTCTCCCGACTGCTGGCAACAAGCCGGCGCTCGACCTTGAAATCGGGCTTCGAGGATGGACGAGCATCTCTCGCAGCCTGCTTCAAACCCGCCAGAGGGAGGAACGAGATGATGAAGAAAGGGATGATTGTCGGCGCCGTCGCCGTCGCACTCGTCTTGATGGGAAGCATGATGATCCGCACCGCGGACGCGGCTCCCCAGATCACTGTTTACAAGAGCCCGGCCTGCGGGTGCTGCAACGGTTGGATCGAACACCTCGAGGACGCGGGCTTCGAAGTTCAGGCGGTGGACACCGAGGACATGGCCACGATCAAGGCGGCCAACGGGATCCACTCCGGTCTCGCCTCCTGCCACACCGGACTCGTCGACGGTTACGCCGTCGAAGGCCACGTGCCTGCCGACGTTCTGAAGCGCTTTCTGAAGGAGAAGCCCGAGATGGCCGGACTGGCCGTGCCGGGCATGCCGATCGGCTCCCCGGGGATGGAGGTGCCTGGACAGCCGGCCGAGCAGTATCAGGTCTTGGCCTTCGACCCGTCCGGAAAGGCGTTCGTCTACGAGGTCGTCAACTGACGCCGAGGGGGCCCTTCCCCAGTTTCTTCCCTTCGGCGCCTCGCCCGGGCTGAGCCTCTCAGCCCGGGCGTCTTTCGTTCAGCCAGGCGTCCAGCCGGCCGTACGAAGCGGCCGACGACGCCTCACCATCCAGGTCCGACCAGGGCGTCGCCAACGGCTGACAGCGTGCTCCCGTCACGGTCAGGGCGGCCGCTCCGGCCTCCGTGTCCCCTTCGCGCGAGGCCTGCGGTCCGGTCTCGACGGCCGTATTCAGCCCTCGCGCCTCCTCGTACCGCGTCCGTGCGGCATCCCGGTCCCCTCGCGACCATGCCACGTAGCCCTGCAGGTAGACGGCCGGAACGCTGCGGGGATTGGAGCCGAGCACGTCGTCGATCCGACGGGTGGCGGCGTTCCAATCCGAGTCCGCGACGGCCGCCATCGCCAGAAGCAGCAGCGGGCCGGTCTCCTCCGAGTTGATCTCGAGTGCCCGGTCGAACTCCTCCGTCGCGGCGCCCGGGTCCAACGGGATCTCGTTCGACCCGCAGATGTGCAGCTTGCCGAGCTCCACATGGGCGCGGGAGCTCATCGGGTTCACCCGTGCCAGGCGCTCCCACGCACCGCGTGCCTCGACCGGGCGATCGAGATCCAGCGCGACGTGGCCCCAATAGTAGAGGGCATCCTCATGCTCGGGATTCAGATTCGAGGCCTGTTCGTATCCCGTCCTCGCCTCCTCCAGACGCCCGGCGATGCGGTCGCGGGTCGCCGCACGGAAGACCTCCCAGAAGCGCTGCACCCGCTCTCGGTCCGACATCACCGTCGCACGGGCGACGACCTCCACACCCTCCTGTCCTTCCACCAATCGAATCCGTCGCCCGGTGGCCCCGCCCTCGAAGGAATCGCGTGCTCCCGACGGCCAGGATATGGTCACCGAGTCGTACCTCGCGGCCCCACCGAGACCGAAGTGCAGGGTGAGCTCGTTCTGCGATAGATACGACGACTGGGCGCCCACGACCCCGAGCCGCGGACCATCCCCCGCGAAGACGAGCACGCGCGCGCCGATCGCGTCCCGGTTGCTCTCCGTGCCCTCGAGCTCGACCTGGAGCCACGACCCCTCGACGCCCTCGCTTCCGAGCAGCACGGCACGGCCCGAGTGCTGCACGACGAAGACGTCCAGATCCCCGTCCCGGTCGTAGTCGGCGACGGCCGATCCGCGCCCGACGTGCTCCTCCAGGAAGTAAGCGCCGAGCACCGGGGAGATGTCGAAGAAGCCCCGATCCCGACCGGCGTTCCAGAAGAGCTGATCCCGCATGGGCTCGAGCTGCGTGGGGTCCTCGTCGGTCTGGAAGGTGCTGCCGTTCGCGACGAACAGATCGGGGCGTCCGTCGTTGTCGAAGTCGGAGAAGGACGTACCCCATCCCACGTAGTCCAGCGCAATCTGGCCGAGTCCGAAACGATCCGCGTCGTCCCTGAACTGGATCAGCCGTTCCGGGCCGTCCTCCGGGCGAGAGAGCTGGTTCAGAAGATTGCTGTAGAGCGCGTTCTCCTGGGCGATCCAGTGCGTGATGAAGAGGTCCTGATCCAGGTCACCGTCCCAGTCGCCCACGGCGATCCCCATCGCCCCCCGGTAATCCGCGACCAGCGCCCTGTGGCTGATGTCCTCGAAGGTCCCGTCTCCACGGTTGCGGAAGAGCACGTTGTCACTGACGTCGTTCGCCACGTACAGATCCGGCCAACCGTCCTCGTCCACGTCGACCCACGCGGCCTCGAGACCGCGCCCGCGCGCGTCCACGACCCCGGCAGCCTCCGCACGCTCGGTGAAGCGGAAGCCGCCCTCGTTGTGGAAGAGGAGGTTGCCCTGGGCCAGGAAGGACGACGGGTTGAGCGACGACGGGACGTCGGCGTCGTACTGGGACGCCATCCCCTCCCCCAGATCGTCTTCGAAGAGCACGTAGGCGGTCACATAGAGGTCGACCCGTCCGTCCCGGTCGTAGTCGGCCCAGCTCACCCCCGTCCAGAACCCGTCACGGCCTCCGAGCCCGGACTCGGCGCTCACGTCGCTGAAGGTGCCGTCTCCCGCGTTGCGGTACAGCCGGATTTCCCCGTACGCGGTGACCACCAGGTCGAGCAGGCCGTCGTTGTCCGCGTCGGCCCAGGCGGCCCCCATCCCCTGGCCGTCGAATCCGACCCCGGCCCGCTCGGCCACCTCTTCGAACGTGCCGTCCCCGAGGTTGTGGTACAGGGCCGCGCGCGCCGCAGGCTCACCGAGCGAAGGCTCGCCGCCCAGTGGACCCGCCTGGTTCACGACGTACAGATCGACCCAACCGTCCCGGTCGTAGTCGCCCCAGGCCGCGCCGGAGCCCATGTCCTCGGGCAGCTTGCTCGAACGTGTTCCCGAGAAGTGCCGGAACTCGATGCCGGCCGACGATGCGACATCCTCCATCCGGAACCGGGGATAGTCGTCGGGAATGTCCCGCGCCAGCGTCGCCGTGAGACCCTCGACGGGATCACCCGCTCGGTAGGCTTCGTCCCGGGAGCCCGACCAGAAGAGGACCGCCGCGGTGCCGACCACGAAGATCAGCGCGCCCGAGACGGTCCTGGCCAGCATCCTCTGACGCCGCGGGAGGCGTCCGAACATATCAGGGCGACTCCACGACGATCGTCGCGTAGTCCTCCGACATCACCGTCACCGGAGACGTTACCTCGGAGGTCCCTCCCGCGAGGAAGTTCAGCAAGAACTGGTCGAACTTCCGGTACAGCAGCTTGGCCGTCACCTCGAGCCTCTCGACCTCTCCACCGTCGGCGGCCACGCGCACTTCGGTATCCTCGATCGGTACGTCCACATCTTCCGGATCGAAGAGGGTGGACGGACAGAAGAAGCGGTACTCGGCATCGTCGCTGAATCCGGGGAAGAGAGAGCGCCGATACCGCACGCCGACCATCTCCCAGAGGTTGTGCCGGTCCACGAGGTTGCCGTAGCGGTCCACCGGCTCGGCCTTGAAGATGAAGGACCCGGGCTCGATGAAGTGCTCCTCGTCACGCTGACCGGACTGGAAGACGATCCGCCCGTCCTGATCGGTGACCGTGATCTCCACCCACGCCTGGATGATGTCCAGCGGCCCGGTCGGGAAGTCGTGACCCGCCTTGTTGTTGGTGATGCGGGCCCGGACGACCACCTCCTCTCCGGGCTGGATCGTCTCGGGCGCGACGATCTCGATCGGGATCGCCGGCCCATCGCGCCACTTGTCCGCGATCTCGGGGATCTCGATCTCACCCCGCATCCACTTTTGCGTCAGCTCGACCTGCTCCTCGGCCCCGGGAAGCTCGAGCCAGAGCGGGATCACCTGGTTGGCACCCAGGAAGCGATGGCTCCGGTGCTTTCCGTCGCTCGCGGTCCGGTTGTAGTCCTGGACATCGCCGCTCGCCGGGTCCCGCGAGTCCATCAACGGCATGTGACACTCCCGACACTCGATCGTCTCCTCCGGCACGTCCTCGTTGTGCCAACGGCTCTTGCGCCAGTTGTCGTACTGGTTCTGCAGCTGCACCCATCCCACCGCGTTGATCTCTTCGTCGATGAACTGCTTGTGGCATGCGGCACAGAACTCGGGACTCTTGAAGAGGCGCTTGGAGAAGGTCTCCACGTGGGGCTGCGGATAGGCCCGGATCAGGTAGTCGCGCACCAGCCGCCCGACTCCCTCTTCGTCTTCCAGCTCGAACATGTAGCGTTCGGGCTGGGCGATGAGGTAGTTGGCGTTGCCCTGCACGTCCGTCTCCTCGATCGAATGGCAGGTGATGCAGGAGACGCCGTCCTCCATCCCCTCCTGGTTCGTGAGCTCGTCCTCGAAGAGGTTCTTGGTCCCGGCGAAGAGCGACACGGGATCGTGGCATCCGGCACAGTAGCGCGTCGACTCAGGGCCGTTCTGCTGTCCCATCGTCGCCTGCACCGTCCGGAAGGCCGGGTCCTTGGCGGACCAGCGGTGGGCGCTCACCTCCCACTCGGCCGTGATCTCCTCGTGACAGCCCGAGGTCCCGCACGAGCGCGAGCCCGCCATGGATCGCGGGTCGAAGGCGTCGTTCGTCGTGGTGCGGGCGAGCGAGGGCGCGAACGGTCGGTCCTCGCCGTAGATGAGGCTGTAGTCCTCGGGAAGCGCGTTGTTCAGCTCGACCGGCTCGTACATCGCGGCCGCCCCGAACACGACGAGCCCATACCCGACGCAAACGCCCGCCGTCCGGAGCGCGAACCCCTTCTCCGCCTTTCGAACATGGGCGGAAAGCTCCGTCGCGCCGGCGAGGTTGCGAACGAAGAGCGTACCCACGTGGAACCCGATGGCACCCAGGAGCGCAAAGGTGCCGATAACGTGAGCCAAGTCCCATCCGTACCCGATTCGGGTACCGAAGAGCGCCTGCAGCGTGAGAACCACCCCGGTCACCGCGAGCAGCGCCGACACGAACAACGAGAAATAGCCGGTCAGCTTGACGTGCGTGAGCCGGGCAGACGCGTACATCCGGTAGTGCCGGACGGAGTACAGCACCAGCGGGACGAGGATGACCCACCCCAGCACGGTGTGTACGATCACGTTGACCTGGTTGGGAATGCTGAACGGGAGCCATAGGATGGCCAACCCGCTGAGGGCTTCGGCCATCAGCCCGCCTCCGACCCAGAACGCCAGCGGTCGGCGCCACTCCTTCACGCGGTCTACGGACCCTTCGGGGCCTCTGACATTCAATTGCATATACGCAGCCTCCCCCTCGATCGATGCTGTGGAAAACCGAGATCGGCGGGTACAGAACGGATAGACGGGGAGGGACGCGCGCTCTGTAGGGCGTTTCCCCTGACCGTACGTAGGGCAGATCCCCACAGCCGAGCGCACCGGGAAAGTCCCCACACGTCCGTGTAATCCCCTAATGCCTTTCAGGCTTCACCCTATGGGTCGCCACGAGCACCCCTCGGTAAGCTCTTGGCACTGTAGGTCCGGACTACCCGCTATCCAAAGACGTTCGAAGGAGCGCCCGATGGCCACCACATCGCGAACCTTACGGAGAACCGCAGCCGTTCTCGTGTTGGCGCCCCTGGCGCTCTCGTTTCAGCCCGTCGCGGCGCAGCAGCCCGAAGGAGAGAATTCCCCCGACACGCTGGTCTATACGCTCGATCCGCTGACCGTCACCGCGACGCGTACGGCGCGGCCTGTTTCCCAGACCCCGATGCCGGTCTCGGTCATCAACTCCCGGGTCCTGCAGCAGATCGCACCCAATACGATCACCGAGCTCTTCAAGGGCCTGCCGGGTCTCGACGTGACCGGCACGGGCGCCAATCAAGGTCGTCCGATGATCCGGGGCCAGCGCGGCCAGCGCATTCTGCTCCTGCAGAACGGGATCCGCCTGAACAACTCCCGCCGACAGCAGGACTTCGGCGAGCTACCTGCGCTGATCGACATCTCCGGAGTCGAGCGGGTCGAGGTCGTGCGAGGGCCGGCATCGGTCCTCTACGGCACGGACGCGATCGGCGGGGTCATCAACATCATCACCGACGGGGACCGCGACCCGGGGATCCACGGGCGCCTGAACTACCGCTACGGCCAGGCGCAGGACCAGCATAAGGGGACGCTGAACCTCAGCGGTGAAAAAGGCGGCGTCGAGTTCGACTTCGTGGCGGCCATCCGGAACGCGGACACCTACAGCGCCCCGGCCGGGAGCTTCGGCGACCTCGAGCTGACCGAGAAGACGCCGGTTTCGCTGACCGGAGTCGAGGACAAGAACTTCAGCCTGCTGCTGGGATACCGCTTCACGCCCCGGAGCCGGATCGCCATCGGCTTCGAGCGATACGACGCCGATGACGGTGGTTTCGGCTTCGTCGACCCGGCCGCCTACTCACCGCGCACCCCCGAGATCCGCATCACCTACCCCTTCCAGGAGTTCCGCAAGTTCAGCCTGAACTACCGGGTCCAGGAGCTCGATTACGCCTTCGTCGACCAGATGGACGTCACGGTCTATCGGCAGAGCAACAAACGTCGACTCGACTTCGACTTCTTCGTGGCGGCCGGGCCGGGTGCCAGCATCGAGCAGCACACCGAGAACGTGTCGGATCTCAGCACCCTCGGCCTGAGGCTGGAGGCGAAGAAGCTTCTGGCCGAGCCGGTCCTGTTGACGTACGGCATCGACTTCTTCGAGGACGACTCGGAGAACACCGATTTCTTCATGGAGACGCTGACCGGCATCGTGCCGAACGTGCCGGTCCCCATCGTGACGGAGGACGACTCTCCCAACGTCCCGAACGCCAAGTACCGCAGTCTCGGACTCTTCGCGCAGGGTGAGTTCGAGATCACCGGCAAGACCCGGATCATCGCGGGCGGCCGCTATCAGCGCATTCGCGGTGAGAGCCAGCCGACCGAGAACTTCACCGAGGAGCTCGGTGACCTGGAGGACGAGACGCTCGTCGGGAGCCTGAATGTCCTGCAGGAGATCGCGCCGAACCTGACGGCCATCGGCACCCTCGGCCGCGCGTTCCGCGCCCCCAACCTGGTCGAGATGTTCTTCGAAGGGCCGACCCCCGAGGGGAGCGGGTTCCAGGCACGCAACACGGACCTCGTCGCCGAGACCTCCCTCAACTTCGACCTGGGACTGCGCTATCAGACCCATCGAGTCTCGGCCGAGGCGTTCTACTTCCACAACAAGATCTCGAATGGCATCCGCATCGCTCCGACGGGCGAGGTGGTCGGGGAGCTTCCGGTCTTCACCAACGTCAACGTGGGCGAGCTGCTCTTCAAGGGATGGGAGATGGCGCTGGGCACGGATCTCGGACAGGGCTTCGGTCTCGGCGGATCCTACACGCACGTAGACACGGAGGACGTGCTGGAGCCCAACAACCCGATCGGAGAGAGCTTCAGCTCGAAATACACGGGCTGGGTTCGCTACGATCATCCCGAGAATCGGTTCTGGCTCCAGCTCGACGGACGCCACCAGGGCGACCAGAAAGAGGTACAGCTCGGCCGGAGCCCCATCGGCGAGCTTCTGCCCGCCTTCACGGTGCTGAACGCGCGCCTGGGTGTGAGTATTCCGAACGCCGCGACCGGGCTGACCTACCGTCTGGGACTGTCGCTCGAAAACCTGACCGACGAGCTCTACGCCGAGTTCGCGAACGCCGCTTTCTTCCGGCCGGAGCCGGGCCGGAACCTGACGCTCACGGTCGAAGCGGTCTTCTGACCCAATGACGCGGGGAGGGCTTCGGGAGACCGAGGCCCTCCCCTCTCGCATTCCACCTTCGAGTCGTCCTCAACCCAGGGTATCCCGCCGTGCCGACACCGACACTCGTCCACTACATCCCGATCGTGACCACCGTGCTGGCGCTCGCCTTCACGGTGGTCCTCGCGCGACACTACCTGGCGAAGCCGTCCCCTCACGTGCTCTGGTGGACGATCGGGGTCCTGACCTACGGTGTCGGCACCTTCACCGAAGGGTTCGTCACGCTCTTCGGATGGAACGAGACGGTCTTCCACAGCTGGTACGTGTCCGGAGCGCTCCTCGGTGGCGCCCCGCTCGCTCAAGGCACGGTTTATCTCTTCCTGAAGCGGCGCACAGCGCACGTTCTGACTGCAGTCCTCATCGCCTACGTGGCGGTCGCCGCGGTCTTCGTATGGAATTCGCCGATCAATTACGAGCTCGTCGAGGCACACCGGTTGACCGGCCGGGTCATGGAGTGGGGCTGGGTGCGCCTCTTCAGCCCGTTCGTCAACCTCTATGCCGTGATCTTCCTGGTGGGTGGAGCCATCGTGTCCGCGTGGCGGTACGCCAAGCACACGGACACCCGTCAGCGCGCCATCGGCAACGCCCTCATCGCGGTCGGGGCGATTCTGCCGGGAATCGGTGGGACCGCGACACGGATGGGGTATACCGAGGTCCTCTACGTGACGGAGATCGTCGGGCTGCTGCTGATCTGGTGGGGGTACCGCTTCAACGTGAAGGCGCCGCCGAAACGGGCGCGTAGCGAGCCCGAACCGGAGCTTGCGCCGGCCTAGAGCCCGCCGACCAACTCGACCAGCCGGGCTACGTCTGGTGGCGAGGCGTATCGCAGCCGCCCGTCGCTGTCGATCAGCAGGATCCTCCCGGGATGGGTTACGTCACCGGTCTTCAGGTCGCGCTGTCGCGCCACCCCGAACCGGTCGAGAACTTCGTTCACCTCGTCCACCGATCCGCTCAGGATCATCGCCGCGTCGTCGAGGCCCCACTGCACCTGAATGGCCGGCAGGCGGGCGGGTGTGTCCCGCCACGGGTCCACGGTGATCACCGCGATTCGTACCGGATCCCCCTCTCCCAGCCGAGCCTGAGCCTTCTTGGCGACGTCCACCACGATCGGGCAGAGCGTCTCGCAGTGGGAGAAGGCGAAGGCCAGCATCGTCGGGCGCTCATGGAAGTCGTCCTGGGAGCGCACCTGTCCGTGTTGATCCACGAGGCTGAACCCGGGGGACGGCCTGTCGAGCTGTTGGGAAACCGTCGTCAGCATCCCGGAATCGATCTCGAAGCGGGCGGACGCCAGCGCGTCGTTGACCCTCATGGAGGCGGCACCCACGCACACGACGAGAGCGAAGCCCGTCGTCACGGCGATCGTCCGCCCGTGGCTCGTGGCAACGAGTTTTTGGATTCCGCCCGACAGCGCCTCCCGCCACCCCACGGCGAGCACGGCCACCATCCCGATCGGTTGCCCGATCAGGAGCAGCCACCCGCTCGCGTCGGGCAGCCCGGTCTCGGTCTTGCCGAAGCAAACCTCACGCGCACGTAGCAGGAAGCCGGACGTGTCGGGCGAGGTGGGCCAAAGCGCGAACGCCCACCACAGCACCGTCACGCCCAGGATGGCGAAGAGGGCGGCCAAAGCCGCCCTCTCGCCACGCTCCCGCTGGAGCGTATCCCTATCCAATCTGCCAGAGCTGCGACAGCAGCTGCCAGTTCGCGAAGTAGTACACGATGAAGGCCAGAAGGAAGATGAAGACCAGCACCATCGTGCCTGGGATCGGTCCGAGCCAGCCGTGAGGCGGCAGCTCGCCCTCGTGGGTCGGTGCCGGGGGCGGGTTGGTGATGCCCGGAGGCACCTTGTTCGCCGAGCCGATCTCGCCCTCCGGGATCTTCGTGCCGAAGAACACCGATACGACTGTGACCAGGATGTACATCCCGCCACCGATGGCGGCCAGGATGCCACCCACTGCCATGATGCCGATCAACAGATCGACCGCAGGCGAGTACTCCAGGCTGAACGGCGCATTCTGGAAGGTGATGTCCCAGTGCCGCCTCGGCACCCCGAAGGTACCGGCGAAGGTCATCGCCATGCTGAAGATGACCATGCCGATCGCGAAGAAGTACGGCTGCACCTTCGCAAGCGGATAGAAGGCGATCTCCCTCCGGAAGATCAGCGGAATCACGTAGTAGGTGACCCCCATGAAGGCCATCGCGGTCCCGCTCACGACCGTGGCATGGAAGTGACCCGGAATCCGAAGCGAATTGTGCGCGATGATGTTGATCTGCTCGGTACCGAACGTCACACCGGTGATCCCTCCCAGGAACCCGAACACGACGACGCTGAACGCCATCGCGCTGAATCCCGGGTCACCCCAGGGCGCCCGCCTGAGCCACCCGAAGATCCCGCTGCTGAAGCCCCGAATGCGCTGCCCGATCTCCACCCCGGCCGGAACCGTGAAGCCGTGGATCATGCTGGCGAACACCGCCATGTACATGAAGTAGGAGGTGTTCCAGACCTTCCAGGCCGCCCCGAAGCCGGGATCGACCAGAAGGTGGTGGGCCGAGGCCATCGAGATGAAGAGGACGTACAGCACGAAAGCCGTCCGGCTGATCTTCTCGTTCAGCACCACCGCGCCGACGGTCAGCGCTCCGAGCAGATACCAGATCGCCACCATCGCGGCCACGTTGATCTGCTGAGAGGAGTGCCCCAAGCCCCACCACACCAGCCGGTAGATCTGCGGGTCGACGTCCATGATCCCCAGCGACCACAAGAAGGTCGGGATGTAGATCGCAGCCCCGTGCACGAGCGTGATCACCGCGATGATGGCCGCCGTGATCGCGCCGAACGTCACCAGCGGCACCGATCCCTCGTACGTCTTCTCGCGCTTGGCCACGACCAGCGCTCCGAAGAAGTGGAAGCACACGACGAGCGCACCGACCGCGAAGAGGATGATGCCCAGGTAGAACTCGGGCTCCGCCCGGAGCGGCACGTAGGACGTGAAGAGCACGTCGGCCCGGCCCATGAACATCGACCACTCCACCATGACCGTGCCCACCACCATCAGCGCGAACGCGACCCATCCGACCTTGGGTGCCGGTAGTCGACTGTTCAGGAGCACGGGTCCCGCGAAGTACAGGACCGCCATCTCGAAGAAGATGATGAAGAAGATCAGCATGTTCATGCCGTGCACCGTGAGCACACGGTAGAACATGATCGGGTCGAGCAGGTGCACCGCCTGCCAGCGCGTGAGGAGCACCAGGATCGCGGCGATCCCACCGATGAGGAGCGCCACGGTCGCCACCACCGCGTTGGCCTTGATCAGCGCATCGGCCTGCGAATCGACCTTGAGTCCCGTGGCGGGACAGGTGCGGAAAGTGCTCATTGCTCTTCTCCCGCGCCGTCGACCACGATCACACGGCCGACCATCTGATGGTGGAGCGCACCGCAGAACTCGTTACAGACGATCCGGAACTCACCCGCCTCCGTCGGCGTGATCTTCAGGCCGTAGTCGTAGCCGGGGACGACCTGGAAGTTCACGTTGAACGGATGGAGGTTGAATCCGTGGTTCACGTCCGAGGACGACAGATGAAGCGTGTACTCCGCGCCCGCCTGGAGCTGCAGGATCGGCGTCCACTGCCACATCGAGCCCATGAGGTAGACGTCGCTGCCGGGCGGCGGCGCGACGATGGGGAATCCCGCGTCCGTTCCGATCTGGTACTCGGCGATGAACTCGTTCGTCCGGGCCGCGAAGTCGGCCGGATCGACCTTGGCACGGATCCCCGTCGGGTTCTGTCCTCCCGCGATGTGCCAGAAGGGCATCATCGCGAAGAGCACCATGCACCAGGCAAACGCGATCGTCACCCAGATCTTCTCGTGTCGCTCCGCTGGAACCCACCAGACTCCCTTGGGCGACTCGACTCCTGTGTGATACATGAGGCCTCCGTCGGCTAGGGAAGGGTCGCTTGGGGCAGGCTCATGACCTCCCAGAGCCCCCAGAGCGTGAAGAACACCAGCATGATGACCAACCCCAACACGAGCAGCAGAAAGGGATTGTCATAGAGACGTTGACCGAGGGGGAGTTCCTCCCCCTGTCCTCCGACGTCCTGTACCGGATCATCCATGGGCCAGCTCCTTCCAGTGGGATTGCCGTGGGTGGAACCCCGTGCCGACGGTCATCCGTCGGGTGGGCTCCTCAGCTGAGCGAGCGTCGTGTCCCTCAGGAACTCCTCGACGCGATTCTTGACGACCTTCCATCCCTCGTGTGCGGCACACGGGTTGGCGTCTGCACACCGCTCTTGTCCCATCAGGCAGGCGTTGGACGCTTCCATCGTATCGAACTCGCCCACGACATCGGCGAGCCGCACTTCCTCAGCGGGCCGCGCCAGCTGAAAGCCCCCGCGAGGTCCCCTCATCGACACGAGGACGCCGCTCTTGGCAAGCGCGTGCAGGATCTTGGAGAGATAGTTTCGGGGAACGTCGAGATCCTCCGCGATCACATCCACCCGGACCGGCTCGCCGACATCCCTGTCGGCGAGGTACGCCAGCGCCCGGAGTGCATAACGTGCGGTCTGCGAAAGTATCAAGTCGTTCTCCCAAGAACTTGTTTTATCACAATGATATGATGAATTTGACCGCGCAAGGGTCTTCCGATACAACGAGGGTTCGACTCGCACACATGGTCCGCCACGGATGCTGAAGAGACTCATCGGGCGCCTGGACGCGTTCTTCAATCGCCTCTACGGCTCGAAGTACAACCCGCTCTACCAGAGCGGAACGCTGATCGTCGTGGCCCTCGCTCTTTTGCTGCTGACCGGCATCTATCTGCTCATCTTCTACCGGATCGGCCGACCCTACGAATCCGTGCTCGGGATGAACGAGCAGGTATGGGCGGGACGCTGGATTCGGGCGATGCACCGGTATGCGTCGGACGCCGCCATCGTCCTCGCGATCGTCCACGCGCTCCGGATGTTCATCCAGTCACGGCTCGATGGGCCCCGTGCGAAGGCCTGGTGGTCGGGCGTGCTGCTCTTCTTCACCTTCCTGGTGTGCGGCTGGACGGGCTACGTGATGGTCTGGGACGCCCAGGCGCACGCCCTCGCGGTCGCGGGCGCCCGGCTCCTCGACGTGCTTCCGGTTTTCTCGCAGTCGATCATCCGCACCTTCGCGGGTGATCGGCCGATCCCCGGCGCCTTCTTCTTCCTCAACTACTTCGCCCACATCGCGCTGCCGATCGGCGTGGGGCTGGTCCTGTGGATTCACCTCGCGCGCATCGCCCGGCCGGTGGTCTTCCCGCCGCGAGGACTGCTGTGGGGAACCGTCGCGGCCCTGACGGTCTTCAGCGTGGTCACGCCCATTGCGATGGGTGTGGAGGCCGACCCGCTCCGGATCCCCGATCCCATCGCGCTGGACGTCTTCTACAACTTCTGGCTGCCCTGGGCGATGGACGCCCCGCCCCTGGTGGTCTGGGCGGTCGGGATCGCCGTGGGCGGCGCGTTCCTGCTGCTCCCCTGGCTGCCCGGCCGGCCGAAGACGCTGCCCGGCCCGTCCTACGTGAAGCAGCGACACTGCACGGGCTGCGAGCAGTGCTCCGTCGACTGCCCGTACGACGCGATCCGCATGGTGCCACGGGTGGGCGATGGGAAGTCCGCGCTCGTGGGGTTGGTCGATCCGGCGCTCTGCGTCAGCTGCGGAATCTGCGCGGGCTCCTGCGCCCCCATGCTCGTCGGTCCTCCCGGTCGTACCGGCCGGGATCAGCTCGCCGCGGTGAAGAGGTTCATCCAGGAACAGCCCCCCGACCCGGCGACGGTCGTGCTCCTCGCGTGCAGTCACGGCTCGGGCGGCGTCACGGAGTTCGAGCGCTGGAGCGACGCGGTCGTCTACGCGGCCGACTGCGCCGGCAGCATTCACACCTCCCTCATCGAGTACCTGGTGCGCTCCGGTTTCGGAGGCGTCATGGTCGTCTCCTGCCCGCCTCGGGACTGCTGGAACCGGGAAGGACCGATCTGGCTCGAGCAGCGCATGTTCCACGACCGGGAGGCCGAGCTCCAGGCTCGGGTGGACCGCGACCGGGTCCGACTGGTCTTCGCGGGACCCGGGGAGCGCGCCATCGTGGCTCGGGCGCTCGAGGAGTTCCGGCACGATATCGAAGCGGGCCGCAGCGCCGAGGGTGAGTCCTCGATCGACCTCAAGGAGCACTGTGACACCACGGTGGTCTCGGCGGCGGAGGGCGGCTCGTGAGCGCTTCCTGGCCGGCTCGGATCGCTGGAATCGTGTTGATGACGGCGCTGGTGTGGGGGATGGTGGTGCTCAGTGCGCTCCCCTACCGGCTGCCCGCGGCCGACGCAGGCCTCTTGAGGCTCTCCTGGCGTGCACCCGCCCGCGGCGAGGAGAGCTGCCGAACGCGTACGCAGGAGGAGCTCGATGCGCTCCAGCCCCATATGCAAACGCCCGAGGTGTGCGAACGCGCCGTGCTGGGCTACGACGTGAGCGTCGAGATCGACGGAACCGTGGAATGGTCGGGCCGCTTGGAGGGCCGGGGAGCGCGCGGTGACCGGCCGATCGCGTTCCTGCACGAGGTCGCGTTGAGCCCCGGCCGGCACGAGGTGACCGTGAGCGTGACGGCCACTGCGGAGGGCGGGACACCCCCTCCGCCCACCTCCCTCGAAGTGCCGCTCACGGTCGAGCCGGCTCGCGTCTACCTGGTCACGGTCGATCCCGATTCCGGACGGCTGCGGTTGGCGGCCTCCGAGAACGGGGCCTGAACCTCGACCTCAGGTCGGGGCTAGAAACCGAGGTCGTACTGGAGGCCCAGAAAGCTCTGGCGATGGTGCGGCGTCGCGCCGAGCCGGACGATGGCGTCGCGGTGCTCCTGCGTTCCGTATCCGACGTTGGTCTCCCACCCGTAGCCCGGATAACGCTCCGAGAGGCGTTTCATCAGGCGGTCGCGGCACACCTTCGCGACGATCGAGGCACACGCGATCGAGTGGACGAGGCCGTCTCCCTCCACGATCGCCTCGTGCGGCCGCCGGAGCGCCTTCATCGGCAGACCGTCGATGACGATCTGCCCGGGCTCGACCGCGAGTCCGTCCAGGGCTCTGCGCATCGCCCAGGCGGTCGCGACGAGAATATTGGCGTGGTCGATCTCCCGCACCGACGCGGCACCGACCCGAACGGCCCTGGCCTTGGCGAGGATCTCCGCAGAGAGCTCCTCGCGGGCGCCCGCGGAGAGCTGCTTGGAGTCGGTGGCGCCCTCGATCACGCTGTCCTCGTGAAGCACGACGGCCGCCGCGACCACCGGCCCGGCCAGAGGACCCCGGCCGACCTCGTCCACCCCCGCGACCAAACGACCGCGGCTCCAGAATCCGCGCTCGTAATCGAGGAGATCCTGGAGCCGCCCGGTCTCGGAACCGTCGCGCGTCATACGCGGTGGACGCCTAGTTGACGCGCTTCTCCCGGATGCGGGCGGCCTTACCACGCAGCCCGCGCAGGTAGTAGAGCTTCGCACGGCGGACCCGCCCGCGCCGGACGATTTCGATACCGGCGATGTTGGGGGTCTGGAGCGGGAATACGCGCTCCACACCGATTCCACTGGAGATCTTGCGGACGGTGAAGGTGGCACCGGCACCCGAGCCGCGCTGCGCGATGCAGACGCCCTCGAAGGCCTGGATCCGCTCTTTGCTCCCCTCACGAACGCGGTATTGCACACGAACGGTGTCGCCGGGGGCAAAATCCGGCATATCGTCCCGGATCTGCTCCTGTTCGAGCTCGTAAAGAAGATCAGACATGATTCCCTCTCGTGTCAGAACGGCCAATGCCGAATTCTGTGCAGACGTAGAAGATAGTCACGGCGGAACCGGAGGTGAACCCTCCGCGAGCGCCTGCGCGCCCCCCCTTCAACCCTCCTCCTCGTCCGCTTCGAACTCCCCCGAGAGCCGGGCAGCCTGCGCGATCCTCCAGGCCTCGATCCGCGCGTGGTCCCCCGAGCGCAGAACCTCCGGCACCTCGTGACCGCGGTACACGGGCGGCCGCGTGTAGGACGGTGCGCTCAGGCCGTGGCCGTCGTAATACGAATCGCTGGACGCCGAGTCGTGATCGCCCAGTGCGCCCGGAAGCAGCCGCACGACCGCGTCGGTGAGCGCCAGCGCGGCGATCTCGCCGCCCGAAAGCACGAACTGGCCGAGCGAGACCTCTTCGGTCGCGAGGTGATCGGCCACACGCTGGTCCACGTCCTTGTAGTGGCCGCACAGGAGCGTCAGGCCGGGCTGCACGGACCAGCGGACCACGTCGTCGTGCGTCATGGTCCGGCCGCGCGCCGACAGCAGGATGATCGGGCCCCGGGGCTCGAGGTCGTCGACCGCCTCGAAGAAGGGCTCCGGCTTCATCACCATGCCCGACCCACCTCCGTAGGGCAGGTCGTCCACCGTCCGATGCCGATCGTGCGTATAGTCGCGAAGATCGACCAGGTTGTACTCGACCAGGCCCATCTCCTGCGCTCGCTTGGGAATGCTCGTGGCCAGCGGGTCGGTGAAGAAGTCCGGGAAGATCGTGACGATGTCGATTCGCATCGGCTCGCTCCTCACAGCTCCAGAAGACCTTCCGGCGGCTCGATGGTGATCGTCCCGGCCTCGAGGTCCACCGACTTCACGATGTGGCCGACGAAAGGCACCATCAGCGAGCTTCCCTCCGCTCGACTCACCTCCAGGAGGTCGGACGACCTCGCCTCGTAGACGCCGACCACCGTTCCCACCTCGTCGCCCGAGCCGGTCATGACGCGCAGGCCGACCAACTCGTGGTGGAAGAACTCGCCCTCCTCCTTGGCCTCCAGCTCGTCGAAGGGCCGCACGAGGTAGATATCGCGCAGCGCCTCGGCTTCGTCACGCGAAGCCAGCCCTTCGAAGTGCACCAGGACGCCCCTGTTCGAGGTCCTCGCCCCTACCACCACGAGCGGCGTGGCGCCTTCCTCGATCCGTCGTCCCCCGCCTTCGAGATACAAAACCACCCCGGGAGCGAAACTGCTCTCGGGGTGGTCGGTCAGCGGTTGGACAGAGACCTCGCCTCGCACGCCGTGGGCCTTCTTGATCTGGCCGACGACGAGGTAGCGGGGGTCCTCCCGTACGCTCACTCCTCCTCGTCGGCGGACTCTTCCTCGGCAGGCTCGTCGGAAGCCTCGGCCTCAGGAGCCGTCTCGACCTCCGCCTCGGGAGCCTCCTCCGCCGGCGCCTCCTCGGTCTCGGTCGCAGCCTCGACCACCGGAATGTCGTCGCCCTCCTCCACCTCGGCCTCGACAGCGGCTTCCGCCTCTTCGGCAGCATCGGCCTCGGCAGCGGCCTCGGCGGCGGCGACCGCGGCGATCTCAGCCTTCGCGGCATCCTGACGGGCAGCGGCCTCGGCCCTGCGGCGCTCGGCGAGCGCGGCGGCCTTCTGCGCCTTCACTTCCTCGGGATCCGGCTCTCCGAAGGCGACCTTGTCGTCTCCTCCCACCCGAGCCTTCCGAACGAGCGAGGCGACCGTATCGGAAAGCAGTGCCCCGTTCTCGATCCATTGATCGACCTTGTCGAGGTCGACCACGACGCGAGCGGGAGACTCGGTCGGCTTGTAATAGCCCAAAGTCTCGACGAATCGACCATCACGCGGAGAAGCGCTGTCGGCCACGACGATCCGATAATGGGGTGCCTTCTTGCGGCCCATGCGCTTGAGGCGAATGCGAACTGGCATCGTACGTTTCTTCTTGTTGGTTTCGCGCCCGCCGAAGCAGGCGAATTCCGGCCCGGAAACGGTGCAGGGCCGAAGGAAAGACAGACGTAAAGGATAGAAAATCGGGGCAGGAATGTACAGTGGAGCTTTGGGCGACCGAATCAGGCGACCGCAGACCGCCAGCGTTCCCGCTGGGCCGCCATGTACGACGCGATTTCGCGAGCGTCCGGACCGGCACCGTCTGTCGAGCTTCTCGGGAAAAGCGACCTGATCGGCTCACGGCCCCGTGGGCGCGACACCCTGTCGGTTTCAGCAGCCATCTGGTAGGCTTCATACGAAGCCCCGCCGCGGGTTATGCACAGCCGGCGATAGTCCGATGGATGCTCAGCTCGACCGCCTGAAGAACGCCCTCGAGGGTCGCTACGACATCGAGGAGGAGCTGGGTGAGGGCGGGATGGCCACGGTCTACCGCGCGCGGGACGTCAAGCACGGCCGCAGGGTCGCCGTGAAGGTCCTCCGGCCCCATCTGGCCGCATCGATCGGAGCCGAGCGGTTCCTGCGCGAGATCGATATCGCGGCCAACCTGAACCACCCCCACATCCTGGCCCTGTTCGACTCGGGCGAGGCAGACGGTCTGCTCTTCTACGTGATGCCCCTCGTGGAGGACGATTCGCTGCGAGAGCGGCTCGACCGCGAGCGCGAGCTACCGGTCCACGACGCTCTCAGAATCCTGGCCGAAGTCGTCGACGCCCTCGCGTACTCGCACGCCCAGGGCGTCGTCCATCGCGACATCAAGCCGAGCAACGTCTTGATCTCCGGTCGGCACGCGGTCGTGACCGACTTCGGGGTCGCGAAGGCCGTTCGCGATGCGTCAGGCTCGGCGACGCTCACAGAGACGGGGATGGCGCTGGGCACGCCGGCCTACATGTCCCCCGAGCAGGCGACCGCAGACCAGAAGGTCGACCAACGGGCCGACATCTACTCGGTCGGCGCGTTGGCGTACGAGCTCCTGACGGGACGGACCCCGTTCCGCGGTGCGAACGCCCAGGAGCAGATGGTCGCGCAGCTCACGGGCGAGGTAGAGAGCATCCGGTCTTTCCGCCCCAGCGTGTCGCCCGAGCTCGAATCGGTCGTCCTGCGCTGCCTGGCGAAGAACCCCGCCGATCGGTGGCAGACGGCCGAGGAGCTCCTTCCGTACCTGGAGGCGGCACGGACGCCCAGCGGGGGTATCGAGTCGATCGCGGCGCCGCCGCCCGGGCGCAACCGCGTGACAACAGCCCTCGTCGGCACGGCCGCGATCGCAGGGGCCCTGTTCGTGGGATTGCAGCTACTCGGTCGCGAGCCGCTCAGCATCACGACGGGAGCGATGCTGCAGGTGACGAGTGAGCCGGGACTCGAGTTCCAGCCTGCGCTTTCACCCGACGGGAGCGAGATCGCGTATGTCGAGGGGCCGATCGGCCGGGCCCGGGTCGTCGTGAGGACCGTGAGCGTGGACGGCGGAGCCGTCCGTCCCACGGAAGGCCTCGAGGGCCTCCACGTCTTTCCGTCCTGGAAGCCGAGCGGCGAGTCGATCCGGTTTGCCGCCTGTCCCTGGGGTGATTGGGGCCAGCGCCACTGCACCTGGCGCGAGGTGGGCAAGCTCGGCGGTGTCGCCGGTACGTTGTCGTCTGCCGGAGTAACGGATCGGTACGCCTGGTCCAGGGACGGAACGCGGATCGTATCCTCGTCGGGTACGGACAGCATCTTCACGTGGTCCACGGACGATCCGAGTCCGGAGCTTCTCACCGCGCATGTTGCGGGCGCCTCGCGACCGCACTCCTTCGACTGGTCCCCCGACGGTCGCCGGATCGCGTACGTGGACCGCAATCTTCACTGGCGCGTCGGTGGTGACCCGGCGAGCTCGGCCATCTGGGTCGTCGACCCCCTGACCGGGGAGTCGGCGAGGATCACGGAAGAGGGATCCCTGAACCAGAGCCCACAGTGGCTACCGGACTCCCGCCACCTCCTCTTCGTCTCGAACCGGGACGGAGCCCTCGGAATCTACGTCGTCGAGATCGGGCCGAACGGCCCCGCGGGAGAGCCTCAGAGCGTGTTGAGCGGGTCGGACGCGCACACGATATCGATCTCGCACGATGGATCGAAGCTCGCCTATTCCAAGCTCGACCTAGCCCGGAACCTCCGGTCGGTCGCCCTCCCCGCGCGTGGTGTCGGATCGCTCCTGGAGGCTCGGCGGATCACGACCGGCAACCAGATCATCGGGGGCCACGACCTCTCACGAGACGGCCGCTGGCTCGTCTTCGACAGCAACCGGCGCGGTGGCGGCGTGGATCTCTATCGCGTGTCGCCGGAGGGCGGGCGGTCCGAGCTGGTCTTGGATCAGCCTCAAGCGGTCGGCGGCCCGAACGTGTCTCCAGACGGAACGGAGATCGCGTTTGACGACTACGTGGACGAGTCTCAGCTCAACCGCATCAACGTGATGCCGGCCGAAGGCGGTGTCCCTCTCACGCTGGCCGAGTTCTCCGGTGAGGTCAACGCCGCAGACTGGGCGCCGGACGGCCTGACACTCGCCTTCCAGACCTTCGGAAACGAGGGCTCCTGGCACTCGACGATCTGGACCGTGACACGAGACCAGGTCGGGGGAAGCTGGAGCCCGGCGCAGGAGCTGAGCGACCTTCCCTGCTTCTGGCCGGAGTGGTCGGCCGACGGAGAGATGCTTCTCTGCTGGCTCTACCCCGACCCCCAGATCGCCCTGATGTCGAGGAGCGGCGAGGTGCTCGATGTGCTGAACGCCCCTAACGGCAAGGCAGAGAGCTACTGGCAACCGGAGTTCTCGTGGGACGGATCGCTCATCTACTACATCGCGCAGGAAGAAGATGGCACCGAAGGGATCTGGTCGATTCCGGTCTCGGGCGGTGATCCCACCCCCGTGATCGTCTTCGACGACCCGGCCGTGGAAGTGTCGGCTCCCTTCACGGTCGGACCCGACGCGATCTACGTGACGGTCTCGGAGTACGAGAGCGACATCTGGGTGGCGGATCTCGTCTACTGAGCGGGGGGGCGCGTGGCAGGGCTGCGAGCCAGGCCACCGAGCTGGACCCGCATGGACCGCGTGGATCGTGGATTTCACCCGACTTCCGATGGTCGGGGGCGACCCCCGCAGATCGGTGCCTGTTGGCCGGCGTGAGAGCCCCGTCGAGGGTCGACCGCCCATCCACACACACGCGAGGCGTGCCGAGCCCTTGACGGCCTTGGAGGGCCGCAAGCGTCGAGGTCCGAGGGGAGCCTGAGGGACGGACGCTGCGGGCGCTGGTCCCGCCGCTGCCCCCTGCGGACGAGCCCGGGAGGCTTCTGCGGCCTCCGAGCTCCACGTCGTGGCTCAGCGGGCTGCCGACGAGGCCGAAAAGTGCGCCGTTATATTTCGGTGTTTATTCGGTTTCTCGTCTGCTGCCCTGGGAGGCTCCCCGCTATGGCCCGCTATGCTACCCACGCACCTCACCTCTTTCTCGTGCGCGAAGACAGCGCGCCCTACGACGCCGATGGTTTGGACGAGCTCGCCGACGAGATCTGTACGCTTGCCGCGCACATCCATGCCGCCACGCATCGGCTGCTCACCCTCATCGCCGAGTTCGACCGCCGGCAGGGCTGGGAGCTGGGCGGCCACCGCTCGTGTGCCCACTGGCTCGCCTACCGGACGGGTATCGATCTCGGAGCCGCGAGGGAGAAGGTGCGTGCGGCGCGCGCGCTCGTCGGGCTGCCCCTGACCAGCGCAGCGATGGCGCGGGGCGAGCTCAGCTTCTCACAGGTTCGGGCGCTCACGAGGGTGGCCGATGAGGAGAACGAGCCTGAGCTGCTGGAGCTCGCTCGGGGCTGCACGACCGCACAGCTCGAGCGCGTGGTGCGGAGCTGGAAGCGCCTCAGCCGTGCGGACGAGGCCGAGCTCGAGCGCGAGCGACACCTGAGCCGTTGCCTGAGCGTCTTTCCCGACGAGGAGGGCATGTACGTCGTGAAGGGCCGGTTGAGTGCCGAGGTCGGTGCGCTGCTCATGCGAGCGCTCGAAGCGGTCGGTGATCAGCTCTTCAGGGAGCAGGAGGCTGCGACCGCGGACACCGACGCCGTGCGTGAGGCCGCACGACGCAGGGCCGATGCCGTGGGGCTCTTGGCCGAGCGGGCACTGGCACGAGGAGACGAAGCACCCCTGAGCGGTACCCGGGCAGAGCGCTATCAGGTCGTGCTGCACGTCGAGCCGGACACGCTCTCGGCCGAGGCCGAGCCCGGACGCAGCGAGCTCGAGGACGGCACACGCGTTTCAGCTGAAACGTCCAGGCGTGTGTGCTGCGATGCGAGCGTGGTACGGGTCGAGCATGGAGCAGACGGATCCGTGCTCGATGTGGGGCGCAGGAGGCGCACCATCCCGCCCGCGCTCAGGCGTGCGCTCGAGGTCAGGGACCGGGGCTGTCGCTTCCCGGGGTGTGGGCTGCGCTTCACCGACGCCCATCACGTGAAGCACTGGGCCGAGGGAGGTGAGACCTCGCTCGGCAACTGCTTGCTGCTCTGTGCCTTCCATCATCGGCTCGTGCACGAGGGAGGCTGGAGCGTCGAGTGGTGGGGGGCGGGACGGCCGGTCTTCTTCGATCCCAGGGGCGGCACACACTGCGACGGGCGCTGGCAGCCACCCGAGGATATGCCCGACGATCCAGGCCGGACGCTCGTCGCGGAGAATCACCTGCGGGGCATCAGACCCGACGGCTACACGGCCGGTGCACGCTGGAAGCGCGAGGCCGACATCCCCGCCGAGGCCTACTTCAGGGCGCTGGAGGCGATTGCGTAGGGGTGCGCGGGCTCGCCGAATCCGCGGATCCGTCGATCCGCCGCCAGCATGAGTCCCCTACACGAAGAGGCAGGCCGCCCGGTGCCCCCCGGGCTTCTCCTCGAGCTTCGGCACCTTCACGCTGCACTCCTGCTGCGCCTGAGGGCACCGCGACGCAAACGGACACCCGGGAAGCTCCGCCGTGGCCGACGGCAGCTCTCCCTTGAGCCGGATCCGCTCCCGCGGCTCGCCGGGCCGTCCCTTCGGGAGGGCCGAGAAGAGCGCACGCGTGTAGGGGTGGACCGGGTTGCGCACGAGCGACTCCGTGGGCGCCTCCTCCATCACACGCCCCCGGTACATCACCATGATCCGGTCGGCGATGCGGGCCACCACACCGATGTCGTGCGTGATGAAGAGCATCGCGATCCCGAGCCGCTCCTTGAGGCTCCGCAGGACGTTGAGGATCTGGGCCTGGACCGACACGTCGAGCGCCGAGACCGGCTCGTCCGCCACGAGGAACTCGGGCCCGAGCGAGAGCGCCCGCGCGATCATGATGCGCTGCCGCTGCCCTCCGCTCATCTCGTGGGGGTAGCGGTAGACGAAGTAGTCCTCCAGCCCCACGCGGTTGAGGAGCCGCGCGGCCGTGTCGAGGATCTGGGGCTCCGGCACGATCTGATGGAGCCGGAGCGCCTCACCCAGGATCTGCCCGATCTGCATGCGGGGGCTCAGCGTGCTGTAGGGGTCCTGGAAGACGATCTGCATGCGCCGACGCATGGCCCGCATGGCCGGCTTGGGGAGGCTCAGGAGATCGATACCATCGAAGGTCACGGACCCGGCCGTAGGCTGCACGAGCCTGAGCACCGAGCGACCGAGCGTGGTCTTCCCACTGCCCGACTCTCCAACGACCCCCAGCACCTCGCCCCGGGCGAGCGTCAGGTCGACGCCGTCGACCGCCCGCACCCACTCCGGCTTGACCCGCCAGCCCTTCCCGAGCCGGAAGTACGTCTGGAGGCCCGAAACCTCCAGGAGCGGTCCGTCGGTCGTCGGGGCGTTCATGGGTGCTTCAGCTTGTAGCACGCGGCCCGGCGCGCGTAGGGGATGTCCCGCATGGGCGGCGGCTCGGCCGTGCACTGCTCGTCGGCGAGCGGGCACCGGGGGTGGAAGCCGCAGCCGGAGGGCAGATCGAGCAGGTCGGGCACCTGTCCCGGGATTCCCTCGAGCGGCGAGAGCGCCCCTTCCGTCAGCGTCGGAACGGCCCCGAGCAGCGCCTTCGTGTAAGGATGGCGCGGGTCGCTGAAGAGATCCCGCGAGTGGGCGATCTCGATCAGGCGCCCGGCGTACATGACCATGATCCGGTCGGCGACCTCGGCCACGAGCCCGATGTCGTGCGAGATCAGGAGCGTGGCCATGTGATACTGGTCCTTGAGGTACCGGAGCAGGTCGAGGATCTCCGCCTGGACGGTGAGGTCCAACGCCGTCGTCGGCTCGTCGGCGATCAGCAGGCTGGGACGCGGAGCCACGGCGATCGCGATCATCGCGCGCTGCTGCATGCCGCCCGAGAGCTCGAAGGGGTAGGACTTGGCGCGCTTCTCGGGCTCGGGGATCCCCATCTCGCCCAGAAGCCGCACCGCCTCCTGCCAGGCCTGCTGGGGCCCGAGGTCCCGGTGCAGGCGAAGCACCTCGCTGATCTGGCTGCCGATCGTGTAGACCGGGTTCAGCGTGGCGCCCGGGTCCTGAAAGACCATCCCGATGTCCCGGCCCCGCACCAGGCGCAGGTCCTCGGGCTGCATGCGGACCAGGTCGCGACCCATGAACCGGACCTCGCCGCTCTTCACGCGCCCGGGTGGTACGATGAGTCGGATGATCGAGTTGGCCACGATCGTCTTCCCGCACCCCGACTCGCCCACGAGCGCGACCGTCTCCCCGCCCTCGATGTCGAAGGAGACGTCGTCCACCGCCTTGAGCTCTCCCTCGTCGAGGAAGAACGAGCTGCAGAGGTTGCGGACCTGGAGGAGCATGGCTCAGACGTACTTCTGCATGAGGGCCTTCGGATCGAGCGCGTCCCGCAGCCCGTCGGCGACCAGGCTGAAGGAGATCAGCGTCAGGGCGAGGAGGCCGCCGGGGAAGACCGACACCCACCAGGCCACGAAGAGCGTGTCCTGCCCGCCGCTCACCATGTTGCCCCACGACGGGGTCGGCGGCCGAATGCCGAGGCCGAGGAAGGAGAGACTGGCCTCGGCCCCGATCATCCCGGCGACGGAGAGGGCCGCGCTCACGAGCACCGGCGAGAGCGCGCTGGGAATCAGGTGTCGCAAGATGATCTGGCGGTCGGGCAGGCCGATCGCGCGGGCCGCCTCGGTGAACGCCTGCTCCTTGAGCGAGAGGATCTCGCCCCTGATGAAGCGGGCTGTCCCCGGCCAGGCGGTCAGGCCGAGGATCAGGATCAACAGCGTGATGCTCGCCTCGAAGACACCGACCAGCATGAGCATGAGGTAGAAGGTCGGGAAGGCGATGATCACGTCCAGGAAGCGCATCATCACGGCGTCGAGGAGCCCGCCGAAGTACGCCGCGATCGCACCGTACGTGGTGCCGAGCGTCTTGGCGATCAGCATGGCGAGGAAGCCGACGGAGAGGGACACCCGCGCCCCGTAGATCGCGCGGGAGAAGAGGTCGCGCCCGAACTCGTCGGTGCCGAACGGATGCGTCCACGACGGCGGCAGGTAGCGTGTGGCCATCACGTCCTCGATCGCCGCGGGATCGAAGGGTGCGAGGATCGGCGCCAGGATCGCGACCAGATAGAAGAGCCCGATCACGTACAGCGAGGCCTTGGCCAGCGAGTTCTCGCGGAATCGGCGCCACGCGATGCGCATCGGGCTCTTGCCCACCGAGATCGGGTCGTCGAGCCGTTTGAGGAGCCGCGCGGCGTCCCAGCGCGAGAAGAGGACCGTCCCTACGAGCGAAGCGAAGAGGAAGAGCGAGGCGACCCAGCGGTCGATCGCCCGTGTCTCGAAGGCGCCGATCACCAGCTCCCACCGCCACGCGACGATCAAGAGCACAAGGAGCGCGTACCCCATGAGGTGGAACCCCCGGTTGCGACGGCCCAGGCCCATGTGGCCGAG
>JBDHII010000098.1:0-6034 GCA_039587515.1 Gemmatimonadota bacterium
TGAACGCCTTGGCGCTGAATCCGCCTTTCGTGCGGCCGGATTGGGGGCAGGTCCTGGAGAAGCTCCCCGCCGAGGCGGCCGCGGAGTGGACCGCGGTGGAGGCCGGTTCGATGGGCGGACGGAGCGCCGACACCACGTACCCGGAATGGAGCCTGTTCCTCGTCGACCTGATGCACGGGGCGGGAGTCCCGATCGCGGCCGGGACCGATACGCCGATCGGCTTCGCCGCGCCGGGCTACAGCCTCCACACGGAGCTGGAGATGTTGGTCCGGGCGGGGCTGTCACCCATCGAAGCTCTGCGCTCGGCGACGCTGCGCCCCGCGGAGTTCTTCGGGCTCGAGGGCGAGATGGGCACGATCGAGCCGGGACGTTTGGCCGACCTCGTGCTCCTCGCCGAGGACCCACTCGAGGACATCGGCAACACGCGCTCGGTGCAGGCGGTCGTGACCCGCGGTCGACTCCTGGACCGCACCGAGCTGGACGCGCTGGTCCGGTAGGTCGCACGGCGGGGCGATCGGACCCGTCTCGGGCAGCTTCGCGTTTGCCGGATTGCCCCGATACATTGGGCCAGGCCCGCCTTGGCCCAACCGAGGCCGGAAATGGCGCGATTCGAAGAACAGCGCGAGCGCACGACCTCTATCCCGAGGCGAGCTTCGCCTACGCACTCCGGGGTCACGAGAGTGTCACCGGTCCTCCGGGTAACGCGCGCCCGTCGACTGCTCGGACTCGCTTCGACCGTCGTGCTCTGGGGCGGACTCGGGTGTGGTGGCTCCGACGGCATCGACGACGAGGACGTCCCCACCATCACGGTTCTGGTCGACGGTGATGAGCGGGCCCTCGGACCGTCTGCCGATGACAACCAGAAGTTCCTGGTCTTCCTGGCCATGGTACGGGGATACAGATCTCCGACCAATCGTCTCGCGAGCCGCATCGAGTACTCGGAGGACCTCCGCGAATGGACGTATCGCCTGCGGCAGGGCGTGAGGTGGCACGATGGCGTTCCGGTGACGGCGCACGATGTCGCCTTCAGCCTCGATCTCTACCGCCATCCGGACGTGCTCTACGCGATCAGCCAAGGCGTGGGAAACATCGAGACGATCCATGTCCAGGACGACTCAACGCTGACCATATCCTGGTCCCGTCCCGAGCAGGGCGGCCTCGACGGCTGGACGCAGTTCTTTCCGAAGCATCTCCTCGAGGACCTGGATCCGGCCGACTTCTACCGGTGGGAGTTCTGGAAACAGCCCGTTGGCAACGGTCCTTACCGTTACGTACGGCACGTGCCGAGGACGTTGATCGAGCTCGAAGCCAATCCCGACTTCTACGCAGGCGCGCCGCGCATCGAGCGCGTGTTCTTGAGGCTGGGAACATCGAACAAGCTGACCGAGCTGATAAGTGGGAATGTCGACTTGGCCACATACCTCGAGCACTCGGAAGTTCGAGCCCTGCTGGCCGACGGGCGTTTTCGCATCTACCACAGCTGGGCCTTCACGGAGCCGTGGGTCATCCATTGGAACCACCGACACCGCTTTCTCGGATCCACGGCGGTTCGCCAGGCGCTGACCCGTGCCATCGACAAGGTCGGAATCCGGCGAGCACTCGATTTTCCGGACGAGCTGCCCGTGGTCGGTGGTTTGTCTCCGTGGGACAGGGCGCCCCGGCTGTACGCCAACGGTGACCTGGACGGCGGTCCGCCGCACGACCCGGACGAGGCGCGGCGCCTGTTGGAGGAAGCGGGCTGGATCGATGGCGACGGGGACGGAGTCCGAGAACGCGACGGAGTATCGGCGGAGTTTGCCCTGCTGGCGCACGACAGCGGCGTCATGAGCACGTTGGAGACCGCGGTCCTCATCCAGGACCAGCTACGAGAGGTCGGCGTGCGGATGGAGATCCAGGTCGTCGAGCGTTCCGTGGCCAGGGCCGCGTACCGAGCCGGAGAGTTCGATGCGGAGATGAACAGCTTCCAGAACGTCCCCTCGCAGCTCCTTCGACGGGACTTCTTCGGGCCCGGGTCTCCGATCGGATACCGGAACGTCGAGGTCGTCGCCTTGCTCGAGGCGCTCGTGGACGAGTTGGATCCGGCAATCCAGGACACGCTGTACGCGCAGATCAACGAGATCCTGGAGCGCGACAAACCGTTGACCTTCCTCTTTCCGTTCGCGGCCCGCTACGCAGCAAGTCGCAGGGTCCGCGGGCTCGAGGACGGAATGCACCCGCTGGAGTACATGGAAGAGCTGTGGATCGAGGAAGGGCGTTGAGCTGATGGCTCGGTCGGGCGTTGCGGAAACTCGGCCCACGGTGCTCCGGTTCGTCACCGTGACTCTTGCCGTCGCATGCGCGGCCCCGGCCGGTGGCCAGCAGCCGGATCCGGTCGGGCGGGACTCCATGTACTACCGCTACCTCCAGTGGCCTTCGCTCGTGAAGAACTGGCAGATCCTCCCGAACTGGCAGGCCGACGGGAGCACCTTCTGGTACGACGTGGAGCTGGGCGGTGACACCGTGATCTACCTCGTCGATCCCGAGGCGAACACACGGAGGGTGTTGGAGGCACCGCCCGAGCCCGACGGAGGAACGGTCGGGCGCACGCGGTCGTTGCCGGGGGAGGCGCTCTCGCCCCGGGGCGACATGGCGGTCGAAATAAGAGAACACGATGTCTGGCTTCGGTTCACTGCCACGGACTCCGTCGTGCGTCTCACGCGCGACGGCTCGAAGGAGCACGGCTGGAGCGTCGGAGCCCCGGGCGACTACTGGTTCCTCTCAGGCGGACACGGCCCCCAGGTCGCCTGGTCCCCGGACGGGAGCCGGATCGCCGTCAAGAAGCTGAACCGAGCGGGTGTGGATTCGATTCCTCTGGTGAATTGGCTGGGCGAGTCGGTAGGAGTCGAGTGGCATCCCTACGCCCGTGCAGGACGTTCCATCGCGCAGGAGGAGCTGTGGGTGCTCGACGTCCCCTCCGGCCGAGCGACACGAATCGACGACAGGTTCGAACGGGACGTCCAGCTGCCTCTGCTCGGCTGGTCCCCCGACGGAGGGATCCTGTACTTCATGCGGGCCACACGCGATCACAAACGAAGGGACGTGATGGCGGCCGATGTCCGGTCGGGAGACCTTCGTGAGTTGCTGTCGGAGACGAGCTCGACGTGGTTGAGCCTGGCGTCCCGCTCGTTCCACGTGCTGTCGGACAGCCGCGGCTTCCTCTGGATGTCGGAGCGAGACGGGTGGAATCAGGTCTACCTCTACGACGTCGATGGAGCGCTGCGCGCACAGCTGACCAGGGGAGACTTCCCGGTGTCGGAGGTGCTGGCCATCGATGAGGAGGACGGCTGGGTCTACGTGATGGCCCATGGTGATCAGGCCCGTCCCTATGATCGGCATCTCTACCGAGCGGGTCTGGACGGTAGCGGGCTTCAACGCCTGACCGAGGCGACCGGACGGCACACGATCCAGCTGGCGCCCTCGAAAAGGTTCTTCATCGATCGTCACTCCACCATCGACCGGCCTCCGGTCACCGAGCTCCGGCGAGCCGATGGGACATTCCTGCGCCGCCTCGCCGAGGCGGATACGTCGGGTCTGGCCGATCTGGACTTCCTTCCCGGCGAGGAATTCGTGGTCGAGGCGACGGACGGCGATGCGGAACTTTGGGGAGCGCTGTACAAGCCTTGGGACTTCGATCCGACGCAGTCCTACCCGGTCGTCGAGTTCATCGGGGAGGGTCCGATCGAGACCGACGTTCAGAGGACCTTCATACACAATCAGATCTTCCAGGCCTGGGCCCAGCTGGGCTTCATCGTGTTCATCGTAGACGGCCGCGGAACGGCAGAACGGGGAAAGCGTTTTCGAGACGTTCGATACGGGAGTTGGGGTGCTTACGAGATCGAAGAGCACGTGTCGGTCTTGCGCCAGCTGGCGGATACACGTCCCTACATGGACCTGGAACGGGTCGGGATCGTCGGCTATTCGTGGGGCGGATATTACTCGATCCGAGCGCTCCTGACGGCTCCCGAAGTCTACCGGGTCGGGGTCGCGCTCGCGCCGGATCCGGAGCTCAGCGAGATCACGTGGGATGCGATCGAGCCTTACCTCCCACATCCGGATGACGATCCGGCAGCCTGGGAGCGAGCCTCGAACACGGCGCTGGCCGGCCGGCTACAGGGACAGCTCCTGATGATCCAGGGTACGCACGATCGCATCGTACCGGTGCATGGAACGATGCTCATGGCAGACGCGCTGATCGCCGCCAAGAAGCGGTTCGACATGCTCGTGGTCCCCGGGCTGACCCACTCGCTCACCGACAGTCCCCGCGAAGTCTGGCGGTACGTCTGGGGAGAAGCCATCCCGCGGTATCTGCAGCTGCACCTTCAGCGGCACGAGTAAGAGACCCGCCCGGGGCCCTCTACCGGCCCTCGCCTCCCGCCCCGGGAGCTCGGGGGATCCTCTGGTCGCTCACAGCCGCCTGCCACGCGAAGTGGGCCAGAAAGATCGCCTGCTGCTTCAGCTCATCCTCGGACATCCGCTCGGGGAAATCCGCGTTCGTATGTCGTGTGCGGGCGTCGTAGGCCTCGAAGTCCTTGATGATGTTGAAGGCCGGGAGGCCGAGCTGGTCGAAGGGCACATGATCCGTGCTTCCGATGCCCTCGATGATGTTGCGCGTGACTCCCATGTCCGCGAGCGGCGCGAGCCAGACGTCGAAGATCTCCTTCGCGGCCTCGTTGTCCTGCATGTAGAAGCCGAGCGAGGCGCCCGATCCAGGGTCGTCGTTCAGGTACACGGCGAGCTTCTCCTGCTCCGCCGGATCGGTCAGATGCTGATCGATATAGGCTCGTGCACCCAGCAGACCCTGCTCCTCCGCAGACCACAACGCCGCGCGGATCGTCCTGCGGGGCCGTGCCCCGACCGAGGCGAGGATCCGCATCGCCTCCATCACCGCCAGCACGCCGTCGCCGTTGTCCGTTGCCCCGGAGGCCGCATGCCACGAGTCGAGGTGAGCCCCGATGAGGACGACCTCGTCACGCAGCGCAGGATCGGAGCCGGGAATATCCGCGAGCACGTTGAAGGTGCGCGTGTCCTCCTCGTGGTACCGGGTGCGCAGCTCCACGCGCATCTCGACCGGAATCCCCTTCTCCGCAAGGCGGGCCATCATGTTGTACTGCTCGGCAGCCACCGTGATGGAGGGGATCGCGTCGTCCGGCGTGCCACGGAACCCCAGCACCCCCACCGTGCCGTCCCGGTAGTAGCTCGGGCCGATGATGGCTCCGGCTCCAACCTCCTGGAGAAGGGGGACCACCTCGGGCCAGGGTGCGGCCGCGTTGGCGCGTACCCGAGGCGGGTTTCCCGTCCTGACCGAGTCGCCCAGGCCCGGCTGCGGCCGGTCCGTGTCTCGGAAGTCGAGTTGCGGCCCACTGGGAAGCACGATCGCACCGCTGAGATCTGCCCTCATGGCCGCGATCTCGTCGATGGTCTTGTCACCGATGTAGACGACCGGCCCGGACAAGACGCCGTCGATGGAGGGCCCCCACGCCTGGGCGTAGCCGATGAGCGGCATGTAACGGGGGGCCGTCATCTCGACAGAGATCTTCTCGAGCGACCATCCCCGCCCGAACTCGAACGGCTCGAGGCGCGGATCGGACAGCCCCCACTCCTCGAAGCGGTCGCGTGCCCAGGCCGCGGCCCGGTTGTACGCCGGCGACCCGGGAAGCCGACCGCCGATCTCGTCGGTGAGCGTGTGATAGAGCTCGAGGGCGCGAGAGCGGTTCAGGCCCTCGTCCTTGATACGCTCCGTCATCTCGAGGTCGACGGACACCTGCGACGACGAGCGCGCCGGAGCGAGCACGCAGGCCATCGCCAGGGCAAAGAGGAGCGGACGGGCGCGCATGGATACCTCCCAGGCTGTGAATCCGTCCTGAGCCGAACCCCGGCTCAGGACGGAATCATGCCGGTCGCCCCCGGACCGCGCCAGCCGAAGACCCCCGGGCGCGAGCGGGTCCGCCTACTCGAAGCGCAACGCCACCACCGGATCCACGCCCGACGCCCGCCT
>JBDHII010000174.1:0-2132 GCA_039587515.1 Gemmatimonadota bacterium
CTCGTCTTCGTCACACCCGCGTCCAACATTCGTGATTTCTCACCGTTCAAGTCCGAGCCGGGCCCGGGTCTGGACGACGAGGTCGTGCGCCGGATCGACCGGCTGAAGTCGTCCATCGCCGCTCGGCTGGAGGGTCGGGACTACGAGCAGGCCAGGGCCCTCGCCGATCAGGCGGTGGCCATGGACCCGCAGGACGCCGGGCTGCTGTTCCAGCGCGGGAGGGCCCTGCTCGGCCTCGGCGAGTCCACCACGGCGCGGGGGGCATTTGTCGCGGCTCGCGACGAAGACGTCGCGCCCCTGCGTGCCCTCTCGTCCATCACGCGTACGGTCACGGAAGTCGCGTCCGAGAGCTCGGCCGGGCTGGTGGACTTCGAGGCGATGATGGAGGACGTCGCGTCCGACGGGATTCCCGGCGACGGCGAGTTCCTCGATCACGTCCACCCCTCGATCGAGGCGCATCGAGTCCTGGCCCTGGCCCTGCTGGATCAGATGGTCGCGATGAGCCTGGCCAGCCCCGGGTCCGGCTGGAGCGAGGCCGTCGTCTCCGACATCACCGAGCGCGTCAACGGTAGTGTGGACGAGGCTGACCGGGCGTGGGCGCTCGGTACGGTGGCCCGCGTGCTGAGCTGGGCCGGAAAGCAGGAGGAGGCGCTGGGTCTCGCGAAACGCGCCATCGAGATGAACAGCGACTATCACACGCTCAACCAGATGCTGACCGTGCTGGTGCGGAACGAGCGTAACGAGGAGGCGCTGGACTACGCGCGGCAGGCGGCCCGCCTCATGCCCGACATCGCCGAGGTCCGGAAGATGAACGGGGTCATTCTCTCCGAGAACGGGCGCAGCGCAGAGGCGTTGGAGGAGCTTCAGGCCGCGTACCGGCTCGACCCTGGCGCGACCGACATCCATTACCATCTCGGCGTGGTCCTCTCGGACCTGGGTCGGGTCGTCGAGGCGGAACAGGCCTACCGGAGGGCCGTCCAGGTGGATCCGGCGAACGCGGACGCCCTGAACAACCTCGGCATCCTGCACGCGATGCGCGGGGACTACGTGGGGGCGGCCGAGCTATTCGAGCGGGCGCTGCGGGTAGCCCCGGATCATCCCGACGCGACTCGGAATCTGGAGCGGGCGAGAGGTTTGGTGGGGCGGTGACGCACCTCTGATCCGTCGACACGGTTCGAAGGTCGTGCACCGGAGACGTGGTCGACCTGCCGCTGGACTCGAAGCGCGTAAGCGATGGCGACGCTCCGACTCCGCCGAGTGGTCTGTCGGTACGATCACGTAGTCCGCACGCTGCGCCTTGCGACGCGAGTCCCGGGCGCCGGCAGCAGCCTGTGAGGGCGTCGGCCGTCCAAAGCTCCCAACCAGCCGTCCCCCATGCTCGAGAATACAGACACCCTACTCTCGCTGGCCGAGGTCGCGGCCGCCTTTGCCGGGTTTGCCGCTCTGGTCTCCGTCATTCCGCGTGGATTGGACCGTGTGTCTGCTCCCGTTCACGACATTCTTCGGCTGCGGCTCGTCATCGCGAGTGGTGTTGCCGGGGTGGCTGCCGCCTTGGTCCCCATCGGGCTTTCCGGCTACCTGGACACGGACTGGGTCTGGCGCCTCTCGGCGATCGTGTTTCTGGTCTTCGACAACGGGATCATCGTGACGTTCGTGAACGCATACCAACCCGTCCGAGGGACCTTCCCACCGGACCGATTGGCGGTGGCCGTGACTTCCTCGATAGAGTTTGCGGAGCAGGCCCTCCTGGCTGTGGTCGTCCTCGGCATCGGGACTGCGGACCCCGGCGCTCTCTACGTCACGGCTCTCATCCTCAACATCTGCCAAGCCGCCTTCATTTTCCTGAGGTTCGTGGGATCGACGTTTCAGCACCAAAACGGCGACTAGGAGGTCTAGCGGCTCGGTCGTAGCACCACGAGAACCCGGTTCACGCCATCGGACTCGGGTCAGCCACGCTCCCGCCGGGTAGCGCAGCATCCCGCTCTCCTCGTCGAGCGCACCCTCCAACGTGCCCATTCGGACGCCGGCCAGCGCATCGCGCAGCTCGGTCAGACGCACGGGATCGGCCACCGGCGTGTTGTGGGCGGGGAAGAGTGTCGTGAGACCCGGTACCAACTCGGCCAGGCGCTCGA